>CAZCTH010000055.1:11933-31410 GCA_964501435.1 uncultured Spirochaetales bacterium | reverse complement strand
GCGTGCGCCGCAAACGCCCGAGACACCCGCAGAGCGGGGCCGATAGCGAGCCATCGCCAGCCGCCGCCGCCGGCCCCGCCGCGGCTGCGCTGCCCGCGCGAGCGCAACCGCAACCGCAAGCGCGCTGAAAGGTGCGAACGCGAGCCCCTACGGCCGAAGCGGCCCCTTCGAAGACACCACGAACCGCTCCGCCTTCATCTCCTTCACCCCAACGCCCCCCATCGCCTGCTGAAACACCCCCATGTGCGGCGCCTTGAAGTGCACGGCGAGCGCTTCGTCGCTCGCCCACTCCTCGATGATGTAGAAGCGGCCCGGCTCGCTCAGGTCCTTCGTGAACACGTACGTGTGGCAGCCCGGCTCCTTGTGCGACTCGGTCATCATCGTCTTCGCCGCGGCGGCGAAGGTGTCGCTCTTGGCAGGGTCGATCAGCAACGAAGCGTGGATCACGATCACGGTCGGTCTCCTGGTGAGTGGGCGGGCATGCTATCGCGGCCGGCCGTTCGCGTTCGAGCAAGTTGTGCGCCGATTCGCGCTCGGGTCCGCGTATGATGCCCCTCGGACGTCGCGTCCGATCGCTCGAGGTGCCCATGTCGCTGCGGTTCGCCATCGCCCTGCTCGTCTGCGCGCTGCCTGCCGCGTCGCTCGCGGGCGGCGCCATCGTCCACGAGGCGCCCGGGTTCCAGAACTTCGCGAGCCCGCAGGTGAATCCGATCGCGGTTTCGCCGAGCGGGGCCGAGGTGTACGTCGCGAACACGACGAGCAACACGGTCAGCGTGCTCACCACCGCCCCGCTGAAGCAGGTGCGTCAGGTGGACGTCGGGATCGAGCCCGTTTCGATCGCGGTGAAGCCCGACGGCAGCGAAGTCTGGGTGTCCAACCACGTCAGCGACTCGATCAGCGTGATCGACGTGGCGCCGGGCAGCACGAGCTTCCGCGAGGTCGTCGAAACGATCCAGGTGCTCGACGCGGCGCTCGCGACGCAGTTCGACGAGCCCGCGGGCATCGCCTTCGCCGGCAACAACAAGGCCTACGTCGCGCTCTCCTCGCGCAACCTGATCGCGGTGATCGACGCCACGACCTATCAGGTGACGGGCTTCATCCCCGTGCGCGCCGCCGAGCCGCGCGCGATCGCGGTGCGCAACGGCCTGCTCTACGTGGCTGCGATGGAGAGCGGCAACCGCAGCGAGATCTCCGCCTGCCCGACCGGCGTCGGCAGCGGCACGATCGGGGGGCAATGCACGCTCGGCCTGCCGCAGATCCAGGCCTTCGTCACCGAGCCCAACATCCCCGGTACGACGAAGAACATCGTGATCGACCCGCAGGCGCCCGATCGCGACTTGTTCGTGTACGACACGGCGACGGACCAGGAGGTCGCCGTCGTGACGGGCCTCGGCACGCTGCTGTATGGGCTCGCCGTGGACCCGAGCGGCCGCGCCTTCGTCACGCAGACCGACGCCCGCAACGCCGTGAACGGCAACCACCGCGAGGTGCTCGCGACGCTCGACAACCGGATGTTCGACAACGAGCTCGCCTCGGTCGCGTGCAGCGCGAGCGGCTGCGCGGCGCCGACCGTGCTCAATCTCGAGCCGGGCGGCACCACCCACGCGAATTCGCTGGCGACACCGTACGGTGTCGCGCTCTCGGGAGACGGCTCGGTGGTCGTCGCGACCGCGGCGGGCGCGAGCCGGCTGGCGACCTTCTCGGCGAGCCTCGCGGGCGGGCCGCTCGCGGTGCTCGACGTCGGCGCGATCCCGAAGGGCATCGCGCTGCACTCCCCGAGTGGCGCGACCGGCACGGCCTACGTGCTGAACACCCTCGCGAACAGCGTGCAGCAGATCGCGCTCGGCAACGCCGGCTCGCTCACGCCGATCGCGAGCATCACGGTGGGGCGCGACCCGACGCCGTCCGCGGTGCGACGCGGCGCGATCGCCTTCAACGACGCGTTCGCGTCCACGAGCGGCAACTTCTCGTGCGGCAGCTGCCACCCCGACGCCAACGTCGACCAGCTGCTCTGGCGCATCGGCGGCGAATGCAGCGCGATCGGCTGCCCCAGCGGCGACGAGCCGCGCTCCACGATGCCGGTGCGCGGCCTCGAGAACACCCTGCCGCTGCACTGGGACGGCACGCTCGGAGACCCGTTCGGCGGCGGCAACGGCTCCGTGGGCGCCGCCGGAGCGGGCGGCACCGACTGCGTACTCGGCGACGCCGACGGCGACCACGACTGCTTCCTCGATCTCGTGAACGGCAGCCTGTCGGGCGTGATGTGCGATCAAACCGGCGCCTGCCCCCCCGGCGGCAACGAGCTCACCGCGCAGGAACGCGACGACCTCGCCACGTTCCTCGCTTCGGTCGCCTACCCGCCCGCGCGCTCGCGCCGCGTGAACGACCGCGTGTCGCGGCTCGCGGACGCCACGCCCGCGACCCAGGGCGGCGCCACCGTTTCGGCGCGCAAGGGCTTCGCCGACTTCTTCTTCAACCAGGATGGCCCCGGCCAGCCGCGTTCGTGCGCGGACGCGGACGGCGGCTGCCACGCGCTGCCGCTCGGCGCCTCGACCAACTCGGCCACGCTGAACGGCTTCGACGCGCCGACCCTGCGCGGTCTGACCGATCGCTCGCTTCAGTTCTCGATGGGCATCACGAGCGCCGAGGAGATCCTCACCTTCGCCACCGCCGGCAACGAGCCCGGCTTCGTGTGGGATCCGAACGTCGGCTACCGCGAGCAGAGCTCGTTCGGCGCCGCGTTCCTGATCTTCGACGGCGTCTACGGGGTACGGCCGAATCACATCTTCGAGATGATCGAGGAAGCGAGCACCGGCACTTCCGGTGCCACCGGCCGTCAGCTGACGCTGAACACGAGCACCGCGGCGCTGCCCCAAACGCTCTCGCTGATGAGCGCGCTCGAGGCGGCGGATGCGCGCGGCGCCGTGAACCTGCGCGCAGTCGGGCGCCGCCTCGGCGCGAGCGTCCTGCTCACGTTCAACGGCAGCGTCTACACCGACGGGGTGCTCTCGCTGACGCCCGCCGCGCTGCGCAGCGAAGCGGCGAGCGGCGCGACCTTCGCGACGCTCACCGCGCACCTCCGCTCCGGCACCAGCGCGGGGCGCCAGCCGCTGCTCTCGACGGTCGGCGCGGTCAGCTCGGCCAGCCCGCTCGGCGACCCGCCCGTACCGATCTTCTCGGCGAGCGGCAGCCCGCCGCCCTTCAACGTGACGGGCGGCTCCGTCTCGGCCAGCGCGACGATCTTCGTCGACGGCGCAGCCGCGCCCGGCACGCTCAGCTGCAGCGCCGGTACGACGGCCGGCTTCTGCAACGCGGGCAACGTCTCGATCGATCTCGTGAACAACCCCGGCATCGGCCTGCACTTGCTGCAGGTGCAGAACCCCGCGGGCCTGTTTTCGAACGAGCTGCCGATCTGCGCCGGCGCCGCGGCGGATTGCGACAACGGGCCGAACGCGGAGTGAGCGCGGCGCTCAGCCGCGGCGCCGCACCAGCGGCGCCGCGAGCGCGAGCGCGAGGACGCCCAACGCCGGGGCGTCTCCGAAGCGTGCGACGAGCGTCGGGCGGGCGTTGGCGCGCAGCGTGCCGTGGAGCGTGCCGCGCGCGCCGCTCTCGAGCCGCCCGACCAGCGCGCCGCGCGCGTCGATCAGCGCCGATACGCCCGTGTTCGCGGCGCGCACCACCGGCGTGCGCAGCTCGACCGCACGGAACACCGCGTGCGCGAGATGCATCTCGGCGTAGCCACTGCGCCCGAACCACGCGTCGTTCGAGAGGTTGAACAGCACGCGCGCGCCGCCGCGCGTGAAGTCGCGCACGAGCGCCGGATACGTGATCTCGAAGCAGATCGGTGCGCCGGCCGGCACCCGGAGGCGCCGGAACGTTCGCGCCACGTCCCCGGCGCGGTACGGCGCGCCGCGCGCGAGCTCGCCGAGGAGCGGGCGCAGCGGCTCGCCCCACGCCGGGGCGTACTCCGCGAACGGAACGAGCACGCGCTTCTCGGTGCTCTCGATCAGCCCCGCGCGCGGGATCACGAGGAACGCCGAGTTGCGCACGCCGCCGATCTGGCGCTGCGCGCCCGCCACGATCGGCACGCGGCTCGCTTCGACCTGGCGGCGCACGGCGGCGAGCAGGCGCGCGTCCTGCTCGAGCACCGCGTCGATCGCCGTCTCGGGCCACACGACGACGTCGAGCGCGCCGGCGTCCGCCAGCAACTCGCGGGTGAGCGCCACGTAGTCCTCGGCATGCGCGAGCGCGCCGCCGTCGCGCCAGCGCTCGGACTGGGGCGTCGCGGCCTGGATCACGCCGGCGCGCAGGGGCTCGCCTTCGGGCAGCGTCGCGCTCCGCGCCGCGCCGTACGCGAGCGCGAGGCCCCAGAGCAGCGCGGGCGCCGCGAGCGGCACGGCGCTGCGCGTCGCGAGCGCGAAGCCGACGCCGCCCGACAGCGCGAGCGTGAGAAAGCTGACGCCGGTCGCACCGAGCACGTCGGCGCTCTGGAGCAGCGCGGGCGCCGGCGCGAGCGCGTGGGCCGCGAGTAGCCACGGCAGCGCCAGCGGCACCGCGCGCACCCACTCCGAGAACGCGAACAGCGCCGCGAAGGCGAGCGGCGCGAGCGCGGCGCTGGCGCGCGGGCGCAGCGCGGCGAACGCCGCCATCGCGGCGGCGGGCACGAGCGCGTAAGCCGCTACGAGCCCGAGCGTCACCGCCCAGGCGTTCGCGAGGGGCAGCGCGTACTCGCCGGCGAGTGCGACCACGAGCCAACGCACGATCGCGACGCCCATCGCGAGCGAGTACGCGTAGGTCGCCGCGAACGCGGCCCGCGGCGTCGCGTGGGCGAGCGCGAACGCGAGCGGGGCGAGCATGCCGAGCGCGAGGGGCCACGCTCCGAACGGCGGGAACGCGGCCACCGTGAGCGCCGCGGAGAGGAGCGCGAGCCCTGCGACGGCGCCCGCGCGGCGCATCAGGCCGCCGGCCAACCGGCGACGAGGCGCAACTCCTTCGCGGCGGGCTGCGCGTGGATCGTTCGGCCGTGCCACTTCGCAGCGTCCGGGCTCGTGACGAGCCACGCGATCACCGCGGCGGGCACGCTCGGCGGCGCCCCGCCCCCCGGCACGGCGGCGAGCAGCTCGTCGGTGAGGCCTTGCTCGCGCATGCTCTCGGTCAGCACGAGGCCGGGCTCGAGGTTGAAGAACGAGACTCCGGCGCCGGCGTGCTCGGAGGCGAGCACGCCTGCCATGCGGATCAGCGCCGCCTTCGACGCGCCGTACGCGAAGCCCCAGGCGTTCGTGCCCGCGGGCGGGTCGCTCATGCCCGCCGCGGAGACCAGGTTCACGATCGCCCCGCTCTTCCGCGCGAGCATTTGCGGGAGGATCTCCTGCACCACGAGCAGCTGGTGCGTGACGTTGCCGAGCAGCACGCGCTCGACGTGGTCGAGATCGAGGGCGAGCAGGCGGTCCATCACGCCGGGGCCCTGATAGATCGCGTTGTTCACGAGCACGTCCGCGCGGCCGAACGCGGCGAGCGCCGCGCGCGCGGCCGCACGGGTGCTCTCGCGATCGAGCAGATCCATCGGGAACGCGTGCACCGTGGCGCCGCGCGCGCGCGCGAGCTCGGCCGTCTCAGCGAGGCTGCCCGGCATCGCGCGCAACAGTGAGCGACCCGCGGTCGGCGAGTATTCGTGGCGCTCGCCGCCGCTCACGCTGCGCGCGGAGATCGCGAGATCGAAGCCGCGCTCCGCGAGCGCGAGCGCCGTCGCCTTGCCGATCCCGCGCGAAGCGCCCGTGACGAACGCGACCGGCCGGCTCACGGCTGCCCCTTCTGCGCCGCGCCGTCGGCGGAGTGCGCGCGCGCCCGCGCGCGCGCGGCCCTGTAGTCCGGCTCGCGCTTCTCCAGGAAGGCGCGCACCGCCTCGACGTTCTCGACCGACCCCGCCTGCGCCCGCATGCCCGCGGCCTCCGCCGCGAGCGCGCCGGCGAGCCCGGCCGCATGGGCGGCCTTCATCGCGCGCTTGGTCTCGCGCAGCGCCGTCACGGGAAACTGCGCCATCTCGCGCGCCTTGCGCAGCGCGACCTCGAGCACGCCGTCGTCGCCGTGCACGGAGGTCGCGATGCCGAGCTCGAGCGCGCGCGCCGCGGGGATCCATTCCGCCGTGAACATCAGCTCCGAGGCGCGGCGCGGGCCGATCAGCGCCTGCAGCAGGTACGAGCTCGCGCCCTCCGGCACGAGGCCGAGGCGCACGAACGGAAGGCGCAGCCGCGCGCTCTCGCCCAGATAGACGCAGTCGCAGTGGAACAGGAAGGTCGCGCCGAAGCCGATGCAGACGCCGCTGGCGGCGGCGAGCAGCGGCTTCTCGAGCGCGACGAGCGCGTCCATCGTGTTGTCGTAGCCGCTCGCGAACGGGCCCGTCCGGGGTCGCGCACCGCCCACGAACGACGAGAGATCGACCCCCGCCGAGAAGTCGCCGCCCGCGCCGGTGACGACCACGGCGGCGACGTCCTCGTGCGCGTTCGCGGCGCGCAGCGCATCGGCGAAACCGTCCCACTGCGCATCGTCGAAGGCGTTCTTCTTCTGCGGGCGGTTCAGCGTGATCAGGCGGACGCCGGGTGACGGCTCGGCGATCGACGGCGACTCGGACATGGCGGCTCCCGGTGAGGCGTGCGGTGTATCAGCGCGGCGCGCAGTCCGCTCGCGCCCCTCGCTCAGATCCGCAGCCACACCGCTTGGCCGTGGCGGCCGGCCGCGACGATCAAGTCGCGCAGGCGCGCGAGCGCGCGCTGGTACTCGCGGTTCTCGATGCGCACGCGGTACTCGGCCTCTGCGTCCCGGGCGACCACGAACTCCCAGGTGGCACCGTAGGTCTTGCGGTCGGCCTCGGTGAGGATGTCGGCGGCCTCGTCGAGGGTCGCCTGCGGAAACAGCACCTCGCGCCCCTCGCCGAGCTTCCCCATCTCGAGCGGCAGCCGATTCAGGGCGTCCACCACGCCGTGGCCGAGCAGCGCGTGCACGGTGTTGGCCGAGAGCCGCACGCGCTCGTCCGTCTCGAGCTCGCCCTTCTCGCTCATCCAAACGCGCCCGCCCGCCCCCGTCCGGAACGGCGGCGGCGGCGACTCGAACTGCTCTCGCTCCAGGTAGATCACGCGCACGGGCGCGCACCGTAGAGAAGCCGTAGCCCTCAGGGAACGCTTCGATACGCTGCTCCGCTTCCGGCCCCCGCGCAGGAGCGAACGTCATGCCCATTTCTCTCAAGGGACGCAGCCTGCTCACGCTGCGCGACTTCAGCGCGGACGAGATCGCGCTGATGGTGGACACCGCGGCCGATCTCAAGGCCGCGCGCCGCGCCGGCCTGTTCCCGCGCCGCCTCGCGCACAAGAACATCGCGCTGATCTTCCTCAAGCCCTCGACGCGCACGCGCGCCTCCTTCGCGGTCGCCGCGGCGGACGAAGGCGCGAACCTCGAGGTGCTGCCGCCCGCGGACATCCGCTTCGGCGAGAAGGAGTCCGTGAAGGACATCGCGCGCGTCCTCGGCCGCTTGTTCGACGGCATCGTCTTCCGCGGCTTCCAGCACGCGCTCGTGCGCGAGCTCGCCCAGCACGCCGGCATCCCCGTGTGGAACGCGCTGTGCGACACGTACCACCCGACCCAGGTGCTCGCCGACCTGCTCACGCTGCGCGAGAACGTCGGCCACATCCGCGGCACGAAGCTCTGCTACGTGGGCGACGGCCGGAACAACGTCGTGACCTCGCTGATGGTCGGCGCTGCCAAGATGGGCGTCGACCTGCGCGTGCTCGCGCCGCGCGCGCTCCAGCCGAGCCCCGCGCTCGTGAAGGAGCTGTTCGCCGAGGCCTCGGTCGGCGCCGGCATCACCATCACCGAGGATCCGCACGAGGCGCTCGCCGGCTGCGACGCCGTCTACAACGACGTGTGGGTCTCCATGGGCGAGGAGCACCTCGCGGCCGAGCGCGCCCGCCTGCTCGGCGGCTACCGCGTGACCCGCAAGCTGATGGCGCTCACCGATCGCGCGGACACGATCTACCTGCACTGCCTGCCGGCCCTGCACGACGACGCGACCGAGTTCGGACGCACGCACCCGGAGCTGCGCGAGGTGGACGACGACGTGTTCGAGCATCCGCGCAGCCGCGTGTTCGACCAGGCGGAGAATCGGATGCATACGGCGAAGGCGGTCATGGTTCTCAGCTTGTAGCCCGCGTGAAGGGTCCCGCGAACCTCGAGGTTCGCTTCTCTCCTTGTTTACTTCGCTGCGGCGCTCGAAGACTCGCGCCTCCGCTGCGCGCTTCGCTTGCGTGGGTGGAATTCGCCGGCCGAGGCGCTGCAGATCGAGGTCGCTCGCGCATTGGGTCGGCGCGTCAACGATCGTGCCCATCCGCACGGTGCGGCTGAACGGGGGCGACGGGCGGCCTGAGAGATCGTGGGGTAGAGAACCAGCGCGCCTGAGGAGCCGAGGAGATGAAGGTAATCAGGGGAATTGCGATCGCGTTGGTGGTGCTGGTCGTCGCGTTGGTTGGGCTTTATGTCGCGATGGCGGAGCGGGTAGAGGTGGTGGTGCTGCACTCGCATGGCGAGGACGGCGACCACGAGACGCGGCTGTGGGTGGTGGACGACGCGGGCAGCGCGTGGCTGCGCACGGGCGCGAGCAACGCGACGTGGTTGCCGCGCATTCGCGCGAACGACGCGATCGAGGTCGAGCGCGGCGAGCAGACGATTCCGTTCCGCGCGGTGGTGATCGACGACGCCGAGGCCGTCGCGCGCATCAACCAGCGCTCGCTCGAGAAGTACGGGTGGTCCGAGGAGCTGCTGCGCATGATGAGCGCAGACCCCGGGGCGCAGGTCGCGATTCGGCTCGACCCGCGCTGAGCGCGCCCGACGGGGACGACGGCGCGGCGGGCCCGGGCGCATGCCGCCTCCCCCGAATGGGGTATGGCCCCCCACACCTCTTCCGTTGGACGATCTCGCGTCATTCGCGGGAGTGCCGATGCCGACCTACCGAAGCCGAGTTGCCGCTGCGCTCTTCATTCTGCTGGCCGCGGGGTCCGCCACCGCAGCACCCGGGTGGACCTATCACCTGATCGAGCCGAGCGGGACGTGCTCCTTCGCGATCAACGCCTCGAACCACGTTGCCTACGTCCGCACTTCCGGCGCAACGCGTCAGGTGATGCTGTACGACGGCGTCGCGAGCACGCTGGTGTACGCCCCGGCGAGCGCCGCCGATCCCCAACCCGTCTGCAACAACGCGATCGCGCGACCCGCGACCGGCGCGCTCACCGTGGGGCTACGCGACGACGGCTTGATCAGCTTCGAGGCCGACACGCCCGCGGGACGCGTCATCGCGCTTGCCCGCGCTGGACAGGGATTGATCGGGCCCTTCCCCTCGACTCCGAACTCGCCCGCAGGCGGCTCGGTTTCAGCCGGCGCGAACGCCCTCGGCAACTTCGGCATTCGCCTCAACACAGGCAACCGGCTGGGTGTCACGAACGGCGTCGCCGCGGAGGCCGAGGTGATTCCCGGGTTCTCCGGGAGTCTCGTCGCCACCGCACCGGCGATCGACAGCGAGAGCCGCGTGGCCTTCCTCTACCGCGGCGTCTCCTCGGCGAACTCCCTCGCGGTATTCGACCCCAACCTCTCCGGTGCCGGGCGAATGCGGACGATCAACCTGGATGCCCTCGGACCGATCAACACGCTGCGACCCGCGCAGCCTTCGATGGCCTCGCGGGGCAAGGCGAGTTGGGTCAGTTTCGTTTCTGCTGACTTCAACGGCCTACCGGATCACTCCGCTGTGTATGCGATCAGCACCGTGGCTCCGACCCCTTCGCTGCTGACGATCGCAGACCAGGTGAGCGGCTACTTCTCGAGTTTCTTCAACTGGACGTCTGCCAACGACCAAGGCTTGGTGGCATTCTCGGCACTCTTGAGCGCCGGCGGAAGCGGCTTATTCGTCGGACACCTCGCGCAAGTCACGCCAATCCCGGTCTTGTTGTCGACCGACGCCATCACGACCGCCGCTGGGCTCGCAATCGCTGGGTTCAATGTGAACCTCGGGACCTCGTCCAACGGTTTGTCACCGAGCGGCGCCGTAGTCGTTCAAGCACAAACACTGCAAGTTGGGACGACATCGCATCAAGTCGGCCTCCTGCTCGCGGTCCCGCCTGCGGGCGCGACTCCAGGATGGCCCGTTCAGCCGCTTCCCGCTCCGCTTCCGGCCGGAGGCTCCGCCTTCCACCTGCAGCCCTGCGCGCAAACTGGCGTCCTCGCGCAGACCATTACGTGCTTCATCGATCCCGCCATCGCTGCCGGCTACGACTACGCCGTCAGCGCGGGCGCCCCGGCCGTCACGTCGGTGCTGATCCCCGCGCCGCTGCCGGGCGGAGACGAAGACTTCACGCTTGAGGTCAACGGCCAATCGTTCCCGCTCGCTGCGGGAACGACCTTCGACCTCACGACGGTCGACCCTGCGGGCGTGTCGGCCTTTCGCATCTCCGGCATCGAGCTCCTCGAAGCGCTCGATCCCGCCGACCCGAACGCGTTCGTCACGGGCTTGACCTTCGCGGCCCCGCCCGGCCCGGCCGACGAGCTCACCATGATCCCCATCGTCGTGAACAGCGAAGACCTCGACCTCGACGGGATCGAGGCGGCGAACGACAACTGCCCGAGCGTGGCGAACGCGAGCCAGGCCGACGGCGACGGCGACGGCCTCGGCGACGCGTGCGACAACTGCGCGGCGCTCGCCAACGCGAGCCAGGCGGACGGCGACGGCGATTCGGTCGGCGACGCGTGCGACAACTGCAGCGCGGGCTTCAATCCGGTGCAGCTCGACGACGACGCCGACGCGGTGGGCGACGTGTGCGACAACTGCGCCTACACGCCCAACGTCGGTCAATCCGACGTCGGCGGCATCGGGCCCGCGGCGCCTCCGGACGGCATCGGCGACGTGTGCCAGTGCGGCGACGTGAACGGCAACGGCCGCGTCACGACCGCGGATGCGACGCTGGTCACGCGCTCGCTGCTCGTTCCCCCGACGGCGACGCTCGCCCAGCCGGCGCTGTGCGACGTCGGAGGAACGACGGCCTGCTCGACGGCCGACGCCACGATCCTGACGCGCGCCCTGCTCGTCCCGCCGACGGCCACGATCTCTCAGGCCTGCGCGCCCGCGATTCCCTGATGCGTCCGGCCGCGCGTCACTGAACTCGCTCCGCGCGGGGCGGCAGGCCGTACTCGGTCAGCTCGGCGTACTCGCGCACGGCGTCCGCGCACTTCCAGAGCAGCGTCGGGCCGTGGTAGACCATGCCCGAGTAGAGCTCGACGAGGTGCGCGCCGGCGTCGACGAGCTGCACCGCGTCCTCGGGTTGCGTGACGCCGCCGACGCCGATGCGCAGCTGGCCGGGGTGCGCGATCTCGCACAGCGCGCGCATCGCGCCGAGCGCGAGCGGCAGCAGCGGCGCGCCCGACACGCCCCCGGGCGCGTCGGGCCGGGCGGCCGGCGCGCTCGCGAGCGCGAGGGCGATGGAGGTGTTCACGGCGACGAAGCCGTCGCACACGGCGGGGTTCGCGAGCGGACCCGCGAGCGGGCGCAGCGTCGCGGTCGTCCACGGCGCGCGTTCGGGCGATTCGGGCGGGAGCTTCACGAGCAGCGGCACCGGCGCCGGCTTCCCCGCGGCACGGGCGAGCTCGGCGAGGCGCGCGCGCAGCGGCGCGACGATCTCCTGCGCGAAGCCCTCGCCGTACAGCACGCCTCGCAGCCCGCTCGTGTTGGGCGAGCTCATGTTGATCACGAAGAACTTCGCGTGGGGATGCAGGCCGGTGATCAGCTCGTCGAGCTCGCGGCGCACGCGCCCCGCGAAGCCGGGCTCGCCCGCGGCGCGGATCGTCAGCGGATGCGGGGCGATGTTGCAGCCGAACAGGATGTCGCCGCGACGGAACTCGGCGAGCCGCGCCGCGACGCGCCGCAGGCCGATGCTGGGGAAGCCGAGCCGGTTCCAGAGGCCCCGCTCCGCTTCGAGCCGCGCCATGCGCGGGCGCAGCAGGTTTCCCGGCCACGGACGGGTCAGGATCGTGCCGACCTCGGCGAAGCCCGCGCCGATCTCGGCGAGGCCGCTGAGCGCGAAGGCGTTCTTGTCGAAGCCCGCCGCGACTCCGACGCGGTTCGGGAACACGAGCCCGCGCCACGGATAGGGGTCGTTCACCTTCGGGGTGTGCAGCGCGAAGCGCAGCGCGAGCCCGGCGAGCGCGAGCTTGTGGGCGAGCTCGGGGCCGAGCGGCTGGAACAGCAGCCGATCGGCGAGGGCGTAGAGGCGCGGCGGTCTCGTCGGGTCGCTCACGCGGGGCTCCGGCTCGCGCGCACGCCTAATAGCCCCGCGCGCGGTCGACCGCCGAGCGCACGGGCTCTCCGCGCTCGAGCCGCGCCACGTTCTCCGCGAACAGCCCGATCGAGACGTCGAGCAGTTCCGGGAAGCCGCCCGCGACGTGCGGCGTGATCCACAGGTTCGGCGCGTCCCAGAGCGGGCTGCTCGCGGGCAGCGGCTCCTCGGCGAACACGTCGAAGGCGGCCCCGGCGAGCCGGGCCCCGACCAGCGCAGCGCGCAGCGCGGCCTCGTCCACGATGCCGCCGCGCGCGAGGTTCACGAGGTACGCGCTCGGCTTCATCACGGCCAGCTCGGCGGCGCCGATCGAGCCGCGGGTCGCGTCGGTGAGCGGCACGAGGATCACGGCGACGTCGCTCTCGGCGAGCACGCGCGCGGTCCCCGACGCCGGCTCGATGCGCTCCACCGCGGGATGCGCCTTCGGCTCGCGCTGGGTGCCGATCACGCGCATGCCGAGCGCGTGCGCGCGCTCGGCGAGCGCGAGCCCGATCGCGCCGAGGCCGAGCACGCCGAGCGTCTTGCCCGCCGCGCGCTCGGGCAGGCGCCGCTCCCAGCGCCGGCCGCCCTGCGCGGTGACGAAGAACGGCAACTGTTTCAGCAGCGCGAGCACGAGCGTCAGGCCGAACTCCGCCATCGGCTCGGCCGACATGCCGCGCTGGTTCGCGATCACCACGCGTTCGGGCAGGCCGACCGCGGGCAGCAGGTAGTCCACGCCCGCGCCGAAGGCCTGGATCAGGCGCAGGCGCTCCGCCCGCGCCCAGTGATCGCGCGGTGGGTGCAGCGCGAACAGATAGACGGCCTCGCCGACGCCCACTGCAAAGTCCGTGGGCTCGCTCCACACCACGGTCTCGCGCCCCGGAAAGTGCTTCGCGAGCAGCGGGCGGATGGCGTTCGCGAACGGGACATACGCGTGGATGGGCGTCGGCACGCGCGCATCTTAGGACGTGCCGCGCAGCGCGCGCTCCCGGTGCGGGCCGCGCCCTCGCCGCTCGGCTCACGCCGGTTCCGCGGGCTCCCGCTCGGCGAGCGCCGCGGGGCCGACGCGCCCGATGTGGTGGACGATGCGCCAGCCGTGGTGCGCGCAGCGCTCGAGCCAGCGCCAGCTGTCCATGCGATCGAGCGCGGCGGCAGGCGCGAGCTCGCCGCGGCTCGCCGCGGCGATTACGCGCGCGCGATGGCCGCCGCGCGCCGCGGCGAGGGCCGTGGCGGCGCGCTCGAGCGCTGCTTCGCCGCGCTCGCGCGTGTCGAGCGGGCGCGGCAGCGCAGCGGCGACCGCCCGCGCGCGTTCTGCCAGCTCCGCGTCCTCCGCGAAGAGCGCCACGCGTCGCCCCTGGCGCATGCGGTCGAGGAGCCGGTGCAGCTCGTCGACGGCGTGCAGCGCCGCGACCCCGGACTGCGCGCGCGGATCGCCCAGCGCCGCCGGGCGCACCCGCGCGGCGAACTGCTGCGTCTCGACGAGCGCGATCTCGAGCTCCTCGAGCTCCGCGGGGTCGCTCGGCTGCGCCGTCAGCATCGACTCGAGCCGCGCGAACGCCTGGAGCGCGATCTCTCCCAACGTGGACGCGACCGCGTTCAGCGCGATCTCGGGCTCGTCGAGCAGCCGCGCGTCGAGCCGGCGCGTCAGCGTGCGGCGCCGCTCGGGCACGAGCCGCTCGACGAGGCGCGCGAACGGCCCCGCGAGCGGAATCGCGATCGCCGCGCCCGCGAGGTTGAAGAGCGTGTGGAACGCGACGAGCGCCAGTTCCGGACCCGCCGCGAGCGCGCGCTCGAGGGCGGGCAGCGCGGGCAGCAGCGCGAACGCGCCGAGCGCGGTGAATGCGTTGAAGGTGACGTGCGCGACGCTCGTGCGCCGCGCCGCCAGCGAGCCGCGCAGGGCCGCGAGCACCGCGCTGCCCGTCGTGCCCAGATCGAAGCCGATCACGACGGCCGCCGCCTGCGGGAAGCTGAGCGCGCCGGCGTGCAGCGCCGCGAGCGCCGCCGCGACGCCCGCCGACGACGACTGCGTCACGAGCGTGACGGCCGTGCCGAGGGCGACCAGCGCGATGCGCGAAGCGATCGTGTCGCCCGGGAAGGCGCTCAGGGCGCCCGCGATCGTCTCGCCGCCGAGCGCGCCGCCGAGCGCGTCGATGCCGAGCAACACGAACGCGAGGCCGGCGATCGCGCGCCCGGCGCTCGCGGCGCCGCGCCGCGCGTAGAGGTGCAGCCACACGCCGGCCAGCGCGAGGGCGGGCGCGGCGGCCACGAGCTTCCAGCGGATGCCGAAGGCGAGCACGAGCCAGCCCGTGAGCGTCGTGCCGACGTTGGCGCCGAAGACGATCCCGAGCGCCTGCGAGAACTCGAGCAATCCCGCGCTCGCGAAGCCGATCGCGGTGACGATCGTGGCGCTCGAAGACTGCACCGCGGCGGTTGCCGTCGCGCCCGCAAGGGCGCCGCGCAGCGGGCTGCGCGTGACGCGCGTCAGCCAGCGCTGGAGTCGCGCTCCGGCCAGCTCGCGCAGGCCCTCCCGCAGCAGCCACATGCCGAACAGCAGCAACGCGAGGCCGAACGCCAGCGCCGAACCCGTGTGCGCAGCCGCAGTCATCGCAGACGGGCCGCGCGGCGGCTCACCCGATCGGCGACTTCACCGTCAGCACGCTGCACGGCGCGTGGCGGAGCGTGCGTTCGGCGACGCTGCCGAGCACCGCGTGCTTGATGCCGCCGAGACCGCGCGAGCCGGTGACGATGAGGTCGGCGCGCACGCGCTCGGCGACGCCGTCGAGCGCCGCATGCGCGGGGGCGCTCGCGAGCTCGGTCTCCACCTTCACGCCGGCGAGCGACGCCGCGAGCGCATCCAGGCGCCGACGCCCCTCGGCGTAGGCCGCGTCGATCAAGGCGTCGGGCACGGACACCTCGTAGGGCGTCACGAACGGCAGGCGCAACTCGAGCCCGTGCACGAGGTGCAGCGTCGCGCCGAAAGCGCGCGCCCAGTCCGCCGCGAGCTCGACCGCCCCGTTCGACGCGCTCGAGAAGTCGACGCCCACGACGATCGTCTTCGGCGCCTCCGCGTGGCCGTCGCCCTTCACGGTGAGCACGGAGACCGGCGACTCCTTGACCGTGCGCTCGGCCACGCTGCCGAGCAGGAAGCGCTTGAAGCCGGTGTGCCCGTGCGTGCCGATCACGACGAGGTCGGCGCCGACGGCCGTCGCCCGCTCCGCGACGCACATCGAGGCCGGCGCCTCACCGAGGTGCGTCGTGCCCGAAAGGCCCTTCGCGCGCACCTTCTCGCCGGCCGCGGCGAGCTTGTCCTGGGCCGTCTTGCGGGCGGCTCCGATCAGCTCCGGAGGCAACGCCACCGCATACGGCTCGAACATCGGCAGCGGGATCTCGAGCGCGTGCACCACGTGCACCTCGCCCTTCGCGGGCGCAGCGAGCGCGAGCGCGATGGCGAGCGCGCGCTCCGCGCCCGGCGAGAAGTCCGTCGCCACCAGGATCTTGCGCGGGCTCTTCACTGCGACTCCTCCTCGGGCGCGCCGTCTTCGCGCGCGCGGCGTTCGGCGCGACGATAGAGCGTCTTGCGGTCGATCCCGAGGATTTGTGAGGCGCGCACCTTGTTTCCGCCCGTGTGGGCCAGGACGATGGACGTGTACTGCTCGTCGAGGTCGCGGAGGCTCATGCCGCGCGCGGCGGCCGCGCGCAGGTGCGCATCGAGGTCCGTCGCCGGCGCGCCTCCCGAGGCGACCGGCGCGCCCGGCGTCGCGGCGGGCAGCGGGATGTCGGCCGGCGCAAGCGTTTCGGTGTCGCTGAGCGCGATCGCGCGCTCGATGGTGTTCTCGAGCTCGCGAGCGTTGCCGCGCCACGGCTGCGCCCGCAGCACCGCCATCGCCTCCGCGGAGACGAAGCGCTTGCGCCCCTCGCCGTGGCGGCGCAGGAACGCTTCGACCAATGCCGGGATGTCGTCGGGCCGCTCGCGCAGCGGCGGCACGTGGATCGGCACGACGTTCAGGCGATAGAACAGGTCCTCGCGGAAGCGGCCCGCCGCGATCTCCGCGGGCAAGTCCTTGTTCGTGGCGGCGATGATGCGCACGTCCACCTTCACGGTCTGCGTGCCGCCCACGGGACGGATCTCGCGGTCCTGCAGCACGCGCAGCAGCTTGCCCTGGAGCGCGAGACCCATGTCGCCGATCTCGTCGAGGAACAGCGTCCCGCCGTTGGCCTTCTCGAACAACCCGCGCTTGTTGGTGTGCGCGCCCGTGAACGCTCCGCGCACGTGGCCGAACAGCTCGCTCTCGAGCAGGCCCTCCGGAATCGCGGTGCAGTTGATCGGCACGAAGGGTTTGTCGCTGCGCGCGCCGTGGAAGTGCAGCGTGCGCGCGATGACTTCCTTGCCCGTGCCGCTCTCGCCGGTGACGAGCACGCTCGCCTTGCTGTGACCGACGCGCTGGATCAGCGCGATGATGTCGCGCATCGCAGCGCTGGTGCCGATCAGCTCGCCGAGCTCGCCGGTGGTCTGCACCGCGCGCCGCAGCGTCTCGTTCTCGCGCGCCAGCGCGGAGCGCTCGATCGCGCGGTCCACGGCGAAGGTCACGGCGTCGGGCTCGAACGGCTTCGTGATGTAGTCGAACGCGCCGGCGCGCATCGCCTCGACCGCGGAGTCGATCGTGCCGAACGCCGTCATCAGGATCACCGGCGCGTTCGGGCGCAGGCGGCGCAGCTGCCCGACGAGCTCGATGCCCGATAGCCCGGGCATCCGGATGTCGGAGAGCACGACGTCGAAGTCGCGCTCCGCGGCGAGCTCGAGCGCCGCCTTCGCCGAGGCGGCCTCCTCCACCCAGAGCCCGCGCTCCTTGAAGAGCGACGCGAGCATCTCGCGCATGGCGCGGTCGTCATCCACTACGAGGATTTGTGCGGTGTGCCTCATGCCCATCCCTTTGGAGCACGGGCCGTGCCACCGGCGCCGTGCATCCTGGGCGCGTTTCGCACGCGGGGACGGGGCGAAACGCTGCAGGCCCCGATGCATCCGGGGCCATTCGCCACATTCTACTCGGCGCTGAGCAGAATCCGAAACTCGGTGCCGGATGGGCCACTTTCGACCAGTTGGATCTCGCCCCCATGGTCGTGGGCGATTCCCTGGGCGACGGCCAGGCCGAGACCATGCCCCTGCCCGGCTTCCTTCGTGGTGAAGAACGGGTCGAAGATCCGCTGCTGGGTGGCAGCCGGGATCCCGGTGCCGGTGTCGGCGATCCGCACCTCGGCCCCGTCGTCGCCACGGCGCGCGGTCGCGACGCGCAGCGTGCCGCCATTCGGCATCGCGTCGATCGCGTTCATGATGAGGTTCAGGAACACCTGCTGGAGCGCCTCGGCGTCGGCGGTGATCGAGTCCATGTCGGCGTACTCGCGCACCACCTCGACGCGGCGGCGGTTCAGACGCTCGGTGAGGAACGAGAGCGTGTTGTCGAGCACGGCCGCGAGCTGCACGGGCACGCGCGTCCGCCGACCCGAGGGACGCGCCATGTTGAGCAAGCTCTCCATGATGCGCGCGATGCGCGCGATCTGCGCCTGGATCGTGCGCAGACGCCAGCGCGCGTTCTCGTCCTGCACCGCGGGCTCGAGCAGCTTCGCGTGGCCTTGGATCACGCCCATCGGCGTGCCGATCTCGTGCGCGAGGCCGGCGACCAACGTACCGATCGACGCGAGTCGCTCGGCGGCCTGCGCCCGAGCGCGGCTGCTGCGCAACTCGTCTCCGGTGCTCTCGAGGTCGCGCGCGAGCTTGCGGCCCGCCTCCGCGAGCTGCTGGTTCAAGTACTCGAGATCGCGCTCGCGGCGATCCACGTACGTCTCGAGCGCCAGCGCGGCGTCGAGCCGCACGCGCCGGCCGAGCGTCAGCAAGAGCCCCTGCGCCTTGCCCGGCTCGCCCGGATACGCCTCGACGATCAGCGGCGTCAGCAGCGACACGTAGAGCGAATACGCGCCCAGGTACCAAGTCGGCGCGAGGCCGATGCGCTCGTGGACGGCGCCGATGTGGCGGCGCTGCTGCAGGTACGCGTCGTCGATCGTCGGGCTCGCGAGGCTCAGCAGATAACCGCGCTGAAGGCCCAACAAGCGCTGCGTCACCTGGGGGTCGCGCAACAACCGTCGCGTCTCGGGAAACGAGAGCAGGTGCCGGTAGAACGCCGCGACCAGCTCGTCGGCATGCTTCTCCAACACCGGCTCGAGCTCCGCGAGACGCGCGAGCTGTTCGTCGGTAATCTCGAAGAACGCCACCAGCGAAGCGCGATCGAATTCCATGCCAGCAGCATGAGGCGATCGCTGCGTGTGTCAATGCGAGACATGGCACTGACCGAGCGCGGGCCATCACAGGGGCCGAACGCACTGCGCGGGCGAAGGGGGGCGCCTCCGGGCGGCCGGCCCCCGGCACACCCATTGCACTTCTCAGGGACGAGGAGGCGCCCATGAGACGACGACGCTCGAAGACGCACGCAGCATCGACGCTGCCCCGCCAGGACGCGCAGAAGAAGCCGCAGCGCTCGGATCCCTACGCGCTCCGCGGCAAGCTGGCGGACCCGAGCGCGTGCACCGAGTGCCACGCGATCTACCGCGCGGGGCGCTGGGCGTGGGGCGCGCCGCCGGCCGACGCAGTGCGCGTGCAGTGCCCCGCCTGCAAGCGCATCGCGGACGACTACCCCGCCGGCGTGGTCGAGATGCACGGCGCGTACGTCGGCGAGCATCGCGAGGAGCTCGAGCACCTCGCCCGCAACTTCGAGGAGCGCGAGCGCGCGGAGCATCCGCTGAAGCGCATCGTCGCGATCCGCGGCACCGAGGACGGCCTCGAGATCACGACGACCGACGCCAAGCTCGCGCGCGGCATCGGCGCCGCGCTGCGCCGCGCCCACCGCGGAACGCTCCGCCTACCGGCGAGCTCGCGCGAAAACCTCGCGCGCGTGAGCTGGACGCGCTGACGCAAGCGGCGTTTCGCCGCGCGCAGCGAGCCGAAGGCGAGCGAAGATCGAACAGGGGCCTCGCTGCGGGAAACGCCGCCACGTCTCGCCGCGCGCACCGGTCGCAGAACGGCAAGCGGCGCTTCGCCGCGCGCAGCGAGCCGAAGGCGAGCGAAGATCGAACAGGGGCCTCGCTGC
>CAZCTH010000055.1:0-11833 GCA_964501435.1 uncultured Spirochaetales bacterium | reverse complement strand
GGGAGACGCCGCGGGCGCTCACACCTGCACGCGTTCGCCATCGCGCGGGACGACGGCGCCCCAGCCGAGCTCGGAGTCGATGCGCGCGGCCAGAGCCCGCGACGCCTCCGGCTCCCCGTGGACGGCGTAACAAATGTCGGGCGCCGCCTCGGCGCTGCCGAGCCAGGCGAGCGTTTCGTCGGCGTCGGCGTGCACCGAGAATCCCGCCAGGTTCACGACTTCCGCGCGCACGGGCACGTAGCGCCCCAGCAGCTTCAGCGCGCGCTCGCCGCGCGCGAGGCGGTGGCCGCGCGTGCCGGGCACCTGATAACCGACGAGCAGCACGGACGCGCGCGGATCGGGGAGATGTCGCGCGAGGTGGCGCAACACCCGGCCACCGGTGGCCATGCCGGACGCCGACACGACGATGCACGGCCCCTGCCCGCCGGCCTGGAGGTCGCGCGACTGCGCGATCGTGCGCACCTCGCGCAGATCGCCGGGGTCGAAGAGAGCCGGATCGCCGCGCAGGTCCGCGCGGATCTCGGGCCAGTGTTCTGCAATCGCGCGGCGGTAGATGCCGAGCGCCGCGAGCGCCATCGGGCTGTCCACGTAGACCGGCAGCGTCGGCACGGCGCCGCGCTGCATCAGCTCGCGCAGATGGAGCAGCATCACCTCGGTGCGGTCCACCGCGAACGCGGGAATGATCGTTGCGCCGCCGCGATCCGCCGTGCGCGCGATCGCCGCGCCGAGCGCCGCCACGACCTCGGCCACGGGCGGATGCTTGCGGTCGCCGTAGGTGGACTCGCACACCAGCGCATCGACCCGCGCCATCGGCTCCGGGTCTCGCAACAGCGGGTGCTGCGGGCGGCCGAGATCGCCGGAGAAGCCGAGGCGGCGGCCCGAGGCCTGGTCCTCGACCACGAGCGAGGCCGCGCCGAGGATGTGTCCCGCGCGCGCGAAGCGAGCGCGCACGCCGGGCGCCACCTCGAACCAAGCGCCGGTCTCGACGACGCGAAAGCGCTTCAACGAGACGAGCGCGTCCTCTTCCGTGTAGAGCGGCAGCGCCGGTGCGTGCTTCGACCAGCCCTCGGCGTTCGCGAGGCTCGCGTCCTCTTCGTGGAGCCGGCCGCTGTCGGGCAGCACCACGCCGCACAGCGCCTCGGTGCCGCGCGTCGAGAACACCGGCCCCCGGAACCCCTCGGCGACGAGCCGCGGCACCCAGCCGGCGTGGTCGACGTGGGCGTGCGTCAGCAGCACCGCATCGAGCTCGCGCGGCTCGATCGGAAACGGCGCCCAGTTCCGGAGGCGCAGGCTCTTCGCTCCCTGGAAGAGCCCGCAGTCGACGAGCACGCGCGCGCGCGCCGTGCGCAACAGGAAGCGGCTGCCCGTGACGGTCTCCGTGGCCCCGAGGAATTGCAGCGTCGCGCCCACGCGTGTCTCCCGTCCTGCGGCCGCCGGGCGACCTAGAAGCCCAGCTCAATCAGGCCCTCGGCCTGTTGCGCGTGCGCGACGGCGAAGCCGAGCTGCGCCTCGCTCTGCGCGTGAATCTCGAGCGCGGGCTGGCCGCGCGCGACGACGTCGCCCACGCGGCACAGCACGCGCAGGCCCGCCGACGGATTCGCCGGCGCGCCCGCGAGCTTCGCGATGCGCGCGAGTCGCAGGCAGTCGATCGCGCGCACGCGGCCGTCGCCCGTCGCGTGCACCAGGCCGATGAACGGCGCCGGCGCAGGCAACGCGCGCGCGCCCTGCGCCGTGCGAATCGCCTCGAAGCGCGCCAGCGCGGCGCCCGAATCGAGCGCCTCCTGCGCCGCGCGGTAGCCGCACGCGTCCGGCACCGCGCCCGCGCGCTCGAGCAGGCGCGCCGCGAGGAACAGGCTCTTCTCGCGCAGGTCACGCGGCGCGTCGGGCTTGCGCTCGAGCACGGCCAGCACGTCGAGCGCCTCGAGGCGCGGGCCGACGCCGCAGCCGATCGGCCCGTGGGCGTCCGTCAGCACGATGTCGAGAGACAGCCCGATCGCGTCCCCGACGTGGCGGAACAGCTCGGCCAGCTCTTCCCCCGCGCGGTGCGTGCGCACCTTCGCGCTCGGACCGACCGGCACGTCGATCAGCGCGTGAGTCGCGCCCGCGGTCTTCTTCTTCGAGAGGATCGAGGCGATCATCTGCGCCTCGGTGTCGATCCCCATCGGCCGCTCGACGGTGATCAGCACGTCGTCCGCGGGCGCGAGGTCGAGCGCGCCGCCCCACGCGATGCAGCCCCCCGTCTGCGCGACGACGGCGCGAATGCGATCGGGCGAGAGCGCCACCTCCGCCAGCGTTCCCATCGTGTCGGCGGTGCCGCTCGGGCTCGTGATCGCGCGCGACGAGGTCTTCGGCATCGTGAGGCCGAGCGACGCCACGATCGGCACCACGATCATCGTCGTGCGATTGCCGGGGATGCCGCCGATCGAGTGTTTGTCGACGACGACCTTCGCGTCGAAGGAGAGCCGCGAGCCGCACGCGATCATCGCCTCGGTGAACGACACGAGCTCCGCGCGGTCGAGCTGCCGCAGCGCGCAGGCGAGCACGAACATCGACAGCTCGGGCTTCGAGTAGCGCCGCGCGCAGACGTCGCGCAGCACGGCGTCGAAGTCGGCGCGCTCGAGGCGCCCGCCGCGCAGCTTGTGTCGCACGCGCTCGACGCTCTCGGGCGCCGGCGCGTGGGTGGCCCGCACGCGCGCGCCCTCGGCCAGGCCGAAGTCGCGGAACGCGACGTCGGAGAGGCCGATCTCGTCGCGCGCGAGGAGCGAGTCGCGGCAGAAGTTCAGGACGCCCGTCAGCTCGCGGCCGTTGCCGTCGAGGAGTCGCACGCGATCGAGAGGCTGGAAACCGAGACGGCCCTCCGCCACCGCGCTCTCGTGGATGAACACCACGTGCTCCGAGAGCGTGTCGATGCACATGCGCTTCAGTCGAAACATCAGGCACTCGCGTGAGCGACGGGTCCCGCGAGCAAGGCATCGGCGATCAGCCCCGCTACCTCGATCGCGTTCGTCGGGTGCGGGAGCGTGTCGCAAGAGACGAAGCGCGCAATGCGTGCTTCGCGAATTCGGGCCTCGGCGCCTGGCGCGATGATCGCGTGGGCGACCACCGCGTCGACCTCCTTCACCCCTGCCTCGCCGAGCGCGCGGGCCGTCGCGGCGAGCGTCGCCCCCGAGCTGGCGATGTCGTCCACGATCACCGCCCGGGCGTGCGGCGACCGCGCGCCGGGCGGGAGCGTCACCAGCACCGTGTCGTCGCTCACGCGGCGCTTGCGCGCCACGACGTGCGGCATGCCCGCCATCTCGCCGATCGCGCGTACCCAGGGCTCCGACTCGGCGTCGGGCCCGACGACCCAGCACGGCTCTGGCTGCGCCCCGAGCCACTTCGCGATCGCAGGCGCCGCGGACAGCGCGAGCGTCTCGCACGGGAACACCTCGCTCAGCGCGGCGATGCGGTGCAGGTGCGGCTCCACCGTCACGACGCGGTCGAACGCGCGCCCCAACAGATCGCCGAGCACGCGCTGCGAGACGGCCTCGCCGCGGGTGAAGGCGCGATCCTGACGCATGTAGGGCAGATACGGCGCCACGAGCGAGACGCTCTCGGCGCCGCCGTCGCGCAGGGCCGACGCGGCGAGCAGCACCTCGAACAGCTTGGCATTGGGGTCGTGGAGCGAGCGCACGAGCAGCGCGTGCTCCGGCCCCGGCTCGATGCGCACGCGCGTCTCCGCGTCGGGAAAGAAGTGCACCGACACGCGCGAGAGCGGCGCGCCGAGCGCGCTCGCGAGGCGGCGCGCGAAGACGAGCGAGTCGGGGAAGCAGTGGACTGCGAGACGCGTCGGCCGCATCAGCATCGGAACCCCGGGCCGCCGCTCAGCGGAGCCGGCCGCGGAGGTGCTCGAAGCCGTCGCGCAACTCCTGCGCGAGCAGCCGAACCGCCTCGCGAACGTCCTCGGCGTCCGCCTTCGCGTCCTTGCGGGCGCCGTCGAGCCGCCCCTCGAGCTTGTGCCAGCGCTGCTCGAGCTCCTGCGCCCTGTCCCGCAGATCCGCCTTGCCCAGCTCGGCCTGCACGCGCAGCTCGTCGCGCAGCCGCCGGAATGCCTCGATCTCGTCCTTCAGCGCGTTGCGTAGCTCCGACATGAACGCTCCTTTTGGGTGTCACCCGAACGGGAGTGGAGCAGGAAGCGTGCCGAGCGCCTGGCGCGCGCGGCTGCGCTCCCGCAGGTGGAATCCGATCGCACTGGACGCCAACGCCGCAGCGAAGCACCAGAGCGACACGAAGTCGGCGGCGACGTGCGCGAGCGCTGCGGCGAGGCCGAGCACCAGCGCGATCCCGAAGGCGCGCACCCAGCCGAACGTCGACAGCAGGGGCGCGCAGACGGCGAGGAAGTAGACCGCGATCGCCTCCTCGCGGAGCGGCGCCGCGAGGCCGTAGAAGAGGTGGCCCGCCGTTTCCGTCACGACGAGCGGCCCGCGCACGAGCGAGCCGGTGATCACGACCGCGGCGCATGCGCCCACCGCGACGAGCCACTCCTGCGCGCGCCGCCGCCACCCGGGCGGCTCGATCAGGAGGGACGCGAGCGGGACGTAGATCGGCCACAGGAAGAACGCGAAGAACACGTAGGCGGACCCGAAGACGGAGACCAGGACGTGATCGCCCGTCGCGAGGCCCGACCACACCAGTCCCTCCGCGAACTGCTGCGCCGAGAACATCAGCGGAATCGCGGCGAGCGGCCGCTCCGCCGGCAGCGGACCCCGCGCAAGGCCCGTTACGCCGATCACGCCCAGCACGGCGCTGGCCGCGAAGCTCGCCTCTGCGGAAAAACACATGGGCGGCCTATCCCTGCCACTCGATCAGGGATGCGCGCTCGAGCGCGAGCGCCGCGCGCCGCGCCGCGATCGCGAGCGCCACCGCCCCCACCAGCAGCACGCAGCCCGCGGCCGCGAGCAGCAGGGCGCCGAGCTCGGGCGCGGGTACGGGGTCCCCGCGGTCGCCGTAGAAGATCTCCAGCGTGCGGTGGAACACCGCGAGCAGCCGCCAACCCGAGAGCGCGAAGGCGCCCGCGAAGGCGACGGCGGCCGCCGCGAGACAGATCCGCAAGCGGCGGTGGTGACGAGTCGGCATGCGCCTCGCTCCTGCATGCAGCGAGCCAAGCACTGCGGCACACCGCGTGCACGGCTCCAGGGTCCAGGGAGGTGAACGCGATGCAACGGACTTCGTTCGCGGCCGGGGCTGGGGAGAACGGGGCACGCGCCGTGGCGCGCCGACCCGATTCGGGTCTTTTTGCCACGAGCTTCGCATTGGCGATCTCGACGCTTGCCGGGCTGGCGTGTGCCCCCGCCGAACCGCCTGCGACCGAGCTCCCGAATACCCCCGCGCGCATGGCGGCGATCGTGTCGGCGCTCGAGGTGGCCCTGCCCTACGCCCAGGATCAAGACGCGTTCGCCTCTCCGGCCGCGCGCGCCGAGCTTCGCCGAGCGCTCGGCTCGCTCGCGCAGAATGCCTCCGCGCTCGAGCTGCACGGCGGCGACGAGACGCCCGGCTTCCGGTTCTTCTCGCGCCGGCTCTCGGAAGACGCCGCGGAGACGGCGAAGCGCTTCCGTGCCGGCAGCACCGATGAAGCGCGCTATCTGCTGAATCAGGTCGTCGACGACTGCGCCGGCTGCCACGTGCGACTGCCGGACCCGCGCGAGCACGGGATCGGGGTGCCCCTGACTGCGCGGCTCGCGAGCGCGCCCCCGCGCACCCGCGCGAAGCTGCTGGTCGCGACGCGCCAGTTCGACGCCGCGCTCGAGAGCTACGAGTCGTCGTTCGCGGACGCCACCAGTCCGCCCTCCGCGCTCGATTTCGACGGCGCGGTCGAGGATTACTTGGTCGTCGCACTGCGCGTGCGCAGCAACTTCGCGCGCGCCGAGAAGACGCTCGCCGCGCTCGGCGCGCGCGCGGATACGCCGCGCTATCTCGCCCAGCTGATCGTCACCTGGCGCGCCGCGCTCGCCGACCTCGCGCGCTACGAGGGGGCGTCGACGTTGGTCGAGGCCCGCGAGGTGCTCGCGAAGGCGGACGCCGTGCGCCGCTACCCGGCGGATCGCGGAGCGCTCGTCCACGACCTCGTCGCGTCGAGCCTGCTCCACCGCGCGCTCGCGCGGGGGCTCGATCACCCCGACGAAGCCGCGGAAGCGAGCTACCTGCTCGGCCTCGCCGAGTTGCGCAACGATCCATCGCGCGGACTGCCCCAGGCGGAGGCCTACCTCGAAGCCGCCATCCGCGCGGCGCCCGCCAGCGAGATCGCGCGCGAGGCGTATGCGGTACTCGAAGAGCAGACCGTCCTCGGCTGGATGGGCTCCGGCGGCTTCGACATGCCGAAGGACGTCAGCGATTGGCTCGCCGAGTTGCGCTCGATCGCCGGGCTGAAGCCCGCGCAGTGAGCGGGGGCGCGGCGGCTACGCGCGCGTCAGATGCCGACGGCGGCGAGCGCGCGCGCGAGGGCGCCGAGCGATTCCGCCAGCTTCGGGTGGTTCGCTTCGAATTGCACCGTCAGCTCGGCCGCGCGCGCGGCGAGCGGGTGCTCGCTCGCGCCGAGCGCGCGCTCGACGTCGCGCAGCACGCTCTCGAGCTCGCCGCGCAGCGCGGGCGTGAGCGTCGGGGATTCCGCGAGTGCGGCATGCAGCTTCGCGACGGCGTCGTGGATCGGGCTCGTAGGCATGTGCGCTTGCGTAGCAGCGTTCGTGCCGCGCGACACGCGCGCCCGTGGTTCGGGCGCTGCCAGCCCTGGCGCAGCGAGCCCCGCGAACCGGGCGAAATGCCCCGTCTCGGCGCTGCGGCCGCGCGCAGGCGCGCGCCCACGCGGCACACGACTTGCGACTCCGCCCCACGAACGCCGAAGGAGACCCGCGCGTGACGGACGCCCGCAGCCACGACGAAGGACTCGACCTGCGCCTGCGGCGCGAAGCCCTGCGCGTCGCATCGCAACACCACCAGCTCGACCAATTCCACGAGGTCTTCGAGAACGCGCTCGCGCGCGGCGACGCCGCCGGCGCGCAGCAGTCCTTCGCGCGCTTCGCCGATGCGCTCGAAGCGCACTTCAAGCTCGAGGAGCAGGTCTACTTCCCGGCGCTCCACGGCAAGGACGCCCTCACGGCGCCGGAGCTCGGCGAGCTCGTCCGCGAGCACGACGCACTGCGTGAAGCCCTCGAGGAGATCCACCGTTCGCTCCGCGAGCGCGACCTGCCCGCCTGTGATGCCGCGCTCGGGGCCTGGCTGCCGCGCCTCGTGCTCCACGAGCGGCGCGAGGAGGCGCTGATGGCGCGGGAAGCGGCGCTCTAGGCGCCGCGGCCGACCGAGGGCGGATTAGCGCGGCGCGGCCGGCTCCGCAGGGCGGCTCGTCGGCGCGGCGCCGCGCACGAAGTCGAGATAGAGCTGAGGCGCGAGTGCGGCACCCGGCTCGCCGCCGGCGCAGCGATAGAAGAGCTGACACTTCGCGAGGGTGTACTCGATGCCGAGCCGGACCTTCCGCGAGAACGTCAGCTCGATCATGCCGTCCGCGGGCTCGCGCTCGCCGGGCGCGCACAGCAGTGGCGCCGTGACGCGCTGGCCGCGCGCGGGCGTCAACGCCTCGAAGCGCGGCGGCGCGCCGTCCGCTTCGGCGAGCGGCGCGCCTTGCAGCAGCGCGCGCACGTCCGTCGCCGGCGCCTCGGGCCCCGTGGTCGCCGCGTAGGCGATCGCCGTCGTTCCGGGCTGCCAGCGGCATGCGATCACGCCGTCCGCCTGCGCCGCAGCGGGCGCCCAGAGCAGCGCACACACCCAAGCCCGGATCCGCATCGCAGCGCCTCCTCGCGCGAGCGCAACCTAACGCGCCGCCGTGCGCCCGGAACCGTAACAAGCCCGCGGCGCGGCCGGCGCAGGGCCGCGGCCACGGCGTCTGCTACGCACGCGCGCGAAGGAGCCCACTTGTCTTCGCCTTCGGCCCTCACGCGCCGTGCTTTCCTTGCCGCGAGCGCGGCTTGCGCGGCGGGCTGCGCGATCGGGGCGACCCCTCCCCTCGAGCGCATCTATCGCAGCGAGCGGTTCGACACCGACCCGCCGCCGCTGATCGTGATCCCCGGCGCGTTCGGGTCGGTGCTGCGCCACGCAGACTCCGATCGCGAGATCTGGCCCGGATCCGGCCTGCACCTGTTGGTGAGCCGCTACCGCGACATCGCGCTGGCGTTCGACGAAGAGACGCTCGAGCCGAAGCCCGGGCTCGTCTCCGCCCACGGCGTGTTGCGGGACCGCCTGTTCCAGGATTTCTACGGCGCGCTGCTGCGCACCCTCGAGCGCGTGGGCGGCTATCGCCGCGGCACGCCCGGGGCGCCGCCGCCGCGCGGGCGCGCCGTGTATCCGTTCGTCTACGACTGGCGCCTCGACAACAGCGCCTCGGCGGTCGCGCTCCACGCCCTGATCGAGCGCATCCGCGCCGACTACGGGGACCCCCGGTTGACGGTCGACCTGCTCGGCCACTCGAACGGGGGATTGCTCGCGCGCTACTACGCGCGCTTCGGCGCGACGCCGATGCCGGAGAGTGGCGAGCCGGCAGCGACGGCGGCGGGAGCTGCGGCGATCCGCCGGCTGTTGCTCGTGGGCACGCCGAACCTCGGCACGCTGCAGCCCGCCCTCGCCTTCATCCGCGGCGAGGAGATGGGGCTGCGCAAGGTGCCGCAGGAGGTCGTCGCGACCTGTCCCGGAGCGACGCAGCTCTTGCCGCACCCCGCCGTCCCGTGGCTCGCCGACGCGCGCGGGCGCGACGTCGCCCGCGACGTGTTCTCGGTCGACACCTGGCGCGAGCTCGGCTGGTGCCTGTTCGACCCCGGGGTGCGCGAGCGCACCATCGCGGAGCATGGCGGCGGCGCGTCGGGCCGCCGCTATCTCGCCGCGCTGGAGCGCTACTTCGCGCGCCACCTCGAGCGCGGGCGCCGCTTCGCCACGCTGCTCGCTCAGCCCGCGCCGCCCGGCGACGCGCGTGTCTTCGTGTTCGGCGCCGACTGCTCGCTCACGCTCGCGCGGGTCGTCGTCGAGCGCGCGGACGATCGCCACTTCGCGCGCGAGGCGCCCGACGACATCCGCTCCCCGGTGGACGGTGTCGACTATGGTCGCGTGATGTTTGCCCCGGGCGACCTCGTGGTCACGCGCGATTCGCTGCTCGCGCGCTCGCGGAGCACCCCGAACGCACTCGCGGTGGAGCACGCGGTGTTTCTGTGCGAGGAGCACCGCAATCTCACCGGGAATCCGAGCTTCCAGGACAATCTGCTCCACACGCTGCTCGCGGAGGCGCCCTAGCTCGGCGCGCGGAACCAAGCTCACGCGGAGCGGTTCGCTCCGTACGGAGGACTGCCCATGCAATCGCGATCTCGCCGCCGGGTCCGGCTCGCCCGCGCCGCCGGCGGCGCCTGGCTTTGCCTGTCGCTCGTCGCGGCGAGCGGCGCGCTCGCCGGGGACAAGCGCTGGTTTGAAGGCGGCGACAAGGTCTTCATTCGCCAGCACGACGACTTCGTCCGGGTCCAGGAGCCCGACATCCACTTGCAGCGCGCGCACCGGCGCTACGCGAAGGGCCTGAAGGCCGGCGCCGCCGACGAGCTCGAGAAGGCCGCCGCCGGCTTTTCCTACTTCGCGGAGCGCGGCGCGGGCGCAGATCGCAAGGAGCTGTCGCTGGCAGCGCGCGCGCTCAACAAGCTCGCGGACCAGATGCGGCGCGGCGAAGTCGGCGAGATCACCGAGCTCGAGCGCGCGATCGCCGACGCGCTGCGGATCCTCGCAGGCGAGCCGAAGCCGCCGACGGCGCCCGCGCAGCCGACGGAACCCACGCCGCCCCAGTGAGCCAGCGCCGGCGCGAGCGCGCCCTCGGCGCCGCGCTGCTCGCGGCGTTGTCCGGTTTCGCACTGTGCGGGCAAGTCGCGGCCCCGGCGCAGCCGCCGGCGGCAGCCTTGGCCTCGACGAAAGTCCTGGGCGGGGCGTTCGACTACCGCGTCGTCTCGGGCGACTCGCTCGCGCGCGTGGCCGCCCGCACCGGTGTGAGCGTTGAGGCACTGGCGCGCGCCAGCGGCCTCGACCCGAACGCACGGCTCGCCGTCGGTGTGACGCTGCGCGTCGAGAACCCACACATCGTGCCGCCGGTCACGGCCGACGCGCCGCGGGACGGCATCCTGATCAACGTGCCGCAGCGAATGCTGTTCCAGCTCCGCGGCGGTGAAGCCGTGGCGGGCTACCCGATCGCAGCGGGTCGCCCGACCTGGCGGACGCCGATCGGCGAATTCGAGATCGACGCCCGAGCGACCGACAAGCCCTGGATCGTGCCCCCGTCGATCCAGGAAGAAATGCGCCGCGAAGGAAAGCCCGTGAAGACGATCGTGCCGCCCGGTCCGGAGAATCCGCTCGGCCGCCATTGGCTCGGCTTGTCGCGGTCGAGCTGCGGCATCCACGGCACGATCGCACCGGCGAGCCTCTACGCCCTGCGAACCCACGGCTGCATCCGCTTGCACCCGGACGACGTCGCGGCGCTCTACGAGACGACGCCGCTCGGGGAGCCCGTGCGCATCGTGTACGAGCCCGTGCTGGTCGCGGCGCAGGGCGGCGGGCGCGTCTGCGTAGAGGCGCACCCCGACGCGTACGGCCTCGGCGGCGCGCCCGTCGACACGCTCGAGCGCGTCGCCGCGACGAGCGACCTCGCCGAGCGCATCGACTGGTCGCGGGCGCGCGACGTGATCGCGGCGCTCGAAGGGATCGCGAGCGACGTCACGCTCGGCGGACCGGGAGGACCCTGCCTGTGAAGACCGCGCACGCGCTCTCGCTCTCTCGACGCACGTTGCTGCGCGGCGCGCTGCTCGGCGCCGCCGCCCTCGCGCTTCCGCGCGGCGCACGCGCAGCGCTCCCGCCCGAGCCCGAGCGCGCGCTCGCCTTCGTGCACACGCACACCGGCGAGCGCGCTCGCATCGCGTACTGGGCCGAGGGCGCGTACCTGCCCGACGGACTTGCCGCGATCGACCGCATCCTGCGCGATCACTACTCCGGGGCCGTCCACCCGATCGCGCCGCGCCTTCTCGACCTGCTCCACGCGCTCCACCGCGACCTCGACGCCAGCGAGCCGTTCCACGTGATCTCCGGCTACCGCTCGCCCGAGACGAATGCGGCGCTGGCCGCGCGCAGCCACGGGGTCGCGACGCGCAGCCTTCACATGACGGGCGCCGCGATCGACGTGCGGCTGCCGGGTCGCGCGCTCACGGCGCTGCGCGACGCCGCGCTCGCGCGGCGCGGCGGAGGGACCGGCTTCTATCCCGGCCCCGACTTCGTCCACGTGGACGTCGGTCGTGTGCGGCGCTGGTAACGCGGCGGTCATCCACCGCCGTGCAGACGCCTGAACCCCGAGACAAACGCTTCCCGCCCTTCGCGATCCGTGGCGACGGCGATCGCGTCCGCCTTCGGCCACTCGCGGACCGGCTCGAACTGCGCCCGGCTCGGCGCGACGAGATCGGGGCCGGCGTCCGACGGGTCGCCTCCGCGCGCCGCACGGCGAGCCACGCGATCGCGGGCGACGTGCGCGCTGCAGGTCGCCTCGACCAGGAGCGCACGCGCGCCCCGCTCGGCCGCGAAGCGGCGCACGGCGTCGCGCTGCGGCGTGCGCGAGAAGGTCGCGTCGAGAATCGCGCTGCGGCCCGAGGCGACGACCGGCGCCGCGCGTTCGAGCAGCGCCGCGTACACGCGCTCGGTCATCGCGTCGGCATAGAGCGGCGCGCCGGCGTGCGCGTGGGCGCGGCTCTCGGGCGCGAGGCCCGCGAGCGCCTTGCGCGTGCGGTCCGACGAGATCACGACG
>CAZCTH010000054.1:0-31641 GCA_964501435.1 uncultured Spirochaetales bacterium | reverse complement strand
GGCGCGGAGTTCCCGATGCGAAGACGTGACCATGGCCCGCGCGCTCGCGGAGGCCCCGCCCACTGCGCCCGCCGTTGTGCCCAGGGCAGGGTGCGCGACCGGCGCGCCGCTCCGCGGCTTCGATGCGCAGGATCACGCCAAGGCGGTCGAGCACATCCGCGAGCGCATCGCGGCCGGCGACCTCTATCAGGCGTGCCTCACGCATCGCATCGACGCCGCGTTCGCGGGGGATCCCTTCGCGCACTACGCCGCGCTGCGGGCCGCGAATCCGGCGCCCTTCGGCGCGTTCGTCGCGCTGCCGGAAGGCGCGGTGGCGTGCAGCTCGCCGGAGCGCTTCCTGCGCTGCGACGCGACCGGCTGGCTCGAGACGCGCCCGATCAAGGGCACGCGCCGTCGCAGCGCCTCGGCTGGCGCCGACCGCGCGGCGGCCGAGGCGCTGCGCGCGAGCGAGAAGGATCGCGCCGAGAACCTGATGATCGTGGACCTCGCGCGGAACGACCTCGGCCGCGTGAGCGAGATCGGCAGCGTCCACGTGCCCGAGCTGTTCGCGGTCGAGTCCTATGCGACGGTGCACCAACTCGTCTCCACCGTGCGCGGGCGCCTCGCCCCCGGCCACGACGCGTTCGCGGCCGTGCGCGCGGCGTTCCCGCCCGGCTCGATGACGGGCGCGCCGAAGATCGCCGCGATGCGCCTACTCGCGCGGCTCGAGCGCGCGCGCCGCGGCCTCTACGCGGGGGCGCTCGGCTACTTCGACGCGCGCGGCGGCTGCGATCTCGCGGTGGTGATCCGCACCGCGTTCCTGACGGCCGGACGACTGTCGGTCCACACCGGAGGCGGCATCGTGGCCGATAGCGCGCCAGACACCGAGTGGGACGAGGCCGAGGCGAAGGCGGCGGCCCTGCTCGCGGCGTTCGGCGCAGGGGAGGCCTGAGCGCACCGGGGCGGCGCTCGGCGCGCGCGTGGTAGGGTGACGGCCCATCGGGAGGGACCGCCCATGCTCCGCGCGCTCCGCTTCGCCTTGTCCGCACTGCTCGCGCTCTCGGCGCCGTCGATCTCGCTCGCCGACGAGACCTGCCAATCGCCGTACCTGCCGAAGATCGTCGGGCAGGAGGACTTCATCTACGTGTGGACGCTCGGCGTCGACGGCCTCGGCGACGGGTCGGACAAGCTGGTGACCGTGGGCGCGAACCCGGCGCGCAGCGATTACGGGAAGGTCGTGCATTCGCTGTCGGTCGGCGGCCGCCACGAGGCGCACCACGCGGGCTTCACCGACGACCGGCGCTTCCTCTGGGCCGGCGGCCTCGACACGAGCACGATCTTCGTGTTCGACGTCGGCAGCGACCCCGCCGAGCCGAAGCTCGTCCGCACGATCACGGACTTCCCCGACAAGACGGGCTGGGTCGGCCCGCACACGTTCTATCCGATCCCCGGCCGCATGCTGATCACCGGCCTCTCGAACGAGAAGGACAAGGGCGGCCGCACCGGCTACGCGGAGTACAACAACGACGGCACGCTCGTGCGCACGGTGGCGATGCCCGAGGGCGCGCCCTACGGCTACGACCTGCGCATCAACGCGAATCTGAATCGCATGCTGTCGTCGTCGTTCACCGGCCACCAGAACTACATGCGCAAGCTGTCCGAGCTGCTCGGCGACGCCGAGGCGATGAAGAACTTCGGCAACACGATGGTGGTCTGGGACTTCCACGCGCGCCGCGCGCTGCAGACGCTCGACGTGCCCGGCGCGCCGCTCGAGGTCCGCTGGGCGCTCGCACCCGATGCGGAGTACGCGTTCACGAGCACGGCGCTCACCTCGAAGCTCTGGGGAGTCTTCCGCAAGAGCGACGGCACCTTCGAGGCGCTCGAGGTCGGCACGATCGGCGATCCCGCGAAGGTTCCCCTGCCCGTCGACATCAGCCTCTCGCGCGACGACAAGTTCCTGTTCGTGGACACGTTCTTCGACGGCACCGTGCGCGTGTTCGACGTCAGCAACCCGCGCGCCGCGAAGCAGGTGTACGAGCACAAGATCGGCTCGCAGCTGAACATGGTCAGCCAGAGCTGGGACGGGAAGCGCCTCTACTTCACGAGCTCGCTGCTCGGGAACTGGGACGGCACCGGCGGCGTGGACGAGCAGTTCCTGAAGGGGTTCACCTGGGACGGCGCGAAGCTGACGCCGACCTTCGCGGTCGACTTCACCGCCGAGAAGCTCGGTCGCCCGCACCACATGCACTTCGGCCAGCTCGGGTTCTGGGGCCTGCCCGCGAACGCGAGCGACGTCGCCGCCAAGTGAGCGCGCGAATCCGCGCCGCGCTCCTTGCCGCGCTCGCGTTGGCGGCGCAGCCGGCGGGGCCCGTGCTCGCGACGCCCGCGGAGCACGCGGCGCCGGTGGCCGGCGCGGCGCGCTTCGAGGCGCCAGCCCCCGGCTCGTATCAGCTTCCGCCGATCGACCGCGTCGGGCAGCACTCCCTGCTGGGAACGCGCGGGCTCGCGGAGCCGTTGCTCGCGCTGAAGGACGGCGAGCTCGCGCTGATCTCGTTCGTCTACCTGAACTGCGGCGAAGCGTGCCCGCTCGCGACGGCGATGCTGCACCGCCTCGACGGCGAGCTCGCGAAGGACGCGGCGCTGTCGAAGCGCGTCGAGCTCGTGACGGTGAGCTTCGACCCGCAGCGCGACACGCCGGAAAAGATGCGCGAGCTGCGCGCGCGGCTCGGGCCGAAGGGGCGCTGGCGCTTCCTCACGGCGCCGAACGACGCCGCGCTGCGCCCCGTGCTCGCGGACTTCGGCCAGGACTCCGTCTGGATCCCGGGCGAGGCGAACGCGCCGGACTCGCTGCGCCACGTGCTCAAGGTGTTCGTGGTCGACGCGGGCGGCGCGGTGCGCCAGATCTACTCGACGGGCTACCTCGACTCGCGCCTCGTGATCGCGGATCTGCGGACGTTGCTGGGCCTGTACTCGCCGGCACCGCCGTCGCCGGCGGCGCGGGGATCCCGCGCGCGTCCCCCGGGCTGACCGCACGTTCCGCGCGCGCGGGCTTCTCCGCGGGCTCGGCCTCGGCGGGCGGAACGCGCAGCCCCGGCCGCCGCGCCTCCCACTCCTCGAGGGTGCGCGGCCAGTCGCTTCGTAACAACTGGGAGAGCGCGCGATCCGCGAGCACGCGGCCGCCGGTCTGACAGCGCGCGCAGTAGTTGGTCTCGTTCGCCGCGTGCACGATGCGCTGCACGGGCGCGCCGCACGCGGGGCACGGCTGGCGGAATTTCCCGTGCACGGCCATCTCGGGGCGGAACGCGGTGACCTCCTCCGGGAACGCGTCGCCCACCTGCGCGCGCAGCCGCTCCGTCCACGCGCGCAGGGTCTCCTGCGTCGCCGCGAAGAGGCGCCCGATCTCGTCCGGCGCGAGGTTCGTCGTCAGCTGCACCGGCGAGAGCCGCGCGGCGTGCAGGATCTCGTCCGAGTAGGCATTGCCGATGCCCGAGAACACGTGGGGGTCGGTGAGCGTGCGCTTCAGCGTGTGGCGCTCGCGCGTGAGGGCGGCGGCGAACTCCGCAGCGCTGCACGCGAGCACGTCGATGCCGCCGGGGTCGTGCAGCGCGAGCGCCGCCTCGCCGCGCACCGCGTGGAGCGTCGCGCGCTTCTGCGTGCCGGCCTCGGTGAGCAGCAGCGTGCCGTTCGCGAAGTCGAAGCCCGCGTGGGCGTAGCGGCGCTGCAGCTTCGCGCCGAGCGGGCGCCAGCGCAGGCGGCCCGCGATCATCAGGTGGATCACGAGGAAGCGCTCGCCCTCGAACCCGAGCACGACGCGCTTGCCGAGACGCCGCACGCCGACGAGCGTGCGCCCCGAGAAGTCCGCGAGCGGCGGGTCCACCGTGCGCAGCAGGGAGACGCTCGCCAGCCGTACGCGCGCCAGGCGCTGCCCCACGACGCGCCGCGCGAGCGCGTCGAGGTAGACCGCGATGTCGGGCAGCTCGGGCACGCGGGCAGGGTAGTCACGCCGCGCAAAGGAAATCGCGGCCCTCGCACCAGCCGAGCGCGGCGAGGGCGGCCCGGATCTCGGCGCGCGGCCCCGCGCCGGACACCGACACCACGAGCGGCCAGTCGCGCGCCGCGGCATCGGCGAGGGCGGCCGGGGGGACCACGGGCGCCCCGTGGATGCGCTGGCCGAGGCGGCGCGGATGCAGCTCGACGACGCGACCCAGCTGCTTGCCGTGGGCGGCGAGGGCCTTCGCAAGGGCGCGGCCGGTTCCGCCGTAGCCCCAGAGCGAGTAGCGCGGCTGCGCCGCGAGGAAGCCGTGTGCGAGGAACTCGGCCTTGCATGCGGTGAAGGCGGTCTGCGCGTAGGCGGGTGAGGTGCGCGAGAGTCGGGCCGGGCCGTCGCGCCAGGCGAGCAGCTTCTCGGGCACGACGCCGAGCGCGCCGCCGCCGCCGAGGAGGCGCAGCACGAGGTCGTAGTCCTCGGGCCAGCCGCGGTCGCGGTAGCCGCCGAGGGCGACGAGCGCCTCGCGCCGTACGACGAGCGTGGGATGCGCGACGGGGCACTCGACGAAGGCATCGCGCCGCACGTCGCTCGCGCTGGCGAGCGAGTTGAGCCAAGCGCCGTAGGCCCGCAGGCCGTCGCTGATCGCGCGCTGCGGGAAGAGGTGCACGTGGCAGCCGACGCCCGCGAGCGCGGCGTCGGCGTCGAGCGCGTCGCACTGCCGCGCGAGCCGTTCGCGCCGCATCACGTCGTCGGCGTCGTGGCGCGCGACGAGCGGCGCGCGCGCCGCTGCGAGCCCGCGGTTCAGCGCCGCGACGAGCCCGGCGCGCGGCGCGGCGAGCACGCGGAAGCGCGCGTCCCGCGCGGCGAAGCGCTCCGCGACCGCGCGCGAGGCATCGCGCGAGCCGTCGTCCACCACCACGCACTCGAAGCGCGCCTCGCTCTGCCGTGCGATCGAGGCCAGCGCGCAGGCGAGCGTCGCCTCGGCGTCGCGCACCGGCAGCAGCACGCTGACGCGCGGCGCGCTCACCGCGCGCTCTGCGCGTTGCCGCGCGCCGGCCGACGCGCGCTGCCGAACAGGACCCGGCACCCGAGCTCGCGGTGATCGAGGCGCGCGGCCTTGTCCATGTCCGCGATCCACCCGGGCCGCTCCATCTGCCAGCGCACCGAGCCGCACGCGAGGCCGAGCGCCGAGAAGCGCGCCGCCAGCTCGTCCCACCAGGGCACGGCGCGGCCCGAGAGCGGCTCGAGCACCAGCACGCGCGCGCCGGCCTGCAGGCCGCGCTCGAACGCCGACAGCACGCGCTCGCGGGCGACGTCGTCGCATTCGTTCAGGAACCAGCCGGCCACTGCGAGGTCGCCGCTGGCGAGGCGCGGAATTCCGCTCGGCAAGAGCGCGCGCTGTGTTTCCCCGCGCAGGCCGAACGCGGCGTAGGTGCGGCGGGCCTCGGCGAGCGCGAAGCCGGAGCGGTCGAGCGCGAGGATCGGCGGCGTCGCGGTCGCGATGCCGAGCGCGACGCCCGCGCCGACGGCGCCGCTGCCCGCTCCGAGATCGACGATCCGCGCCACGCCGGCGAGCGCGGCCTCCGGCAGCGCCCGCACCACCCCGTAGGCGGTCGCGAAGTGGAGCGCCGCAAAATACGTCGCGAACGCCGCGCGCTTGGCCGGGCTGCCGAGCGCGTCGCCGGGCTCGCGGCGCTCGACGTAGCGCTGGGAGAGCGCCTGCACGCCGCGCCGGATGTCGCTGAAGGCCAGCGGCGCGGCGCGCGCGACTGCGGCCGCGAGCCAGGCATCCACCTGCGCCGCCAGCTCCGCCGGGAGCGCTGCGGGGGGCTCGTCGGCCAGCGCCGCCTCCATCCCGTGTCCGCCCGCGCGCCTCATCCCGGCACGGTAGGCGCGCGCGCCCCGGCGGGCAGGCGGAGACCGCCGCGAAAGCGCACCCGGGCGCCGCTTTCGCACGCGTTCCCGCGGTCCGTTCGGCTCGGGGGCGCGCGCTCCCCTTTTGTCGAGATTCGCTGCGGCTACCGTGCCGCGCGTGACCCGCGCCCTGGCCATCCTCCCGCTGCTCTCCGTGCTGCTCGGCGCGCCCGTCGCGGCCCAGGCGCCTGCCTCCGAACCGGCGCCCGCGGCCGCCGCCGCGCAGCCGCCCGCACCGGCCGAAGTCGCGCAGCCGGCGCCCGCGACCGTCGTCGCCGCCAGGCCCTGGGACGAAGTGGAGCTGCTCGGTCGGCGCGTCGCGCCGGGCGACAAGCGCCGGCTCTTCCTGCGCTCGAGCGAGTCGTTCTCCGGCTCCGACACCGACCTCCCGGTGCTCGTGACGCGCGGCGCGACGCCCGGCCCGACGGTCTGCCTGATCGCGGGCATTCATGGCGACGAGCTGAACGGCATCGAGATCGTGCGCAAGGTGGTGGAGGGGCTGACGCCTCGGCGCATCTCCGGGATGGTCGTGGCGGTGCCGATCGCGAACCTGCACGGGTTCCGGCGCTCGTCGCGCTACCTGCCGGATCGCCGCGACCTGAACCGCTTCTTTCCCGGCACGCCGTCCGGCAGCGCCGCGTCGCGCATCGCCTGGTCGCTCTGGAACGACGTCGTGCGCCACTGCGGGTCGCTGATCGACCTGCACACCGGCTCGTTCCACCGCACGAACCTGCCGCAGGTCCGCATCGACACGACCGATCCGCGCTCGCTCGCCCTCGCGCGCGGCTTCGGCGGCGCACTGATCGTGCACGACCCCGGCCAGGACGGAACGCTGCGCCGCGCCGCGCGCCGCGCGGGCATCGGTGCGATCACCTACGAGGCGGGCGAGCCGCTGCGCTTCCAGGAGCGCGAGATCGCGCGCGGCGTCGAGGGCGTGCGCAACATCCTCGCCTCGCTCGGCATGAGCGACGACGCGCCGGTTCGCTATGTGCCGCCGATCTACCAGCGCACGCGCTGGGTGCGCGTCGACGACGGCGGCATCTTCTTCACGCGTCGCAAGCTCGGCGAGCGCGTGCAGGTCGGCGACCTGCTCGGCACCGTCACCGACCCGGTGACCAACGAGACGAAGCGCGTCGAGTCGCCGTTTCGTGGCCGCATCCTCGGCATGGCGCTGCCGCAGGTCGTGATTCCTGGCTACGCGGCGTTCCACATCGGCATCGACGTCCCGCAGCCGATCGGCGAGGAAACCGACGTCGAGGCGACGGCGCGCCCCGAAGAGTCGGACGCCGTCGTGACGGAGCAAGAGGCCGAGCGCGAGATGGACCCCGAGGTGGCGCCCGAATGAGTCGACCGGCGTTGATCGTGGGCGCGCTGCTCGTGGCGTTCGGGCTGGCCGTGTTCGGCGTGAAGCTGTTCGGCTTCGGCATTCCGCTGCGCGTCGCAGAAGGCGTCGGGCCGTGGCAGGTCGAGGTGCGCGTCAACGCGCGCGGCTCGAACGTGCCCGGCAGTCTGCGCGCGCTCGTTCCCGGCAGCGAAGCCGGACAGACGATCTTCGACGAGAACACCACGAACGACGGCCTCGATTTCGTCGCGCGCGAAGAGGCGAACGGCAACCGCACGGCGGTGTGGTCCGGCACGATCGGCCCGATCCACGAGGTCGTCTACGGATTCCACGTGCAGATGAACGCGCTCGAGGCGTCGCTGCCCGAAGCGGGGCCCTTCCCCGCGCCGCCGAAGAGCGTCGCGGCGCTCTACCTGCCGCAGGCGCCGACGCTGCCGGTCGACGCGCCCGAGATCGCCGCGCGCCTCGAGCAGCTCGATCTGCCCTCGATGAAGGACCTGCCGGCGCGCATCCGCACGATCTATCAGGGCGTCGCGAACGAGGTGGCCACCGTCGACCAGGGCGCCGACGACCCGCTGCTCGTGCTCGCGAATCGCGAGGGCAGCGAGACCGGCAAGGAGCAGCTGCTGGTCACGCTGATGCGCGCCGCGGGCGTTCCCGCGCGCCTCGTGCACGGCCTCGAGCTCCGCGTCGACGCGACGCCGCGCGAGCGAACCTGGACCGAGGTGTGGATCGCGGACAAGTGGATCCCGATGCTCGCGAGCCCCGTCGCGACGGGCGCCGAGGGCTTCTTCGCGCGCCGCCCCGAGAACTTCCTCGTGCTCGGGCGCGGCAGCGCGGCGTCGGTCGAGGCGACCTCGGTGCTCTCGGTGGGGTACCGCTACCGCTCGCTGCGCGAGCACCTGCGCGCCGAAGAGATCGCCAACCTGCTGACGCCGGACAATCCGGTATTCGAGCGCCTGTCCTTCTACCGGTTGCCCCTGCCAACGCAGGCCGCGCTGCGCGTCCTCTTGCTGATCCCGCTCGGCGCGGTGGTGATCGCGCTCTTTCGCAACGTCATCGGCGTCACCACCTACGGCACGTTCATGCCGATCCTGATCTCGCTCGCGCTGCGCGACTACTCGCTGTTCCGCAGCCTCGCGCTCGTCGCGGGGGTGATCGTCTTCGCGCTCGCGCTGCGCCGCGCGCTCGACTTGTTGCGCCTGCTGATGGTCCCGCGGCTCTCGATCATGCTGTGCACCGTCGTGCTGCTCGTCGCCGGCTTCGCGCTCGTCGGCGACGACACGCAGACCTCCGCGCTGTTCGCCGGCGTGCTCTTCCCGATGGTGATCCTCACCATGCTGACCGAGCGCATCTTCATCACCTCCGCGGAGGAGGGCGTGCGCGAGGCGGTGGTGCGCGCGACGATCTCGACCGGCGTCGCGGCGACCATCCATCCGATCTTCCAGAGCGCGCGCGCCGAGTACCTGATGTTCACGTTTCCCGAGCTCACCTTCTGCGCGATGGGCGTGCTGGTGTGGATCGGCGGGTACACGGGCTATCGCGTGAGCGACCTGCTGCGCTTCCGCTCGCTCGCGCAGCCGGCGGGCGACGGGGCGGCGTGATGCTTCCGCGCCGCCTCCATGCCCTCGGCGTGCTCGGCATCAACGCGCGCAATCAGCGCTACACGCTGCGCGTGAACGAGCGCCGCTTCTATCCGCTCGTGGACGACAAGCTCGCGACGAAGCGCATGTGTCAGGACGCGGGCATTCCGGTGCCGCGCTTGCTCGCGGTCGCCGAGGTGCACGCGCAGGCGAAGCGACTCCTGCCGCAGCTCGCGGGCGAGCGCGCGTTCGTGCTGAAGCCCGCCCGCGGCGCGATGGGCAACGGCATCCTCGTGATCGACGTGCGCGACGGGAAGATGATGCGCGGCCAGCGCGTCGTGTCCGCCGAGGACTTCGTCTACCACGCGGCCGGCATCATCTCCGGCCTCTACTCGCTGGCGGGCCACGCCGACGTCGCGATGGTGGAAGAGAAGCTCGTGATCGACGCGCGCCTCGCCGCGCTCGCGGTCGACGGCGTGCCCGACATCCGGGTGATCGTCTACCGCGGCATCCCGGTGATGGCGATGACGCGCCTGCCGACCTCGGCCTCGGGCGGGCGCGCGAATCTGCATCAGGGCGCGCTCGGCGTCGGAATCGACCTCGAGAGCGGGGAGACGATCCACGCGATGTTCCGCGGCAAGACGGTGACGAAGCATCCCGACAACGATCGACCGCTGGTCGGCGTGCCGATCCCGAGCTTCGACGACGTGCTGAACACGGCCGTCTCCGCCGCCGCCCGCACGGGGCTCGGCTACGTGGGCGCGGACGTCGTGATCGACGCGAACCTCGGCCCGGCGATCCTCGAGCTGAACGCTCGGCCGGGGCTCGCGATCCAACTGGCGAACCGCAGCGGGCTCGGCCCGCGGCTGGACGCGGTCGACGAGGCGCTGGGCGAATGGCGGAAGGGCGAGACGAACGACATGTCGACCGAGGCGCGCGTCGCGCTCGGGCGCGAAGTGGCGCGCCTCGCGCGCGCGCAGCGAGCCGCTTGATGCGCGCCCGATGGCTCGCGCCCGCGCTCGCGCTCGCGCTCGCGATGCTCGCCCTCGCGGGCGGCGCGTTCGCGCAGGCGCAGCCCGCGACGACCGCCTACGTCACCACGTTCGAGGCGCGCATCGTGCCGAGCGAGCGGCTCGCGCAGGCGTCGATCCGCATCGGCGAAGGCGCGCTCGCGGTCCGCTTCATCGAGCTCCAGATCGACCCCGCGCGCCACGTCGGCTTTCGCGGCGACGGCAAGGTCGTGGCGAAGGGCTCGATCGTGCGCTGGGAACCGCCCGCGCGCGGCGGGGTGCTGCGGTACACGTTCCGCATCGACAACCTGCGCACCTCGTCGGCCTACGACGCGCGCTGCGCCGACGACTGGGCGGTGTTCCGCGGCGACGACCTGTTCCCTCCCGCGCGCGTTCGCACCGTCGACTTCGCGCGCTCGCGCTCGACGCTGCGCCTGCGCGTGCCCGAGGGCTGGAAGATCGCGGTGCCGTTCGCGGAGACGGGCGAGGGGACTTATCAGGTCGAGAATCCGCAGCGCAGCTTCGACCGGCCGGTGGGCTGGTTCGCGCTCGGGCGGATCGGCGTGCTGCGCGAGCGCATCGCCGGCGTGCACGTCGCGGTCGCGGGGCCGGTCGGCCAGGGCGTGCGACGGCTCGACACGCTCGCGCTGCTGCGCTGGACGTTGCCGAAGCTGAGACTCGTGCTCGGCCAGCTCCCCGAGCGCATCCTGATCGTCGCCGCCGACGACCCCATGTGGCGCGGCGGGCTCTCGGGGCCGAACTCCGTGTTCGTGCACGCGGATCGGCCGCTCATCACGCCCGACGTCACGAGCCCGATCCTGCACGAGCTCTTCCACGCGGTGACGCGCGCGCGCGCCGGCAGCGACGGTGACTGGGTGGTCGAGGGGCTCGCCGAGTATTACGGACTCGAGCTGCTGGTTCGCTCGCGCAGCGTGAGCAAGACCCGCCACGAGCGGGCGATCGAAGCGATGGAACGCAAGGGCCGCGGCACGCCGCTCGCGGGACGCCGCTCGTCGGGCGCGGCGACGGCGCACGCGGTGACGGTGCTGCACGCACTCGACACGAAGATCCGAGAGGATACGGACGAGCGGCTCAGCCTCGACGCCGTCGTCGCCGTGATCGCGCGCCAGCAGGTCCCCGTCACGACCGCGGGCTTCCAGACGACTGCCGAGCGCGTCACCGGCCTCGACCTGGATGCGTTCTTCCGTTCGAACGTCGGCACGGTGAAGTAGCCCGCGCGGGCGCCGTCATTTCCAGGCGAAGACCGGCTGCTCGTAGTGGTCCACGCGCGTGTCGCGCCCGTGGAGCGCGACCTCGCGAAGCTGGAACAGGATGGCCGCGGTCGGCGCGTGGATGTGCGTGTCGAGCAGCGGGATCGAGATCACGGGGCGCTCGCTCTCGGGGATGCGGCGCAGGTGGGGGATGCCGGGCCGCGAGAGCTCGGCCACGGGCACGCGGTAGACGGCGGCCACCTCCTTGGGATCGGGCTGCAGCGCCGCGTGCTCGCCGCTCCACACCACGATCGGCGTGATCACGAAGCCGGAGCGCGTCGGGTAGTCGTCGAGGCGCCCGAGCACCGCCGATTCCTCGAGCGCGAGGCCGATCTCTTCGTGCATCTCGCGCAGCGCCGCGCGCTCGGGCGTCTCGCCCGCGTCGAGCCGTCCGCCGGGCAGCGCCCATTGGCCCGCGTGGCGGCGGAGTTTCGCGGCGCGCCGCGTCAGCACGAAGCTCGGCTCGCCCGCCTCGCCGCGGATCAGCGCGAGGGCGACCGCGGCGTGCTTGCGGCCGTCGAGCGGGACGCTGCGCCGGCTCGGGGCGAAACGCGCGAGGTTCGCGCGGACGGCTGCGATCAGGTTCTCCACGCGCCGCAGCGTAGGCCGCCTCGCGCGGTTCCTCCCGTCGCCCCCGCGCCGCGAAAATCCGTGCGCCGAGGCGCAGCGCGGGCCCGTGCGCGCGAGCTAATCACGGTGCGCCCAGGAGGCGCGGCGTGACCGGCGAAGAGACGGCGACCGAGGCAGCGCAGATGCGTGCGGCGCGCGACATGCTCGCGCGGGCGCGGCGACGTAGCCTGGCGCTGCCCAGCCGGGGCGTCTCGCTCGCGCTCCTCGATTGGGGCGGCGACGGCCCGCTGGCGCTGCTCCACCACGCCACGGGCTTCTGCAAAGCCGTCTGGGCGCCGGTGGCCGAGGCGCTGCGCGCGCACTTCCACGTGATCGCCCTCGACGCGCGGGGCCACGGCGACTCGACGCAGCTCGCGGGCGCCGCGGCGTACGCCTGGCCCGAGTTCGGCGCGGACCTCGCCGCCGCGGCCGAGGCGCTCGCGGCAGAGCTCGGGCCGGTCGCGCTCGGCATGGGCCACTCGTTCGGCGGGACGGCGATGCTGGCCGCGAGCCGAGCCCGCCCCGACCTGCTGCGCCGGCTCGTGTTGGTCGATCCGGTCGTGCCGCCGCCCGCCGCGATGCTGCCGCCGAGAGCCCTGGACGCGCCGAACCCCCTCGCCGAGGGGGCGCGGCGCCGGCGTACCGAGTGGCCTAGCCTCGCCGAGGCACGCGAGAGCTGGGGACAGCGCTCGGTGTTCAAGACGTGGCGGCCGGAGGTCCTGGACCTGTACGCGCTCGACGGCCTGCGCGAGCACGGGGATGGCCGGGTCACCCTGAAGTGCCCGAGCGCCGTCGAGGCCGCGATCTTCGACCAGGGTCGCGACCTCGACGTGCTGGAGCTCGCGCGTGGGCACCCGACCCCGACCCTCTGGATCCGCGCTGCCCGCGGGAACTTTCCCGCCGAGTGGTGCCGCACGCTCGCTGGCCGCATGCAGGCGTGCTCCTACCGCGACCTCGACGTGGGCCATCTCGTGGTGATGGAGCAGCCCGAGGTCGTCGTCCGGGAGACCCTGCGCTTCGCGGGCTGCTGAGTGCGCCGCGGGCCCGCAAGCCCGCGCATTGCATGGGCAAGTCCCCATCAACCCCGAGGCGCTCCCGGCCGATGCAGGAGCGTCATGCTCGTGCACGCGCGCATCGCATTGCTGTCGGCCGGACTTTGCCTCGCTCCCCTCGTGGCGGGCGCGCAATCCGCCAGCGTGCGCTCTTCCACCTCCGAGGTGAAGACGGCCCCGGCCGCCGCCGCGCCCAAGGCGCTGGTGCTTCCGCCGGACGCCGGGCAGGTGTTTCGCAGCGTGGACGGCGGCGTGCGCGAGTGGTGGCGCGCCGAGCTCGAGGCGGGCGGCTTCGCGAGCGTGCCGCGGCGCGACGGAGAAGCCGCGGTGGCTGCCGTCGCCGGGCCGGAACGGCGCACGCTCCACGGCGACGACGCCGCGGCGGTAGCGGCACGCGCGCAGGCGACGCACGTCTTCACGACGACCCTGCGCCTTTCGCGCGGGACCGCCGAAGTCTGGATGCGCGTGTACGCAGGGCCGAAGTGGGATCTGCCGCTCGCCGCAGGGCACGCGGAAGGCAAGCTCGCGAAGCTCGGCGACCTGCTCGTCGAAGCGTCGCGCCCGGTGCACAAGGCGCTCTCGCTGCCGCTGAAGCCGGAGCCGGTGCGGCTCTCCGAGCTCAGCCTGTTCGAACGAGTCGGGGCCGAGATCGACGCGGGCCGGCCGGCGGACGCGGTGCCGCCGCTCGCGGGCAGCCGCGGGCGGACCGTCGACGCGCTGCGCGCCGAGCTGAGTCGCGCCGCCCAGGATCCCGCGATCTCCATCGCCGAGCGATCGCGCCTCGCGAGCGCCACCGGCTCGGACGACCCGAACTGGCTGCAGGTGCGACAGGGCATCATCGAAGGCAAGGACACCGAGCTGCTGCTCGCCGGCGCGGCGAACGCCGAGGCGCGCGGCGAGCACGCGCGCGCGCTCGAGCTGAACGAGCAGGCCGCGGCGCTCGCGCCCGACGATTTGCGCGCGCGCATCGGCAGTGCACGCGCGCTGAGCGAGCTCGATCGCCACGAGGAAGCGCGCACGGCCTGGGAGAGCGTCCTCGCGGCCGACCCGGACAACGCCGCCGCGCGCGACGCGCTCGCCCACAATCCGTCGATCCCGCCCATCGAGCGCGCGCAGCACGTCGTCGCGCTCGCGAACGCGCGCTCGCGCATGCTCGACCCCGACGGCGCGATCGCACTCTACGGCAAGGCGGCCCAGCTCGCGCCCGATCGCTTCGGCGCGGCCGCGAAGCTCGGCGTCGCGCGCACCCACCTCCAGGTCGGCAACGACGACGAAGCGCTGATGGCCTACGAGGAGCTCGGCGCCGAGGGGCCGGCGCAGCTCGGCGGAGACGCGCCGTCGGTGTACGCGGGCCTCGGCGAGGCGCGCGCCGCTGCAGGCGACGACACCGGCGCGGCCGAGGCGTGGGCGAATGCGCTCGCGGTCGACCCGGATCAGTCCGAGGCGCTGCAGGGACAGGGCGAGTTGTTGCTGAAGGCGGGCAAGCACGCCGAAGCGCTGGCCCCACTGGCGCGTGCGGTCGAGCTCACGCCCGAGGACGCCGACGCGCGAACGGCGCTCGCCCGCGCGCACCAGGCGGCCGGCGACTCGAAGGCCGCGCTCGAGGTGCTGCAGCCCGAGGTCGTGGCGCCGGAAGACCGCCCGAAAGTGTTGCTCGAGGCCGCCAAGATCCAGGAGGAGAGCGGCGACCTCGCGGGCGCCCAGCTCTCGCTCCAGAAGGCCGTCGAGATCGCGCCGGACGACACGCCGCTGCGCTCTGCGCTCGCGAAGGTCTACGCCGAGAACGGCGACGAAGAGGCGGCCGCGCGCGAGACGGCGCGCGTCTCCGCGCTCACCGGCATCGCCGCCACGGCGGGCACGGCGAAGACGGCGGACGACGAGCAGAAGAAAGCCGACGTCACGGGCGGCTTCGCGCCGCTCGCCGCGGGCTTCCCGGCGGTGCGCCGCGACGGGTCGCCCTTCGCGGGCGTCACGTTCGTCGGGATCTCGCGCGAGCTGAGCGCCGTCGAGGTGGCGCGCTCGTGGCTCTTGCCGAAGACGTTCGACGTTCGCGCGCTCGACGCCGAGGTGCGCGCGTCGTTCAACGCGCGCTACGAGCTGGTGCCGACCGGGAGCGTGAGCGATCTCGCGAAGGGCGCCTGGCAACGCACGCTCAAGTTCTCGACCGAGCGGGCAGACCTCTCCCTCGTCAACGACGAGCTCGGTGTCGAGGCGTCGTTCGTCGCGCGCGTGAAGCCGAAGACTCCGACCGCCTTCGACTCGCCGATCACGCCCGAGGATCTGCAGCTCGAGGTGCGCATGCACACGGGCCGCACGCTCGACGACGTCGAGATCCTCGCGGTCGCCGCGACCGTCCCGGATCCGGCGCGCTACATGCGCTGGAACCTGCGCGCGCTGCTCCCGTACGGGCTGCTGCTCGCGCTGCTGACGGCGCCGTTCGTGCGCGGCTGGGGCCGGCTCAAGGTCCGCCTCGAATACGAGACGCGGAAGAGCGCGAAGGGCTTCTTCGCGATCGAGATTTCGCGCGGGCCCGGCAAGGCGAAGCGCGAGCGCGAAGAGCACGGCAGGAGCAAGACGGCGCTCTATCAGAAGAAGGGCGTCTCGTGGTCCCGCTTCCGGCGCTACATGGCGCAGCGCGAGAACGTGTTCCGCATGATTCCCGCGCGCGACTTCTACGTCTGCGTGCACGGCATCATGCAGGACGAGAAGGGCGAAGTCCTCGGCAACTACCTCGAGGAGCGCAAGGTCCACGTGCTGCGCGGGCAGACGCTCGAGGTCGTGTTCGACTTCCGGCCGAAGGAAGCCGCACTCGAGGTGAAGCTGGCGCGGCCCGAGGGCGACACCAGCGGCGTCGCGCGCGTCGCGCTGCGCGGCGTGCCTTCGAGCCTCAAGTTCGTGAAGGACGAGCAGACGACCTTCTACGTCGGGCGCGGCGACCACGTCGTCGTCGCGGGCTACGGCGATTGCGTCTACGAACGCAAGATCGAGGTGCACGAGCTGACGCCGCACTCGGTGACGCTCGCGGTCGGCGACCCGCGCCAGGCCGTGTTCCAGGGCGTGAAGGAGGCCGTCGAGCCGTTCCTGCTCGGCGACCTCGCGCTCTGCGCGCGCGCGCTCGACAAGGCGGGCATGACGCAGAAGGCCGCCGAGCTGCGCGCGAAGTACCACGAGCAGCAGGGCGACAAGGCGGAGGCCGCGAAGTTCTATCGCGAGGCCGGCCAGCTCACGCAGGCCGCCGCACTGTCCGCGGAGAGCGGCGGCGGCTCGGAGTCGGCAGAGCTCTACGAGCAGGCGGGCGACCATCGCCGCGCCGCAGCCGGCTACCTCGAAGCGGGCGAGTTCCTGAAGGCCGCGCAGGCGTTCGAGACGATCTACGACTTTCCGGAAGCGATCGAGGCGTACCGCCGCGCGGGCGAGGACGCGAAGGTGCTCGACCTGCTCGAGCGCGTCGGGCGCCACCACGAGGCCGGTGCCGCGGCGCTGCAGCAGGGCGACGAGGAGCGCGCGATCCGCAACTTCCAGCAGGTGGACTTGCGCGACCCGGATTACGCGGAGTCGTGCTCCGCGCTCGCCGGCCTGTTCATGTCGCGCGAGGAGTGGGTGCTCGCGATCGATCGCTTCAAGGAAGCGATTCACACCGTCGGCGAGGAAGCGGCGTCGCTCGAGATGCACGAACAGCTCGCGGGCGCGTTCGAGAAGAACGGCGACCTGTCGGAAGCGCTCGCGACGCTCGAGAGCATGCGCAAGCGCGATTATCAGTGGCCCGGCATCAACGACCGCATCCGCGCGCTGCGCGAGCAGGTCACGCAGATCGAGACGCAGCGCCAGTCGCAGCTGAACACGGCGGCGGCCGGGGCCGCCACGCAGCCCGCGACGGTGGCGGCGGCGCGCCCGAACGCGTCGGCGGAACAGCGCTACGAGATCCTCGGCGAGCTCGGCCGCGGCGGCATGGGCATCGTGTTCAAGGCCCGCGACAGGCGCCTCGGCCGCGTCGTCGCGCTGAAGCGCCTGCCCGACAACCTGCGCGACCACCCGACGGCGGTGGCGCTGTTCCTGCGCGAAGCGCAGTCGGCGGCGGCGCTCAATCACCCGAACATCGTCACGATCTACGACGCCGACCAGGCCGACGGCAACTACTACCTGACGATGGAGTTTCTCGAGGGCATGCCCCTCGACGCGATCCTCAAGAAGCGCGGGAAGCTCTCGCCCAAGGACGCCGTGCGCATGGGCATCCAGATCGCGACTGGGCTGCAATTCGCCCACGAGCGCGGAATCGTGCACCGCGACATCAAGACCGCGAACCTGTTCTTCACGCGCGACCGCGTCGTGAAGATCATGGACTTCGGCCTCGCGAAGATGGTCGAAGAGGTGCGCAAGGCCGCGACCGTGATCGGCGGGACGCCCTACTACATGGCGCCCGAGCAGGCGATCGGCGAGAAGGTCGACCACCGCGCCGACCTGTACGCCTTCGGCGTGACGCTCTTCGAGCTGCTCGCGGGCCGCGTGCCGTTCCGCGACGGCGACGTCACGTATCACCATCGCCACACGGCCCCTCCGGATCTGCGCGAGCTCGTGCCCGGAATTCCTCCCGATCTCGCGGCGCTCGTCGCCAAGCTGATGGGGAAGAAGCCCGAAGATCGTCCTGCGACCACCGCCGAGGTGACCGCGGCGCTCGACGCGCTGATGAAGGCGGGGGGCTGAGCGCAAGACGCGCCCGAGCCAGACGTCGACGCCGGGCGGCGGCCGCCCATGCGTCGGGGGGCTCGACTGGTAGAGTTGCTCGCCTTCAGCGCGAGAGGTCCATTCGGCGATGCAAGACGACGAAAGCGCGCAGGAGAACGCCGCCGCGGAAGACGAGAGCGTGCTGCTCGAGACGTTCGGCGTGAACGCCGGCATCGTCTCCGAGATCCGCCAGCGCTACGACATCGACCCGGGCTCCGTGCACGAGAGCTGGGCCGATCTGTTCGATCCCGATCGCGACCGCGCGGAGCCCGCGCTGCCCGACGCTGCGCCGGACGCGCCGCAGTCGCTCGCGAGCCCGCAGGTCGCCGAGAAGTACGCGCGCGTGCTGCGCATGATCCACGCCTACCGCGCGCGCGGTCACCGCATCGCGGATACCGACCCGCTCGGCACGCGCGTCGAGTACTTCCCGGAGCTCGACCCTGCTCACTATGGGCTCGGCAAGGAGGACGAAGCGGCGCCGTTCTTCGCGGGCGACCTGCCCGGCGGTCCGATCCAGCCGCTCGCGCAGATCCTCGCGCGCCTGCGCGCCACCTACTGCCGCTCGATCGGAGTGGAGTTCACGCACATCCAGGACCCCGGCAAGCGCCAGTGGCTGATGCGGCGCATGGAAGAGACGGAGAACGCGACGCCTCTCGGGACGCAAGAGAAGCTCCGCGTGCTCGAGAAGGTGTGCGCGGCGGAGCTCTTCGAGCGCTTCCTCCACACGAAGTTCGTCGGCCAGAAGCGCTTCTCGCTCGAAGGCGCCGAGGCCCTGATCCCCTTGCTCGACACGATCGTCGAGGACGCGCCCGGCCATCACGTGCGCTCGCTCGTGATCGGCATGGCGCACCGCGGTCGCCTCAACGTGCTGTCGAACATCGTCGGCAAGTCGCTCGCCTCGATCTTCTCGGAGTTCGAGGACATCGAGGAGGCCGAGGCACCCTTCGGTTCCGGCGACGTGAAGTACCACAAGGGCTACACGACCGACCGCGCGACCCGCAGCGGCGGCCGCGTGCATCTCTCGCTCACCGCCAATCCGTCGCACCTCGAAGCGGTCGACCCCGTCGTCGAGGGCCGCGCGAAGGCGAAGCAGGTTCGCATCGGCGACGCGAAGGGCCGGCAGATCATGCCGGTGCTGATCCACGGCGACGCCGCGTTCGCCGGACAGGGCATGGTCGCGGAGGTGCTGAACCTCTCGCATCTGAACGGCTACTCGACGGGCGGCACGATCCACGTCGTCGTCAACAACCAGATCGGCTTCACCACGACGCCGCAGGAAGCGCGCTCGACGCTCTACTGCACCGACGTCGCGAAGATGATCCAGGCGCCGATCTTTCACGTGAACGGCGACGACCCCGACGCCGTCGTGCACTGCACGCGACTCGCGTTCGCCTACCGCCAGCGCTTCGGCGAAGACGCCGTGATCGACATGGTCTGTTATCGCCGCCACGGGCACAACGAGGGCGACGAGCCGAGCTTCACGCAGCCGCTGCTGTACGAGAAGATCCGCGCGCTGCCGGGCCTGCGCGCGCTCTACACCGAGCGGCTCGTGCGCAGTGGCGTGCTCACGCGCGCCGACGTCGAACGCATCGAAGCCGACCTGAACAAGCAGCTGCTCCAGGCGCTCGAGTCGATCAAGACGGCGCCGCCGACGGCGGAGGCGGAGTACGAGCTGCGCGCTTCGTGGGCGGGCATGTCGCGCACGCGCCCGACCGAGCCGGCCGTCACCGCGGTGCCCGTCGAGCGCCTCGCGCGCATCGCCGAGGGCATCTCCGCCGTGCCGCCCGGGTTCCAGGTGCACAAGAAGCTGCTGCCGCTGCTCGATCGGCGCCGCAAGGCCGTCGCCGACGGCGGCCCGATCGACTGGGCGCTCGCCGAAGCGCTCGCGTTCGGCAGCCTCGTCACCGAGGGCACGCCCGTCCGCCTCTCCGGGCAGGACTGCTCGCGCGGCACCTTCAGCCAGCGGCACGCGGTCGTCGTCGACCAGACCACCGGGCACGAGTACGCGGGCCTCGACCACATCGCCGAGACGCAGGCGCGCTTCGAGGTGTACGACAGCCATCTCTCCGAGGCTGCGGTGCTCGGCTTCGAGTACGGCTACTCCCTCGCGGCGCCTGGCACCCTCACGCTCTGGGAGGCGCAGTTCGGCGACTTCTCCAACGGCGCGCAGGTGATCATCGACCAGTTCATCGCGTCGGCCCACGTGAAGTGGGGACGCATGAGCGGCCTCGTGATGCTGCTGCCCCACGGCTTCGAGGGGCAGGGCCCCGAGCACTCGAGCGCGCGCATCGAGCGCTATCTGCAGCTGTGCGCCGAGGACAATCTCCAGATCGCGAACTGCACGACGCCGGCACAGTACTTCCACGTTTTGCGGCGCCAGATGCGCCGCAACTTCCGCGCGCCGCTCGTGATCTTCACGCCGAAGAGCCTGCTGCGCGCGCCGCGGGCGGTTTCGAGCGTCGGCGACCTCGCGAGCGGCGCCTTCCACTCGGTGCTCGACGACACCGCGTGCCGCGACGGCGCCGCCACGAAGCGCGTGCTCGTGTGCAGCGGGAAGGTCTACTACGACGTGATCGCGCGCCGCGAGGAACGCGACGCGCTCGGCGAGGGCAACGCCAAGGGCGACGTCGCGATCGTGCGCGTCGAAGAGCTCTACCCGTGGCCCGACGCCGAGCTCGCGGCGATCTTCGGCCGCTATGCGGGCGCGACGCACGTCACCTGGGTGCAGGAGGAGCCCGCGAACATGGGCCCCTGGACGTTCGTGCGGGAGCGCCTGCAGGCGCTGATTCCGGCGCGCGCCAAGCTCGCCTACGCGGGGCGCCCCGCGGCCGCGAGCCCCGCGGTGGGCTCCGCGCGCGTGCATCGCCTCGAGCTCGAGGAGCTGCTCGCCAGCGCCTTCGGGGGCTGACGCGACGCGCCGCTCAGGCGCCCAACAACTTCCGTTCGACCCAGCGCATCCAGCCGCCGAGGCCGGCGAACGCGCCGGCGAGAGCGGCCGCGATGCCGACGCCGTTGGCGACGAGGTCGGCGGAATCGGCGACCCGGCCGAGCGCGCTCGCGGCCTGCAGCCCCTCGACCGCGCCGCCGAAGCCGAACAACGCAGCCGCCACCACCAGCCAATGCCTGCGCAGCGCGAGCGCGGTGAACCAGAGCGTCAGCAGCGCATACGCCAGCGCGTGCTCGACTCCGTCGTCGACGCCGACGTCCGGGAGCTCGCGCGCGGGCGCGAGGCTCGCGGCGCAGACGGCCGCGACGAGCAGCGCGCCGCCGACGCACCACAGCGCGCGAAAGCGGAGCGGCTGCACCGTGGCCCGCGCGCGCTCTACGAGGGGTCGGGCGCCGGCGTGTCCGGGCCACTCTCGGGCAGCGGCGGGACGGCGACGTAGGCCGGGTCGATGCTGCCGGTGAGCGCGCCGAGGAACGCGAGCAGGTCGGCCGCGTCCGCTTCCGCGAGGGTCTTGCCCAGCTGATGCCTCGCCATCAGCGTCACCGCTTCGCGGAGCGTCGCGACGCTGCCGTCGTGAAAGTACGGCCCGGTCTCCGCGACGTTGCGCAGCGACGGCACCTTGAAGAAGAAGTTGTCGGCCTCGGCGCCGGTGACCTTCGCGCGGCCGACGTCCTCCGTCGGGTAGGCCTCGACGAGTCCGAGCTTCTGATACATCTGGCCGCCGAGGGTCGCGCCGAAGTGGCAGCTCGTGCAGCCGGTGTCGAGGAACACCGCGAGGCCCCGCTGCTCCGCGGCGCTGAGCGCCGCGTCGTCGCCGGCGAGGAACGCGTCGAAGCGGCCCGGCGTGATCAAGCGCCGCTCGAACGCGCCGATCGCGCGCGCCATGTTGTCGTACGTGATCGGGTCGGCTTCACCGGGGAACGCGGCGGCGAACAGCGGCGCGTAGCCCGGGATCGACTTCAGCACGCCGACCACGTCGGTCTCGGCGGGCATCGCCATCTCGACGGGGTTCAGCACCGGTCCCTTCGCCTGGGCCTCGACGTCGGCGGCTCGGCCGTCCCAGAACTGCGCGAAGTGCAGGGCCGCGTTGAAGGTGCTCGGGGAGTTTCGGTCGCCGCGCTGGCCCTTGTGGCCCGGCGAGGTGGGTTCGCCGTCGACGCCGAACTTTTCGAGCGCGTGGCACGACGCGCACGCGAGGTCCTGATTCTTCGAGAAACGTTTCTCCACGTAGAGCATGCGGCCGAGCGCGATCTTCTCCTCGGTGACGGGATTCGCCTCGCTCGTCGCCTCGGTCGGCAGCGCGCCGAGCGCGCCCTGCGCGAGCGTGCGCAGGCCGGCGAGGTCGGCGACGCCGACTTCGTTCGCGGGCGGCGGCGCGGCTGCTTCGGGCGCGGCGCTGGGCGCGTCTTCCTTCGCGCAGGCGAGGGCGATGAGCGCGGAGAGTGCGAGCGGGATGGCGAGCCACGGGACGCCTAGGCGAGCGGACATGCTTCCTCCGAAAAGACGCGGCATCGTTGCCATCCGTACTGCGGGCCGCAAGGCGTCTTGGAATCGATTCGCGCCGTTGGGGCGGATCGCGGCGATCGATCGCGAGGCGTTCCCCGCGCGCGATGGCGGTTCGCCACAATTGCGGCATGGAGCGCCCCAGTCTGGTCGCAGAGCCCGACGCGCAGCCGCGCTCGCCGGAGGCCGAGCGCTTCGATCCGCCGGTGTGGAAGGCGCGCTGGGCCGTGGAGCGCGCGCTGTCGTGGCCGGAGTTTCTCGACGACGCGCGCGTGCGCGTCGGTGCGCGCGCGGCGCAGCTCGACCGGGCGATCTGGCACGGGGGCCTGCACGTGTCGGGCGAGCCCGTCGACCCGGAGGCGCCGCCCGCGCGCGTCGCCGCGGGGGCGTGGATCGCGGTGTACGGCTTCGTGCGCGAGCCGGAGCCCGTCGTCTTCGATCGCGCGCGCATCCTCCTGGATGCGGACGCGGTCGTCGCGGTGGACAAACCGCCGTGGCTCTCGATGGGCCGAACGCGCGCGAGCTTCCGCGCTTCGCTCGAGAACGCGCTGCAGGATCTGCTCGGCGACCGCACGCTGTTCGCCGTGCATCGGCTCGATCGCCAGACGAGCGGCGTGGCGCTCTTCGCGCGCGGCCGCGCGCGCGTCGCGGAGCTCGGGCGCGCGTTCCGCGAGCGACGCGTCGAGAAGCGCTATCTCGCGTGCGTGTCGCCCGCTCCGCGCGAGGACGCGTTCGCGGCGACCGGCTGGCTCGGGCGCGCGCCGCATCCGTCGCGCTTCAAGTTCGGGATCTTCGCCGCTGCCGCCGAGGGGCGGCGCGAGAGCGAAACGCAGTTCCGCGTGCTGCGTCGCGTCCCTCGCGGCGCGCTCGTCGAAGCATTGCCCGTGACCGGGCGCACACACCAGCTGCGCGTGCACCTCGCGGCGCACGGTGCGCCCATCGCCGGCGACGACCTCTACGGCCCCGCCTGGGTCGCGGGCGCCCCGCACGCGGCGCCGCGCGTGCTCCTCCACGCCGCTCGGCTCGAGATCGCCCGCGCCGCCGGCGCGTCGCTCGCGATCGAAGCGCCGCAGCCCGAAGACCTCCGCGCATTCCAGGGCTGAGCCGTGCAACCGCGCTTGCAGTCCGCGGGTTGAACCCCGTTGAACCCAGGCGGCGCGCTTGCCGACTGCGCGTTATCTGGAAGAGGTCGAGGGGGGCGATGGGCACCGCGCGAGCGATCACGACGGCCTGGGAACCGGTGCCCGCGGGCGCGCGCACGCCGCGCGCTGCGCCTGGCCGCGCGCTTCGCATCGGCTTCCTGTTCAACCACGACCACGTGCACCAAGTCGCGCACAGCGCGCCGATCGCGTTCGAGCTCGCGCGCCGCTTCTCCGACGTCGAGGTCACCCTGCTCGTCGCCACGCCGCAGCTCGAGGCAGCGGTGCGCGCGCTCGCGCAGGGGCCGCTCCCGCCGCGCTGCCGTCTCGCGTCGCTGCGCGCGGGCGGGCCGCTCGCATGGATCGATCCGCTGATTGGCGCGCTGCTCTCGTTCCGGCGGCTCGCCGTGCTCGAGTCGAACGCCGCGATGCTCGACGCCTTCGACGCGCTGGTCGTGCCGGAGAAGACCACGCTGCGGCTGCGCACGCATTACGGCGCGCCGCACGTGAAGCTGATCCACACGCGCCACGGAGCAGGCGACCGCGCGGTCGGCTTCGACGCGGAGAGCCGGCACTTCGACCTCGCATTGCTCTCCGGCGAGAAGATCCGGGCGCGCCTCGAGGCGGCCGGCGCGCTCGCTCCGCGCTGGGCGATCGTCGGCTACCCGAAGTTCGACGCGCTCGCGGGCGCGCCGCCGCCGCCGCGCTTCTTCGACGACGACCGTCCGATCGTGCTCTACAACCCGCACTTCTCGCCGCACTACTCGTCGTGGTACGACGCCGGTCACGCGATCCTCGACTTCTTCCGCACCTCGCGCGACTACAACCTGATCTTCGCGCCGCACGTGATGTTGTTTCGCCGCCGCGCGCAGCTCGCCGTCGAGAAGCTCGCGCTGCGCTGGGTGCCGGGCGTGCCGCGCCGCTTCCGCGAATGTCCGCACATCCGCATCGATCTCGGCAGCGCCTACTCCACCGACATGACGTACACGCAGGCCGCCGACGTGTACCTCGGCGACGTCAGCAGCCAGTTGTGCGAGTTCGTCGCGCGGCCGCGGCCATGCCTGTTCGCGAATCCGCGGCGCATCGCGTGGCAGGACGACCCGAGCTTCGCGATGTGGAAGCTCGGGCCCGTGTTCGAGCGCGTCGAGGAGCTGCCGGGCGCCCTCGACGCCGCGATTCGCGGCCACGCCGACCTGCGCGCAGCGCAGGAGGCCTACGTGCGCGCGACGTTCGACCTGAGCGACGTGCCGTCGTCGCGCCGCGCGGCCGACGCGATCCACACCTACTTGCGCGAGACGACGCCCGCCGTGGCTCCGGCGTCCGCGCCGAGCAGCAGCGCCAGGTAGCGGCCCGCGGCGTCGCCGCCCGACACGCTCTCGACGCGCGCGCGCGTCTGCTCGGCGGTGGGGTTTTCGTCGAGCGCGGCGAGCAGCGCGCGCGCGAGCGCTGGCGCGTCGCCCACCGGCACGAGCCGGCCCAGCGCGCCGTTGCGCAACACCTCGGCCGACCCGCTCGGGCAGTCGGTCGCGACCACGCTGCAGCCGCAGGCCAGCGCCTCGCGCAGCACGTTCGCGAGCCCTTCGTAGCGCGAGGACGACGCGAGCACGCGCGCGCGCGCCATGTGCGCGAACGGGTTCTCCGCGTAGCCCGCGAGGCGCACGTCGGCCGCGATGCCGAGCCGGCGCGCCAGCCACGCGAGCCGCAGCCGCTCCGGCCCGCGGCCGAGGATCACGAGGCGCGCTGCGCGCTGCGCGCGCACGAGCGCGAAGGCGCGCAGGAGCGTCGCGAAATCCTTCGCGTGCACGAGGCGGCCGACGGCGAGGATCACCGGAGGACCGCCCGCATCGACCAGCCAGGGCTCGCTCGGCACTTCTTCGGCCAGCCTGCGGATGCGGGCGACGTCGAGCGGGTTGTAGATCGTCTCGATGCGCTCGCGCGGCACGCCCGCGGTGCGCGCGAGGTCGTCCGCGACGCCGTCGGAGACGGCGACGATGCCCGCGGCCCGCGGATACCAGGCGCGCGCGAGCGCGGGGAGCTTCGCGTGGAACGGGAGGCGGCGCTGCGCGACTTGTTGGGACGGCGTGTTCGCCTCGCGCGCGACGATGCGCACGGGGCTGTGCGCGAGGTGCGCGGCCCAGAGCGCGACGAGCGCGCAGCTCATCGGCGTCGCGAGCAGCGCGTCCGGCGGTTCGTCGCGCAGCAGCGCGGCGAGCGGGCCGAGGCTGCGCAGCGCGCGCGGCGTACCGGTGGCGAGGAAGCCCGGCGCGAGCGCGCGCGCCTCCGCGGGCAGCGCGAGCAGGGGCCGCACCGCAAGCGGCCACGGGGCCGCGAGCTCGCGCACGCGCACCTCGCGCGGCAGCTGCGCGAGCATTTCGCCGCGCGCGCGCGCGAGCAGCAGGTCGACCGCGTGGCCACGCCCCACGAGCTCGCGCGCGAGCGACACCATCGCGCGCTGCACGCCGCCCGCGTCCATCTTGTTCGTGAAGAGCGCGATGCGGCGCATGCGCCAGCGCGTAGCACGCGCGGCGTGCCGGCGCAGGCGTTCGGCTGCGCCCGGCGACCGGCCGGGGTCCGACCCTGCGTTCTTGCACGCCGGGCGCCTCCACGTCGTCGCGACGAGGCGGAGGCGCGGGGAACTCGCCTTTCGCGCGCACCGATGCGAATCCGAGCGGCATTTCCTAAACAGCGCCCGTGACCGACGCCAGCCCCAACCTCGACGCAGACGAGCGCGCCGCCGCGCAGTACGCGGGCGCCCGCCTGCCCGACCGCCGCCGCAGCGTCGACTCCGTGGGCGTGCGTTTGGCCGTCTCCGAGTGGGGCGATCCGAGCGCCCCCGTGATCTTCTGCTCGCACGGCGGTTTCGACTTCACGGGCACCCTCGACGCATTCGCGCCGCTGCTCGCCGCCGCGGGCTGGCGCGTCGTGGTGTGGGACCAGCGCGGCCACGGCGACTCGGAGCACGCGCCGCTCTACTCGTGGGACGCCGACATCCGCGACCTCCTGAACGTGCTCGACTCGACCACGCGCGAGCCCGCCGTACTGCTCGGCCACTCGAAGGGCGGCTCGATCTCGACCTACGCGATCCAGGCCGCGCCGCATCGCGTGCGCGCCTTCGTCAACATCGACGGCATCCCGTCGCACCGCCCGCCGCCCGACGTCGCCGACCACGAGCGCACGAAGCTGCTCGCGACCGAGCTCTCGGGCTGGCTCGACCACCGCCGCGCCGCGGGCGAGAAGGTGCGCCGCGCGGACACGCTCGCCGGCCTCGCCGAGCGGCGCGGGCGCATGAACCCGCGCCTCTCGAGTGCCTGGCTCCGCTACCTCGTGACGCGCGGTGCCCGCAAGGACGCCGACGGCTGGCGCTGGAAGATCGACCCCGTGCTGCGCCCCGGCGGCTTCGGCCCGTGGCGCGCGCAGTGGTCGATGGCGCGGCTCGCGAGCCTGCCCGTGCCGCTGCTCGGGCTGCTCGCCACGGAGAGCGAGCCGATGGGCTGGGACACCACGATCGCCGACGTGAAGCCGTACCTGCCGCGGCGGGCGGAGATCGTCGAGATGAAGGGCACCGGCCACTTCATCCACATCGAGAAGCCCGCCGAGACCGCGAAGCTCGTGCTCGACTTCCTGCGGAGCGCGCTCGCGTGAGCACGACGAAGCTGCGTCACGCGCGCATCGATCTCGCGCTCCACGCGCTGCGCCCCGGCGACGGGCGGCCGCTGCTGCTGCTCCACGGCCTCGGCGAACGCTCGCCGAGCGCCGTGCCCGCGGTCGCGGCCGCGTGGCCGGGCCCCGTGCACGCGCTCGACTTCACCGGTCACGGCGAGAGCGCGGGCTCCGTCGGCGGCGGCTACACCGCCGAGGTGCTGATGGGCGATGCCGACACCGCGCTGCGTCACCTCGGCCGCGCCACGCTGCTCGGGCGCGGGCTCGGCGCGTACGTCGCGTTGCTGCTCGCCGGCGCGCGGCCCGCGGAGGTGCGCGGCGCCGTGCTGCTCGACGGGCTCGGCCTCGCGGGCGGCGGCGCCGAGGCGGCGACGCCGAGCCTCGTCTACCCGAATCCCCGCGCCGTCGCGCCGCCCGATCCGTTCGCCTTGGTCGAGCTCTCGCGCGACGTGCGCCCGCCCGACTACGCGACGGCGTTCGTGCGCCAGGCGAACCAGATGTCGGGCCTCGATCGCCCGATCGCCGTGTGCTGCGCGGAGAAGCCGGACTGGCTCGAGGCCGTGCTCAAGGAGCCGGGCGTGCAGACGGTGAGCGTCGAGGACGCGCTCGCCTACTACGCGAAGCGCGGCTGACGGCCGCGCGCAGGCGCCGGTGAGCGCCGTGCGCACGCTCAACGTTCTGATCCGCGGCCACTTAGGGCGCGCCTACCAGTCGGCGCGAGATCGTTCAGCGCGATCGGAGCGGGCGCGCAGCAAGAACCAGCACCTTCGCCGCGATCGCCGCGCGTCCCGCTCGGCTCACGGCTTCTCCTCCTCGCCCGCGTCCTCCGCGATCGCGCGCATCTCGCGGTGCAGCGCCTCGCGTTCGGCCTTGAGGCGCGCCGCTTCCGCGGGTTTCAGCTTCACGGTCGCGAAGGCGCGGGCGTGGCTCCAGAAGTGCTCGTAGCGCTCGTGGAAGAGCATCGCGAACCACGCGGCGAACGGCCCTAACAAGAGCGTCGCGAGGCCGGCGAGCCAGCCCCAGGCGGCGCCCGCGGCGAGCGCCCAGGCCAGCCAGGTGATCGGGTAGAGGAAGAATCCGCCCACGAGCTTCACCGTCGCCGGCAGGTTCTCGCCCGGCGTGAGCAGGGCGCCCGCCCAGATCAGGCGATACGGGATCCAGTTCATCACGCTGCCGATCGCGGCGATGGGCAGCCAGAACAGCAACAGCGTCGCGCTGCCGATCGCGTAGGCGAGCACCTCCGTGCGCGGGTAGCGCGCGGCGACGTGCTCGTCGCGCAGGCGCTGCGCGTCGAGCCGCAGCGCGTAGTGCTCGACGCGCGCGCTCAGCGCGGCCACGCGATGCGGGTAGCGCGCGCGCGCCCGCTCGTAGAGGCGCAGCGCCGTCTGCCGCAGCTGGAACGCCTCCTCGAGCGCCATGCGCGCCGGCAGGGCTCGCTCGCGCGCCTCCCACAGCGCGGCGGCGCTCTCGATCACGGGCACGTCCTCGTGCGACGGGTAGTTGAGCGTCACGGCCTCCAGCGCGACGCGCACCGCCTCGGTCAGCCCGCGCACCGCGTCCGCCTCGTCGCTCGCGGCGCGCGCGATCCACGGCGCCGGGTCGAGTGGCTCGCCGATCGTCACGAGCACGCGCGAGCGGAAGCGGCCCTTCTGCTCGAACGTGAGGCCCACCGGCACGATCCGCGTGCCGCGCACGCCGAGCTGCGTCGCGGCGCCGAGCACGATGCGCGCCGCGCCCGTCTTGAGCCGCGCGAGGCGGGGGGCGTCGTGGCTGATGCCTTCGGGGAAGAGGCCGATCGCGCCGCCCGCCGCGAGCACCTCCCAGCAGGCGGCGAACGTCTCCTGGTTCTTCGCCATGTCCGCGCCGTCCTGCGCGCGGTAGACGGGGATCACCGCGGCGAGCTCGAGCAGCACGCGCGCGGGCGGCACGCTCCAGAGCGTCGACTTCGCGAGGAAGCGCGCATGCACGCCCGTGGCGCCGAGCACGAGGATCGGATCGACCAGGCTGTTGTGGTGATTCGCGACGAGCACGAGCGGAACGCCGCGGGGGATGCGCTCCTCGCCCGTCACCTCGATGCTGCGGAAGAACGTCGCGCACACGGCACGGGCGAGGCCCTCGACGAAGGCCTGGCGGGGTTGCATCGCGGGTGAGCCTCCACGTGCCGACACTTTCGGCCCGGCGCGCGGCGACCTTACCAGCGACACGGCGAGCGGGAAGCCGCGCGCGCCGCCGCGCGTTGATCAGGCGATCCCGAAGAAGCTGAGCTGGTTCGCCTGACCGGGCCGGCGGAAGGCCGCCGTCGAGAGCTCCGGCCCGCGCCGCGCGAGCCGCGCGCGCTTCAGGCCCATCTCGAAGAGCGCCTGGATCTGCTCCGCGTACTCCCCCGCGCCGCGCTGGCGGTGCGCGAAGCGCGCGTCGTAGAGCTCGCCCCCGTGCAGCGCGCGCATGCGGTTCAGCACCTTCTCGCGACGCTCGGGCGCATGCTCGGCGAGCCAGTCCGAGAAGGTCTCCTTCACGCCGTGGGGCAGGCGCAGCACGACCAGTCCGGCGCTGCTCGCGCCCGCGTCGGCGGCCGCCTTCAGGATCGCCGGCAGCTCGTGGTCCGTGAGTCCCGGGATCACGGGGGCCGTCATCACGCCCACCGGCACGCCGGCGCGCGCCAGCGCCTCGATCGCCGCGAGCCGCTTCGTCGGCGGCGACGCGAAGGGCTCGAGCTTGCGCTGGAGCGCGGCGTCGAGCGTCGTGATCGAGAGCATCACGCGCGCCGCGTTCACGCGCGCCAGCTCCGCGAGCAGGTCGACGTCGCGCGTCACGAGGAAGCCCTTCGTCACGATCACGACGGGGTTCTTGAACTCGGCCAGCACTTCGAGGCAGCCGCGGGCGATGCGCAGCCGGCGCTCGGCCGGCTGGTACGGGTCGGTCACGCCCGAGAGCGCGAGCACCTGCGGCTTCCACGCTGGGGAGAGCAGCTGCTTCCGCAACAACTCGGCCGCGCGCGGCTTCACCAGGATCTTGGTCTGGAAATCGAGGCCCGCGGAGTAGCCGAGGTACTCGTGGGTGGGGCGCGCGAAGCAGTAGGCGCAGCCGTGTTGGCACCCCCGGTACGGGTTCACGCTCGCGGCGAACGGCACGTCCGGGCTGTCGTTGCTGGCGACGATCGTGCGCGACGGGTCCACCAGCAGCTCGGTGCGCGGATCCTCGGGCGCGTCGTCGGGGCCCGGCGCGAAGCCGAGCTCGGGCATGTCGGCCAGGTGGACGCGCTCGAAGCGGTTCGGCGGGTTCGGGCGAGTGCCGGGGGGAGGGGTCATGGGGCGAATCTAGAACGAAAATCGGGTCGCCGGCAACCGGCCCTGCGCCTGGCGGATCCAGCCTGGGGTCGGCCACTGGGGGGCGAGGGGTCTCGGGGCATCGCGCCCTCCCCGCGGCGCCGAAGGGAGGCGCGCGGCTACGCGGATCGAGCCGAGAAAACACGGAGGGGCAATCGGGCGAGTCAAGGGCGCGTCGCGAAGCACCGATTCCGGGTCAGCCGTGCGCGATCCGCGGGCGGCAGGGAGGGGTGCGATGACGCGCGCAGCACGTGCGGCCGCGGCAGCGGTGTTTCTCGCGGCGTTCGCGTGCGGCCAGGCGTCCTCGGTGCCGCCTGCGCTCCACGGGCGTTGGGAGAGCGGCGACCCGCGCTACGCGGGTCGCACCCTCGAGATCGGCGCGCACGTGGTCCGCTTCGTGGACGGCAACGCCGAGCTCGACGCGATCACCGTTCGCGGCGTCGTCGCAGAGGGCGAGCCCGGCACCGCGCAGCGCGTGGTGATCGACGGCTCCGCGCGCGACGGATCGGCGATCGATCTCGCGCTCGAGCTGCAGACCGTGCCGGACGAGCGGCTGCGCTTCGAGACGCAAGATGCGGTGTGGCACCGCGCGGCCGTACCGCCGTTGGTGTCGCGATGAGCGCCCGGCGACCGCGTCGGCTGCGTGCGTTCAGCCATCACCTCGTGTTGGCGTCGGCGTCCTTCGCGTTCGTCGCGGTCATGGCGGCTGGCTTCGCGTTGCTGATGCGCTGGGCATTGCAGCTCGAGTCCGCTTCGTCCTCGACGCAGCGCGCGCTCGCGGCGACCCGCGAGATCCTGTTGCTCCACGAGGCGTTCTGGATCTCCGCCGGCGTCTCCGTCGTCGCCGCCTGCGTCGCGGGCGTCTGGTTGGCGCGGCACATCACGGGCCCGCTGCGCCGCTTCACGGCGGGCTTCGGCGAGATCGGCGCGGGCCGCGCGCCGACGCCGATTGCGATCCGCGCCACGGACTATCTCGGCGACGAGCTCGACGCCTACAACGCGATGGTGCTCGCGCTCGCCGAGCGCGAGCGGGCGCGCAGCGACGCCGCGAGCGAGCTGCTCGGCGAGCTCGAGGAGCTGGAGGCCGCGGCGCGAGTCCGCGGCGACGAGCGCGCGCTCGCGTCGCTCGCCGGGGCGAGCGACCTCGCGAAGCGCCTCGGCTCCAACGGTGTGAGCCGTGCGCGGGGCTGACGCCTTCGCGCGCACCCGAAGCCCGGCGGCGCGGCGCGCGCGCGCCGGCTTCACGCTGATCGAGATCGCCTTCGTACTCGGCATCGTGGGCACGCTCGCCGCGCTCGCGACCACGAGCTACCGCGGGTACATCGAACGCGTGCGCGTGCAGCGCGCGATCATGGAGATCTCCGCGATCGGCGACTCGCTCGAGATCTTCCAGATGGAGCACGCCGGTCTGCCTCCCACGCTCGCGGCCATCGACCTCGGCGGCATGCGCGATCCCTGGGACAACGCCTACGAGTACCTGCCCTTCGCGCCGCCTCCGCCCGCCGCGGGCAGTTGGGCGGCCGGTCCCGCGGGCCCGGGCGGCGGTGCGGGCGGCGGCGGCGGCGGCGGTGGTGGAACGCCAGCCCCGCCGACGAT
>CAZCTH010000053.1:0-31952 GCA_964501435.1 uncultured Spirochaetales bacterium | reverse complement strand
CGCGGCCTGCGCCGCCGGCGGCGGCTTCTGCTTCGCGCGCGCGCGTGCGACGGCGGCCTCGCGCTGGCTCGCGGGCACCTTGGCGAGGTCGCTGGTGAACTGCTTCGCGCCCGCCGCGTCGGTCCACTCGTAGATCTCTGCCGAGGCGTGCGAGGCCAGCGCGAACGCGAGCGCGAAGGCGAGGGCAGTGCGGAGTCGGAAGGTCGCCATGCCGAAGGCAACGGCTGGTCGCGGCGGGGCCTTGAGGGGCGGAGAGTGCGATGGCGGTCGCGTTCGCCGCTCCGCGCCTCGCGATACCGTGGGCGCACTCGGGAGGATGCGATGTCCCAGCTTCGATTCGATGGGCGCGTGGCGATCGTGACGGGGGGCGGCCGCGGCCTCGGCCGGACCTACGCGAAGCTGCTCGCCGCACGCGGCGCGAGCGTGCTCGTGAACGACCTCGGCGGCGCGCTCGACGGCTCGGGCGCGAGCGAGGAGTGCGCGCAGGCCGTCGCCCGCGAGATCTCGGCCGCCGGCGGCATTGCGGTGGCGGACGCGCACAGCGTCGCGACCGCCGACGGGGGCGAGGCGATCGTGGCGCACGCGCTCGACGCCTTCGGGCGCGTGGACATCCTCGTGAACAACGCCGGCATCCTGCGCGACAAGGCGTTCCACAACATGACCCACGAGATGTGGGATGCCGTGCACGGGACGCACCTGCGCGGGGCGTTCAACGTGACGAAGCCGGCCTACGCGAAGATGCGCGCGCAAGGGCACGGCCGCATCGTGATGACGTCGTCGCCGGCCGGCACCTACGGCAACTTCGGCCAGGCCAATTATTCCTCCGCGAAAATGGGCTTGATCGGCTTCGCGCGCACGATCTCGGTCGAGGGCGCGAAGTTCGACGTGAAGGCGAACGTGATCAGCCCGAACGCTGCGACGCGCATGACCGAAGGCCTGACGGGCGACCTCGGCCCGTACATGCAGCCGGAGAAGATCGCGCCGGTCGTCGCCTTTCTGTGTCACGAATCGTGCGCGCTCGCGGGCGAGGTGCTGAGCGCCGGCGCGGGCCGCATCGCGCGCGTCTTCGTCGGCGAGACGGCCGGGATATTCGCTCCCGACGCCTCGATCGAGGACGTCGCCGCCTACTGCGCCGACCTCGCGAAGGACTCCGCCTACTCGATCCCGCGCGGCGTTCCCGACGCGAGCGCGCTGATCGCCGCCGCGCTGAAGCAGAACGCGTGACCGGGCGGCTCGCGGGCAAGGTCGCGGTCGTCACGGGCGGCGCGAGCGGCATGGGCCGCGCGACGGTGGAGCGCTTCCTCGCCGAGGGCGCCTCGGTGGTCGCCGCGGATCTGAACGAGGCGAAGGGCGCGGAGCTCGTGGCGGCGCGCGCGGCCGCGGGCGACGCGAGTCGCCTGCGCTTCGTGCGCGCCGACGTCGCCGAGGAAGCGGACGTCGCAGGGCTGGTCGAGGCGGCTCTCGGCGCGTTCGGCCGACTCGACGTGATGTTCAACAACGCGGGAGTGGGCGGCGCGTTCGGGCCGATCACCGAGACCGCCGTCGACGCGTGGGACGAGACGTTCGCGATCGACACGCGCTCGGTGTTCCTCGGCATCAAGCACGCCGCGCGCGCGATGATCGCCGCCGGGCGCGGCGGCTCGATCATCAACACCGCCTCGGTCGCGGCGCTCTCGGGCGGCGGCGGCGCGCAGGCCTACTCCGCGGCGAAGGCGGCGGTCGCGAGCATCACGCAGTCGACGTCGCTCGAGCTCGCCCGTCATCGCATCCGCGTGAACGCGATCTGCCCGGGCGCGATCTACACGCCGCTGATGCACGGCGGCAACGAAGAGGCGGCGGACGTGTGGGTGAAGGAGATCCAGCCGTGGCCCGATCGCGGCGAGCCGCGTCACATCGCCGGCGCCGCGCTCTTCCTCGCGAGCGACGACAGCGAGTTCGTGAGCGGCCACCTGCTCGTCGTGGACGGCGGGCTGACGGCGGCGGGCCCGCGCCTGGTGGATCACTCCCCGGGCTTCCGCAAGCTCCGCACGCTCTCCGGCATCGCTTACGGCACCACGGGCAAGAAGCCGAAGTACCGCAAGCTCTCTGATTGACCGGCGGCTTCGCGACCTCGGCTACTTCGCGAGCGGATCCGGTCGCAGCTGCACCTTCCCGACCCAGCCCTGCGGCACCTCCGAGTGCAGCACCGGATCGATGCCGTTGTTGAGCCAGAGTCCGCGGCCCTTCCAGCCCGCGCTCGCGTCGTCGATGCGGCCGTCGAGACCGCGCGTGAACGTCGCGAGCGGGTAGGGGATGCGGATCACGGTCCACTGTTCGGTACGGGGATCGAAGGCGAGCAGCGAGTCGCTGCCGGTGCCGTTCAGGATCACCACGTCCTTGCCGAGGCCGAGCGTGTCGAACTGATCGACCCACAGGTAGTAGTGGAAGTCGGCGCCGATCTCGCCGGCCGGGTCCTTCGCCTTCATCACGGGGCCGGGGCTGCGGTACAGCGTCCAGCCTTCGGGACACTGGTCGCCGCCGCCCCAGGTCTGCTTGCACTTCGAGCGGTCGAACTTGCCGAGATGGCCGCTGCCGCCGAGCGACGCCCAGATCACGCCCTGCGTATCGACGTCGACGCCCCGCGGCCCCGCGCCGGGCGCCGGCGGCACGAACGTCTCGTGGCGGTCGGCGGCGGGGTCGTAGCGCACGAGGCGGCCGCGAGAGTCGAACGGCATGCCGGGGTCGTTGCCGGGCTGCGCCGTCCAGACGCTGCCGTCCGTGGGGTTGGGGATGATCCCGTAATTGAAGCCGACCAGCGCGCGGTCCGGCTTTGTGTCGCCGTCCGAGTCCACCACGATCTCGCTCCAGCCCTGGGCGGCCGCGAGCGTCTCCGGCTTCGCGGGGTCGTACTTCGCCGGATCGAACCAGCCGATCACGTACGAATCGCCGCTGCTCCACAGGACGCCCTTCGCGTCGAACTGGAGGTGGTGCGTCCCGTAACAAGTGTCGATCAGCTGCGTGTCGCCCGTGCGCGGGTCGTAGACCCCGAGCTGCCGGTGGTGGTAGTTCTGCGCGATGACCGGCGACTGCTTGCAGAACTCCGGCAAGTCGTCGCCCCACTCGCGACGCACCTGCGTCGTGATCCAGACGCGGCCCTTGTCGTCCATCATCGGATTGTGGGGATTCGCGGGATTCACGTAGCCGTTCGGCATGCTGCTCGCGCCACCCGGCGCAGGGCAACCGAGCGAGCCGAAGCCGACCGGGATCGGCTCGCTCTTCGCGCCGAGCGGCTTGTAGGTCTGATTGCACCACGGCGTCGAGAAGCCGCCGAGCGTCGGCGTCTTCACGGCGGTCGCCACGTGGAGCGTCGGGTCGAGCGTCAGCACGTGGTCGTTGCCGATGTCCACGCCGTAGATCGGCGCGTGCGGGTAGAGCGTCGGGTCGCGCTTGTCGGTGGCGATCTCATCGTGGGCGTAGGTCGTCGCGTCGCCCCAGCCCCACTGCGTCACGACGAGGTTGCGCTCGACGCCTTGCGGACGCGGCGGCGCCTCGGGCGCTTCGCCGGCGGCCACGCGCGCGCTCCAGGCCGAGAGTGCGTCGAGCAGCTTCGCGCGATCGAGGCCGTCGGCGGTCGCGTGCATCACCGCCGCCTTGCGGAAGCCCGCGTCGTAGAGCTCGCGCGTCTTGTTGCGCGTGGTCACGGTGCCGACCTGATGGCAGAGCTGGCAGCCGAGCTTGAACTGGTTGGTCCACGCCGCGCTCGCGCCCGGCGGCTCGAGCATCGAGAGCCAGTAGCTCGCCGGATAGATCGAGGCTGCCTGCGCGGGAGTTTCCGCGGGCGTCGCCACGAGCGCGAGCGTGTCGCCGCGCTTCGCCGGCGTGCGGGCGGAATCCGCGAGCCCGTAGCCGCGTACCCAGACCTCGTAGCTCGCCTCCGGCAGCTCCGGAATCGCGAAGCGCCCGGCGTCGTCGGTCACCACGATCTTGCGATAGGGCGTCGGCAGCGTGGCGGTCTCCGCGATCACCCAGACCCCGGCTTCGGGAGCGCCGTCGGCGCGCGCCACGCGGCCCTCGATGAAGTCCGCGTGCGTGGGGAACTCCGCGGCCGCGGGCTGCGCGGGAGCGTCGTCGCCTCCGCAACCGAAGAGCAGGGAGGTGAGGGCGGCGAGGGCGAGACGGACGGTCGATGTCATTAGGGAACTCTACTCCAGGCCGGCGCTCGCGAATGTGTGAGCGCACACACTTGGAGCGTGCCACGATGCGCGTTCGCATGCACAGAAGCGCGGAGGACGACATGGCGAGCGAGCACCGGTTCGACGGGAAGGTCGGCGTGATCACGGGCGGTGCCTCGGGCATCGGGCTCGCGATCGCGCGGCGACTCGTTGCGGAAGGCGGCCGGGTCGCGATCGGCGACGTGAATCCGATCGCCCTCGAGAAGACGTGCGCCGAGCTCGGCGCGGCGGCCTGTGGCGTCGTGACGGACGTCCGCGTGGAAGCGCAGGTCGAGGCGCTCGTGGGCGCGGCGCTGGCGCGCTTCGGTGCGCTCGACCTCGGCTTCAACTGCGCGGGCCTCGGCATCTTCGGCGAGGTCACGGAGCTCGGCGAGTCGGACTGGGACACCGTCCTCGACATCTGCCTGAAGGGCGCGTTCTTCGCCGTGAAGCACGAGGCGCGGCGCATGCGCGCCGCCGGCCGGCCTGGGGCGATCGTGAACATCGCGTCGCTGAACTCCCACGTGCCGGCGTACGGGTCCGCGGCCTACACCTGCGCGAAGGCCGGCGTGGAGATGCTGTCGCGGAACGCGGCCCTCGAGCTGGCGCGCGATCGCATCCGCGTGAACACGGTTTCGCCGGGCCTCACGGCGACCCCGCTCACCGCGGGCTTCCGCGAGGTCGATGGCCTCGAGGCCGCGTTCATGGACCGCATCCCGATGCGGCGCTGGGGCACGCCCGAGGACATGGCCGCGGCGGCGCTCTTCCTTGCGAGCGACGACGCCGGCTACATCTCGGGCTCGAACCTGTTCGTGGACGGCGCGTGGGAGACGAGCGGCTACCCCGACCTCGGCGCCTTCGGCGCGCAGATCCGCGCCGGGAAGTGACCTCGCGATGATCGATCGCGCGGCGATCCGCGCCGCCTTCGACGAGCGCGCGCTGCTCCAGGAGGCGGAGCGCACGACGGGGCTGTCCGACTTCGGCGACCCGGCGTTCCGCGAGCCGCTGCGCGTGTTGCTCGGTTCGCTTCGCGACGAGGCGCCGCTGAACGCCACCGGCATCGCGATGCTGCGCGGGCGCGTGCTCGAGAGCCTCGTGACGCGGCTGCGCACCGAGGACTGGATCCGTCGCAACCCCGAGATCGAGCGCGAGGAGATCCGCGCGCCGATCGTGGTGGTCGGCCAGACGCGCACCGGCACGACGATGCTGCATCGCCTGCTCGCGAGCGACCCGCGCCACCACGGCCCGCTGTGGTGGGAGGTCCGCTTCCCCGCGCCGCTGCCCGGAACGCGCTGGGACGCGCCCGATCCGCGCATCCCGATCGCGGAGGCGGAGGTCGCGGGCATCCTCGCCGCCGATCCCGAGCAGGCCTCGATCCACCCGTGGGACGCGCAGGCGCCCGACGAAGAGATCATGCTGCTCGAGCACGCGTTCCTGTCCCACGTGCCCGAGTCCTTCACGAATCTGCCCACCTACCGCGCCTGGATCGACGCGCAGGACTGGACGCCCGCCTACGCCACCTTGCGCCGCTTCCTCCAGTTCCTGCAGTGGCAGAAGCGCAAGCGCGGCGCCCTGCGCGAGCGCTGGGTGCTGAAGACGCCCGGCCACCTCGGCTACCTCGACACGCTGCTCGCCGTCTTCCCGGGCGCGCTGATCGTGCAGACCCACCGCGACCCGGTGCAGACGATCCCGTCCGCGGCGTCGCTCAACCGCTCGCTGTGGCGGCTCGCGAGCGACGACGTCGACGAGCGCCTGGCCGGACGGCAGTGGCAACAGCGCATGGCCTGGGCGGTCGCGCGCAGCCTCGCGTCGCGCGAGCGCATTCCTGCCGCGCAGCTCGCCGACGTGTGGTTCCAGGACGCGCTCGGAGACCCGCTCGGCGTCGTCGAGAAGATCTACGCGCGCTTCGGCATCGCCTTCGGCGCGGAGGCGCGCGCGGCGCTCGAGCAGTGGCTACGCGACAACCGCCGCGACAAGCGCCCGCCGCACGAATACACGCTGGAAGAGTTCGGCATGACCGAGGCGCAGATCCGCAGCGACTTCGCGGAGTACCGGAGGCGCTTCATCGAGCCGCGCGGCTGAGCGAGGCGGAGGCGCGCCGAGGGCGCGCGCGAGCGTCGAACGCCGCGATCCGTCAGTGCGTGATGCGCTCGTCCGCGCGCCACGTGTCGGGGTCGTCGTCGGGCGACACCGTCTCGACGAGCGGCAGCGTGGGCTCGGGCTTCGCGCGATTGCCCTCGACCGCGGCGGGCAGGATCGGGTCGAGCAGCTCGAGCTCGAGCGACTCCGCCGGCGCCGAGGGCGGCGGCGGGGCCGAGAAGTGCGCGCGGATCCACGCCCACAGATCGCGCGAGGCGAACGTGATGCGGAAGCGCGCCGCGGCGACGCGGCGCACGTCGTGCGCCTCCGCCCGCAACGCGAGCAGCTCGAGCAGCTCGAGGGCCGCGTGCTTCTGGTCCGTCTTCGCGTAGAGCGCCGCGAGGTCGAGCCCGACCTCGAGGTCCCACGGCTCGATCTGGCGCGCGCGCTCGAGCAGCGCGATCGCCTGCGCGCGGCCCTGCGGCTGGCGGAAGGCGCGACGGCCCTCGAGCAACGTCTCGAACGCGGCGTCCTCGCGGCCGAGCTTCAGCTCGAGCTCCGAGCGCAGGCGCCACGCCTCGAATTCGTGCGGCACGCAGCGGCAGGATTCCTTCAGCGCGGCGAGGCACTCGTCGCGCCGGCGCGCGCGCATCAATTCCTGGGACGCCATCCGGAACAGCTGCCACGCCTCGAAGTCGCGGCCGATGCGCGCGAGCAGCGGGGCGGCGCGCAGCGCGACGGCCACGTTGCGCGGCTCTTCGAGCAGCACGCGCCGATACAGCACGATCGCCGAGCGCACGTCGCCGTCCTGCAGCTCGCGGTTCGCTTCCGCGAGCAGCCGCTTGCGGTCGTTCCGCATGGCGTCGATTCGAGAATGCAAAGGCTGCGCACCCCTCGGGCGTCCCTTTAGATCGGTGCATTCGGGGAGGTCTTGAGGTGATGGGGGTCACACTCGGGCGGGATGCACCAACGCCCCCGGAACGGGCGCGCGGGTCCGCAGCACCGCGCCCTTGCCGCTGGGCTCGAGGGCGTTGTCGGCGGTGACGACGATCAGGTCGCGCAGGCCGTCGCCCGCGAAGCACAGGCTCGTGACCATGCGCGCCGGGACGGCGAGGGAGCCGAGGGGCGTGCCGTCGATGGCGAAGCGGTCGATGCGGCCGCTGCCGGCGAGCGCGACCCAGAACGCGCCGGTCTCGTCGAAAGCGAGTCCGTCGGCGTGGCCCGACACGGGAATGTGTCGGCGCTCGGCCACCGAGCCGTCGTCGCGCAGCGCGTGGACGATCACGCGCTGGCCGCGCGTGTCGGAGTGGGCGAGCCAACGCTCGTCGGGCGACACCGCGATGCCGTTGGCGTGGCGTACGTCGGCGTAGAGCTCGGTGGCGCGCCCGGCGGCGTCGATCCGCCAGCACTCGCCCGGCACGGCGGTCACGCCCGGCTCGAAGACGCGGAAGCGCACGGCTCCGGCGTACACGCGCCCGCGCGCGTCGGTGCAGAGGTCGTTCCAGCCCGGCAGGCCGTCGATCGCGAAGAGCGTGCGCGTCACGCCGTCCTTCACGTGCACGAGGTCGCGCCCGCCGCACACGAGGCCGCCGTCCGCGTGCGCCGCGATGCCGCCGACGCCGCGTCGCTTCGGCACGGCGGTGCGGACGACGCCGCTCGGCGCGAGGTGGAACACGCCGCCGCCGAGCACGTCGCTGAACCAGAGCCCGCCGTCGGGCGCCACGGTGGGGCCTTCGATCAATCCGTAGCCGGTTGCGAGAACCTCGAAGCGCGGCGTGTCGCTGGCCATGCGCGCGACGCTAGGCCGCGCGCCGCCCCGCGTTCAAGGCGCGGGCGAGGGCGCGGCGCTCGCCGGCGCCGCCTCCGCGAATCCGCACAGTGCGCGCAGCGTGGGAAGGAGGGCTTCCGCGACGAGCGCATTGCCGGCCTCGGAGTAGTGGTTGTCGAGGCCGAACAGCGGCGGCAGCGCGCGGCCAGCAAATGCTGGCGTCGCATCGACGAAGCGCAGCCCGCGCGCCTCGGCCTCGGCCTTCGCCCAGTCGCGCACCCGCTGCGGGTTTCCCGAGAGATCGCTCCGCGTCGGCAGGTACACGAGCACGAGCTCGGCGTCGCGCTGCCGCGCGAGCACGGCCAGCTCGGCGAACATCGCCTCGACCACGGCCGCGTTCGCGGGCCGCTCGGCGGTCGTGCCCTCGGCGTCCGTCGGCGCGGGCGCGGGCGTGACCGCGGCGGCGAGACGCGCGAGCGCCTTCGCGAGGTCGAGGTTCTGGAGAAACGCCGTGAGCCACGCACGCGCGTCCTCGCCGGCGTCGCGCTCTGGGACGGGCACGTTCTCGACGACGAGCTTCCCGCCGGCGAGCGCGAGCCGCGGCTTCGGCGCCATGTAGTAGTCGAGCTCCATGCGCCGCAGGTCGTGGGCGATGAAGGCGAAGACCGCGACGTCGTGGTCGAGCGCGGCGGCGTCGCGCCGGTAGCGGAGGAACGCCTGGTCGGCGCCGTACGCGCCCATGCCGAGGTTCACGCTCTGCACGCGCGCGTCGAGTCGCTCGATCTGGGCGGGGTAGGTGTCGGCGTCGCCGACGCCGAATCCCATCGTGAACGAGTCGCCCGCGAACACGGCGCGACAGCGGCCCGCGGGAACTGCGGCGTCGTACTCCTCGCGTGCGCGGAAGCCTCGGGCGTTGGTGGTGAAGTCCCGGCCGGGGCCGTAGAGGTCGCGCACCCCCTTGCTCGGCACGCTCGTCCAGCCGAGGTCGGGGTCGTGGTGCGCGTGGGCGCGCTCGGGCGACGGGCGCAGCGCGACGCGCTCCTGCGCTTGCAGCGCTGCGTTGAGCCAGCTGAGCGCGCCCTCGGTCACGGTCAGGAAAAGACCGAGCGCGACCGCGGAAAGCGAGAGCCGGCGTGTGAGGGAGTCCTTCACACGCCGGCTCTTCGGACGTCGGTCGATGCCGCCAAAGCGGCTTTCCTCTCGTCGGGCCTCAGACGCCCACGATCGAGACGAAGCTGACGCAGCGCCCCGGCTGGCCGCCGAGGTTGTGCGTGAGGCCGAGCTTCGGGTTCTTGATCTGGCGCGGGCCCGCTTCGCCGCGGAGCTGGAGCCACATCTCGTACATCATGCGCAGGCCGCTCGCGCCGATCGGGTGGCCGAAGCTCTTGAGGCCGCCGTCCGGGTTCACCGGCTGCGCGCCGTTGCCGTCGAAGCGGCCGTCCATCACGTCCTTCCACGCGGTGCCGCGCGGCGAGAAGCCCATGTCTTCCATCAGCACGAGCTCGGTGGCGGTGAAGCAGTCGTGCACCTCGGCCATCGAGATCTGCTCGCGCGGGTTCGTGATGCCCGCCTGCTTGTAGGCCTCGTTCGCGCTGACGACGACTTCCTGGAAGGACGTGAAGTCGTAGTTCTGCGAGAAGCTGCCCTCTGCGGGGCCGGCGGCGAAGGAGAGTGCCTTGATGAAGATCGGCTTGTCCGTGTACTTGTGGGCGTCCTCGGCGCGGCACAGGATCGCGGCCGCCGAGCCGTCGGAGACGCCGGAGCAGTCGAACACGCCGAACATACCGGCGACCTTCGGGCTCGCCTTGATCGTCTCGATCGGCACTTCCTTCTTGAACTGCGCCTTGGGGTTCTTCGCGCCGTTCACGTGATTCTTCCACGCGATGCGCGAGATCACGTCCTTGAGCGTGCCCTCGTCGACGCCGTACTTCTTGGCGTAGGCCGGCGCGAGCAGCGAGAACATCGCCGGTGCGGTGAGGCTCGCCTGGGTGCCGTCGTTCGGCACCGAGCCTGTCACGAGGCCGGAGAAGCCGGAGTCCTTCAGCTTCTCGACGCCGACCGCCATCGCGAGGTCGTAGGCGCCGCTCGCCACCGCGTAGGCCGCGTTGCGGATCGCTTCGCTGCCGGTCGCGCACATGTTCTCGAGGCGCGTCACCGGCTTGTAGTCGATCTTGATCGCCTCGCTGAGCACGAGGCCGGAGACGCCGCTGCCCATCGTGCCGAGCCAGTAGGCGTCGACCTGCTCCTTGGCGACGCCCGCGCTCTTGAACGCCTCCTGCGTCGACTCGACCAACATGTCGTCGGCGCCCTTGTCCCAGTGCTCGCCGAAGGCCGTGCAGCCCATTCCGACGATGGCCACGCGATCACAGATGCCTCGGGATGCCATTCTCGTACTCCTTTGTTCGTGAGAGGGCGGGGACGTTGGTTCACGATTCGCGGATCGCACTCAGCCGAGGAATCGCGAACCAACGTCCCCGCGGAATCGTGAACCAACGTCCCTAGCGGCGCGGTCGCGCCTTCCAGAAGTAGTTGTGGACGCCCTGGCCGGTGTAGAGGCGGCGGAACGTCATCTCGAGCTCGTCGCCGATCTTGACGGCGTTGGCGTCGACGTCGGTGACCTCGCAGGTCACGCGGCCGCCGCCCTCGAAGTCGATCACGCCGGCCACGGTCGGCGGATTCAGCGAGTAGGCGAGGTAGTCGAGGGTGTACGTCGCGATCTTGCAGCGCTTGTCGGCGAAGTCCTCGTCCCGCATCTGGTCGACGGCACTGCACTGGATGCAGACGCGCTGCGGCGGCAGATGGCCGGTGCCGCACGCGATGCAGCGCGAGCCGACGAAGCCGAGCTTCCAGCTCGAGTGGCGCGCGCTCGGGGGCGCCGCGGGGCGCTCGGGATCCGGACGGCGCGGCGGCTCGAACGGCAGGATGCCCCGCCACTTCAGGTAGGTGTTGTACGCGACGTCGGATCGCTTCGACGCGATCCAGGCGTCGACCGAGTGCTTCGGGCGCGCGGCGGCGATGCGGTTCGTCACCTCGAACACGGCGGCGTCGCAGCCGTCAGCGAGCGAGAGCACGAGGATGCGGTCGCCGGGCTTCGCGGCGTCGAGCGCACGCGCCAGCACGAGCAGGGAGTGCGCCACGCCCGTGCGACCCACGCCGTCGGCGAGCGGATCGGCGAGCTGGTCGGGGCGCAGCTTCAGGCCCTTGCCGAGGCCCGCGACGGCGCGCGCGTTGGCGGCGTCGGCGATCACCGTGCTGAGCTCGCTCGGCTGCACCTTGGCGTCGGCGAGAGCGCGTGCGCAGGTGTCGGCGACGAGCGGCGCCAGCGTGTCCGCGCCGAAGCGCTCCTCCCAGCCTTTCGCGAAGCGGTCCTCGGGGAGGCGCCACACGTCGAGGATCTCGGTCGTGGCGGACGCGCTCCCGATCAGCACCGCGGCGCTCTCGGAATCCGGACCGGTGACGAACGCGGCGGCTCCGTCGCCGCTGGCGCTCTCGCGTCCGCCGCCCGGTGCGCCCACGACGACGTCGCCCGCGGCGACGAGCGCGCGCTTTCCGGCCGCGGCGACGTCGAGGCCGGCGAGCAGGGCGCCGAGGCCCATGCGCGAGGAGGTGCCGAGGTCGAGCGTGCGCACCTTGCCGGGGAGTTGGAGCGCGGCGTGCACCGTCGCGCCGTTCAACTTCTCCGCGTAGGGCGGGCTCGTCGTAGCGAACAAGAGCGCGTCCACGTTCGGCGCGCCGTGCATCGCCTCGCGGGCGGCCTCGACGGCCATCGACACGGCGTCCTCGTCGAAGCTCGCGATCGCGCGCTCGCCCTTGCCGGCGCCGATCGCCTTGCGCGAGAGGCGGAAGAACGGGACGTAGCTGCCGTAACGAACGATGCCGGCCACAGCGGGAACCTCCGAAGTAGCCCGAGTCTATCCCGGCGCCCGCCCGGAATCCTGCGACCCACCGCGCATTTCCCCGCGATGACGCCTCCGGGGTCGGACCCCGCGCGCGTCGCCGCGCTGACCCACTTGGGGTCTGACCCCATTCGGGTTCGACGCGACGAATGCGTTCGGGTGCGTCCGGCTGGCGTGCGCGTCAGGCGGGGGCGCCGCCGAGCTTCACGTAGAGAGCGTCGCGATCGCGGGCGAAGCGCCGGCCGGCGTACACGAAGAGCGGGAGCGCCAGCAGAGACGCAGCGGTGAAGACCAGCATCGCCTGCGAGTAGCCGTCCGTTCCCCCCGCGGACTTCACGCGGTCTACGAGGATGCCTGCACCCGTGTTGCCGACGCCGAGGCCCACCACGTTGAGCAGCATGATGTAGAAGCCGACCACCGTGGCGCGGATGTTCGGGGGCACGAGCTCCTGCACGCTCGAGAACGTGGGGCCGTAGAACATCCCGAGCTGCACGCTGCCGGCGGTCATGCCGACCCAGAACCACGGGCTGTCCGGCGCCACGATGCGATAGGCGAAGCCGAGCGGCGCGAACAGCGCCAGCAGCAGCGCGAGGAACATCGGTCGCCCCATGCCCGTGCGCCTGAGGAACCAGTCGCTGCCGGCGCCGCCGAGCAGATTGCCCGCGACGCCGCCCACGAGCGAGAGCCAGCCCGACACCCGCAGGATCTCGCCCTTCTCGAACCCGCGCTCCGCGACGAGCCAGATCTGATCGAAGGCCGCGGCGCCGAGGATGAAGTGGAACGCGACGCCGCCCGCCATCGTGCAGACGAGCGCCGGCGACGATGCGAGCGCGCGGCCGAGCGTCCGCACGATCTCGCCGAGGCTCTGGCGCGGCGCCGCCGGCGCGTCGGCGCGCGTCCCGGCCGGGCGCCGGCGCGGCGTCTCCGGCACGAACAGCATGATCGCGGCGAAGACGAGGCCGACGCCGCCGAGGAGATAGAAGCAGCTGCGCCAGCCGATCGCGGGGCCGAGGTAGCCGGCCACCAGCGCGCTCACCGCCACACCGACCGGCACGCCCATGTAGTAGACGCCCGAGGCGAGGCCGAGCCGCGACGACGGGAAGCGATCGGAGAGCAGCGACATCGCGGTGGGCGAGAGCACCGACTCCCCGATCCCGATCAGCATCCGCGGCACGGCGATCGTCGCGAAGCTGGTCGCGGCGCCAGTCGCCGCCGTGAGCAGACTCCACATCGCGAGCCCGCCGGCGATCAGGCGCGGTCGGTGGAGCATGTCCGCGAGCACGCCGGTGAACAGGCCCATGGTCGCGTAGAAGAACGTGAAGAAGATGCCAGTGAGGTAGGAGAACTGGGTCGCGCTGAGGCCGAGCTCCGGGACGATGAAGTTCGCGAAGCTCGGCAGCGCCTGCCGGTCGACGAAGTTCACCACGTTGAGCAACGTGAGCAGACCGAGGAATGCGAAGTGACGAAGCGGGATGCGATCCGGCTCGGAGTCGGCGGGCGCGGACATGCGGTCTCCTCGCCGCGCGAGGAGGCGGCGGGCGCATTCTATGCGCGATCGCAGTCGCGGCGCGCCTTGTTACGGAGCGCGCTCGGCGCGGCCTGTGCGGCCTGCGCGGCCGCCATGGGCTGGGCGCCGCGCGCGCTCGCGCAGGGCGACGACCCGCGCGCGGAGCGGCGGGAGCGCATCGCGGAGTGGATCGCCGAGTACGACGCCCAGGGCGAGCACCGCACGGGCTCGCGGGTGGACGAGGCGAGCGCACGCTGGCTCGTGCGCGAGCTCGCGGGCGCCGGCCTCGTCGCGCGGCTCGAATCGTTCCCGTTCCAGCGCTTCGAGCAGCGCCACGCCTTCGTCGTGTCGGGCAACGAGAAGCGCCACGGCCTCGCGGCGTTCGACGGCGGCATCACCGGGCCGGCGGGGGTTAGCGGGCGCCTCGGCGCGCTCGGCTCGAAGGCGGAAATCGCGGTCGTGTTCGCCGCGCCGAGTCCGAAGCCTGCGACGTTCGAGGCGCTCGAGCGCGCGCGTATCGCCGGTACGCACCGCGCGATCCTCGTGCTGCCGGAGCGCGAAGGCGACCACGGGGATCTCGCGCTGATCAACGCCGAGCGCGCCGCGCAGCCCGACGCGACGCCCGTCGTGCAGCTCGCCGGCTCCCACGCGATCCAACTTCGCGAAGGCATGCAGTACGGCGACCCGGCCCGCGTGGTGGTCGAGGCCGAGCGCGTGCCGACGAACGGCCTGAACGTGGTCGCGCGCCTCGCGGGCACGCAGCCCGAGCTCGCGCCGCTGGTGGTCATGACCCCGCGCAGCGGCTGGTTCGCTTGCGCGTCCGAGCGCGGCGGCGGGCTCGCGGCCTTCCTCGAGATCGCGCGGTCCTTCGAGAGCGCGCCTCCGGCCCGCGACGTGCACTTCGTTGCCAGCAGCGGACACGAGCTCGGGCACCTCGGGCTGCGCGCGTGGCTCGCAGCCCATGCCGAGCTGGCGGGGCGCGCCCACGCGTGGCTCCACCTGGGCGCGAACTTCGCGGCGGCCGGCGGGCAGGTCGCGTTGCAGGCGTCGAGCCCTGCCCATGCGGAGCTCGCCCGCGCCGCGCTCGCGGCAGCCGGCGGCGCGCCGGACTTGGTGGCGCCCCCCGGCGCGGCGCCCCTCGGCGAGGCGCGGGAGATCGCCGATCGCCCCTACGTCTCGCTGCTCGGCACCAATCCGCGCTTCCACGCGCCCGACGACCGCTGGCCCTACGCCGTCGATCTCCCCAAGACGCTCGCGCTCTGCGAAGGCCTCGTCGCGGTCGCGGCCCGCCTGTCCGCCCAGTCTTAACCCAGGTTGATTTTGGGTCCCCCAGCCGGGGTCGCTGGGTCGCCCAGGCGGGGTCGCCCGGCGGCCGCCGCACCATCGGCGGGACCCCGCCCAATTGTGCGGGCCGACACCGAAAAACATGTTCAAGCGCACGCTCGATGGTGGTACGGTGCGCTCGCCCAGTGGGGGGCCTCCGCGCTCGCGGATGTCCCTGGGGACCGGATCGGCTCGGTGGAGAGCCGTGCAGGCTGGGCGCAATCCAACTTTTGGGGGACTTCGTGGTACGACGAACGTTCAACGGACTCGCGGCGCTGGCCCTGATCGGGGCGGTGAGCGCGACGGCGGCCGGGGCGCAGGAAGCTGCACCGGCGGCTCAGGCGCCCGCGGCCGAGCCCGCGCCGGCGGAGCAGGGCGGCATCGAAGAGATCATCGTCACCTCGCGCATGCGCGAGGAGTCGATCCAGGACGTGCCGCTGGCCGTCTCGGCGTTCGGGCAGGAGGCGATCGAGGCCCTCTCCCCGAGCACGCTGCAGGACTTCGACGGCCTCACGCCGAACGTGTTCATCGGCATGAACGCCGCGGGCCCCGGCGCCAGCGCGATCTACATCCGTGGCATCGGTTACGCGGACATCGAGAAGACGCAGACCCCGAACGTCGGCGTCGTGATCGACGGCGTGTTCGTGCCTTCCAGCACCGGCCAGCTGATCGACACCTTCGACATCCAGAGCATCGAAGTGAACCGCGGTCCGCAGGCGATCCTGTGGGGTCGCAACACGTCCGGCGGCACGATCGTCGTCCGCCGCGGCCAGCCGCAGCTCGGCGAGTGGGACGCGAAGCTCCTGACCACCTACGGCGACTACACGGGCGGTCGCGGAGACGGCGGCGCCTTCAAGGTGCAGGCCGTCGCGAACATCCCCCTGAACGAGGAAACCCTCGCGCTGCGCCTCGGGTACACGAACAAGCAGGAGCAGGGCTACTGGATCAACACCGCGGACGGCAAGAACCGCGGCGCGGTCGACTACAACGCGATCAACGCGAAGCTGCTCTGGCAGCCGATGGAAGAGCTCTCGGTGCTCTTCAACTGGGACTGGATCGAGGACCGCAGCGACATCCTTCCGCAGGACGCGCGCTGGGATGGCAACAATCCCTGGGTCAACCGCTCCGACCGCATTCCGCGGGAGCTCGCGCCCTACAACGTGAGCGTCACCTCGATGGAGGTGAACTACGAGCTGCCCTTCAACGCGAAGTTCACCTCGATCTCGGCGTACTGGGACAGCCACGACCTCGTGTACCAGGACTTCGATGGTGGCGTGACCTTCTCGCGGTCGAGCCAGCCGGTGTTCTGCGCCTCGGCAGCGGCCTGCGCCTTCGCGAATCCCACCCAGGAGCAGGCGCTGTTCCCGGCGCACTTCAACGACCCGAACCCGCTGCTCGCCCGCCTTCACACGCGGCGTGAGCAGGAGTACGACGTGTTCTCGCAGGAGTTCCGCCTGCAGGGCACTCTGCTCGACGAGTCGCTCACCTACATCACGGGCTTCTACTACGCGCGCGACGACCACGACCACGGCCAGCGCACGGAGCAGCAGGTGCAGCTGCCCCCGGCGGCGCTCGGCGGGAGCGCGACGCCTCCGCCCGGCGGCTTCAACCTCCAGTGCCAGGTCGACCTCGGTGGCGGCTCGTATCTCGACTTCTCCGGCCCGGTGAACCCGACGCTGGGGCTGCTCTGCGCGCTCCCCACCACCTACTCGTCGCAGGCGACCTTCCTCACGAACAAGTCGTGGGCGCTGTTCGGCTCGCTCGAGTACGAAGTCCCCTGGGTGGAGGGCCTCCGCATCAACGGCGGCGTCCGGTACATCAAGGAGAACAAGGAGTTCGCGACGCGGTTCGACAACATCGCGAACAACACGATCGTCGGTACGCAGCTCGGCACGAACATCCTCACGCTGTCCGGCCAGAAGGGCGAGTGGGACGACGTCGTGGGTGAGGCGGGCGTGAACTATCAGGCGATGGACAACCTGATGGTCTATTACCGCTTCGCACAGGGCTTCCGCTCGGGTGGCTTCAGCCTTCGCGGCTCGGGCCCGTCGCCGACCCCGGGCGAACCGCGCTCGTGGTCGCTCACGTTCGATCCCGAGACGACGAACTCGCACGAGATCGGTGCGAAGACGTCGTGGCTCGACGGTCGGCTCGTGGCGAACGTCGCCGGCTTCTACAACAAGGTGAAGGGCGGCCAGGCGTCGTCGATCATCTCGGGCATCACGCCGGTCGGCACGAACACGCTGATCCTCAACGGCGGGTTCTTCGAGGTGTACGGCTTCGAGCTCCAGAGCTCGCTCGAGGTGGTCGAGAACCTGAACGTCGACTTCACGCTCGGCTGGCAGAAGGCCGGCGACAACCAGTCGACGCAGAACACGCACAACCTCGCCGCCCCGGCGGGCGACACGGTGTGCAATGCGACGACCCTGATCCCGAAGGCGAATCAGTCGGAGGCGACCTGCCCGTCGATCACGTTCCGCAACGGCGAGCTCGGTCGCGTTCCGGAGCTGACGTGGTCGATCGGCGGCAACTACCGCCTGCCGGTGGGCCCGGGTGAAGTCATCCTCGGCAGCCGCGTGCGCCACAACGACTTCTTCTGGATCCTGCCGCCGACGGTGGACCCGGCGACGAACGCCGTGACCAACACGCCGGTGCCGCAGAGCGGCTACACGCTCGTCGACGCGAACCTCTCCTACGAGTTCGACTACAACGAGCACAAGATCCGCGCTGGCTTCGTCGGCCGGAACCTGACCAACAAGAAGTACAAGGACCAGGAGCTTCCGCTCGGGTTCGGTGGCTTCCGCGGTTGGGGCCCGCCGCGCTACATCGGCGGCGAGCTGCAGCTCGAGCTGTAGTTCGGCCGTCGGCTGATCGGACAGAGGCGGGAGCCTTCGCGGGCTCCCGCCTCTCGTCTTTTCGGGGGCACGATCGGCGGCCGCGCGCGGTGCGCCTACAGCTTTCGCGCGCTCGAGAGCGTCGCGACCGCCGCGATCACGCACGCCATCCCGACGGCGCTGATGCGCAGTGCGGTGAGCGGACCGAAGGCGTCGCAGAGCAGGCCGGTGAGGAAGAAGCCGAGGGGGCCGCTGCCGACGAAGCCGAGCTGGTAGACGGCGAGCACGCGGCCGCGCTGCTCGGGCGGCGCGGCCTCCTGCACCAGCGTGCGGCTCGAGTTGATGAACACCGCGCCGCCGGTGCCCCAGGCCAGCGCGCAGATCAGGAAGCCCCAATAGGGCAGCCCGACCGAGAGCAGCGCCAGGTTGAGCGTGCCGTTGCAGAGTGCGAGCAGCATCGCGCGGCCCTTGCGGGCGATGCCGCCGCGCGCGCGGATCGCGAGGGAGCCGAGGATCGTGCCGGTGGGGAACGTCGCGAGGATCCAGCCGAGCTCGCCGGCGCCGCCGTGGTAGACGTCGCGCACGATCAGCGGGAAGGCCACGCTGAACGGGCCGATGAAGAACACGCCGATCGCGGTGACGAGCCCGACCGGAACGCGCAGGGCGGGCGTGCGCACGACGCTCGCGAGGCCGGCGAGCCAGGCGCGCGGTGCGGCGGGCGTGGCCGCGCGCTCGACGCGTGGCAGCCCTCGGGCCGCGACGGCGCCCACCGCGAGCAGCGCCGCCTGGAGGGCGAGCATCGCGGGGACGCCGAGGCGTTCGGCGAGGCCGCCGAGGGCCGAGCCGAGGGCCTGCCCGCCGAACTGCGCGATCGTGAGCGCCGTGACGGCGCGCATCAGGTTCGGCCCCGCGACGTGGGAGAGCAGGCTGTCGCGCGGAGGCGCCGCGAACGCGGAGCCGACGCCGAGGCAGAGGCCGTAGGCGGCGAGCACCGCGAACGTGACGGAGTCCGTCGCCACCGCGGCGCCGAAGGTCGCGACCGGCGCGAGCACGAGCCAGTGGATGCGCTGGAGGAGCCAGCGCGGATCCACGCGATCCGCGATCGCGCCGCCGAGCACGAGCAGCAGCAAGGGGGGCAGCTGCGGGCTCATCTGGATGCGCGAGAAGAGTCGGCCCGAGAGGTGGAGCTGGTTCGCGCCCACCCACGAGATCACGACCGCGCTGATGCCCCAGGCCGCGAACCACGAGAACGCCACGACGCCGAGGCGCGCGAGCGCCGGGTCCGTGCGCTGCGCTGCGGGTTCGCTCATGCGCGCGCATTCTCACGCAGCCGCGAGCGGCGCGATACCGTCCGGCGAAGCACGGTCGGGCCCAGCGCAAACGATCGTCCCGGGGGGCAGAGGATGACCCAAGCGCTCGCAGGCAAGGTGGCCCTCGTGACGGGAGGCGCGCGCGGGATCGGGCGCGGCATCGCGCTCGCGCTCGCGGAGGCCGGCGCCGACGTCGCCATCGCCGACGCGCACCCGGCGCCGTTTCGCGGCGAGTCGTACTACCGGCTCCGCAAGCGCACCTCGGGCGCCGACGAGGACACCCCCACCGAGGTCGCCGTGCGCGAGCTCGGGCGCCGCGCGCTGACGCTCAGCGTGGACGTCGCGGACGCGGCGGCGGTGATGCGCGCCGCCGACGAGGTGGCGCGCGGGCTCGGCGACGTGGACGTGCTCGTCAACAACGCCGGCATCGTGAACAACATCGCGCGCATCGCCGACATGACGCCCGAGGCGTGGGAGCGCGAGCTGCGCGTGAACCTCACCGGCGCCTTCCACACCGTGCGCGCGTTCGCGCCCGCGATGGCCACGCGCGGCTGGGGGCGCGTGGTCAACATCTCCTCGGTCGCGGCGCGCCTCCCGATCCTCGGGCAGCCGGCCTACGCCGCGAGCAAGGCGGGCCTCGTCGCGTTCACGCAAGCGGTGGCCCAGGAATTCGGACGCGGCGGCGTCACCGCCAACGCCGTGATGCCCGGCCTGATCGCGACGCCTCTCGTGCTCTCGATGCCCGAGCCGCTGCGTGCCCGCTCGATCGCGCAAACCCCGATCCCGCGCATCGGCACGCCCGCCGACATCGGCGCGCTGGTCGCGTTCCTCGCATCGCCCGCGGCGGGCTTCATCACCGCGACGGCGATCCCGTGCGACGGCGGGTTGTTGGGGGCGCCGGCGGGCGGGCTGGACGCGTAGCCGCCGGGCGCGAGCCGGCTCAGGCGCCGTCGCGCAGCTTCTGCGTCTCGTCCGCCACCCAGCGGATCGCGTTCTCGACGAGGCGCCGGAAGCCCGGGTTCTCGTACGCCACCGGCCCGTCGCCGCCGAGGATCGTCGCGGTCTGGCTCTTGCCGATGCGCTGCGACCACGCGGCGAGGTCGCTGCCGCGCGGGTGGGTCCAGCCCGCGCTGCTGAACATCTGGCCCGCGATCGCCTGCGCGGCCGAGTAGAAGTTCTCGGGCACGAACGCGTGCGAGCTGCGCGCGAGCGGGGTCACGCGCTCCGCGAGCACGGGGCAGAGGTAGAGCTCGTCGCTGATCTCGTAACCGTCTTCGATCCCGGCGAAGAGCGGGTGCTTCGGGTCGACGGGCGTGACGCGGTGCTTCACGTCGTGGCGATACCCGGAGTCGGGCCACGACCTGCCGAACGCCTCGCCCGGGGCGTACAGGAAGCGCGCGCCGGTCCATTCGCCGTACTCGGGCCAGAGCGGCCAGGCGGCGACCGCGTGGTGCAGGAACACGATGCCCTTGCCCGAGGCGAGCAGGGCGCGCCAGCCGCGCTTCAGCGCCTCGCTCGGCGCCACCAGGCCGAGGGGGCTGCGCTGCGCGAAGTCGATGCCCGGCATGTCGTACAGCACGATCGCGTCGTAGGGCGCGGCGAGGGCCGGGCTGAAGAACACTTCGGCGGCGGGGTGCTCGACCGCGGTCACGGAGCAGTCCGGGATCGCGTCGAACATGGCGTGGAACGCGTCGCGCGCGAACGGGTGGCCCTTGGTGACGAGCAGGACGTTGAGCTTGGCGCCGTAGCGCATCGTCGACATGAGGGCGCATGCTACGTCAACCGGCGCGCGGTGGGCGCGGCGAAGCAACGGGAGGGGGCGCGATGGCGGCAAAGAAGAAGGCGGCAAACCGGAAGGCGACGAAGCCGCGAGCGAAGGCGGCGGCGAAGCCGAAGCGGCGGGCGGCGCGGCCGCGCGCTGCCGGTGCGCCCGAATCGGGCGGCGGCGTGGCGGCGCTCGTGCGCATGCTGGCCGACCGGCGCGCGATCGAGGACGGCATCATCGCCTACGGCCACGCGATCGATTCGCGCGACTACGCGCGGCTGCGCGAGTGCTTCGCGGCCGACGCGCGCGTGAAGTACGGCGACGCGGACTGGCTCACGGGGCCCGAGGAGGCCGGTCGCTACTGCGCGCGCGCCCTCGATCCGCTCGACCTGAGCCAACACCGCTTCAGCTCGATCGACGTGAAGCTCGACGGCGACCGCGCGACCTCGAAGACCTACCTCGCCGCCGAGCACGTGAAGAACGGCGAGCGCTACACGGTGGGCGGGCACTACGTCGACGCATGGCAGCGCACGCCAAAGGGCTGGCGCATCACCGAGCGACGGCTCGTTGCGACCTGGACGGAGGGCAATCCGGAGGTGCTGCGCGGCGTGGACCTCGGATGATCGCGGCGCTGCTCTCTGAGCTTCGGCCGGGCGCTCCGAGCGGCGCAGCCTTCGTCACCGTCGAGGGCGCGCGGATCGCCAGCGAGGAGAGACTGCCGTGGCATGGGAGCGTCCGTTTGGCGCTGGACGTCGCCTGGACGCGTCGGGACGAGCCGAACGCGAGCACACTGTGGACGCTGACGTGTACGGACGTCGCGAGCTGGCGCCTGAGCGCCGAGGGGCCGCCTGCGAACCACGACCTCGTGCGGCTCGATGCGTCCCACCCGGCGCTGCGCCGGCACACTGATCCGGAGGCGCACCTCTACTTCCGCGCGCCCGCGTCGCCGAGCGTTGGCGAAGCGCTCGCCGCGTTGTGGCTCGCTCACGAGCGGATTGCCGGACACTGGATTCCGCTCGACGAGGTGCTTGGGGACGCACGTTCCGTAGAAGCCGCGTTTCACGGTCGATTCGGGCTTCTTGCGCGCGGTCCGCGCTTCCTGATCGACGCCTACGCCGCTGCGATCCAGTCACTCGGGTGTGGGCCGAGCGTGGTCGCGACGGAAGAACCCGCGTACGAGGCGCGAGGCGCCGACGGGCTTCCGCTCTTCGGATTCGCGTGGGGACGAAACTTCGTCGTCAGCGAGGGGCTGCGCGTCGAGCGGCGCGCCGGGACGGGCCCGCCTCATCCATCCTTGAGGGCCGCCAACGCGGACTTCGCCACGCTGATCCAACCCGCGATCAGCAGAAGCCCGCCGACCGGTGTGACGGGCCCGAGCAGCGCGCGGGGTCCGACGCCGAGAGAGAGCGCGTAGAGCGAGCCCGAGAAGAGCGCGACGCCGGCGGCGAACAGCCAGCCCGCGGTGCGCAGCGACGCGGCGTGGGGCGAGAGCGCGAGGGCGAGCAGGGCGACGGCGTGGACGAGGTGGTACCGCACCGCCGTCTCCCAGACCTCGAGCGCGCGGGCGTCGAGCCGCGCGCGCAGTCCGTGTGCACCGAATGCGCCCAGCGCGACGCCGGTGGCACCGAGCAGCGCCGCCGCCAGCAGGAGCCCGCGCGCACGTTCCTCGATCATCCGGATCCTCCCAGGCTGCGATCGTCGGCCCCGGCCGAACTCTCGCACCGATTTCCCGAATCGGGGTCTGACCCCGATTCGGGAAGTTTGCTGGCGCTAGTCGCCGCTCGCTGCCGCCACGAGCGCGACGTCGCGGTCGCGCACCGAGCCGAGGTCGAACTTCTTCGCGGCGCCGAGCATCTTGGTGAGGGCCGCGGCGATCGGCGTCTTCGAGCGCTCGCCCGGCTTCACGCGCTCGAAGCGCACGGGGTTGATGCGCGCCACGACGTAGTTGCGCAGGTACGGCGACTTCATGCCGCGCGCCTCGAGCCCCTTCACGATGCGCTTCACCTCGGCGTCGATCTCGAGCAGCCGCGCCGCGAGGCCCGCGCGCTGCGAGAGGCTCTTCGCGAGCGCGTCGTCGCTGAAGCGATCCACCTTGCGCAGCAAGGAGCCGTACGCGCCGCCCGCGAAGCGCCCCTCGCGCTCGTACACGATGCCGAGCGTCAGGAGCTCCGGCGCCTCGAGCTGCGCCGTGAACGCGGACTCGCGGGCCTTGGCGTCGCGGGCGGCGAGGGCGCGCGCCATGCGGATCGCCTCGAGCGCGCGGTCGCGCAGGTTGTGCGCCTTCTCGGTGTTGAGCGCGAGGATGCGGAAGGCGAGGTCGGCTTCGGGCGAGACCAGCGCGGTGATCGCGCGCTGGCCGAGCACCTTGCTCGCGGCGAGGCGATGTCGGCCGTTCGGGGTCCAGAAACCGCCGCCTTCGGCGAGCACGGCGATGATCGGATCGAGGAAGGCGCCCGTCTCGGCGATCTTCTCGCCGAGCCGCTTCGCGTGGGTGGGGGAGAGATCGCGCTGGAACGGCGTCGGCTCGACGCGATCGCGCGGCAGCGCCGCCAACAGGATCGGCGCGCCGCCGAAGGGCTCCCGATAGGCGCCGAGCACCGCCGCGCCCTCCGCCTCGACGCGGCGCGTGAAATCGGCGAGCTCCGCGCCGCGCGGGTCGAGCGCCATCTCCGACGGTGCGGGCCCGCGCTGCTCGCCGCGCGGGGTGAGCCGCTTCTTCGCGGCGCCCGCCTTCGCCGGCTTGCGCGGCTTCGCGGGCTTCTTCGCCGCCGTCTTGCGCGCTGCCATCGGGTCTCCGTTCAGCGCGGCCGGCGCGGCGAGAAGAACAGCCGCTCGGCGTTCGCGCGCAAGTACTTGTCGAGCACGCCCGGCCGCAGGTCGAGCTTCCCGGCCTCGCCGACGCAGCGCTTGAACGAGAGCACGGGGTGGTCCGACGCGAACAGGATCTTGTCCTGGCCGCGCGTGTTCATGAAGTGGATCAGCTCCGGCGGCAAGTAGCGCGGGGCGTAGGCCGAAGTCATCAGGTGCAGGTTCTTGTACTTGATCATCAGGCGGATCGCGACGTTCCACCACGGATCGGCGCCGTGGGCCATGCAGATCTTCAGCTCCGGGAGCTGAAAGCACACGCGATCGAGGTGAAGCGGGTTCTGGCACTCCCCGGGAACGGGTGGGCCGGGCAGGCCGGTGTTGATCGAGACGGGCAGGTCGAGCTCGATGCACTTCACGTAGAGCGGGAAGTAGCTCGCGTGGCTCGGCGGCAGGTCGGTGGTGAACGGCACCACGCGCGCCATCACGACCGGCTCGCTGCGCGACAGCGCCTCGAGATTCCACACCTCCTGCATGCGCCCGGTGGGCGCGAGGCTCGCGGCGTAGAAGATCCGCCCGGGGTGCTTCGCGGCGAACCGCAACGCATGCTTCGAGGGATTCGAGGCGTCGAGCGTGACGACCGCCTTCTCCACGCCGGCCTCGTCCATGTCGGCGATCAACTGCTCGGGCTCGATGTTGCGGAAGAAGTCGTCGCCCCCCTTGAAGTAGTCCTCCTTCACGCGCACGAGGAAGTCGGGCGGCTCCTGCTCGCCCATCGTCACGTTCACCCACAGGTCGATTGCACGCGCGGACACGGGGCCCTCCTCGGCGGCGGCACGAGAGGACGCGACTGTATCGTGCGTGGCAGCGAACGGAGACGGCGATGAGCGAAGCGAACAAGGAACTGGTGCGCCGCTACCTGCGCGCGATGAGCAGCGGCGATCCGGCGCTGCCCGATCTGCTGACCGACGACGTGACGTGGTGGGTGCCGCCGTCGTCGCCGCTCGGCGGGCTCAAGGAAGGCAAGCCGGCGGTGCTGGCGTTCATGGGAAGTGGCATCGGGCTCTACGACGCGACGGTTCCGTTCGGCATCGAGGTGGAGGCGATGGTCGCCGACGACGAATGGGTCGCGGTGCAGATGGTGATGACGGCGCGCACGGCGAAGGGAGCGGACTACCGCAACTTCTACCACTGGGCGTTCCGCGTGCGCGACGGGCGAATCTGCGCCGTGAAGGAGTACGTGGACACGCTGTACGCGCAGCGGATGCTGTTCGCGTAGGGCTTCGAGCGCCCGAGCCGCGCGCGCCGACAACGCTCCGGCGGTGCGGGGCTCCGCTGCGCTCCGTCGCTTCCGCGTGGGCCTGCCGACGAGCTCCGGTGCACCGCGGCGGTTGGGCGAACGCGAAGTGAACACACCGAGGCGTGGCGGTGCGCGGCAACTCACGTGAGCGGCGATGGGGTGCGCCGCCGCGTGGGCGGCCGTCGCTCCTCCGCTCCGGGAGCCCCGCACCGCCGTCGCTCGTGCCGGGACGATCGGCGGGTGCACATTGCACGGGCCCGGCCGGAAGCGACGGAGCGCAGCGGAGCCCCGCACCGCCGAAGCGCTGCACGATCGCCCGACTCCCGTCGCGTCAGGACCACTCGCCAGGGGCTCTCGCGTCGCCGACGTCTTGCTCGTCCTCGATCGCGCCGACGATCTGCTCGAGGACGTCTTCGAGGGTGATGATGCCCTGTACGACGCCGTCGGCGCCACGCACGATGGCGAGGTGGCGGCGCTGCCGGCGAAAGAGGCGCAGCGCGTCCGTCAGCGTCACGTCGGGGCCGATCTCCTGGTGGGGGCGGAGCGCGTCGTCGAGGATCACCAGCATCGAGAGCGAGTAGAGATAGAAGACGTCCTTCGCGTGGAGCACGCCGACGATCCGGTCGAGCGTGCCGTCGTACACCGGAAAGCGCGTGAAGCCCTCCTCGCGAATCACGTCGAGCAGCGACTCCATGTCGATGCTGCGCGGGATCGCCTTCACGAGCTCGCGGCGCACCATCACGTCCGCGACCGTGCGGTCGCTGATGCGGAAGACGTTGCCCAGCATCTGGGCCGAGTCGCTGCGCAGCTGGCCGGCGTCGCCGGCCTCGCGCACGAGCAGCGCCAGCTCGGCCGCGGAGTGCGTGTTCTCGCCGTGGCCGGCCGGCGGCACGCCGATCAGGCGCAGCAGTTGGTTGCCCGCCCGGTTCATCACGCTGATGACCGGCCGGAAGACGGTGCCGAAGACGAGCAGCGGGCGCGCGCAGAAGAGCGCGACCGGGCCGGGCCGGTCGAGCGCGAGGGCTTTCGGCGCGAGCTCGCCGACGACCACGTGGAGGAAGGTCACGAGCGCGAAGGACACGCCCACGGCGATTCCGTGCACCGCGACTTGATTGCCCGCGGCGACGGACTCGACGAGGGGCCGCAGCAGCCGTGCGAGCGCGGGCTCGCCGAGGAAGCCGAGGCCGATGCTCGCGAGCGTGATGCCGAGCTGGGTCGCCGCGATCGCGTCGTCGAGGCGATCGAGGGCCTTCGCGGTCGCCGCGGCGCCGCGGCGGCCTTCGCTGACCCAGATCTGCACCTGGCTGCGACGCACGGCCACGAGGGCGAACTCGGTGGCGACGAAGTACGCGTTCGAGAAGATCAACGCGAAGATCGCGACGAGGCCGAGCCAGCTCATGCGCGAGGGCACCGAGTCATCGCGTGCATGCTAGCCGCAGTCGCGCGAAGTCCCGCGCGTCAGCGCGCTTCGACCGCGAGCGCGACCTCCTGGCCGTACGAGAGCTCGAGCGTGTGGCCGTCGGGGTCCGCGATCAGGGCCCAATAACCGACCGGCGGCGGCGAATCGGTGGGGCCCCACACGTTGCGTCCCTCGGCGTGGGCGTCGGCGACGAGTCGGTCGACGTCGGCGCGCGAAGCGCAGCCGACGCCGAGGTGCGCGATCGGCAGCAGCGGATTCGCGACGCGCTCGGTCTGGATCAGCACGATCACGAACGGGCGCGTGCCGTCGCTCACCCACACCACCGGATGGCCCTCGTGGGAGTCGTCGCGCCGGTGCACGACGCGCATTCCCGCATAGCGCTCGTAGAACGCGACGCTGGCGTCCACGTTCGTCACGGGCAGGGCGATGTGGGTGAGGCCGATGTCCATCGAAGCGTTGCTCGTTCAGTCGTCGATGCTGCCGTCGCGCGCGGCCTCGAAGCGCTCGTCGCCGATCGCGCCGCGGGCGACGTCGTCGAGCGCGGGGAACGCGCGCAGCGAGTGGCCGCCGTCGATCGTGAGATTCTGCCCCGTGATCCAGCGCGACTCGGGTCCGCACAGGAAGCGGATCGCGTCGGCGATCTCCTCGGGCTCGCCGAGATGCCGCATGGGCTGCTGCGCGAGGAACTGCTTCAGGATCTTCGGCGTGCTCGCGATGAACTCGGTCCCGTCGGTCTTCGTGAGGCCCGGGCGCACGGAGTTGACGCGGACGCCGAGGTGCCCGAGCTCGTCCGCCGCGACGCGCGCGAGGTAATCGACCGCGGCCTTCGAGGCGCCGTAGCCGCCGAGGTAGCGGTTCGAGAAGGCGGCGGCGTTCGAAGACATCAGCACGATCGAGCCGCCGCCGCTGCGCGCGATCGCGCGCCCGCCGTACTTCACCGCGAAGAAGGCGGACGAGACGTTCGCGTCGAGGTCGCCGCGGAAGGCGTCGTCGTCCATCGCGAGCAGCGGCGAGAACGTTCCGACGCCGGGCATGCAGACGAGCGCGTGCAAGCCGCCGCCCGCCGCGACGAAGTCCACCGCGCGCCGCACCTGCTTCGGGTTCGCGCCGTTGCACAGGATCGCGTCGAGCGACGCGCCGGGCGCCTCGCGCTCGAGACGCACGAGCGCCTCTTGCAGCACCGCCTTGCGGCGCGCGGAGATCACGACGTGCGCGCCGTGCTGCGCGAGCAGGCGCGCGCTCGCGAAGCCGATGCCGCGGCTGCCGCCGATGATCAAGGCGCGCTTGCCCTCGAGCGGGAGGCGGGTTTCGGCGGCGGGCCGGGGCGCGGCACCGGCGCGCGCGCTGCGGGGGACGGAGGCTCGTTCGGTCACGCGATCACCAGCCAGGCTTCGCCGCCGTCCGTCACGCGCACCGTCGCGCGCGCCGGCATCCGGCAGCGTTGCGACGCGGGCCCGCGCCCGGTCGCGAGGTCGAAGCGGTAGCCGTGCCACGGGCACACCACCGCGCCGTCTTCGAGGGTCGCGCCCGCGAGCGGCGCGCCCCAGTGGGGGCACGCCGCGGCGTGCGCGACGAGCGCGTCGCGGTGCTCGCGCACGATCCACGTGTCGCCGTCGGCGGCCACCGCGAGCGGCAATTTTCCGCGCAGCGCGTCGACGCGTCCGAGCCGCTGCGGCGTGCGCGCGCCGGGGCGGGGCGGCCGAGGCGCGACGCCGTCGAGGAACGCTTGCCGCTCGCGCATCATGGCCTCGTCCTCGTCCCAGAGCCGCGTGTAGAGCTGGACGAACGCGGCGCCGACCTTGTGCGCGGCCTCGGCGGCGACGCCCGGCACGAGGAAAGCCACCGCGACGTCGGTGGCGTCGGGCGCGATTTCGGTGACGCGCGTCCAGATGTCGGTGCCCGCCCCGGGGCCGCGGAGGGTGCGCGAGTGATACGAGCGTCCATCGGGCTCGATGGCGAGCTCCACCGCGATCTCGGCGCCGCTCGCGACGCCCACCTGCGCGTGCCAGCCGCGCCCGTCGGCGCGGAGGCAGCGGATGCTGCGGAAGTCGCGCGCGTGGAGCGCCGGCAAGTGCTCCCAGTCGAGCACGTTCTCCCACACGCGCTCGGCCGACGCCCGCACGCGGCGCGCGTAGGTCGCGACCTCGGCGAGCTCGGCCACGGGCGTTCCTCCGGGCTGCGATGGGGCCACGCGGGATGCGCGGGCCCACGGGAGCCGATCAGACGATGCGGCTCGTCTTGTTGCCCCAGTAGCGATCCTTGATCAGGCGCTTGTAGAGCTTTCCGGTCGGATGGCGCGGCAACTCCTCCATGAAGTCCACCGAGCGCGGGCACTTCACGTGCGAGATGCGCGCCTTGCACCACTCGATCAGCTCGCGCTCGAGCTCGGGCCCCGCGAGCGCCATCGAGACGGGCTGCACGACGGCCTTCACCTCTTCGCCGAAGTCTTCGTTCGGGACGCCGACGACCGCGCAGTCCGTGACCTTCGGGTGCCCGATCAGGCAGTTCTCGGTCTCCTGCGGATAGATGTTCACGCCGCCGGAGATGATCATGAAGGCCTTGCGATCCGTGAGATAGAGCCAGCCCTCCGGATCGACGTAGCCGACGTCGCCGAGCGTGGTCCAGCCCTGCGGGCTGCGCGCGCTCGCGGTCTTCGCCTCGTCCTTGTGGTAGGCGTACTTCGCGTTGCTCTCGAAGTAGATCGTGCCGACCTCGCCGGTCGGCAGCTCCTTGAACTCGTCGTCGAGGATGTGGAGCTTCGCGTTGAGGGCGCGGCCCACCGAGCCCTTGTGCTGCAGCCACTCTTCCGAGTTGATCGCGACGAAGCCCTGGCCTTCGGTGCCGGCGTAGTATTCGAACAGCACCGGGCCCCACCACCCGATCATCTTCTCCTTCACCTCGACCGGGCAGGGCGCGGCCGCGTGGATCGCGACCTGCAAGCTCGACACGTCGTACTTCGCGCGCACGGCGTCGGGCAGCTTGCACATGCGCACGAACATGGTCGGCACCCACTGCGAGTGCGTCACGCGGTGCTTCTCGATCATCGCGAGCGCCTGCTCGGCGTCGAAGTGCTCCATCACCACGACGGTCGACCCGATGCGCAGCATCGACATCGTGAAGCCGAGCGGCGCGGAGTGATAGAGCGGCGCGGGCGAGAGGTAGATCGACTCCGGCGTCGCCTTGTAGAGCCCCATGATCAGCATCAGCAGGCCGGGCACGGGCTGACCGATGGCGATCTCGGGCAGCGGGTGCTTCACGCCCTTCGGCCGGCCCGTGGTGCCCGACGAGTAGAGCATCGGGCCGCCCTCGGACTCGTCGGCGATGGGCGTCTTCGGCTGCTTCGCGGTCGCCGTCTCCCAGCGCTCGTGGCCGGGCACGTCGCCGTTCACGGCGTAGCGCGCGATCAGCTTCGGGCACTTGCCGAGCAGCTCCTTGCCGAGCTCCGCCTTCTCGCGCGACGTGATGAACACCTTCGCGTCGCAGTCGTCGACGATGTACTCGACCTCCGGCGTCGTGAGCCGCGAGCTGACGGCGGTGTAGTAGATGCCCGAGCGCTGCGCGGCCCACGCGATCGCGTGGTAGTGCGCGTTGTTCTCCATGCAGATCGCGATGTGGTCGCCGCGCGCGAGGCCGAGCGAGCGCAGCAGCTGCGCGCCCTGGTTCGAGCGCTCGTCGAGCTGCCCGTAGGTGACGACCTCGCCGCTGGTCGCCATGACGATCGCAGGCTTGTTGGGGAAGGTCTTGCCGTGGATGCCGGGATACATCGGGGGTCTCCAGCGCGAGGCGGCGGGCGGTCTGCAGCCGGGCACGTCGGCCCGCCGAAAGCCCGAAACGGGTAGCGCAGCCGGGCCGGAGCGGGCCCGAGATCCTGCGACCCGGCGCGGACTTGCGGGCAGTTCCTTATGGTGGGCCGCGATGCGGCTGATCGCCTCGCGCACCGAGCCCGGTTGGGCCGACCACGCGCTCGCGCACCTCGCCGAGGTGCTCGTCGATCACGCCCATCTCGAGCGCAAGGCGGCGGGGACGGCGGTGCGCCTCTTGTTCCAGTACCCCGAGCGCCTCGCCCTCCAGGCCCCGCTCGCGGCGCTGGCGCGCGAGGAGCTGGCGCACTTCGAGGAGGTGCTCGCCCACCTCGCGCGCCGGGGCGTCGCCTTCGGGCGTCAGCAGCCGAGCCAATACGCGGGGCGCCTGCGCGCGGCCGCGCGCTCCCGCGACCCCGAGCGGCTCGTGGACACGCTGCTGTTCTGCGCGCTGATCGAATCGCGCAGCTGCGAGCGGCTCGGGCTGCTCGCCGAGGCGCTCGCCCCGGTCGACGCCGAGCTCGCGCGCTTCTACGCCGGGCTCGAGCGCGCCGAGGCCCGACACCAGAACGTGTACGTGGAGCTGGCGGAGACCGTGGCGCCGCGCGATGAAGTGCGCGCGCGGCTCGCAGAGCTGGCGAAGCACGAGGCCGACGTGGTGGCGTCGCTCCCGCGCGCGCCCCGGCTCCACAGCTGACGTGCGGGGGGCGAGCCAGGTGAGCGAACGACGCGTCGCGGCGGGCGGAGTCGAGCTGGCCGTCGAGGATCGCGGCGCTGGCGAGCGCGCCCTCGTGCTCGTCCACGGCTTCACCGGCTTCCGCCAGGACTTCGCGCCGGTGATCGACGCGCTGCTCGCCCACGCCGGCCGCGTGGTCGCGCTCGACTTGCGCGGCCACGGCGCCTCGACGCACACGGGGGACGCCGCCACCTACACGCTCGAGGTGCTCGCGGCGGACGTCGCAGCGGCGCTCGCGGCGCTCGGCATCGCGCGCTGCGACCTGCTCGGCCACTCGATGGGCGGGATGCTCGCGCAGCGCGTCGCGCTCGCCGCACCGGAGCGTGTGGCTTCGCTGATCCTCCTCAGCACCTCGGCCGAGGCGCTCGGGTGGATCGACGAGGCCTCGTTGAAGCTCGCGAGCTACGTCGGCGCCACGCAGGGCATGGCGAAGCTCGCCGAGATCCTGCGCGCGCGGGCGCCGGACGATCCGGCGCGCAGCGAGCCCGACCGCCGGCTCGAGCGCGAGTGGGGCGCGGAGCGCTTCTGGGGCTGGCGCAATGCGCGCGTGATCGCGACCGACCCGGTCGCGTACCAGGCGCTCGGCCTCGCGCTTCGCCACGCGCCGGACCTGCGCCCGCGGCTCGCGGCCATCGCATGCCCGACCACCGCGATCGTCGGCGCGCTCGACGCCGAATTCGTCGCCGCGAGCCCGCGCATGGCCGCGGCGATCCCCGGCGCGCGGCACGTCGTGCTGCCGAACGCCGCGCACCAGCCGCAGCTCGAGGCGCCCGAGGCGTTCGTGGCCGCAGTCGCGGAGCACCTCGCGCGCGTGCGGAGCTGACCCGCGGCGAAATGGCGCGGACCCTCGCGCCGACCCCAAGCCGCTCGCTCAGGGCGCGGCGCCCGCCACGCGCCGCGCCAAGGCGAAGCGCACGGGGATGCGCACCCAGCCGTAGAGCTGCGGCAGGGCGCGCGCGTCGCGGGCGGCTTGCTCGGCGGCTCCGTCGAGGAGAGGCGAGCCGCTGCTCTCGACGGTCGCGATCTCCGCCGCGCGGCCGGCCGCGTCGACGCGGAACTGAATGCGCGCGACGCCCTGAATGCCGCGCTCGCGCGCCGCCTGCGGGTACACGACGCGATCCTGCACCCGGCGGCGGATCGTCTCGAGCCGCTCGGCCGCGCTGGGCGGCATGGCGACCCGGTCGATCTCGACCGGGTCCCGGGCCGCGTCCGCGCGCGG
>CAZCTH010000052.1:0-32117 GCA_964501435.1 uncultured Spirochaetales bacterium | reverse complement strand
CCGCCGCCCGCGCCCACCGCCAAGCCCGCCGCGCCTGCGTCGCCGATCGCTGCCCTGCCGGTCGCCCCGCGCCCCGCGGCGCCGAGCGCGCCGCCGTTGCCGCCGCTCGCGCCGTCGCCGGTGGCGCGCGCTGCGAAGCCGGCGGCTCCCGAGCCGGAGCTCGGCATCTTCGAAGAGCCCGAGTTGTTGAGCGACGTGGCGGAGGAGACGCCCGCGCCGGATCCCGAGGGCGTGTTCGCGTTCGGCGAAGAGGACCTCGGAGCGGCCGAAGAGACCGGCGCTGCCGACGCCTCCGACGATCTCGTCGCGGCGGCGCTCGCGTCGCCGAATCCCGAGCACACGTCTCTGTTCGACTTCGGTGCGCCCGCGTCGCCCGAGCCGAGCGCCGAGCCTGCCCCTGCGGCGCTCGCCGCGGAGCCTGCGCCGGCCGCTCCGGCCGCTCCGGCCGCGCCCGCGGCCCGCCTGCACGCGGGCCTGATCGTGCAGCGCGACGGCAAGCTCCACCTGCTGCGCCCGTGGGAATCCGGCGAGCTGTGCGTCGGCCGCGCGCCCGAGTGCGAGATCGTGCTCGCGGACGCCGGCGTGTCGCGCCGTCACGCCGTGTTCTCGCTCGGCCCCGGCGGCCATTCCGTCCGCGATCTCGAGTCGGTGAACGGCATTTACGTGAACGGTCAGCGCACCAAGCAGCACGTGCTCGCGGTGGGCGACGTCGTGCGCATCGAGTCGTTCGAGCTCACGTTCGTGCTCGACCACCAGCCGATCGGCAGCGAGGTGAACGGCCCGAAGCCGATCGCGCCGAAGGAGCACGAGCACGGGCGCGCGACGCAGTTCTCGCTCGAGGCGCCGGCGCAGGAGCAGGAGCGCGAGGACGAGCTCGAGCTGACCTCGCTCGACGGCGATCCGAACGAGGCGCCGGGTGGGCCCGACGAGGAGCGCTCGATCGGCGCACCGCTCGAGGACATCACCGACGGCTTTGAGATCCTCGCGCCGGCCGACGACCCGTACGCTTCCGAGGCGCAGACCGCCGACACGTCCTCGGGCGGCGCCGACGCCGCCGCGCCGGCAGCCCTCGGCGCTCCGGTGCTCGACGAGGTGCTCCCGGAATCGGATCTGGTCAGCGCCGAGGGCTTCGACGACGACGACGAGAAGGACCCGAACGGCCAGAGCGTGCTGCTGACGCAGCTCGCCGAGCCGGCTCCGCCGCTCGCGCGTGCGCTGGGCGCGACGCCCGCCCGGCTTCAGCTGCGCCTGGTGGTGGAGACCGAATCGCTGTCGCCGCGCGCGCGCGAAGCGCTCGCGGTGCTCGCCGAAGAAGGTGTCGCGCTCACGGCGCAGCTGCGCGTCGAGCCGAGCGCGGAGTAGCGCGCGGCGTCAGCCGTTCTGCGCACGCCCGCGGGCGACCACGGCCGCGCGGCGCTCCGCGATGTCCTGCGCGGAGACCGAGCGCACGTGCTCGTTCGAGAGCTTCACCTCGAGCGCGCGGGCGTCGCCGTACGGGATCGCGTAGCCCTGGTCGATCATGCGCTTGTAGCCCTCGACCGCGCCGGGCACGCACGAGAGCATGTCCTTGGCGAGCTGGCGGCAGGTCGGCAGCAGCTGGTCCGTGGCCACGACGCGCCCGAGCAAGCCCCACCGTTCGGCTTCGTCGGCGCTGATGAAGTTGCCGGTGAACGAGACCATCTTCGCGCGCCACGGCCCCATCACGCGCGACAGCTTCTGCGAGAGGCCCCAGCCGGGCAGGATGCCCACGCGCGCGTGGGTGTCGGCGAAACGCGTCTCGGGGCAGCCGATCAGCACGTCGCAGGCGAGGGCGAGCTCGAAGCCGCCCGTGATCGCGACGCCATTGATCGCGCCGATCACCGGGTGCGGGAAGGCCTCGACCGTCTCGACGAGGCCGTGGGAGAGGCCGCCGCCTTCTCCCTCGCCGCCCGCGCCCGGCCCGCGCTCGCCCATCTCCTTGAGATCGAGGCCCGCGCAGAACGCCTTGCCCGCGCCGGTGAGGATCACCGCGCGCACGCTCGCGTCCTTCTCGAGCTCGCGGAAGGTGTCGCGCAGCGCGCGCCGCAGGGCGCCATTCAGCGCGTTGCGGGACTCGGGGCGATTCAGCGTCACGGTGGCGACACCGCCGTCGCGCTCGACTCGGACCACCTGCTCGGACATCGGAGCCTCCTCGGATTGGGAGGCCCATGCTAGGGCGCCCCGCGCGCGGTCGCTGCGCGCGCGGTCGCAGTGCGCGGCTGCGCGGCCAGTCGGCGAGCGTCGCCGCATTCGCTCACGGGCGCGCGCGGCGTCAGTCCGCGCCCGCCGCCCGAGCGAGGCGCGGCTCCCAGGCGATCAACACGACCAGCGTCCACACGCCGAGCACCGTGCCGATCGGCGCGAAGGGCAGGAGCAGGGCCCCGCACGCGACGCCGAGCGGGCGCGCCCAGCCGCGCCGGCGGCGCAGGCCGAAGCCGAGCGCGAGCCAGGGTGCCGCGAGCGCGGCCAGCGCCGCGACGAACGCGCCGCCCGCCGCGAGCATCCACGGCGGGCGTTCCGGCGCGAAGGCGAAGGCGCCGCTCAGCATGAAGCTCGCGAGGACGGCGAGGCCGAGCGCGCCCGCCCCGAGGCCCGTGTGCAGCCGCGACAGCATGCGGAGCTGGGGCGCGAGCTTCTTCGCGCGTTCGATGGCGCGCAGCGCGGGAGCGAACTCCCGCTCGTCGTCCGGCGCGGCCCGCGCCGCCCGCGGACGCACCCGCGCGAGCGCGTCTCTCCACTCGCTGGCGCCGCTCATGCGTGACCTCCCGCCGCGACCACGATCTCGCGCCCGCCCAGCGCGGCGACGTTGTGGGCTCCGTGGAGGCGCTTCAGCTCCTCGAACTCGCGCCGCGCCCCTTCGGCGATCGCCTCGCGGCGCAGCGCCCGGATGCGCTGGGAGGTTTCGTCGCCCGCGCCGAGCTCGCGCTCGAGGCTGGCCGCAGCGACGGAGCGCTGCACGTGCATGCGCACGTTCTCGAGCGCCTGCACGTCGGCTTCGACGGACAGGCCGTCGAGCGCTTCGTGCATGCGCCGCCGCGCCCGCGCGCTCGCGAGCGCGGCGAGCATGCGGCCCTTCTCGTGCTCGAGCGCCTTGATCTCCTCGCGGAAGCGCATCAGGTTGCGCTTCGCCTCCTCGGCCTCGCCGCGCAGCGTGTCGACCTCGCCTTCGACGCGCTCGACGTCGGCCTGCACGTTCTGCTTGTGCTGCACCAGCGCGAGCCCCGCGGCGTCGTCGTTGCGCGCCAGCGCGCGACGGATGTCGTCGACGGTGCGCGCGAGCTCGTGACGGCGCTCGGCCAGCTCCGCTTCGAGCTTGTTGCGCGTGTAGAGGATGCCCGCGACGGCGTCCTTCAGGTCGCGGTACTGCTGCAGCCGCGTCTGGATCGCCTGCTCGTAGACCGCTTTCGGGTTGCGCTCCTCGCGATCGCGGACCCAGCCGAAGCCGAGGCCGCTCAGCAGAGAACCGAGTCGGGCAAAGAAGCCGGGTCGTTGCTGCGAATCCATGCAGATCTCCTCCGTGCAGCGCGCGCGGGCGCTGCGGTTGCCCTGAAGGCGCCTACGCGGCGAGTTTCAGGAGCGGTTCACGCGGTCAGACGGATTTGCCGGGACCTTCCGAGTCGGGCGCGTCGTCGTCGCCGGCGAGCGCTTCGCGCAGGCCGAGCTCTCGCATCTTCTGCTGAAGGCTCTGGCGCACCATTCCGATCGCGTCGGCGGTGCGCGAGACGTTGCCCGCGTGGGCGCGGAGGGCGCGCAGCAGGTAGGCGCGCTCGAACTCTTCCGTCGCGCGCCGCTTCGCCTCGCTGAACGGGAGGCTCGGGTCGTCGGGCACCGCGGCCTGCGCGGCGTCGAGCTGGAGGTCGCGGGCGTCGATCGCGTCGCCTTCGCACAGCACCGCCGCGCGCTCGAGCGCATTGCGCAGCTCGCGCACGTTGCCCGGCCAGGGGTGGCGCGCGAGGGCGGCGACGGCGGCGGCGGTGAGGCTCTTCGGCGCGCGCCCGTGCCGCTAGGCGACCTGGGCGAGCAGCCGCTGCGCCAGCGCGGGCAGGTCCTCGCGCCGCTCGCGCAGCGGCGGGAGCGCGATCTCGACGACGCGCAGGCGGTAGTAGAGGTCCTCGCGGAAGCGGCCGGCGGCGACCTCCGCCTCGAGGTTGCGGTGCGTCGCGGCCACGATCCGCACGTCCACTTCGATCGAGGTGGTGCCGCCGAGGCGCTCGAAGCGCCGCTCCTGCAACACGCGCAGCACCTTTGCTTGCGTGGCCGGCGCCATGTCGCCGATCTCGTCCAGGAACAGCGTGCCGCCGTCCGCGGCCTCGAAGCGCCCCGCGCGGCGCGCGTCGGCCCCCGTGAAGGCGCCGCGCTCGTGCCCGAACAGCTCGCTCTCGACCAGCTCGCGGGCGATCGCCGCGCAGTTCACGGCCACGAAGGGGCGCTCGCGGCGTGGCGAGAGCTCGTGCAGCGCTTGGGCCACGAGCTCCTTGCCCGTGCCGCTCTCGCCGCGCACGAGCACGGTCAGGTCGGTGGGCGCCACTTTCTGCAGCGTCTCGAAGACGCGCCGCATCGCCGCGCCGCCGCCGACCAGGCCGCCGAGGCCGTAGTCGCGCGCGATGCGCTCGCGCAGTAGGCGATTTTCGCGCGCGAGCCGGGTGCGCTCGAGGGCGCGCCGCACGACGAGGCGGATCTCGTCGTTGTCGAAGGGCTTCGGCACGTAGTCCTCGGCGCCGAGCCGCATCGCCTCGACGGCGATCTTCTCGTTGCCGTGGGCCGTGATCATCACGACCGGACACTCGGGCGCCGTCTCGCGGGCAATGCGCAGCACGTCGAGGCCCGAGGGCCCGTTGCCGAGCGCGAGGTCGGTCAGCACGAGGTCGTAGGCGCTGGCGCGCAGCATGCGCTCGGCCTCGCGGCCGTCGCTCGCCTGAGCGACCTCGTAGTTCTCGCGCCGCAACAGCCCCGAGAGCGCGAGCCGGATGCCCGCCTCGTCTTCGACGATCAGCACGCGCGCGGCGCTCACGACCGGGCCTCCGGCTCGGGCTGACGCTTCGGCAGCGTGACGACGAGCTCGGCGCCGCCGCCGGGCGCCGCGCCGGCTTCGATCGACCCGGCATGGGCGTCCACGATCTTCTTCGCGAGCGCGAGGCCGAGGCCGGTGCCTCCGTCCTTGGCGGTGAAGAACGGGTCGAAGAGCCGAGGCAGATGCGCGGCGGGAATGCCCGGCCCGTTGTCGCGCACGCGCAGCCAGGCCTCGGTGCCGGCGAGGTTCTCGCCGACGGCGACCTGCAGGCGCGGCGCGGGGGTCTTCGCGTCGCGCATGGCGTCGAGGGCGTTCGACGCGAGATTGATCGCGACGCGGCGCAGCTGCTCCGGATCGCCGACCAGCGAGCCGGCGCCGGCGAAGTCCGTCTCGAGCTTGACGCCGAGGTCGCGCATGCGATCGCGCAGCGTGGCGAGCGCGGAGGCGGCGATCTCGTCGAGCCGCGTCTCGGCGAGCTGGAGCTCTTCTTCGCGGGCGAACTTCAGCAGGTGCGCGATCGAGCGCTCGACGCGCTCGAGCTCCTGGAGCGCCACCTGCGCGTAGTTCACGTTCTCCGCGGCGCTCGGGTCTTCGCCCATCTGCTGCACGAGGCTCTTGGCCGCGGTGATCGGGTTGCGAATCTCGTGGGCGAGCGACGCCGAGAGGCGCTGCACGCGGCGCGCCTGCTCGCCCTCGAGGTCGCGGCGCTGTTGTTGGGTCTCGGTGGCGACGCGCGGGCCGACCTCGTGATCGATCCAGCGCTTGCGCAGCTCGGGGCCGGCGATCGCGGCGATGAAGTGTGACGCCACGCCGATGCCCCAGAAGATTGCCGTCGTGAAGGCGGCCCAGAATCCGCCGCTCACCAGGATGCCGAAGCAGACGAGGCTGTAGATCGTGACGTGGATCAGGAAGCCGATGCGCGCGTCGGCCGCCCGCTTCGCGTCGCGCAGTCGCCGCTGCTCGGGCGTGAGCTCCGGCCGCGGCGCGACGGGCAGGCCGCGCCGCAGCGCGCGCCGCGCTTCCCGGCGCGCCTCGCGCATCTGTCGTCTCAAGTCGCGCCAGTCGCCCGGGGAGTGAGTCATCGGTTCCCATCGCAGCATGAACGGCTGCGAAGAGCAACCGTCGTGCCAACCCTGCGCGGGCCGCTGGTGCGCCGGCGGCCGCAAAGGAGCCCGCGAGGTGCAGTCCGGTTCCTGCACTCCTGCAGCGCGCGCGCTGCACGGGGCCCGATCAAGCCCGCGTGCAGGAAGGTCGATCCGGGGCCATGGCCTTCGACGTCGCCGCCGTTCTCGCGCTGTTCGCGTTCGCCTGGCTGGGCGCCCATCGCGGGCCCCGCGAAAGCGCGATCCGGCTGGTCGGCCTCGCGTTCGCGTACGGGGCGTCGCTGCTCGCGGCGCGCTTCGCCGGCGCGCCGCTTGCGCAGGCCCTCGCGTCGGCACCGTGGGTCGGCGTCGCGGGCGCCGGAATGCTCGGCTTCTTCGGCGCGCAGGCCGCGGTCGAGATCGCGGCGCGCAAGGCGCGCGCGGAGCGCGGCGAAGCCTCCGACCTCGGGCGCGCCGGCGGCGCGCTCCTCGGGATCGCGCGCGGCGCGCTGCTGCTGCTGCCGATCCTGTGGCTCGCGGGGTTCAGCGAGAGCGTGCGGGCGCTGAGCCCGGCGGCGCCGCTTCCCGACTTTTCTGGCGCACGCTCCGCCGCGCTCGGACAGGCCGTGCTCGGCGGCGCGGTCGCGGGCCTCGCACGCAGCGACGAGCCCACGACGCGCATGACCGCGCGGCTGATCGGGGAGCCCGCCGAGAGCGTCGCCGCCTTGGGCGCGCTCGCGGCGGACCCGCGCCTCAAGGTCTTGCAGGCGGACCAGAGCTTCTGGCGCGATCTCGCGGCGGGAGACGTCGAGAGCGCCCTCGCACGGCCGACCTTCGCGGAGCTCGCCCAGGACGCGAATCTGCGCGCGCAGTTCGCGGACCTCGGCCTCGTGGCCGAGGCCAGCGCGCTCGACGCGCGCCAGTTCCACGACGAGATGGCCGCGGTGATGGCCGACGTCGCACCGCGCATCGAGCGCCTGCAGGCGGACCCAGCGTTCCAGGCGCTGCTCGCCGACCCGGAGATCCGCGCGCGCATCACGGCCGGCGATACCGCGGCGCTGCTCGCCGATCCGCGCATCCTGCAGCTCGCGGCACAGGCGGCGCGTTAGCGCGTCAGCGCAGGAGCACGTCGCAGAGCGTGCGCACGCGCCGCACGAGCCGGCCGAGCGCGTTGGTGTGGATGTTGCGGCGCAGGACGACCAGCAGGCGGCGCTCGACGGCATAGCGCGTGAGCTGCGCGCGGTTCGGCCCGGCGGCCGTCGGTGCGATCTCCGCGAGGCTGCGCCGCAGGTCCGGGCCGGAGAGGCCCCAGGTCGCGAGGTCCTCGTCCGTGAGGCGCGCCGCGATCTCCCGCGATTGGCCGAGCCGGACCGGGTCGGCGGCGAGGGCGGCCGCCCATTTCCCGACCGACGCGGTCGTCGGCCGCTTCTGTCGGTCGACGCCCACCGGGTCCCCGAGACCGGCGGCGACGGGCCGGGCGGGGCCCTCGGCGTCGCCGTACTGGATCATCGCCGGCGTGAACGCGATCCCCACGAAGTCGCAGATCTCTCGCAGGTGCTTCTCGGGGTCGCGCACGAGGTCCTCGTAGCGGACGTGCAGGAGCGGCACCGGGCGCTCGCGCAGGAAGCGCGCGATCGCGGGCACGTAGCGCTCGAGGACGGGATTGCGCGCGTGGGCGGCCGCCGCGTCGCCGTCGAAGAACGAGTCCACGTAGGACGACCAGATCGCCATCGGGTGGCGCGTGAGCACGACGTATTTGGCCTGCGGATAGAGCTTCGCCAAGAAGTCGAGCACCAGGGCGTAAGCGGGCGTCTTGTCGAGGTAAATTCGGCGCCTCGAGGGCTCCAGGGAGCGCGCGTAGACGTGGTCCGTGAAGCGGCGCAGGCCGTCGAGGTAGTCCCGCTCGCCGCCGGGTAGGCCCGCCACCAGCTCACGCAGGCCGATCTGCGTGATCACCGGGTCGTAGGGCGCCGCGTCCACCCGCTCGTGGAAGCCGAGGTGCGCGAGCGGGGGCATCAGGTGCGGCTCGGGCGGCGCGAGCACGTCGGGGTGCGCGCCCAGCATGCGCGCCGTGAGCGTGGTGCCCGAGCGCGGCGCACCGATCAGGAATACGAGGCGATCTTGCATGGCTCTTCCATCGGCGAGCGGGGGCGAGCGGCTAAGCCCGCCGACCGCGCTCGTGAGTCCCGCCGGATGCGGGTTGGTGTTGCGTATCCGAGCATTCCACTTCGCGGTGCGCCCGCCGATAATGGGCCACCGGCATCGGAGCCCGCTTGAACGATTCTTCTGCCGACGCGCTGCGCATCGACCCCGCCGACAAGCTGCTCGCCGCGGGGCTGCTCGCCGTCCTCGGCGTGGTGCTCGTGGCGCTCGGGAAGACCTGGTGGACCTCGGACCACATGTCGCACGGCTTCCTCGTGCCGATCGTGTCCGCGTTCGTCGTGGCCGAGCGCCGGGGGAGGCTCGCCGCGCTGCCGGCCGAGACGGATCGGCGGGCCTTGCTGGCGCTCGCCGGTTCGCTCGCCGTGGCTTTCGCGGGCTACCTCGCCCCGGCGATGACGGTCGCGGGGCTCGGCGTCGTCGGCTGCGTGGTGTCGCTCGTCTGGTTCCGCCGCGGCGGCGCCTGGGTGCGCGCGCTCGCGTTTCCGCTCGCGTTCCTGCTGTTCATGGTTCCGCCGCCGGAGGAGTGGCATCGGCCGCTCGTCGTGGCGCTGCAGAACTGGGCGTCGGAGGCCTCGGTGGCGGCGCTCTACTGGCTCGGGGTGCCGGTCTATCTCGACGGCTACGTGATCCAGATGGCCGGCGACCTCCAGGTGGAGGTGGCCGAGGCGTGCAGCGGCGCGACCTCGCTCTACACGCTGACCGCGCTCGGCGTCCTGCTCGCGGTGCTGAGCCTGCAGCGCTGGGCCACCCGCGCGGTGCTGATCGCCCTCGTGCTGCCGGCGGCGCTGCTCGGGAATCTCGTGCGCGTCGTGACCACGGTGCTGCTGTGCCTCGAGATCGGCCTCGAGCGGGCGACGACGGGCTGGGTGCACACCGCCCTCGGCCTCGTGATCTACGTCGTGGCGGTCGGGCTGCTGCTCGCCGCGGATCGCGCGCTGCGCGGGGTCGAGCGGCGCCGAGCGGCATGAGCGCGCTCGCAGAGCGCGTGCGCGCGCTGGGACTCGCGCTCGGCTTCGAGCGCGTCGGCTTCGCGCCCGCGGCGCCGGCGCCGCGCAGCGCGTTCCTGCGCGAGTGGCTCGCGCGCGGCTACGCGGGCGAGATGGCCTACCTCGCGCGGCGCGTCGAGGAGCGCATCGACGTGCGGCGGCTCGTGCCGGGCGCGCGCTCGCTGATCGCGGTCGCCGTGCGCTACGCGCGCCAAGAGGCCGTCGGCGCCAGCGATGTGCGCATCGCGCGCTATGCCGGCGGCGACGACTATCACGACGTGCTGCGCGAGCGCCTCGGCGCGTTCGAGAGCGGCATCGAGGCGCTCGTCGGAGCGCGGGTCGCGCTGCGCTCGTACGTGGACACCGGGCCCGTGCTCGAGCGCGCCGTTGCCGCGCGCGCGGGCCTCGGCTGGATCGGCAAGCACGGCCTGCTGATCGACCGCGAGCTCGGCTCCTACGTCTTCCTCGGCGTCGTGATCAGCGACCTCGCGCTGCCACCGGACGCGGAGGAGCCCGACCACTGCGGCAGCTGCCGCGCCTGCCTCGACGCGTGCCCCACCGACGCCTTCCCCGAGCCCTACGTGCTCGACGCCACGCGCTGCCTCTCGTACACGACGATCGAGCTGCGCGGGCCGATTCCCGAGCCGCTGCGCGCGGGGCAGGGCGACTGGGTGTTCGGCTGCGACGCCTGCCAGGAGGCGTGCCCCTGGAATGCGCGCGCTGCCCGGCGCCCCGAGCCGGCGACGACCGCGAGCGCAGCGCTGCGCGCGCACTTCGAGCCGCGACCGGAGCTCGCCGCGGCGACGCTCGGCTGGCTGCTCGGCCTCGACGAGCAGGCGTGGCGCGCGGCGACGCGCAAGACCGCGCTGCGCCGCGCGAAGTGGCGCGGGTTGTTACGGAACGCCCTCGTGGCCGCGGGCAATCGCGCCGACCCGGCGCACCGCGACGCCGTGGCGCGCCTGGCGGCGAGCGAGGATGCGGGCCTCGCCGAGCACGCGCGCTGGGCGCTCGGGCGCATCGACGCGGCGCAAGCCGGTCAGCCCGCCTTGCGCGCGACCAACCGCGCGAGCGCGGTCGGCTCCGGCTCGTCGTAGACGCCCTCCTCGCTGCGCAGCGTCGCGAGCTCGGGCCACAGCGTGGCGAGCTCGCCCGGGTCGAGCAGGAACGCGGCGCGCCGCGGGCCGCGCCCGAAAGCGCGCTGCGCGGTGGTGAACGTCTCGGCGATGAGTGCGCCCCCGGGCGCGAGGACGCGCGCGATCTCGGCGGCGAGCGGGCGGTAGAGGAAGCGGAACACGAGCACCGCACCGAGCGAGCCGCTCGCGAACGGCAGCGCGTGCCCCGCCTCGACGTCGGCGCGCACCCGTGCGATCGCGACGGCCGCGTCGCGGGCGCGCGCTCCGAGCTCGGCGAGCGCCGCTTCGTCGCGGTCGAGGCCGATCACGCGCAGCCCCGCGGCGGCCACCGCGAGCGCGTTGCGGCCGTGCCCGCAGGCGAGATCGAGCACGGGCCGGCCGGCCGCGCACAGCGCGATGCGCGCCAGCTCCTCGCGGACCAGCGTGGCGGGACGCAGCGGCGCGAGGCTCACCGCAGCCCGGCCACGACCGCGCGCAGGCGGCCGGGGAAGTCGCTCATCACGCCGTCCACGCCGAGCGCGATCAAGCGGCGCATCTCGTCCGGCTCGTTGATCGTCCACACGTGCACCTGCACGCCCTGGGCGTGGGCGAACGAGACGAGCTCGGGCGTGACGAGCGGGCGGCCGAGGAACTCCGCGGGGATCTGCAGCGCCATCGGGCCCGCGGGCGGCTCGCCGCTCTCGATCGCCGCGCGCACGAAGCCGAGCACGTCGCCCACGGAAGCGCCGAGGGCGACCGGGCTGCCGCGCTCGCGCACCGCGGCGCGCAGCAGCCGCATCGCGTCGTCCTGCTCGGCCGCGAGCAGCGTGAGCGCTTCGCGCCCGGTCTCGCGCAGCAGGTCGAGCACCCCGGCGACGAGCGCAGGGTCGGCGCGCTTCAGCTCGATGTTGAAGCGCATGCCGGGGAAGCGCGCGAGCACGTCGGCGAGGCGCGGCACGCGCACGCCCTGGCCGCGGAACGGTGTGCTTCCGTCGGCCGCGGTGAAGCGCGCGCCGGCGTCGAGCCGCGCGACCTCGGGCCACGTGAGCGCTGCGATGTCGCCCGACCCGTCCGTCGTGCGGGCCACGTCGGCGTCGTGGAACACGACGATCTCGCCGTCGCGCGTCCGGTGTACGTCCGTCTCGAGGACGTCGGCGCCCTGGGCGAGGGCGCGCTCGAACGAGACGAGCGTGTTCTCCGGGCACTCGCCGCACGCGCCGCGGTGGCCGAACACGAGGGGCCGAGCGAGCGCGAAGAACGGATGCGGCATGCGGCAATGTTACCGTCGGGCGCATGACGGTCCTCACGCGCGAAGTGCTGCTGGACGAGATCGCGGCGCGCCGCATCGTGATCGAGCCGCTCGAGCCGGGGCAGGTGGGGCCCGCGTCGATCGATCTCACGCTCGGCGACGAGATCCGCGTGATCGAGCGCGGCGCGGGGCCGATCGCGATCCGCGAGGACGTCGACTACCGCGACCACACGCGCGTCGCGTCGCTCGCGAAACCGTACGTGCTGGCCCCCGGTGCGACGATCCACGGCATCACCCGCGAGCGCGTGACCCTCGCGCAGGACCTGTGCGGCCTGCTCGAGGGGCGCAGCCGCTTCGCGCGCCTCGGCCTGATGATCCACGTGACCTCGGCCTTCGTGCAGCCCGGGGTGAGGAATCGCCAGGTGCTCGAGATCAGCAACGTCTCCGGGCACCCGCTCGAGATCCACGCGGGCGTGCGGATCTGCCAGCTCGTCGTGATGCGCGCCGAGGGCCGCGCGCAGTACCGCGGCCGCTTCGCCGAGCAGGAATCGCTCTGAGTGCGGGCCGTCGCGCAACGCGTGCGCGAGGCGCGCATCACGGTCGCGGACGAGGTGGTGGGTGCCATGGGCGAGGGCCTGCTCGCGCTGATCGGCGTGGCCGCGGACGACGCCGAGGCGGATGCGCGCGAGCTCGCCGCGAAGCTCGTCCACTTGCGCGTGTTCCCCGACGCCGACGGCCGCATGAATCGCTCGCTGCTCGACAGCGGCGGCGCGCTCGGCGTCGTCTCGCAGTTCACGCTGCTCGGCGACGCGCGCAAGGGCCGCCGCCCGTCGTTTGCGGAGGCGGCGCCACCCGAGCGCGCCGAGCCGCTCGTGGAGGCGCTGGCGAGCGCCGCCCGCGCGCTCGGCGTGACGGTCGTCACGGGGCGCTTCCGCGCGACGATGCAGGTGGCCCTCGTGAATGACGGCCCCGTGACGGTGCTCTTAGACACGAAGCGCCAGTTCTGACTGACGCTTTTCGGTGTCACCTGCGGGAAGGGGCCCCGCGTGCCCTTGACCCTTCTGCAAGCGATTCCCAAACTGCGTTGTGATCGGGGTGGGCGGCGCAGCGCGCCGCAATGGGAGGCCCAACGACCATGAGCTCGAAATTTCGTTCCGGGGTGCTCGCGATCTCGCTGACGGCGTTCGCCGCGAGCCCCGCGCTCGCCGATCCGCCGACGAAGGAAGCCAAGACGGGCGCGAGCGTCGTGCTCGCGAACGTGGTGTACATGCCCGCGAAGGTGATCTACGCGGCCGGCGGCGGGCTCGTCGCGGGCTTCGCGTACCTCTTCTCGGCGGGCGACAAGGAAGTGGCGAAGCCGATCCTCGATGCGTCGATCGGCGGCGACTACATCGTCGAGCCCGAGCATCTCGCCGGCGACAAGAAGCTGGTGTTCTTCGGCCAGAGCGAAGAGCAGCAGCGCGCGAAGGCCGAGGCGATGGGCGACGTGGCCGCGCAGCCCGAGCCCGAGCCGGGGTTCTAAGCCCACCGAGGCGTTCGCCAGCGAGGCGTGTACCCGATGCAGGATCACGTCTCGCTGGCTTCCTTCGGCGCGGCCTTCGGCGCCGGCGTCGTGTCGGTGCTGTCGCCGTGCGTCCTGCCGCTGATGCCGGCGTATCTGTCGCTGCTTTCGGGCGTCTCGGTCGAGGCGCTCGCGGACGCCGATGCGCGGGCGGCGGTGCGCGGCCGCGTGCTGCGCGGCTGCGCGGGCTTCGTCGCCGGCTTCTCCACGATCTTCATCCTGCTCGGGGCGTCGGCCACCACCGTCGGCCGCGCCCTGCGCGGCTTCGAGATCGCCCTCGGCCCGCTCACGATCAGCCTCGCGCAGGTCGCGGGCTTCCTGATCCTGCTGATGGGCCTGCACCTGATGGGTGTGCTGCCGATCGCGTGGCTCTACCGCGATACGCGCGTCGGCCAGCGCTTCAGTCCGAAGACGCCGCTCGGCACCTTCGTGGTCGGCGCGGCCTTCGCGTCGGGCTGGATCCCGTGCGTGGGCCCGATCCTCGGCGGCATCTACACGCTCGCGGCGAGTCACGAGACGGTCGCTGCCGGCGTCGCGCTGCTCGCGGTGTACTCGCTCGGCCTCGCGCTGCCGTTCTTCGCGGCGGCGTGGAGCCTCGACTGGTTCTTCGCCACGTTCGCGGCGGTCAAGTCGCGTTTCCTGTGGATCGAGCGCGCGAGCGGGGCGCTGCTCGTGGGGGCCGGTGCGCTCGTGATGCTCGACCGACTGACGCTGCTCAACTCCTACTTCGCCTTCATGAATGACTGGGTGGAAGCGCTGGAGTCGCTGCTTCGATGAGGCACCTCGCCGCCGCCGTGCTTTGGGTCGCGCTCGCCGGGACGGGCTGCGAGCCGCTCGAGGCCGTGCCCGCCCCGAAGGTCTCGGCGGAGGCCGCCGAATCGGCGCCGGACTTCACGCTCGAGCGCCTCGGCGGGGGCGAGATGTCGCTCGCGAGCCTGCGCGGCAAGCCGGTGATCGTCGACTTCTGGGCGACCTGGTGCGGGCCGTGCGAGGAGTCGATCCCCGTGCTGGTGGCGCTCCAGGAGAAGTACGCGGGACGCGTCCACGTGCTCGGGGTGTCGGTCGACTGGGACCGCGAGGCGGTCGCGCCCTTCGCCCGCGCGCACGGGATGAACTACCCGGTGCTGTTCGGCGACGAGGCCCTCGCGCTCGACTACGGCGCTCCGGGATTCCCCGCCCTGTTCGTGGTGGACGCCGCCGGGCGCATCGCGGAGGCCCACGTGGGGGTGACGAGCCTTCCCGAGCTGGAAGCCGCCCTGGCCCCGCTGCTGGGCCCAGCCGGCGAGTGAGGCGCGCCTCAAGCGGCCTCGCGGCCGGGCCGAAATGCCCAGGGTGAAGAAGTCGCCCGACGACCGCGAAGACACCGGCTTTTCCGTCCGCAGCGCCTACGAGCGCAGCTTCGCGGCCGGCGACGTCGTGTACGACGCGGGTCAGCCCGGCGACGCGCTCTACGTGATCCAGGCCGGCTACATCGAGCTCACCCGCGCGGGCGAAGAGGGCGACCGCGTGGTCGCCCGCTACGGCCCCGGGGAGTTCTTCGGCGAGATCGCCGTGCTGCTCGGCCGTCCCCGCACCACCCGGGCGCTCGCGGTGGGGGACGCGCGCGTCCTGCAACTCGACCGCACGACCTTCGAATCGATGTGCGTCGATCGGCCCGAGATCGCGCTGCGCGTCATCCAGAAGCTCGCCGAGCGCGCCATCGAGCTCGAGCAGCGCCTCAGCGCGCTGGGCGTGGACGACCTGCTGCGCCCCGTCGTGCGCGTGCTGATGCAGCACGCCCGCGCGGGCGAGAAGAGCGCGCGCGTCGAGACCTCGTTGCGCAAGCTCGCGAACGAGGCCGGCCTGCGCATGAACGAGGCGCACCGCGCGCTGAACCAGTTGTTCGACCAGAAGCTCGTGCGCCTCGTGGACGACGCCCTCGAAGTGCGGGACTTCGAGTCGCTCGCCGCCGCCCTCGACCCCGGCGAGTAGAGCGCTCGCCGCGGCGGGTGTGCGCCGCTAGCGTGCCGCTCCTTCGGGCGCGCCGCGCCCGCTGGTTGGGGGCGGTGTCCTGGCGGTCGCAACTTCGCGCTCGGGACGCCTGCGCCGCCTCGCTCTTCGCGCGGCCGCCGCCGCATGCGTCCTCGCCGCCGCGGCCGCCTTCGCGCAGGCGCCGGCCGAGCCCGGGCGCGAGCACAAGCGCTTCCGCACCGGCACGCGCGCCTTCGACATGACCGCGGACTTCATCACCTACGAGCGCGAGGGCGATCTGTACGTCGCCCGCGGCGCGGTGCAGGTGGCGCAGGACGGGCGCGTCCTGACCGCCGAGTGGGCCGCGTTCAGCAACGAGACGCGCAAGGGCATGGCGATCGGCAACGTGATCGCGCGCGAGGGCGACGACATCGTCCACGCGCGCGCGATGCGCTTCCAGCTCGACGCGCAGGCCGGTCTCGTGCTGTCCGGAAGCATCGAGTCCGAGACCCAGGAGTTCCGCATGGAGGGCGCCGAGATCGAGCGCCTCGGCGAGGACCAGTACCGGCTCGTCGACGCGCGCTTCACCACCTGCGAGTGCCCCGAAGGCGAGAAGGACCCGTGGGTCGTGAGCTCGGAGGAGCTCGAGCTCGAGGTGGGCGGCTACGCGAAGGCGCGCAACTCGACGATCGACATCCTCGGCGTGCCGGTGCTGTGGCTCCCGTGGCTGGCCTACCCGGTGAAATCGGACCGCGAGTCGGGCGTGCTGTTCCCCGAGTTCCGCACCAGCTCGCGTACCGGCCTCGACGTCGGCGTGCCGTTCTTCTGGGCCGCCGCGGATCCGCTGAACGTGACGATCGCGCCGCACTACCTGACCAAGCGCGGCTTCAAGCCGGAGCTGACCCTCGAGTACGTGATTGGCGAGAAGTCCTGGGGCGAGGTCTACGGGACGTTCTTGTGGAACGACGACGAGGTGAAGAAGAACGACCCCCTCGACCCGACCGACAAGGCTTCGACGCCGTTCTCGAACGACCGCTGGGCGATCGACGTGCTCCACGACCAGCACGATCTGCCCGGTGGCTGGCGCGCGAAGGTCGACGCGACGGTCCTCTCGGACAACCTGTTTCCGTTCGACTTCCCCGAGTACGCGGGCATCCGCGACGACCGCCACATCGACTCGCTCGCCTTCGCCGAGAGTCGCTTCGGCGCGCGCGACCAGATCGGCGTTTCGGGCGAGGTGCGCTTCGCCGACGACCTGCAGAGCCCGAACGACCTCGACCGCGACCGCTTCTGGCTCCAGCGCGTCCCCGACGTGCGCGGCTCGGTGCTGCCGACCGGCGCGCTCGGATCGCGCGTCTTCTGGGCGCTCGACGCGCGCTACACGCACTTCACGTCGCTCGATCGCGTGCGCAGCCGGTACCCCGGCGCGCCGCTCGGCCCGGGCGGGCTCTTCTTCGATACCGGCATCGACGGCGTGCCGACCGGCTTCGAGCTCGATGCGAATGGCGACCCGTTCGACCCGACGAACCCGCCCCTGGACATCGACTTCTCGGACGACGACTTCCTGCTGACCGGCGGGCGCGAGGGCGACGGCGTCTTTCAGGAAGGCGAGCTGCTGGCGGACCGCGGGCATCGCGTGGTGCTGAATCCCCGCCTCTACGCGCCCGTGCGGCTGGGAGACATCGTCGAGTTCCTGCCCGAGGCCGGCTGGTACGGCACGTTCTACGACAGCGAACGGCGCGGCGCGAAGATGCGCAATCTCGCGACCGGCAACTTCGACCTGCGGGCGCGCTTGCGGCGCACGCTGCCGCTGCCGTTCTCGAGCCAGCGCGCGATCCACCTGCTCGAGCCGCGCCTCGGCTTCACGCTGGTCGAGCGCCTCGGCCAGCGCGACCAGTCCCGCAACCCCCTGTTCGTGCCGCGCTCCGAGATCCTGCAGGCGCGGCTGCGCGCGCTCGACCCGATCAGCATCACGCGCGATCCGGCCGACCGCATCGACGAGGTCGAGGCGCTGCACTTCTCGATCGGCAACAAGCTCTACACGCGGCGCACGGAGGAAGGGGCGCCGCCGCGCCTCGCCGCCGACGTGACGCTCACCGCCTGGTGGGATTTCGCGGGCGACGCGGTGCGCAACGTGTTCCTCGACGGCGCGGTATTCCCCGCGGAGCGCTGGCGCTCGCGCTTCGATCTCGGCGTCGATCTCGACGAGAGCCGGCTCGACGAGGCGCTGTTCGAGCTGGGCTACGCCGACGAGCGCGGCAACGACCTCTCGTTCGGGTATCGCTTCCTGCGCGACCTCCCGAAGTTCTACGAGGGCTTCCGCTACGACCAGAGCCGCTTCAACGAGTTCTCGGTGAACTTCGAGCGCATCAACCAGTTCGACCTGTACGGCCGCTGGACGTTGCTGCGCGGCTTCGCCGTCACCTACCGCGTGCAGTACTCGCTCGAGGGCCACTTCTCGCTGAAGCAGCAGCTCGGCGTCGAGTACGTCTCGCGCTGCAAGTGCTGGGCAATTCGCATCGAGGGCGAAGACCAGCGCTCGCGCGGCTTCGAGATCGGCGTTTCGTACCGGATCCTCGGCGTCGGCGACGACCTGCTGCGCCCGTTCGACTCGCGCCGCCGGCGCGGCGGCCAGCAGTCCCTGATCGCGCGCTGAGCCGGGGGCGCCCCCGGAACGGCTTTGCGCTCGCCGCAAAGCTCTGATACCCGTGGCGATTCGCGCACTTCCGCGCCGCGAGAGGACCCCGTGATCCGCCCCCAGGCCGACGAGTTCGCCGAGCTCGCTGCGCGCGGCAACTTGGTGCCGGTGGTGCGCGAGGTGCTCGCGGATCTCGACACGCCGCTCTCGCTGTTCCGGCAGCTCGACGACGGCGCCAACTCGTTCCTGTTCGAGTCGGTGCAGGGCGGCGAGAAGTGGGCGCGCTACAGCCTGATCGGTGTCGGCACCCGCGCGCGTTTCCACGCCCGGGGCGCGCAGGTCGAGTGGACCGAGGGCGGCGAGACGCGCCGCTTCGACGCTGGCGGCGATCCGCTCGCGGTGCTGCGCGCGCGCCTCGCCGAGTTCCGTCCCGTCGCGCTGCCCGGCGTCCCGCTGCCGCGCTTCACCGGCGGGGCCGTGGGCATGATCGGCTACGACTGGGTGCGCTTCATCGAGAAGCTCCCCGACGCGAATCCGGACCCGATCGGCTTGCCGGACGTGTGGTTCAGCTTCCCCGACAGCGTCGTCGTCTACGACACGCTGCGGCACACGGCGCTGATCGTTCATCACGTGGACCTGCGCGACGGCCGGGATCCGCGCGCGGCCCATGCCGCCGCGGTCGCGAAGATCGACGCGATCGTCGCCCGCATTCGCGGCCCGCGACCGGCGGACGAGCGCCGCGCGCCCGTGCGCGCGCCGATGGAGCTCTCGCGCAGCATGACGCCCGAGGCGTATCAGGAGGCGGTGAAGCGGGCGAAGGAGTACGTGGTCGCCGGGGACATCTTCCAGGTCGTGCTCGGGCTGCGCTTCACCATGCCGCTCCAGGTCGAGCCGCTCACCCTCTACCGCCAGCTGCGCCGCATCAATCCGAGCCCGTACCTGTTCTTCCTGCGCATGGACGACTCCGTCCTGATCGGCTCCTCCCCCGAGATCCTCGTGCGGCTCGAGGAAGGCCAGATCGACGTGCGGCCGATCGCCGGGACGCGCCGCCGCGGCCGCGACGCCGCCGACGACCTCGCGATGGAGCAGGAGCTGCGCACCGACCCGAAGGAGATCGCCGAGCACGTGATGCTCGTGGACCTCGGGCGCAACGACGTCGGCCGCGTCGCCGAGATCGGCAGCGTGAAGGTGACCGAGTACGCGTCGATCGAGCGCTACTCCCACGTGATGCACATCGTCTCGAACGTGCAGGGCAAGCTGCGCGCCGGGCTCGACTGGCTCGACTTGTTACGGGCGACGTTCCCGGCCGGCACGCTCTCGGGCGCGCCGAAGGTGCGCGCGATGGAGATCATCGACGAGCTCGAGTCGCTGCGGCGCGGGCCCTTCGGCGGCTGCTGCGGCTACGTCGACTACTCGGGCAACATGGACCTCGCGATCACGATCCGCACGATGCTCGCGCACGAGGGCAAGATCGCGGTGCAGGCGGGCGCCGGCATCGTCGCCGACTCCGATCCGCGCCTCGAGTACAAGGAGTGCGAGAACAAGGCGCGCGCGCTGATCCAGGCGATCGACATGGCGCGCGAAGGCGCGGACTGACGATGCCGAGGCTCCTGCTGATCGATAACTACGACTCGTTCACGTACAACCTGTTCCAGTACCTGGGCGAGCTCGGGGCTTCGGTCGAGGTCGTGCGCAACGACGCCGAGCCGCTCGAGAAGCTGCTCGCGCGCGGCGTCGACGGGCTCGTGATTTCTCCCGGCCCCGGCCGGCCCGACGCGGCCGGCGTGTCGATGGCCGCGGTGCGCGCGTTCGGGGAGCGCGGCACGCCCGTGCTCGGCGTGTGCCTCGGTCATCAGGCCATCGGCGAGGTGTTCGGGGGGCGCATCGTCGCGGCGCAGCGCCTGATGCACGGCAAGACCTCGCAGATCCAGCACGAAGGGAAGGGCGTCTTCGCCGGGCTCGCGAGCCCGCTCGAGGCGACCCGCTACCACAGCCTCGTGATCGAGCCCGCGACGTGTCCCGCCGCGCTCGAGGTCACGGCGCGCACCGAGGACGGCGAGATCATGGGCGTGCGGCACCGCACGCTGCCCGTCGAGGGCGTCCAGTTCCACCCCGAGTCGATCCTCACCCGCGAGGGCAAGCGCCTGCTCGCGAACTTTCTCGCGCGCTGCGCGCCCCGAGCGGCGGCGTGAGCCTCGCGCGCGCGATCGCCTGCGCCGTCGAGCGGCAGGAGGTGCCGGCGCCGCTGCTCGAGGCCGCGTTCGGCGAGATCGCGGGGGGCAGCGCAACGCCGGTGCGCATCGCGGCGCTGCTGGTCGCGCTGCGCACCAAGGGCGAGACGCCGCGCGAGCTCGCGGCCGCGGCCCGCGCGCTGCGCCGGCACGCGGAGACCGCGACCCTCGTCGACCCGCACACGGTCGACACCTGCGGCACCGGCGGAGACGGCGCCGACACCTTCAACATCTCGACGGTCGCGGCGTTCGTCGTCGCGGGCGCGGGCGTGCCGGTCGCCAAGCACGGCAATCGCGCCGCCACCAGCCGGTGCGGGAGCTTCGATCTGCTCGAAGCGCTCGGCGTCCACGGCGACCTGCCGATCGCGACGGCGTCGCGGATCCTCGCGGAGCACGGCATCGCGCCGTTCTTCGCGCGCCGTGCGCATCCCGCGATGCGCTTCGTCGCCCCCGTGCGCGCGGAGCTGCCGCACCGCACGTTGATGAATGCGATGGGCCCGCTGCTCTCGCCGATCGGCGCGAAGCGCCAGCTGGTGGGCGTGTACGCGCGCGGGCTCGTGGAGACGCTCGCCGAGGTGCTGCGGGAGCTCGGCAGCGAGCGCGCCCTCGTCGTCCACGGCGAGGACGGCCTCGACGAGATCACGACCACGGGCGCGACCCACGCCGCGTGGCTCGACGCCGGCCGCGTGCAGACGCTGCGCATCGAGCCCGAGGCACTCGGCCTCGCGCGGGTCGGTCCCGAGGCGCTGCGCGGCGGCGACGCGGCGCAGAATGCGCGCATCGCGCGCGCGGTGCTGGACGGCGAGCCCGGCCCGGCGCTCGACATCGTGCTCGCCAACGCCGGCGCGGCGCTGTGGGTGGCCGGCGCGGCCGCGGACCTCGCGGCCGGGGTGACTCGGGCGCGCGAGAGCGTCGCTACGGGCGCGGCCAAGGCGAAGCTGGCGGCGCTCGTCGCGGCGACCCAGGCGGCGCGCCCGTGAGCACGATCCTGGATCGCATCCTCGAGGCGAAGCGCGCGGAGGTCGCCGCGGCCCAGGCGCGCGAGAGCGCGGAGGCGCTCGCGGCGCGGGCCCGCGCCGTCGCGCGCAAGCCCGTCAGCCTGCGCGCGGCGCTCGCGCGCGACGAGGGCGTTCGCGTGATCGCCGAGATCAAGCGCAAGTCGCCCAGCAAAGGCGAGATCCGCCGGGACTTCGACCCCGTCGCGATCGCCCGTGCGTACACGGAGGCCGGGGCCGCCGCGATCTCCGTGCTGACCGACGAGACGTACTTCGGCGGCTCGCTCGCGGTGCTCGAGGCCGTGCGCGCCGCAACGCCGTTGCCGCTGCTGCGCAAGGACTTCGTGGTCGACCCCTACCAGATCGACGAGGCGCGGGCCGCCGGCGCCGACGCCATCCTGCTGATCGTGGGCGCGCTCACGCCCGACGAGATCGCGCGCTTCGCGCGGCACGCCGCCGCGCTCGGCCTCGAAGCCCTGGTGGAGGTCCACGACGACGCGGAAATGGAGGTCGCGCTCGCGAGCGGCGCCCCGCTGATCGGCATCAACAATCGCGATCTGCGCAGCTTCCACACCGACCTCGCGGTGACGGAGCGCCTCGCACCGCGGGCCGCGGGGCGGGCGTTGGTGGTCGCGGAGAGCGGTATCTTCGGCCCCGCCGACGTGCAGCGACTCGCGCGATCCGGCGCGCGCGGCTACCTCGTCGGAGAGTCGCTGATGCGCGAAGCCGACGTCGGGCTCGCGCTTCGCAAACTGAGAGGACTCGCGTGACCGTTCGCATCAAGGTGTGCGGGATCATCCACCCCGACGACGCGGCTGCGGCCGTGGACGCGGGCGTCGATCTGATCGGGCTGAACTTCGTGCCCGGCTCGCCGCGCGCGCTGACGATCGACCAGGCCGAGAAGATCGCGGCCCGCGTCGCCGGGCAGGTCGAGCGCGTCGCCCTCTTCGCGAACGCCTCGCTCGATCAGATCCAGAAGGTGCTGCGGCGCGTGGACGCCGAGCGCATCCAGTTCCACGGGGACGAGACGGAAGAGGACATCGAGCTCGTGGACCTGCCCGTGATCAAGGCCGTGCGCGGCGCCGACATGGAGGCGATCGAGCAGTTCCCGAGCGCGATCCTGCTGCTCGATCACCCGACCGAGGGCGGCGGCAAGGGCAACGCCTGGGATTGGAGCGAGGCGGAGAAGCTGATCTCCGCGGGCACCGACGTGATTCTCGCGGGGGGCCTGAACCCCGAGAACGTGGCGCAGGCGCTCGCCGACGTCGGCGACGTGCTGCCCTGGGGCGTGGACGTCGCCACGGGGGTCGACGGCGCGGGCTTCCGCAAGGACGCCGCCAAGATCGCCGCGTTCGTGAAGGCCGTGCGCGAGGCCTCGAAATGAGCGAGTCGCTCACGCCGGGGCCGAGCCGCGGCCGCTTCGGCAGCTTCGGCGGCCGGTACGTCGCGGAGTCCTTGATCGCCGCGCTGGACGAGCTCGAGGCCGCGATCCCGCGGATCGTGCCGTCGGCCGAGTTCCAGCGCGAGCTCGGCGACCTGCTCACGCACTACGCCGGGCGGCCGACGCCGCTCTATCACGCGAAGCGCCTCTCCGAGGAGACCGGGCTCGCCGTCTACCTGAAGCGCGAAGATCTCGCGCACACCGGCGCGCACAAGATCAACAACGTGCTCGGCCAGGCGCTGCTCGCGAAGCACATGGGCAAGCCCCGCGTGATCGCGGAGACGGGGGCGGGCCAGCACGGCGTGGCGACCGCGACCGCCTGCGCGCTGCTCGGCCTGCAGTGCGAAGTCTTCATGGGCGAAGAGGACGTGAAGCGGCAGGCGCTGAACGTCTTCCGCATGGAGCTGCTCGGGGCGCAGGTGCACCCGGTGACCTGCGGCTCGCGCACGCTCAAGGACGCGATCAACGAGGCGCTGCGCGACTGGGTCACGAACGTGCGCTCGACCTATTACTGCATCGGCTCGGTGATGGGCCCGCACCCGTACCCGACGCTCGTGCGCGACTTCCAGCGCGTGATCGGACTCGAGGCGCGCGAACAGATCCTGCGCCAGGCCGGGCGCCTGCCCGACGCGCTGGTGGCCTGCGTGGGCGGCGGCTCGAACGCGATGGGCCTGTTCCATCCGTTCATCGGCGACGCCTCCGTGCGCATGTTCGGCGTCGAGCCGGCGGGGGAGGGCATCGCGAGCGGCCGTCACGGCGTCACGATCGGCACCGGCGTGCCGGGCATCCTGCACGGGCAGCGCACGCTCGTGCTGGCGGACGACGACGGGCAGATCTTCCCGGCGCACTCCGTCTCCGCGGGCCTCGACTATCCGGGCGTCGGGCCCGAGCACGCGTACCTCCACGAAAGCGGCCGCGCCGTGTACGACTCGGTGACCGACGACGAGGCGCTGGCGGCGTTTCAGCACCTCGCGCGCATCGAGGGGCTCCTGCCCGCGCTCGAGTCGGCCCACGCGATCGCGTATCTGCCGAAGCTGGCGACGAAGCTGCCGAAGGGCGCCCTCGTGATCGTGAACCTCTCGGGCCGCGGCGACAAGGACGCGCCGCAGGTGCGCGAGATCCTGCAAACGCGGAAGATCTCGTGAGCCGCATCGCGGAGCGATTCGCGGCGCTGCGCGCCGCGCGGGAGCGGGCGTTCGTGCCGTTCGTGACGGCCGGCGATCCGGATCTCGAGATGACGTCCGAGCTCATCCTCGCGCTCGCCGAGAACGGCGCGGACCTGATCGAGATCGGCATTCCCTTCTCGGATCCGAGCGCCGACGGCCCGACCATCCAGCGCGCCAGCGAGCGCGCGCTCGCCGCCGGCACGACCCTGCGCAAGGTGCTGCCCCTCGTCGCGCGGCTGCGCGGGCAGATCGAGGTCCCGCTGCTGCTGATGGGCTACGCGAATCCGTTCTACGCCCTCGGCGTGGACGGCTGCGCCGCGGCCTGCGTAGGCGCGGGCGTCGACGGGATCATCTGCCCGGACCTCCCGCCCGAGGAGGGCGCGGACCTGTACGGCGCGTTCGCGAAGCGCGGTGTGGACGGCGTGCTGCTCGGCTCCCCCACCACGACGCCCGCGCGCATGCGCATGCTCGTCCACAACACCCGCGGCTTCCTCTACTACGTCTCGCTCACCGGCGTGACCGCCGCACGCATGCAGCTCGCCGCGGGCATCGAGCAGGCGGTGGCCGGCATTCGTGCGCTCGGGGACGTTCCCGTGTGCGTCGGCTTCGGGGTCTCGCGTCCGGAGCACGCCCGCGAGATCGGGCGCTATGCCGACGGCGTGGTGGTCGGCAGTGCGATCGTCAGCCTGATCGAAGCGGCGCCGAGCAAAGGGGCGGCGGTCGATGCCGTCGCGCGCTTCGCCCGCGAGATGAAGTCCGCGCTGCGAGGCTGAGCGCGCTCTCTCCTGGCGCGGCGCCGCGCGGCCGGGCTCTCGCCGCGGGTTGCACTCGCCCGGGAGGCGAACGGAATCCCGTGCTGCGACGCGGAGTTCCGAGGGAGAAGAAACAGTCTTCGCTCCACCCCTCAGCGGCGCCCGGGGGACCGGTCGGCTTCGACGAGCCGCGCGTAGAGCGCGCGCACCTGCCGCTCCGTCGCCTCCAGCGTCCCCCCGTTGTCGATCACCCAGGTCGCGAGGGCGCGCTTCTCCTCAATCGGCAGCTGCGCCTGCATGCGCTGGCGCGCGAACTCCGGCGTCACGCCGTCCCGGGCGACCTGCCGCTCGACCTGCGTCTCCGCCGGGGCGTAGACGAGGATCGACTCCTCGACCGGATCGCTCGGCGAAGGGCGGTGCCCGGCGGCCCCGGCGCGGCGGGCGCGCCCCTCGAAGAGGAGGGGGTTGTCCATCACGACGAGCGCGGCGCCCGCGGCGCGGGCCGCCTCGAGCCGGCGCAGCATCTCGCCGCCGACCGCCGGATGGGTGATCTCCCCGAGGCGCCGGCGGGCCGCCGGGTCGGCGAAGACGCGCTGTCCGAGCCGGGCGCGGTCGAGGGAGCCGTCGGCGCGGATCATTTCGGGGCCAAAGGCGCGGGCGATCTCGTCCAGCATGGGCATCCCCTTCGCCTGAAGGGCGTGCACGATCGCGTCCGCGTCGATCACCACCGCTCCGAGGGTCGCCAGCATGCGCGCCACCGTGCTCTTGCCGGTCCCGATCCCGCCCGTTAGCCCGACCACCCGCGTCATGGCGGCAGGATGCGCGATCGGCCATGGGCCGGCATCTCCGGCCCGTTTTGGCCCCTGCGGGGGAAGGGGCGGTAACTCCGCGGAAGCGCGGCGGAATCCGGCTTTTCGCGTTTGACCCTCGAAAGTCCATCCGATAGCCTGCTCCAGCTTTTTCGCGGGGTTACGCGACTTCTCGCTCGTTCTTGCCGTCGCGTTCTCGCCTCGCGCGCGAGCCGCGGTCGGACGAGACGAACTCGGCTTGGCGAAAGGGGAGCATGGGCGATCCGAAGGCGATCAAGGCGGCAGGAGGCGAAGCGGAGCTCGCTCGCCTGCGCGCCGCCATCGACGCCGTGGATCGCGACCTCCTCGCCGAGCTGAACAAGCGCTCCGAGCTGGTGAAGCAGGTCGGCGAGCTGAAGCGCTCGGAGCGCAGCAGTGTCTACCGCGCGGCGCGCGAGCGCGACCTCGTCGACGCGCTCGTGCGCGGCAACAAGGGCGCGTTCCCGGCGTCGGGCATCCGCGCCGTGTTCCGCGAGATCATCTCGGCCACGCGCTCGCTCGAGGCGCGCCTGCGCGTCGCGTACCTCGGGCCCGAGGGCACGTTCTCTCACGCCGCGGCGCGCTCGGTGTTCGGCGACCAGGCGGAGTACGTGCCCGTCGCCACGATCGGCGACGTGATCACCGCCGTCGAGCGTGGCGAGGCCGACCACGGCGTCGTGCCGGTCGAGAACTCCACCGACGGCATCGTCACCCAGACCTTCGACGCGCTGATCGACACGCGGCTCGCGCTGTGCGCCGAGACGCTGCTGCGCATCTCGCACTGCCTGCTCTCGCAGTCGGGGAAGCTGGAGGACGTCAAGCGCGTCGCCTCGCACCCGCAGCCGATCGCCCAGTGTCGCCACTGGCTCGACCGGCATCTGCCGGGCATCGAGCGCTACGAGACGCCGAGCACCGCGGCGGCCGCCGCGCTCGCGACGAAGGAGCCCGGCACCGCGGCGATCGCGAGCGCGCTCGCCGGCGAGCTCTCGGGCCTCGCGACGGTCGCGGCCAGCATCGAGGATCGCCGCGACAACACGACACGCTTCCTCGTGCTCGGCGGCGACGCGCCGGCGCCGAGCGGCAACGACCTCACGTGTCTCGCCTACACCGTGCGCAAGAGCGAGTCGGGGGCGCTGCACCGGCTGCTCGCGCCGTTCGCCGCCCACGGCGTGAACCTGACCAGCATCCAGTCGCGGCCGCTGAAGGGCACGCCCTGGGAGTACGTGTTCTTCATCGACCTCGAGGGCCACCACAGCGAGCAGCGCGTGCAGGACGCCTGCGCCGATGCCGCGAAGCTCGCGACGTCGTGGCGCGTGCTCGGCTCGTTCCCGCGCGCGGCGACGCTGCGCCCCGGGGAGGCGGGCTGATGCGCGTCAAGCCGTGGATCCCGGGCCTCGAGCCGTACAAGCCGGGCAAGCCGATCGAGGAGCTCGAGCGCGAGCTCGGCATCAAGGAGGCCGTGAAGCTCGCCTCCAACGAGAACCCGCTCGGGCCCTCGCCGAAGGCGCTCGCCGCACTCGCGGCGGCTGCGGCGCGCGTGAATCGCTACCCGGACGGCGCGAGCTTCAAGCTGCGCACGAAGCTGGCGCAGCGGCTCGGCGTCGCGGGCAATCAGCTCGTGTTCGGCTGCGGCGCCGACGAGATCTTCGAGCTGATGGTGAAGTCCTTCGTCGGCCCCGGCGACGAGGTCGTCTACGCGTGGCCGTCGTTCGCGATGTACCCGATCGTGACCGCGGGCATGGGGGCCACGGCCGTGCCGGTTCCGCTGACGCGCGGGCTCGTGCACGACCTCGACGCGATGCGCGCGGCCATCACGCCGCGCACCCGCGTGGTGATGGTCTGCAATCCCAACAACCCCACCGGCACCAGCGTCGGGCGTGCGGCGTTCGACGCGTTCGTCGCGGCGCTGCCCGCCGACGTGCTGCTCGCGGTGGACGAGGCGTACTTCGAATTCGTGCGCCGCGCCGACTTCCCTGACGCGATCGGCTGGATCGCGAAGCGGCCCGGGACGCTCGTGATCCGCACCTTCTCGAAGATCTACGGCCTCGCAGGGCTGCGCGTCGGCTACGGCGTCGGCGACGTCGAGCTGATCGGCTACCTCGAGCGCGCGCGCCACCCGTTCAACCTGAACCTGCTCGCGGAAGAGGCCGCCGTCGCCGCTCTCGACGACGCCGCCCACGTCGCCCGCACGCGTCAGGTGAACTCCGACGGCATCGCCTATCTCGCCAAGGAGCTCGCGGCGCTCGGCGTCGAGACGTGGCCCACCGACGCGAACTTCCTGCTCGCCGACCCGGGCGTCGGCGCGTACGACGCGCTGTTGAAGCAGGGCGTGATCGTGCGACCCCTCGCGGGCTTCGGCATGCCGGGCCACATCCGCATCTCGATCGGCACCGCGGAAGAGAACGAGCGCTGCGTCAAGGCGCTGCAGGCGTGGAAGTCGGGAGCCGCGCGTGGCTAGCGGAACCCACTTTGCGCGCGTCGCCGTCGTCGGCGCGGGCCTGCTCGGCGGCTCCGTCGCGCGGGCGATCCGCGAGCGGCGCCTCGCGGGCGAAGTGGTGGCGCTGGTGCGGCGCGCGGAGGCGCAGCGCGAGGTCGTGGCGCTCGGCATCGCCGACCGCGCGGAGCTCGACCTCGCGGCGGGCGCGCGCGGCGCCGATCTCGTCGTGCTCGCGAGCCCCGTGCACGCGATGGCGAGCCTGCTCGCGCAGCTCGCGCCCCATCTCGCGCCGGGCGCGATCGTCACCGACGTCGGCAGCGTGAAGGGGCCGCTCGCCGAGGCGCTGCCGCGGCTGCTGCCGGCGGGCACTTGTTACGTCGGCTCGCACCCGATGGCCGGCAGCCATCACACGGGCTACGCCCACGCCCGCGCCGACCTGTTCGAGGGCGCGGCCTGCATCGTGACGCCGGCGCGCCCCGCGAACCCCGCGGCCGAAGAGCGCGTGCTGTGGCTGTGGCGCGCGCTCGGCTGCCGCGTCCTGCGCCGCTCGCCGCAGCGCCACGACGAAGAGGTGGCGTGGGTCAGCCACGCGCCCCACGCGCTCGCGTTCGCCTTCGCCGGCGCGCTGGCCGATTCTCCGCCGAGCGCGCGCGAGCTCGCCGGCCCCGGCTTCCGCGACTTCACGCGCATCGCGGGCAGCGATCCCGCGATGTGGGCCGACATCTTCGTCAGCAACAAGCAGGCGCTCGCCGGGCCGCTGCTCTCCGCCGCCGAGCGCGCCGCCGCGCTCGCCCGGGCGATCGAGAGCGGCGACGCGGGCGCCGTCACGAAGTTGCTCTCCGCCGCGCGCGACGCGCTCGCGAGCGGAGAGTCTCTCGCCCGATCCGGAGGCGCACACCAACATCCGGAAACCAACCAGGCCGCCAAGTCGGCGGCCACCAAGGAGTGATTCCAGCCTCATGTCTCAACAACCCACAACCGGCACGACGTTCGCGGAGCTGTTCGCGAAGGACGCGCCGAAGCTCAAGGAAGGCGAGGTCGTCAAGGGCCGCGTCCTCTCCGCAGATCAAGACCACGTCCAGGTGGACGTCGGCTTCAAATCCGAAGGCCTCGTCGACGCCTGGGAATTCATGGACGAAGCGGGACGCCTGCTCGTCAAGCCCGGCGACAGCGTCGACGTCTTCATCGAAGAGGTCGAGGACGAGGACGGCTACATCGTCCTCAGCAAGGAAAAGGCGGATCGCCTCAAGATCTGGGACGAGATCAGCAAGGCTTTCGAGGCCGACGAGTCGGTCGAGGGCAAGGTCATCTCGCGGGTGAAGGGCGGCCTGTCCGTCGACATCGGCGTGAAGGCGTTCCTCCCGGGCTCGCAGGTCGATCTGCGCCCGGTGCGCAACCTCGAGGCGCTGCTCGGCGAACGGCTGCAGTTCAAGATCATCAAGTTCAACAAGCGGCGCGGGAACATCGTGCTCTCGCGGCGCGCGCTCCTCGAGAAGGAGCGGGAGCGCATGCGCGCTTCGACGCTGCAGACCCTGCAAGAGGGCCAGATCATCGACGGCGTGATCAAGAACATCACCGACTACGGTGCGTTCATCGATCTCGGCGGTCTCGACGGTCTGCTCCACGTGACCGACATGTCGTGGGGTCGCGTCAACCACCCGAGCGAGCTGTTCCGCGTGGGCGACGAGCTCAAGGTGAAGGTGCTGCGCTTCGACGTGGAGAGCGAGCGCGTCTCGCTGGGTCTCAAGCAGATCCAGCCCGACCCGTGGCGCGACGCGGCGATGAAGTACCCGATCGGCCGGCGCATCCAGGGCCGCGTGGTGTCGCTCACCGACTACGGCGCGTTCCTCGAGCTCGAACCGGGCATCGAGGGCCTCGTCCACATCTCCGAGATGTCGTGGACGAAGCGCATCAAGCACCCGTCGAAGATGGTGAACCTGAACGACGCCGTGGAAGCGGTCGTGCTCGACGTCGACGAGGGCAACCGCAAGATCTCGCTCGGCATGAAGCAGATCGAGCCGAACCCGTGGTCGCTGATCGAGGAGAAGTACCCGGTCGGCACGCGCGTGCGCGGTCCGGTCCGGAACATCACCAACTTCGGGCTCTTCGTCGGGCTCGAGGAAGGGATCGACGGCCTGGTCCACGTCTCGGACATCTCCTGGACCGAGCAGATCAAGCATCCCAAGGAGAAGTACAACGAGGGCGACGACGTCGAGGCGATCGTGCTCAAGATCGATCGCGAGAACGAGAAGTTCTCCCTGGGCGTCAAGCAGCTCACGCCGAATCCCTGGGACGACATCCTGAAGCGCTACCCGATGGGGTCGGAGATCACCGGCGAAGTCACGAACGTCGTGGACTTCGGCGCGTTCGTCCGGCTCGAGCCGGGCATCGAGGGCTTGATCTACAGCAGCGAGCTGTCGGCCGAGCCGGTCGGCAAGCCGAGCGACGTGGTGAGCGCGGGCCAGCAGGTGCGCGCCGTCATCACGAAGGTCGACCCGGTCGACCAGAAGATCTCGCTCTCGATCCGCGCGCTCACCGACCGTGAGCTGCGTGAGGAGCTGAAGCGGCACGTCGCGCGACAGTCCAGCACGCAGACCACGACCTTCGGCGACCTGCTGAAGGAGAAGCTCGCGAAGCGGGACTCCAGCGAGTAGCGATCCCTGAGAACTCCACTGGGCCGGGGCGCGAGCCCCGGCCCACCTGGGGAGAGACATGACGAAGAGCGGACTGATCGAGCGAGTCGCGGAGCTGATGCCGCACATCTCGAAGAAGGACACGGAGATCGTGGTGAACACGATCTTCGATTCGATGACCGACGCGCTGAAGCGCGGCGAGCGCATCGAGATTCGCGGGTTCGGCAGCTTCCAGGTGAAGGTGCGCGAGGCGCGTGAAGGACGGAACCCGAAGACGGGGGACGAGGTCCACATTCCGGCGAAGCGCACGCCGTTCTTCAAGGTCGGCAAAGAGCTGAAGGAAAAAGTCGACGAGGCGCCGGTCTCGTCGAAAGGGTAGGACGGTGGTCGCGGGGCGGTGAGGTGCGGACGCAGCGGGCGGCGCTGCGCGCCGCTGCTGATCCGTTCCGGCACCCGCTTGGGCGGCGGCTTCGGCCATCGTCGGGGGTGTTCGTTCCGAGACTCTGGCTTGCGTGGCGGGGGGCGAGAGCCATGCGACAGCTTCAGTGGTTCGTGGCGGTGTTGCTGCTCTTGACGACCCTCGTGGCAGCGGCGGTGTTCGTGCTGGGGAACGCCGACGAGGTGCAGGTCGATCTCCCGTTCGCGGCGCCGTTCTACCAACCGCTCTGGCTCGTCGTGGCGGCGGCGTTCTTCGCCGGCGCTTTCGCGGCGAGCGCCGGCCTGCTGTTCCAGCTCGGCCGCAAGACACTCGCCGCTCGTCGCTTGGAAAAGCGCGCCAAGGGCCTCGAGGCCGAAGTCGAGAAGCTGCGCGCGGCGAGCGCAAGCATCGCCGCGGGCGACGGCGCGCCGCCCGTGCAGCCGGCCCCATGACGACGCTCGCGCGCGAGACGCCGATGATGCGCCAATACCTGGCGCTGAAGGCGCAGCATCCGGATGCCTTCCTGTTCTACCGGATGGGCGACTTCTACGAGCTGTTCCTGGACGACGCCGTGAAGGCGGCGCCGCTGCTCGAGGTCACGCTGACGACGCGCGACAAGGACAAGCCCGATCCGATTCCGATGTGCGGCGTGCCCGTGCACGCGGCAGACGGGTACCTGAAGCGCCTGACCGAGAAGGGCCACCGCGTCGCGATCTGCGAGCAGGTCGAAGACCCGAAGACCGTCGGCGGCCGGCGCCTCGTGCGGCGCGAGGTGGTCGAGGTCATCACGCCGGGCCTCGTCGGCGATCCGCAGGGGTTGCCCGCCGCGCGCGAGGTCGCGCTCGCCGCGATCGCGTTCGCGGGCGACGAGGCGGGGCTCGCGGCACTCGACGCCTCGACGGGGCACTTTCGCGCGACGCGTGCGCCGCTCGGGCGCGACGTGCTGCCGAAGGCGCTGCTCGACGAGCTCGAGCGCATCGCGCCGCGCGAGTGCGTGATCGCGGACGACGCGCCCGACGCGCTGGTCGCGGGGCTGCGCGCGCGGCTCCCGCAGCTCGTGCTCTCGCGCGCGCCGCGCGCGTCGTTTGCGCGCACCGCGGCGCTCGGCGCGTTCGCGGGCGAGCCGGCCGGGGCGGACCTGGCGGCGGCCGGGGCGGTGCTCGCCTACCTCGCTGCGCACCAGCCGGCCTCCGCGAAGGTGGCGCCGCGGCTCCGCCGCTACGCGCTCTGCGACACGATGATCCTCGACGCCGCGACGCGGCGGCATCTCGAGCTGTTCGAGAGCGCCGAGGACCGCTCGCGGCGCGGCACGCTGATCGAGCGCATCGACGAGACGATCACCGCGCTCGGCGCGCGGCGGCTCGCGCAGTGGCTCGCCTATCCGCTGCTCGCGCCCGCTGCGATTCGCGCGCGGCATGGCGCGGTCGCGTGGCTCGCCGAGCGCGAT
>CAZCTH010000051.1:0-32853 GCA_964501435.1 uncultured Spirochaetales bacterium | reverse complement strand
ATGGCCAAGGAGAAGTTCGAGCGCAACAAGCCCCACGTGAACGTGGGGACGATCGGTCACGTGGACCACGGGAAGACGACGCTGACGGCTGCGATCACGCAGCGCCAGGCGACGAAGGGCATGGCTGCGTTCATGGCCTACGACCAGATCGACAAGGCGCCCGAGGAGCGGGAGCGCGGGATCACGATCGCGACGGCGCACGTGGAGTACTCGACGCCGAATCGACACTACGCGCACGTGGACTGCCCCGGTCACGCGGACTACGTGAAGAACATGATCACGGGCGCTGCGCAGATGGACGGCGCGATCCTGGTGGTGAGCGCCGCGGACGGCCCGATGCCGCAGACGCGCGAGCACGTGCTGCTGGCTCGCCAGGTGAACGTGCCGCACATCGTGGTGTTCATGAACAAGTGCGACATGGTGGACGATCCGGAGCTTCTGGAGCTGGTGGAGCTCGAGGTCCGGGAGCTGCTGAACAAGTACAACTTCCCGGGCGACACGACGCCGATCATCAAGGGCTCGGCGGTGAACGCGCTGAAGGACGGCAAGGACGACGCGGCGAACAAGTGCATCGACGAGCTGATGGCTGCGATCGACTCGTTCATTCCGGACCCGAAGCGCGCGCTGGACAAGACGTTCCTGATGTCGATCGAGGACGTGTTCTCGATCACGGGCCGCGGCACGGTGGTCACGGGTCGCGTGGACCAGGGGATCATCAAGGTCGGTGACGAGGTCGAGATCGTGGGCATCCGGCCGACGACGAAGACGATCGTGACCGGGATCGAGATGTTCCGGAAGCTGCTGGACCAGGGTCAGGCGGGCGACAACGTGGGTTGTCTGCTCCGCGGCACGGGCAAGGACGACGTGGAGCGCGGTCAGGTGCTGGCGAAGCCGGGCACGATCAAGCCGCACACGAAGTTCAAGGCGCAGGCCTACGTGCTGACCAAGGAAGAGGGCGGTCGCCACACGCCGTTCTTCACGGGCTACCGGCCGCAGTTCTACTTCCGGACGACGGACGTGACGGGCATCGCGAACCTGCCCGAGGGCACGGAGATGGTGATGCCCGGCGACAACGTGGAGATCACGGTGGAGCTGATCACGCCGATCGCGATGGACAAGGAGCAGCGCTTCGCGATCCGCGAAGGCGGCCGCACGGTCGGCTCCGGCGTCGTCGCCGAGATCATCGAGTAGTCAGGCCCACGGCGCGCGAGCGCAGAGCGAGAAGCACATGGCAACCGAAATCGCAACTCAGAAGATCCGCATCCGGATGAAGGCGTACGACCACAAGCTCCTCGACCAGAGCGTCGGCGAGATCGTGGACACGGCGGCCCGCACCGGCGCGCGCGTGGCGGGCCCGATCCCGCTGCCGACCTCGATCAACCGCTTCACCGTGCTGCGCGGCCCGCACATCGACAAGAAGTCGCGCGAGCAGTTCGAGATCCGCACGCACAAGCGCCTGATCGACATCCTCGATCCGACGCCGCAGACGGTGGATGCGCTGATGAAGCTCGAGCTGGCCGCGGGCGTGGACGTGGAGATCAAGATCTGAGCCGTTCCGGCTCGGGTCCGTGAGAGGAATTATGGCGACGATGGACGTAATCGCAGCGAGCGGCGGAAAGGCCGGCCAGGTCGATCTCGACCCGGCCGTCTTCGAGGCCAGGATCCGCGCGCACCTGTTTCACGCGGAGGTTCGCCGGCAGCTCGCGAAGCGCCGCGCGGGCACGCACTCGACCAAGAATCGCGCCGCGGTGTCGGGCGGCGGCATCAAGCCGTGGAAGCAGAAGGGCACCGGCCGCGCCCGCCAGGGCACGATCCGCGCGCCCCAGTGGGCGGGCGGCGGCGTCGTGTTCGGCCCCACGCCGCGCAACTACGAGCACCGCCTCAACAAGAAGACGCGCCGCGCCGCGCTGGTGGGCGCGATCTCGCTCCGCAAGAAGGAAGGCGCGCTCGTGATCGCCGACGGCCTCGCGCTGAACGAGTACAAGACGAAGCGCGCGGTCGAGATGCTCGGCAAGCTCGGCGTCGCCGGGAAGTCGGTGCTGGTGGTGACGGCGAGCCCGCAGCCGCAGCTCGAGCGCTCGCTCGGCAACCTGCCCGGGATCGACGTGATCCGCGCCGAGGGGCTCAACGTGTACGACGTGCTGCGCCACGAGCGGCTCGTGATCGCGAAGGACGCGGTCGCCGCGCTGGCCCAGCGCCTCAACAAGGACGGGGGTGCCGCGTGAACATCCACGACGTGATCCTCCGCCCGGTCGTGACGGAAAAGAGCACCGTCGCGCGCGAGACCGTGAACGCGGTGACGCTCGCGGTGGACACCGCGGCGACCAAGTACGACGTGAAGCGCGCGGTCGAGGAGCTGTTCAAGGTTTCGGTCGTGCGCGTCCGCACGATCACGCCGCCCGCCAAGAAGAAGCGCGTCGGGCGCTTCGTGGGCGCCAAGCGCGCGTGGAAGAAAGCCATCGTGATCCTGGCCGAAGGCCAGAAGATCGAGTTCTTCGAAGGGGTCTGACGTGCCGGTGAAGATCTACAAGCCGACGTCCGCGGGTCGACGCCAGATGAGCGTCGTCGACTTCTCGGACCTCACGAAGAAGCGCCCGGAGCGCTCCCTCGTCACGGGTCGCAAGAACGTGTCCGGCGGGCGCAACGCCCACGGTCACGCGACGAGCTGGCAGCGAGGCGGCGGCCACAAGCGCCTCTATCGCCAGATCGACTTCGTCCGCAACAAGGTGGGCATCCCCGCCAAGGTCGCGGCGATCGAGTACGACCCGAATCGCTCCGCCTACATCGCGCTGCTGAACTACAAGGACGGCGAGAAGCGCTACATCCTCGCGCCGCTCGGCATGTCGATCGGCGACGAGGTGATGTCGGGCCCGACCGCGGAGATCCGCCCGGGCAACGCGCTGCCGCTCGCGAACATCCCCATCGGCTCGGTGATCCACGCCGTCGAGATGAAGCCGGGCAAGGGCGCGCAGCTCGTGCGCTCCGCCGGTACGGGCGCCCAGCTGATGGCGCGCGACGGCGAGTACGCGCAGCTGCGCATGCCCAGCGGCGAGAACCGCATGATCCTCGCGCGCTGCATCGCGACGATCGGCCAGGTCGGCAATCTCGACCACGAGAACGTCGCCGTCGGCAAGGCCGGCCGCACGCGCTGGAAGGGCAAGCGCCCGAACGTGCGCGGCGTCGCCATGAACCCCGTCGACCACCCCATGGGCGGCGGCGAAGGCAAGTCGTCCGGTGGACGCCATCCGTGCACGCCGTGGGGCGTGCCCACGAAGGGTCACAAGACTCGCGTGAAGAAGGCGTCCGACAAGCTCATCGTGAAGCGGAGGAAGTAGGAATGGCCCGCTCCGTCAAGAAGGGGCCGTTCGTGGACCCGAGCCTTCAGCGCAAGGTCGCTCGCTCGACCTCGTCCGGCTCGAAGCAGGTGATCAAGACCTGGTCGCGGCGCTCGATGATCACGCCCGATTTCGTGGGGCTCACGTTCCACGTCCACAACGGCAAGCTGTTCATGCCCGTCTACGTGACGGAGAACATGGTCGGCCACCGGCTCGGTGAGTTCGCGCCGACGCGCAAGTTCACTGGCCACACCCAGGTGGCGAAGGCGGTCAAGACGGCATGACCGCGGTCACCGCAACCCTCCGCAACTGCCGCGTGAGCGCGCGCAAGGCGCGCCTCGTGGCGGACCAGATCCGCGGCAAGCAGGTGCAGCAGGCGCTCGACCTGCTCGCGCTCAGCGACAAGCGCGTCGCGCGCCCGATTCGCAAGCTCGTGAAGTCGGCGCTCGGCAACGCGGACGTGAAGAACGACCGCGAGAAGGCCGGCATCGACGTCGACAATCTCGTCGTGACGCGCATCGAGGTCGGCGAGGGCGCGAGCCTCTGGCGCATCCGCGCGCGCGCTCAAGGTCGCGCGAACTGGATCCAGCGCCGCACTTCGCACATCACCGTAGAGCTCCAGGAGCGATAAACGTGGGACAAAAAGTTCATCCCTATGGCTTCCGCCTCGGGACGCTCTATGGCTGGAAGTCGAACTGGTTCGACGAGCGCCGCTATCAGGACCAGGTCATCGAAGACTTCCAGCTCCGCAAGCACATCAAGGCGAAGCTGTATCACGCGGGCATCTCGAAGGTCGTCATCGAGCGCACCGGCGAGAAGTGCGTGATCAACATCCACACCGCGCGCCCGGGCATCCTGATCGGCAAGCGCGGCGCGGAAGTCGACGTGCTGCGCCAGCAGCTCGCGAAGTTCACGTCCCACGAGATCTTCATCAACATCAAGGAGATCCGGAAGGCGGAGCTCGACGCGCAGCTGGTCGCCGAGTCGATCGCGATGCAGCTCGAGCGCCGCGTGGCGTTCCGGCGCGCGATGAAGAAGTCGATGATGTCGACGATGAAGTTCGGCGCGAAGGGCATCCGCGTGGAGTGCTCGGGGCGGCTCGGCGGCTCGGAGATGAGCCGGCGCGAGCGCTACGCCGAGGGCCGCGTGCCGCTCCACACGCTGCGCGCGGACATCGAGTTCGGCCTCGCGGAGGCCAAGACCACCTACGGCGTGATCGGCGTGAAGTGCTGGATCTTCAAGGGCGACGTCTCCGACAAGGAGCTGCGCTCGGGCCCGCTCGCGCTGCGCAACCGCGAAGAGGCGCAGAGGTAGAGCGATGCTCCAGCCCAAGCGAACCAAGTACCGAAAGCAGATGAAGGGCCGGATGCGCGGCTTCGCGTATCGCGGCAACACCGTCGCGTTCGGCGAGTTCGGCCTGCAGGCCCTCGACCGCGGCCGCCTCACGGCGCGCCAGATCGAAGCGGCTCGTATCGCCATGACACGCCACATCAAGCGCGGCGGCAAGATCTGGATCCGGATCTTCCCGGACAAGCCCATCTCCAAGAAGCCTGCCGAGACCCGCATGGGCAAGGGCAAAGGCAATCCGGAAGAGTGGGTCTGCGTCGTGAAGCCCGGCCGGATGCTGTACGAGATGGAAGGCGTCTCGATCGAGACCGCGCGCGAAGCGTTCCGGCTCGCGCAGCACAAGCTCTCGGTCCCGACGCGCATCGTCACGCGGGAGGAGCTCGCGTCATGAAGGCTGCAGAGCTGCGCGACCTCGCGGTTGCCGAGCTCACGGCGAAGGGCCGTGAGCTGCGCGACCAGCTGTGGAATGCGCGCATGAAGAAAGCGACGGGTCAGCTCGAGAACACTGCGCTGTTGCGCACGCTGCGGCGTGACATCGCGCGGGTGGAGACCGTGCTGCGCCAGAAGCGTGGAGCGAACCAGTGAGCGAACGAGGACGGCGGCGAACCCTCGACGGTATCGTCGTCAGCGACAAGATGGACAAGACCGTGGTCGTCTCCGTGGAGCGGCTGGTGCAGGACTCCGCGTACTCGAAGTACGTGCGTCGCTTCGCCCGCTTCATGGCCCACGACGAATCCAATGAGTGCGCCGTGGGTGACCGCGTTCGCATCGTCGAGCATCGCCCGCTCTCCAAGCGCAAGCGCTGGAAGGTCGCGGCGACGCTCGAGAAGGCGCGCCGGGCGCAAGGGTAATCGGCCATGATCCAGCAAGAGACGGAACTCGAAGTCGCCGACAACTCGGGTGCGCGCCGCGTGGCGTGCATCCGCGTGCTCGGCGGAACGCACCGGCGCTACGCGTCGATCGGCGACGTGATCGTCGTGACCGTGAAGGACGCGATCCCGAACGCGCGCGTGAAGAAGGGCGAGGTCAAGAAGGCCGTCGTCGTCCGAACGCGGCGGAGCGTGTCGCGCCCCGACGGCTCGTACATCAAGTTCGACGACAACGCCGCGGTGCTGATCGACAACAACCGAGAGCCGATCGGGACCCGCATCTTCGGGCCGGTCGCGCGCGAGCTGCGCGCGCAGAAGTTCATGAAGATCATCTCGCTCGCGCCGGAGGTCCTCTAATGGCCGCCCCGCGCCTCCAAGAGCGCTACCGCAAGGAAGTCGCGCCGAAGCTCCGCACGGAGTTCGGTTACAAGAACCCGCACCAGGTGCCGAACTTCACGAAGATCGTCGTGAACATCGGCCTCGGCGAAGCGGTGCAGAATCCGAAGCTGATGGAGAAGGCGACCGAAGAGCTCGCCGCCATCACCGGTCAGAAGCCGCTCGTGCGCAAGTCGAAGAAGGCGATCGCCAACTTCAAGCTGCGCGCGGGCCTCCCGATCGGCTGCATGGTGACGCTGCGCGGCGCCCGCATGTGGGAGTTCTTCGACCGCCTCGTCAACGTCGCGCTGCCCCGCGTGCGCGACTTCCGCGGCACTCCGACGAAGGGCTTCGACGGCCGCGGCAACTACACGCTCGGCCTGCGCGAGCAGATCATCTTCCCCGAAGTCGAGTTCGACAAGGTCGAGAAGATCGTGGGCATGAACGTGACCTTCTGCACGACGGCGGAAACCGACGCCGAGGCGAAGGCGCTGCTCACGCATCTCGGCATGCCGTTCCGCCGGGCCTGAGAGAGGACCAATGACCGACCCGATTTCCGACATGCTGGCGCGGATCCGCAACGCGGGTCAGGCGCGTCATCCGGCGCTGAAGGTGCCGTCGTCGAAGCTGAAGCTCGCCGTCGCGCGCGTGCTCGCGGAGGCGGGCTACATCGCCTCCGTCGCCGTCGAGGCGCAGGGCGGGCGGCCGGTGCTGAACATCCAGCTCCGCTTCGGCGCCAACGGCAAGTCCGTCATCGACGGCATGCGCCGCGTCTCGAAGCCGAGCCGCCGCGTGTACGTCGAGGCCGACGCGATTCCGCGCGTGCGCAGCGGTCTCGGCACCGCGGTGCTCTCCACGAACAAGGGCGTGATCTCCGACGCCGCTGCCCGAGAGCAGCGTGTGGGCGGCGAGCTGCTCTGCGAGGTCTGGTAACGATGTCGCGAGTGGGACGAAAGCCGGTCGCGATTCCGTCGGGCGTCAGCGTGACGTCCAAGGACGGCGTGATCGAAGTGAAGGGCCCCAAGGGCACGCTGCGCGCGCCGCTGCAGGGCACCGTGAAGGTCGAGGTCGCCGCGAACGAGGTGACGTTCGGCCGCCCGGACGACCTGCCGCCGACGCGCGCGCTGCACGGACTCGCCCGCGCGACGGTGCAGAACATGGTCGTCGGCGTGACGACCGGCTTCCTGCGCGAGCTCGAGATCCAGGGCACGGGTTACCGCGCCGAGGTGAAGGGCAAGAACCTGAACCTGACGGTCGGCTATTCGCACCCGGTCGAGATGGCGATCCCCGAAGGACTGAAGGTCTCGGTCGCCGACAATCGCATCAAGATCGAGGGCGCGAATCGGCACGACGTCGGTCAGTTCGCGTCGAACGTGCGCGAAGTGCGGCCGCCGGAGCCCTACAAGGGCAAGGGCATCCGCTACGTGGACGAGCACGTCCGGCGCAAGGTCGGCAAGGCCGCGGCGGGCTGATCCCCCGGCGCCAATCGGCCGCGGCGCAGCGCGCATCGGCCTCCGCAACGAACTCACAGGAATCCCAGCATGAAGCGAAAAGCTCACGATCCGAAGCGCGCCTCCTGGCTCGCGCGGCGCGGCCGCGTGAAGCGCGGGCTCGCGAACTCCCAGCGCGCGCGCGTCACGATCTTCCGCAGCTCGAAGCACATGTACGCCCAGCTCGTCGACGTGAACGGGCGCACGCTCGCCACCGTCTCGACGCTTCAGGAAGGCGTGGCCGGCGGTTACCCGGGCAACATCGAGGCCGCGAAGAAGGTCGGCGCCGCGATCGCCGCCGTGGCCAAGGACAAGCAAATCGAAGAGGTCGTCTTCGACCGCAACGGCTTCCTGTACCACGGGCGCGTCAAGGCGCTCGCGGACGCCGCGCGCGAAGCCGGTCTCAAGTTCTAACGAGCATCGAGGGAAAGCATGAGCGAAAAGCTCAACGCAAACGATTACGAGCTGAACGACCGCGTCGTCCACATCAACCGCGTCGCGAAGGTCGTGAAGGGCGGTCGCCGCTTCAGCTTCAGCGCGCTGGTGGTCGTCGGTGACGGCAACGGCGTCGTCGGCGTCGGCCTCGGCAAGGCCGGCGAAGTGCCGGAGGCGATCCGCAAGGGCGTCGAGCGCGCGCGCAAGAACCTGATGCGCGTGCCGCTGCTGGGTGGGACGATTCCGCACGAGGTGCTCGGCCAGTTCGGCGCCGGGCAGGTGCTGCTGAAGCCCGCGTCGTCGGGCACCGGCGTGATCGCCGGCGGCGGCGTGCGCGCGGTCGTCGAGTCTGCGGGGGTGCGCGACGTGCTGTCGAAGGCGCTCGGCACGAGCAATCCGCACAACGTCGTGAACGCGACCCTCGCCGCGCTGAAGAGCCTGCGCGATCCCGAAGCGCGTCGCGCGGAGCTCGCCCGATGAGCGGCAAGAAGATTCGCGTCAAGCAGGTCCGCAGCGGCGCTCACTACGGTGAGAAGCAGAAGGCGACGCTGCGCGGTCTCGGCCTCGGCAAGCCCCAACAGGTGTCCGAGCTCGAGGATTCGCCGGCCGTGCGCGGCATGATCCGCGCCGTGACGCATCTCGTGAAGGTGGAGGAGTAGCGATGCTGGACAAGCTCGCGCCGCGCCCGGGAGCTCGGCAGAAGCGCAAGCGTGCGGCCCGCGGCTCGGGCACCGGCCTGCAGAAGACCGCAGGACGCGGCGGCAAGGGCCAGGGCAAGAACTCGCGCGGCAACGAGACGCCGAACTACTTCGAAGGCGGCCAGATGCCGCTCGTGCGCCGCCTGCCCAAGCGCGGCTTCACGAACGTGCACCGCAGCCCCTACGAAATCATCAACGTCGGCGACCTCGAAGGGTTCGCGTCCGGCACCGAGATCGACCTCGCCGCGCTCGTGGCGAAGGGGCTCGTGAAGCGCGCCGCGACGCGGGTGAAGCTGCTGGCCGAAGGCGACGCGCCGCAGGGCCTCAAGCTGCGCGTGCACAAGGCCAGCGAGAGCGCGGTCGCGAAGGTGCAGGGCGCCGGCGGCAGCGTGGAGATCCTCGCGTGATCGGAAGCGCCCAGAACATCGCGCGCATTCCCGAGCTGCAGAAGAGAATCTTCTTCACGCTCGGCATGCTCGCCGTGTATCGCGTGGGCGCGAAGATCACGATCCCCGGCGTCGACGCCAGCGTCGTCCGCCAGCAGCTCGAGCAGCTGGGCGGCGGCGTGTTCGGCCTCTTCAACGTGTTCTCCGGCGGTGCGCTCGAGAACATGTCGATCTTCGCGCTGGGGATCATGCCCTACATCAGCGCGTCGATCATCATCCAGCTGCTCACCATCGTGGTTCCGCAGCTCGAGGCGCTCAAGAAGGAAGGCGAGCAGGGGCAGAAGAAGCTCACCGGCTACACGCGCTACGGCACGATCGCCCTCGCGCTCTTCCAGAGCCTGATGATGGCGCGCACGCTCGAGACGGGCTCGTTCGGCCAGGGCGCCGTCGTGGACCCGGGCTGGATGTTCTACGGGATGACGATGATCACGCTCACCACGGGCACCGCCTTCATCATGTGGCTGGGCGAGCAGATCACCGAGCGCGGCATCGGCAACGGCATCTCGATGGTGATCTTCTCCGGCATCGTCGTGGGCATCCCGGGCGCGGTCGCGCAGGTGTTCGAGCTGATCCGCGAGGACCAGTTCAACGTGCTCCAGGCGCTGCTCTTCCTCGGCCTCGTGGTCCTGATCATCGGCGCCGTGTTCTTCGTCGAGAGCGGCCAGCGCCGCATCCCGATCCAGCACGCGCGACGCGTGGTCGGCCGCCAGATGATGCAGGGGGGGCTCACCTACTTCCCGCTGCGCGTGAACACGGCCGGCGTGATCCCGCCGATCTTCGCGTCCAGCTTGCTCGTCTTCCCCAGCACGATCGCGCAGTTCGCCAACGTGTCGCCCAGCGACACCGGCGCGATGGCGACGGTCACGCGCTTCATCCAGGACTACCTGAACGCCGGCGGCTGGCTCTACAACCTGCTCTACGTCGCCCTGATCGTGTTCTTCGCGTTCTTCTACACCGCGATCGTGATCAACCCCGACGACGTGGCCGACAACCTGAAGCGTCAGGGCGGCTCCATCCCGGGCATCCGGCCGGGCGCCCACACCGCCAAGTACATCGACGGCGTGCTCGGACGCCTGACCCTCGTCGGCGCGCTCTACATCGCGGCGATCTGCCTCCTGCCGGTCGCCCTCTCCACGTACCTCGGCCTGCCGTTCTACTTCGGCGGCACCGCGCTGCTGATCGTGGTCGGCGTGAGCAAGGACCTCCTGGCCGCGATCGAGGCGCACCTGCTCTCGCACCAGTACCAGGGCTTCGTCCAGGGCGCGCGCATGCGCGGGCGGTTCTCGCGATGAGCGCGCGCCGCCTCCTCCTGCTCGGCCCCCCGGGCGCCGGCAAGGGCACCCAGGCCCAGCTGCTCGTCGAGCGACTCGGCATCCCGCAGATCTCCACCGGCGACATGCTGCGCGCCGCGGTCGCCGCGGGCTCGGAAGTCGGCAAGCGGGCCAAGGCATTCATGGACGCGGGCAAGCTGGTTCCCGACGAAGTTGTTATCGGTGTGGCGGAACAGCGGCTCGCCGAGGCCGACGCCAAGAAGGGCTTCATCCTCGACGGCTTCCCGCGCACGGCCGCCCAGGCGGACGCGCTCGACAAGATGCTGCCGCGGTTGGGCTTCACGCTGGAGCGCTGCATCTCGCTGGGGGTCGACGAGGAAGAGCTGGTGAAGCGTCTGCTGAAGCGCGCGGCGATCGAGGGCCGCGCGGACGACAACGAGCAGACGATCCGCACCCGCATGCAGGTCTACAAGGACAGCACCGCGCCGCTGATCGCGTACTACCGCGCGCGGGGCGTGCTCCGAGAAGTGAACGGCGAGGGCAGCGTCGGCGACGTGTCGAAGCGCATCGAGCAGGCGCTGGCCTCCGCAGTGGAGTTGAAATGAAGGTTCGAGCTTCCGTCAAGAAGATGTGCGAGAAGTGCCGGGTAGTCCGGCGCCGCGGGGTCGTCCGGATCCTGTGCGAAAACCCGAAGCACAAGCAGAGGCAGGGCTAATCCGATGGCACGCATCGCCGGCGTGGATCTTCCGCGCAACAAGCAGATCGGCACCGCGCTCACCTACATCTACGGCGTCGGCAACACGACCGCGCGCCTGATCTGTGAGCGCGCCGACATCGACATGGCCACGCGCACGGATCACCTGCGCGAGGACGAGCTGGTTCGCATCCGCGAGCTGCTCGAGCGCGACTTCCAGGTGGAAGGCGACCTGCGCCGTGAGGTCCAGGGCAACATCAAGCTGCTCATGGACATCGGCTGCTACCGCGGCCTGCGTCATCGCCGCGGCCTGCCGGTCCGCGGCCAGCGCACGCACACGAACGCGCGCACCCGCAAGGGCCCGCGCAAGACGGTGGCTGGCAAGAAGCAAGCCCCGGCCAAGAAGTAGCGGCAAGACCGCGCGCGCCGCGGGAATCCCGCGTCGCTCACACCCGCCAGGTAGGGACGAATGCAGCAGAAAGTCGGCAAGAAGAAGACCAAGAAGAACGTCGCGTCGGGCGTCGCCCACATCCAGTCGACGTTCAACAACACCGTCGTCACGATCACCGACGTCAACGGCAACACCGTGGCATGGTCGAGCGCCGGCGCGCGCGGCTTCAAGGGCTCGCGCAAGTCGACCCCGTTCGCCGCGCAGCTCGCCGCCGAGGAGTGCTGCAAGAAGGCTTCCGAGCACGGCGTTCGCGCCCTGTCGGTCTACGTGAAGGGTCCGGGCGCGGGGCGCGAGTCCGCTCTGCGCGCGCTGCAGGCCGCCGGCATGCGCATCAACATGATCAAGGACGTCACCCCCATCCCGCACAACGGCTGCCGCCCGCCCAAGCGGCGCCGGGTCTGAGGTAATTCGATGGCTCGCTACACAGGTCCCGTCTGCCGCCTCTGCCGGCGCGAAGGCACGAAGCTCTTCCTGAAGGGCGATCGCTGCTTCAGCGACAAGTGCTCGGTCGACAAGCGCCAATACGCGCCCGGTCAGCACGGTCAGAACAAGCCGCGCCTCACCGAGTACGGCGTCCAGCTGCGCGAGAAGCAGAAGGTGAAGCGCATGTACGGACTGCAGGAGAAGCAGTTCGCGGGCACGATGGCGAAGGCGTCGCGCATGAAGGGCCGCGCGGGCGAGAACCTGCTGCAGCTCCTCGAGCGCCGGCTCGACAACGTCGTGTTCCGACTCGGCTTCGCGACGTCGCGCTCCGAGGCGCGGCAGCTCGTGCAGCACGGTCACTTCGCGGTGAATGGCCGCACCGTGACGATCCCTTCGTTCGTCGTGCGCGCGGGCAGCAAGATCGTGCTCCGCGAGAGCTCGCGCGAGATCGCGCGCATCGTCGGCGCGCTCGAGGCGCTCGAGAGCAAGTCTGTCCCGGGCTGGCTCGAGATCGAGAAGGGCAGCTTCACCGGCGTGGTGAAGGCGCTCCCGGCCCGCGAAGACGTGACGATGCCGATCGAAGAGCAGCTGATCGTCGAGCTCTACTCGCGCTGATCGCGAGGCTCGGCGCTCCGCCGGGCCGCGCGCCTCGCACCGAACCGACCTCACCCATTAGGTAGGGGGAACCCGCATGCAGCAAGAACTCATCGCCCGCAATTGGCGGCAGCTGATCCGGCCGCGCCGGCTGGAGCAGGAAGCCGAGGAGACGGCCGAGCGCTACGGCCGCTTCGCGTGCGAGCCGCTCGAGCGCGGCTTCGGCCAGACGCTCGGCAACTCGCTCCGCCGCGTGTTGCTCTCGTCGCTCCAGGGCTCCGCGATCACGTCCGTGCGGATCACGGGCGTGCAGCACGAGTTCTCGACCGTCCCGGGCGTCCTCGAAGACGTCAGCGACATCATCCTGAACCTCAAGGAGGTTCGGCTGCGCCTGAACGCGGCCGGCCCGAAGACCGTGCGCATCCGCCGCAGCGGGACGGGCGTCGTGACGGCCGCCGAGCTCGCGGCCGACGACTCGACGATCGAGGTGATGAACCCCGAGCACAAGATCGCGACGCTGACGGGCGGCGCGGAGTTCGACCTCGAGTGCACGATCGACCTCGGCAAGGGCTACCGCCCCGCGGAGAAGAACAAGGTCGAAGACCAGCCGATCGGCACGATCCCGATCGACTCGATCTTCACCCCGGTGCGCCGCGTGAACTACACCGTCACGCCGGCGCGCGTCGGCCGCGAGACCGATTTCGATCGCCTCAGCATCGAAGTCTGGACGGACGGCTCGATCGAGCCTGCCGACGCGATCGCGTTCGGCGCGAAGATCCTGAAGGACCAGCTCAGCATCTTCATCAACTTCGACGAGCCGGCGGAGGCCGCGCCGCAGGCGCACGAGGTCTCCGAGTCGCTGAACCCGCACCTGTTCCGCTCGGTGGACGAGCTCGAGCTGTCGGTGCGGTCGGCGAACTGCCTGCAAAATGCGAACATCCGCTACATCGGCGAGCTCGTGCAGCGCACCGAGAGCGAGATGCTCAAGACGAAGAACTTTGGTCGAAAGTCGTTGAACGAGATCAAGGAAGTGCTGGCCTCGATGGGCCTCTCGTTGGGGATGACCCTCGAGAACTTCCCCTCCCGCAAGGAGCTCGAACAGCGCGCACGCGAACGCGAGGGCTGATTCATGCGTCACGGAAATCGTCGAGGAAAGCTGCGCCGCCCCACCGGGCATCGGCTCGCGCTGCTTCGCAACATGGTCACGTCGCTGTTCGAGCACGAGCAGATCGAGACCACCGATGCGAAGGCGAAGGAGCTGCGCCGCATCGCGGACCAGATGATCACGCTCGGGAAGCGCGGAGATCTCCACGCGCGCCGTCAGGCGCTCGCGGTGATCCGCACCGACGACATCACGAAGAAGGTGTTCGGCGAGCTCGCCGACCGCTACCGCGCTCGCGCGGGCGGCTATACGCGCGTGCTGAAGTCGCGCGTGCGCGTCGGCGACGCGGCCTCGATGTCGATCGTCGAGCTGGTCGACCGTCCCGCGCCGACCGCCGCTCCGTCGAAGGAGTAGGCGACTCGCCCGGGGAGGCGCCGTGAGGCTCCGCGTGCTCCGCCGCTGCGACACGTCGCGATGAACGCGCCGCGCGTCGCGCGCTTCGCGCTCGGCTTCGCGTTGCTCGCCGCCGCGGCGTGGGTCGTGAGCTCGGGCGAGAGCGTCGCGCCGCCCATCGAGCCGGGCCTGGCCGCGCCCGACTTCGCGCTGCCGCGCCTCGGGGGCGGGGAGATCTCGCTGCGCGAGCTGCGCGGCAAGGTCGTGCTCGTGAACTTCTGGGCCACCTGGTGTGCGCCCTGCGAGCTCGAGATGCCCGCGATGCAGCGGCTGCACGCGGCGCTGGCGCCGCGCGGCTTCGAGCTGGTTGCCGTCTCGGTGGACGAGCGAGAGCAGGACGTGGCGCGCTTCCGGGATCGGCTCGGGCTGACGTTTCCGATCGCGCTCGACGCCCGCAAGGAAGCGGCCGCGCGCTACCAGAGCTTCCGCTACCCCGAGAGCTTTCTCGTGGACCGCGAGGGCGTGCTCGTCGCGCGCTACATCGGCGAGCGCGACTGGGATGCGCCGGAGTACGTGGGCCGGATCGAGCGGCTGCTCGAAGCGGCGAAGTAGGGCGTGCGGCGCGGAAATCGCGCGCAGCCCACTGCGACCGCGCGCGGCGCCGCTACCGTGCGCGCGAGGGGGGCGGGCGTGATGAACCCGAGAGCTCGGCGTGCGCCGCAGGCGCGCGCGAAGAAGTGGCGTGCGCGCGGCCTCGTGCGGGACGCCCTGATCGTCGCGACCGTCGGGGGCGGGCTGCTCGCCGTGGGCCTTCTCGACCGCGACACGGGCATCGGACATTGGCTCGACCTGCGCGCGGACGTCGCAGCCGCGAAGGCGCGCATCGCGGCGGTCGAGGCGCGCATCGCGGCGCGTTCGGCCGAGGCCGCCGGGCTCGAGAAGGACCCGCTCGCGATCGAGGCGGCGATCCGCGAAGACCTCGGCCTGGCGCGCCCCGGCGAGTGGGTAGTGCGCGAGGAAGGTCTCTCAACTCTGCGAAATCCTTGACGAATCCGTCGGGTATCGCGAACTTCCGCCGGCCTTTCCACAGCCCCCGCAGCGCGCGACGCGCTCCGCTCTGAGAGATTCCCGTGCGCGAACGATTGCAAGCGGCCCTCGACGCCACCGTTCAGGCGCTCCTCGCGGAAGCCGGTGACGCAGGCCAAGCGCCCGCGGTCGCGCTCGAGCCGCCGCGCCAGCCGGAGCACGGCGACTTCGCGACGAACGCCGCGCTCGTGCTCGCGAAGCGGTTGAAGCAGCCGCCGCGCGCGGTCGCGGAAGCCGTGATCGCGAGGCTCGGCGGCGCCGACGGTCTCGTCGCGCGCGCCGAGATCGCGGGCCCCGGCTTCGTGAATTTTTGGCTCGACCGCGCGCGCTGGCGGGGCGTGCTGACCGACATCCTCGCGAGCGGCGCGGCCTACGGGCGAACCGACGCGGGCCAGCGGCGCAAGGTGATGGTCGAGTTCATCTCGGCGAACCCGACCGGGCCGCTCTCGGTGGGCCACGGTCGCCAGGCCGTGCTCGGCGACTGCATCGCGCGCCTGCTCGGCGCCGCGGGCTGGGCCGTCACGCGCGAGTACTACTTCAACAACGGCGGCCGGCAGATGCGCGTGCTGGGCGAGTCCGTGCGCGCGCGATACCTCGAGCTGCTCGGGCGCGCGGCGGCGCCGCCCGAGGATGCGCTGAAGAACCCGGAGCTGCCGTGGCCGGCGGAGATCGGCGGCAAGCCCGTCGTGTTCCCGCGCGAGGGTTATCAGGGCGGCTACATCTCCGACATCGCGCAGGCGATCCTCGACCGCGAGGGCGAGGGCTGGCTGGACGAGCCGGGCGACGGGCGCTTCCGCATCGAGGCCGAGCAGCGCATCTTCGCGGAGATCCGCGCCACGCAGGATGCGCTCGGCATCACGTTCGACGTCTACACGAACGAGACGACGATGTACGCCGAGAAGCGCGTCGAGGGCGCGCTCGCGGACCTGCGCAAGACGTCGCGCGTGTACGACGAAGGCGGCGCGGTGTGGCTGCGTGCGACCGACCTCGGCCTCGCGCGCGACCGCGTGCTCGTGAAGAGCAGCGGCGAGCCGACCTACCTGCTGCCCGACGTCGCCTACCACCGGCAGAAATTCGAGCGCGGCTTCGAGCGCATCATCGACGTGCAGGGCGCCGATCACAAGGACCAGGGCCCGTACGTGAAGGCGGCGCTCGCGGCGCTCGGCCTTCCGTCCGAGCGCGTCGAGTTCGTGATCCACGAGTTCGTGACGCTCTCGTCGGGCGGGCAGACGGTGAAGCAGTCGACGCGCCGCGCGACGTTCATCACCGTCGACGAAGTGCTGAAGGACGTCGGCGCCGACGTGTTTCGCTTCTTCATGATCCAGCGCCGCGCCGAGAGCCATCTCGACTTCGATCTCGACCTCGCGAAGGACACGGACTGGACGAAGAACCCCGCGTACTACCTGCAGTACGCCCACGCGCGCTGTTGCGGGATCGAGCGCCAGGCGAGCGAGCGCGGCGTCGCGTTGCCCGCGCCGGGCGAGGTGAATGCCGAGCGACTCGCGCTGCCGGAGGAGATCGAGCTGATCCGCAAGCTCTCCGAGTTCCCCGAGACGGTGGCGCGCGCCGCGGCCGCCTGCGAGCCGCACCACGTGGCCTACTACGTGCGCGACGTCGCGGCGCTGTGGAACCCCTACCTGCAGGACGGCAAGCATCATCGCGTGCTGTCGGAGGACGCGGAGCTCACCGCTGCGCGCCTCGGGCTCGTCGCGGCGGTGCGCACGGTCGTGGCCAATGGACTCGCGCTGCTCGGCATGAGCGCGCCGGAGCGGATGTAATGAGCGACAAAGAAGCGAAGAAGGCGGGGCCTGGCTGGATCGCCACGATCGCAGGCGCGCTGTTGCTGGTCGTGGCGGGATTCGGGGTCGGTCTGCTCGCGGGCGCGACCTACGAGGAGCCCTCCCTCGTCGTCGACCACCTGGCGGGCAAGACCACGGCGGTGCCGCTCCCCGCCGAGGCGCCGAAGCCGGTGCGCGAAGAAGTGAGTGACGCCGCGGCCGCGGATTCGAGCGAGCCCGACTCGGACGAGGCCAGCGAGACCCCGCCGGTGTCGAGCGCGCCGCCGCCGGCCGCGGGCTTCGCGGTGCAGGTCGGGGCATTCGCGACCGGATCGGCAGCCGACGGGCTCGCCGCGGAGATCACGAAGCTCGGCCACCCGGCGTACGTCGCGGACGAGGGCGGCAACGGCGCGCGCTACAAGGTGCGCGTCGGTCCGATCGCGTCGCGCGCGGACGCCGACGCGCTGGCGGACAAGCTGAAGCGCGAGCAGCGCCTGCCCACCTGGGTGCTCGCGCGGGAGGCGCGTTGAGCGCGGCCGCGGGGCAGCGCGCCCTGCGCGGCCCGTTCCTGGTGACCGGCGGCGCCGGGCAGCTCGGCCACGCGCTGCAGCGCGCGCTTGCCGCGCGCGGCGAGACGTACGCCGCGCCCGCCCACGCCGAGCTCGACGTCTGCGACCCCGCGCAGGTCGCCCGCGCGTTCGACCGCCTGGCGCCGCGCGTGGTCGTGAACTGTGCCGCGCTCACGAAGGTCGACACCTGCGAGCGCGAGCCGGCGCTCGCCCAGCGCGCAAACGCCGACGCCGTCGCGCTCCTCGCGCGCGCGTGTGAGGATTCCGGCGCGACGCTCGTGCAGCTGTCCACCGACTACGTCTTCGCGGGGGACGGCCAGCGGCCCCATCGCGAGGAGGATCCGCCGGCGCCCCGTTCCGTCTACGGCCGGACGAAGCTGGCCGGGGAGGTCGCCGCCCTGGGCGCGCCCGGCGCCCTCGTCGTGCGCACCAGCTGGGTCTACGGGCGCGGGCGCAACTTCCCCCTCGCGATCCTGGCGCAGGCCCGCGAGGGCAAGCCGCTGCGGGTGGTGGCGGACCAGCGCGGCCGCCCGACCTACGCCGCGGACCTCGCGGACGGCCTGCTGCGCCTGCTCGAGGCCGGCGCGACCGGCCGCGTGAACTTCGCCAACGACGGCGAGGCCACCTGGCTCGAGCTCGCCCGGGCGGTTCTCGACTCTTGCGGCTTCTCCGATCGGCCGATCCAGCCACTCACGACCGAGGAGCTCGGGCTGCCTGCGCCGCGCCCGCGCTACTCGGTCCTGGATCTCGGCAAGGCGAAGGGGCTCGGCGTCGCGCCGCGCGATTGGCGCGCCGCGCTGGCCGCGTACCTCGCGTCGCCGGACGGCCCGGGCAATTAGGCAGCGGCGCGGGGGAATCATGTCGAAGCGGAAGCTCGAACGCGTGCTCGTGACCGGCGGCGCCGGCTTCATCGGCTCGCATCTGTGCCGCCGGCTGCTCGCCGAGGGCTGCGAGGTCGTCGTCTTCGACAACCTGCTCACCGGCAACATCGCGAACATCCAGCCGCTGCTCGGCAACCCGAAATTCTCCTTCGAGCACTACGACGTCACGAACTACCTGCACGTGAATGGCGAGCTCGACGCGATCCTGCACTTCGCCTCGCCGGCCAGCCCCGCCGACTTCGAGCGGCTGCCGATCCAGATCCTGAAGGTCGGCTCGCTCGGCACGCACAAGGCGCTCGGCCTGGCGAAGGCCAAGGGCGCGCGCTTCCTGCTGGCCAGCACCAGCGAGTGTTATGGCGATCCGCTCGTGTCGCCCCAACCCGAGAGCTACTTCGGCAACGTGAACCCGGTGGGCATCCGCGGGGTCTACGACGAGGCGAAGCGCTTCGCCGAGGCGATGACGATGGCGTACCACCGCCACCACGGCGTCGACGTGCGCATCGTGCGCATCTTCAACACCTTCGGGCCCCGCATGCAGGTGAACGACGGGCGCGCGATCCCGAACTTCTTCACCCAGGCCATCCGCGGCGAGGACCTCACGGTCTACGGCGACGGCTCCCAGACCCGCTCGATCATCTACGTGGACGACCTCGTGGAGGGCATCTGGCGGCTGCTGAACTCGAGCTACGTGGGCCCGATGAACATCGGGAGCCAGGCCGAGGTCTCGATGCTGGAGCTCGCGAAGCGGATCAACGCCCTGTGCGGCGGCTCGAGCCGGATCGTGCACCGGCCGCTGCCCCCGGACGACCCGAAGACGCGCCGGCCGGACAGCACCCTCGCGACCCGCGAGCTCGGCTGGGCGCCGCGCGTCCCCGTGGAAGAGGGGCTCGAGCGCACGCGCGATTACTTCTACGAGGCCCTCGGCGTTCGGCGTCCGAGCGCCTAGCTTCCGGCCGGGCAATCCCAGCCCCGCAGCCAAGCCGGGACGCTCAGTCGCGAGGCACCGCCTCGCCGGCTGCAGCGTCTCAGCAACGAGTCCGGGGCCCCCGGGTCTCTGCTCGCGCAATCTCCCACGCTGGTAGCCACGCAACGGTCATGGATCCCGCCCGCCTCCGAAATTTCTGCATCATCGCGCACATCGACCACGGCAAGTCGACGCTCGCCGACCGGTTGCTCGAAGAGACGGGCACGCTGATTGGGCGCGAGAAGAAGGCCCAGTTCCTCGACAAGATGGAGCTGGAGCAAGAGCGCGGGATCACGATCAAGGCGCAGACCGCGCGCATGAAGTTCACGGCGCGCGACGGCATCGAGTACGTGCTCAACCTGATCGACACGCCGGGCCACGTGGACTTCTCCTACGAGGTCTCGCGCGCGCTCCAGGCCTGCGAAGGCGCGATCCTGGTGGTGGACGCCTCGCAGGGCATCGAGGCGCAGACCCTCGCGAACGCCTACCTCGCGATGGACGCGAACCTCGCGATCGTGCCGGTCGCGAACAAGATCGACCTGCCCGCGGCGGACGCGGACCGCGCCGCCCAGGAGATCGAGGACGTGATCGGTCTCGAGGCCGAGAGCGTGCTGCCGATCAGCGCGAAGACGGGGCAGGGCATCCGCGAGGTGCTCGAGCGCATCGTCGAGGTCGTCCCGCCTCCCAAGGGCGATCCGAACGCGAAGCACACCACGGCGCTGATCTTCGACGCGTGGTTCGACCCGTACATGGGCGTTGCGATCCTGGTGCGCGTCGCGGAGGGCCGGCTGCGCAAGGGCGACCTCGCGCTGCTGATGGCCGACAAGGTCGAGCACGAGATCACCGAGCTCGACGTGATCGACCCGCACCCGCGCAAGGTGGACGAGCTCGCGGCGGGCGAAGTCGGCATCGTGTTCTGCGGCATGAAGTCGCTCGCCGAGGTGCACATCGGCGACACCGTGACGCTGGCCAGGGCGCCCGCGCCGGCGGCGCTGCCGGGCTTCCGCGAAGTGAAGCCGATGGTGTTCATGGGCCTCTACCCGATCGAGGCCGACGGCTACGCGCCGCTCAAGGCCGCGCTCGAGAAGCTGCGCATCAACGACTCCTCGTTCCGCTACGAGCCCGAGTCGAGCGCGGCGCTCGGCTTCGGCTTCCGCTGCGGCTTCCTCGGCTTCCTGCACGGCGAGATCATCCAGGAGCGCCTCGAGCGCGAGTACAACCTGTCGCTGATCACGACGGCGCCGACCGTGCGCTATCGCGTCGTGAAGACGGACGGCGAGGTGTTCGAGATCGAGTCGCCGGCGGCGTTGCCGGATCCGGGTCTGCTGGACCACGTCGAGGAGCCGGTGATTCTCGCGACGATCCACACGCCGAACGAGTACGTCGGGCCGATCATGGCGCTCTGCCAGGACCGGCGCGGCGTGCAGCGCGACATGTCCGTGCACGGCTCCCGCGTGCAGATCCGCTACGAGCTGCCGCTCGCGGAGGTCGTCAACGACTTCCACGACAAGATCAAGAGCCTGACGCGCGGCTACGGCTCCTACGACTACGAGCTGCTCGGCTACCAGCCCGCGGACCTGATCAAGCTCGACATCCTCGTGAACGGCGACGGCGTCGACGCGCTCTCGCTGATCGTGCACCGCGACAAGGCGCAGACGCGCGGCGCGGAGCTGGCGTCGAAGCTGAAGGAGTTCATCCCGCGCCAGCAATACGAGGTCGCGATCCAGGCCGCCATCGGCGCGAAGATCATCGCGCGCACCACGGTGAAGGCGCTGCGCAAGAACGTGACCGCGAAGTGTTATGGCGGCGACATCACGCGCAAGCGCAAGCTCCTCGAAAAGCAGAAAGAGGGCAAGAAGCGCATGAAGCGGGTGGGCTCCGTCGAGATCCCGCAGGAGGCCTTCCTCGCGGCGCTCCGTTTGGGAGAGGAGTAGTGGCGGCACCGGCCCTGCCGGCGCCGAGGGCGCCGCGCGCGCGCTTCGCGTTCGCCTGTGCGGCCCCGCTGGCCGTCGCGCTCGCGATCCGCGCCTTCGCGCTCGAGCCCTTCGCCGTCGCGTCCGACTCGATGCTGCCCACGCTCGAGGCGGGCGACCGTCTGTTCGTGAACAAGCTGGCCGAGCCGGGCCGCGGCGACGTCGTCGTGTTCGAGCACCGCGGCGCTCGCTACGTGAAGCGCGTGATCGGCCTGCCCGGCGAGCGCGTGGAAGTGCGCGGCGGCCGCGTGCGGGTGAACGGCATCGACGCCGAGGAATGGCCCACGGGAACGCTGCGCCTCGACGCCGAGGGCCGCGCGCTCTCCGGGCTGCGCGAACGGCTCGGCGCCGTGGAGCACGCGGTGCTCGACGACCCGGCGCGGAGCCGACCGGACGGAACGGTCGTCGTACCGCACGACCACGTCTTCGTGCTCGGCGACAACCGCGACCACTCGCGCGACAGCCGCGATTTCGGGGCGATCCCGCGCGGAGCGATCGTCGGCGTGGTGGCGAGCCTGTGGGGCGGGCCGCGCTTCGAGGACGTGGAGGCGGATCCGGAATGAGCGGCGACGAGGCGAAGGCGGACGGCGACGGGGAACGCGAGCCCAATTGGGCGCGCGACGAGCTGCCCTCGCTGCTGGGGGCGATCGCGGTCGCGCTGGTGATCCGCACCTTCGTGTTCCAGACGTTCTACGTGCCGAGCGAGTCGATGCTGCCGACGCTGCTCATCGGCGACCACGTGTTCGTCAACAAGTTCGCGTACGGCGCCCAGGTGCCCGGCGCCGAGTGGCGCATGCCCGCGGTGCGCGAGCCGGCGCGCGGCGACGTGGTCGTGTTCCGCTTCGCGCGCACGCCCTACGGCGAGATCGTGCCGCCCGATGCGGACCCGAAGCTCCCGACCGACAACTTCGTGAAGCGGCTCGTCGGCGTGCCCGGCGACCGCATCGCGTTCTTGGGTGGCCGGCTCGTGCTGAATGGCGAGCCCGTGCCGCTCGAGAAGACCGAGCTCACCTATACGAGCGACGACGATGCGGCCGTCGGCGTGACGCGCGACGTGTGGATCGAAACGCTCGGCGAGTGTCGCCACTACGTCCTCGACGACCCGGACTACGACCCGGGACGCAACGTCGCCGAATTCACGGTGCCCGAAGACCGGTACTTGTTCATGGGCGACAACCGCGACAATTCTCGCGACGGCCGCTGGGCGGGCACCGTCCCGAAGTCGGCGCTCGCCGGCCCGGCCGGCCTCAACTACTGGTCGTGGAACTGGAACGGCACCTGGTTGTCGCTGCTGAACCCGCTCACCTGGCTCGAGAACCTCACGAGCAAGATGCGCTGGGAGCGCATGGGCTCGTTCGTCGAGTGCTTCCCGCCGGGCGAGACGCCGGAGCTGGTCGGCGCGGTGAAGCGAGCGGAGTAGGGCGCGGGCATCCTCGGGCCTGGCGCCCGCGATCGCGCGCGCAAGCGTCGTGCGGGCCCCCGCGGCCCCGGTGCCAACGCGCGACGAGCTCGGGGCCGAGCCCGCAGAACCGGGTCGACGGGGTTTCCTGGCCGGCCGTCGATCTGACATTCCTCGATTCCAGGCAGTCGCGAGGGTGAACCGATTTCCCTTGGCCCGGCGCGGGCGGCGTGAGATCGTACTCCGTGTCCGCTGCGTCGGGCGACGCGTACAGCGGTCACTTGGAGGATCGAACGTGGTGCGCTTCGCTTCTCGCCTCGGCCTGTTCGCGCTCGCTCTCGCGCTCACGGCGTGCGGGCAACCGCTCACCATCGCCGCGTGGCTCAACGCCGAGCCCGGCGCCGAAGTGTCGGTGCGGATCTTCCGGCAGAACATCACGGGCCCCCTCGAGGGCGGCGTCTTCACGATCATTCGCCTCGATCTCTCGAATCCGCTGCACATCACGGGCACGATCGAGGTGCCGCAGGTGCGGCTCGGGTCGCCCGGGCTGGTCTGCATTCGCAAGGACACGGCGAGCCCGGTGCAGGGGTCGCTCGAGATCGACCTGCTGACGGGCGAGCAGAACGTCGACTTTCCCCTCTCCGTGATCGCGGGCGGGCCGATCTTCCCGGCGGAGTTCGCCGGCACCGCTGCGCCGCCCCCCGGATCGATCCGATTCCCGATCGACGCCTCGCTGCTCCAGCCCGTGCTCGACACCGGTTCGCTCGAAGGGCAGCTCGCGCTGCCGATCTCGCTGAATCAGACGTTCCAGGTCGGCTCGATCTCGGTGCCGTCCGTCGTGTCGATGACCCTGCGCTCCTCGTCGCGCCCGCCCGTCGTCTCGGCGGACGTCGCGGCGGAATGCGCGAGCGGTTGGGCGCTGCAAGGCAGCGAGCTCGACTACGGCATGAATGCGCGCGGCACCTACCTGCACACCGCGGTCGACCGGCGCCAGCCGCCGCAAGTGATCGATCTCGCAGCGCTCGGGCTCGCGCCCGGCGATCGCATCCAGCTGCGCCGCAAGGGCAGCTATGCCGACAACGTGCAGCCCGCGCGAACGCGGGTCGCCGCGGTGTTCTCCGCCACGGACACGCTGCGCGCAAACCCGATCGGGGGGCCGTGGTGGGCGTTCAACTGGAGCCGCCTGCCCGACGCGATCGACGCGGGCTCCGACGTCGGGACGCCGCGGACGGCGTGGCTGCTGAATCCCACCGACATCCGGCAGGACTTCGAGGTCGGCTCCGCCACCGTCGTGACCGTGCCGGCGGGCGCGCGCTTCCTCTTCTTGACGCCGATCGACAACCACTTCGACGAGAATTTCTCCTTCGACCTGCGCGTCGGCGTCGATCGCGCGCCCTGAGCGCGGCGGGGCCGCCAGAATTTTCGCGCTCCGACGATGGCGCGGCAGAAACCGCCGGTTACCCTGCGCGCCGACTCGATGATTCGCTCCTTTTAACTCCGTCCTGCGAGGCGGGGAAAGGCGCTCGATGGCGAACGACGACGCCGGCTCGACACAACGCGCGCGCGCAACCTCTTCCGCAGCAGCGCAATCCGAGTCGCTCCTCCTCGACGACGCCGCCATCCGCCGCGCCTTGATGCGCATCGCCCACGAGATCGTCGAGAAGAACGAAGACCTCTCCCGGCTCTACCTCGTCGGCATTCCGAACGGCGGCGTGCCCCTGGCGAAGCAGCTCGCAGCGAACCTGCGCGAGATCGCCGGCGTGGACGCGCTGGTCGGCACGCTCGACACGACCCTCTACCGCGACGACCTCGTCTCGAGCGGCGCGCGCCCGCGGCTGCGGCGCACGGAGATGCCGAGCTCCGTCGACGACCGCATCGTCATCCTCGTGGACGACGTCGCGAGCACCGGTCGCACGATCCGGGCCGCGATGGACGCGCTGATGGACTTCGGCCGGGCGCGCGGCATCCAGGTCGCGGCCCTCGTCGACCGCGGCCATCGCGAGCTGCCGATCAAGATCGACTACGTCGGCAAGAACATCCCCACCCAGCGCGGCGACCGCGTGCAGATGCGCGGGGCCGAGGCCGCGCTCGAAGTGGTGCTCCTCCGAGGCAGCCTCGCGGCGAGCGCGGCGGACACGCACGCGCAACGAGCCGGCAAGCCGGAGGCGCGCAGCGAGGGCGAAGCCCACGCGGAGCAAGCCGGCAAGCCGGAGGCGCGCAGCGGGGGCGAAGCCCACGCGGAGCAAGTCCGGAAGGAGCGGAGCCAATAATGCTTGGTCGCGGGCTGCTCGGCATCGAGGATCTCGACCGCAACGACATCGAGATGATCCTCGACACCGCCATGAAGATGAAGGAGATCGGCGAACGGGACGTGAAGAAGGTCCCGACGCTGCGCGGTCGCACGATCATCAACCTGTTCTTCGAGCCGTCGACGCGCACGCGCACGAGCTTCGAGATCGCGGGCAAGCGCCTGAGCGCCGACGTCGTGAACTTCTCGCCCTCGTCGTCGAGCCTCACCAAGGCGGAGAGCATCCTCGACACGGCGAAGACGCTCGACGCGATGGACCCCGACGCGGTCGTCATCCGCCACAAGGTGAGTGGCGTGCCGAAGCGCATCGCCGACGAGCTCGACGCGCCGGTGATCAACGCGGGCGACGGCGCCCACGAGCATCCGACCCAGGCGCTGCTCGACATGATGACGGTGCTCGAGGAGAAGGGGCGCCTCGACGGCCTCACCGTGACGATCATCGGCGACATCGCGCACTCGCGCGTCGCGCGCTCGAACATCTACGGCTTCCGCAAGATGGGCGCCGAGGTCCGCGTCGCCGGCCCGCCGACGATGATGCCGTGCCAGGTGGAGTCGCTCGGCGTGAAGGCGTACGCGTCGCTGCGCGAGGCGCTCGACGGCGCGGACGTCGTGATGGCGCTGCGCATCCAGACCGAGCGTCTCACCGGCGCGGCCTTCCCGACCGTGCGCGAGTACTCGTCCACCTTCGGGCTCGACCGCCAGAAGCTCCGCTTCGCGAAGGACGACGCGATCGTCATGCACCCCGGCCCGGTGAACCGCGGCGTCGAGCTCTCCCACGATCTCGCCGACCGGCGGCCGAGCGTGATCCTCGACCAGGTGCGCAACGGCGTCGCCCTGCGCATGGCCGTGCTCTACCTGCTCGCCGGCCGCAACAAGAAGCCCGCGGCCTAGCGCGCCGCGCACTCCGAGAGGTCTCCCCCCGATGTCCAAGCTCCTGATCCGCGGCGGCCGCGTGATCGACCCCGCCAGCGGGCGCGACGAGATCGCCGACGTGCTGCTCGTGGACGGCCTCGTCGACGCCGTCGGCGCGAAGCTCTCCGGCGAGGGCGCCGAGGTGATCGACGCGGCGGGCATGTGGGTGACGCCCGGCTTCGTCGACCTGCACACGCACCTGCGCGAGCCCGGACAGGAGTACAAGGAGGACATCGCGTCGGGCGGTCGCAGCGCGGCGGCGGGCGGCTTCACGTCGATCGCGTGCATGGCGAACACCCACCCGGTGAACGACGACCCGTCGGTCACCGACTACATCCTCGACCGCGCGCGGCAGGACAGCCCCGTGCGCGTCTACCCGGTGGCCGCGGCGACGAAGGGTCTCGCGGGCGAGGTGATGACGGAGATGGTGGCGCTCGCGAAGTCGGGCGCGGTGGCGTTCAGCGACGACGGCAAGACCATCATGGACGCCGGCATGCAGCGGCGCGTGCTCGAGTACTCGAAGCTGACGGGCAAGCCCGTGATGGTGCACGCCGAGGACCGCTGCCTGGTGAAGGACGGCGTCGTCAACGAAGGGCCCGTGTCGACGAAGCTCGGCCTCCCGGGCAATCCGACGATCGCCGAGACCGTGCACGTCGCGCGCGACATCCAGCTCGCGGAGCTGACCGGTGCGCACCTGCACGTGGCGCACGTGTCGAGCGCGGGCGCGGTCGCGCTGATCCGCGACGCGAAGAACCGCGGCGTGCACGTCACCGCCGAGGTCTCGCCGCACCATCTGACGCTCACCGACGAGGCGACGCTCGGCTTCAGCACCAACGCGAAGATGGCGCCGCCGCTGCGCAGCGCGGCGGACGTCGCCGCATGCGTCGCCGGCCTCGCGGACGGCACGCTCGACGCGATCGCCACCGACCATGCGCCCCACGCGGTGCACGAGAAGGACGTCGAGTTCACCGCCGCGCCTCCCGGCATCCTCGGCTTCGAGACCGCGTTGCCCGTGGTGCTCTCGCTCGTCCGCCAGCAGCGGGTGACGCCGATGCAGCTGATCGCTGCGCTCACGGCGAAGCCCGCGCGCGTGATCGGGCTGCCGCAGGGCCGCCTCGAGAAGGGCGCGCCCGGCGACGTCGTGGTCGTCGATCCCGAGAAGAAGTGGACCTACGACCCGGCGAAGGGCTTCTCGAAGAGCCGCAACTCGCCCTGGGCCGGGCAGGAGATGCAGGGCCGCGTCACGCACACGATCGTGAACGGCCGTCTCGTGTACCACGTCGACCGAGGAGTTCTGCTTCCGTGAGCAAGCCTTCCCAAGCTCCCGCCCCCGCCGCGCTCGCGCTCGCCGACGGCACCGTCTACCGCGGTACCGCATGGGGCGCGCGCACCGTCCAGGTGGGCGAGGTGTGCTTCAACACCTCGATGATGGGTTATCAGGAGATCCTGACCGACCCGTCCTACGCCGGTCAGATCGTCACGATGACGTACACGCAGATCGGCAACGTCGGCGCGAACCCGCAAGACGACGAGTCGGCGCGGCCGTTCCTGCGCGGCTTCGTCGTGAAGGAAATGTTCGCGCGGCCGAGCAACTTCCGGTCGCGAGAGTCGCTGCCGGACTTCCTCGCGCGCTTCGGCGTGCCCGCGATCAGCGGCCTCGACACGCGCGCGCTCGTGCGGCGCATCCGCGACAGCGGCTTCCAGAGCGGCGCGCTCAGCACCGACCCCGAGCATCAGGGTGCCGAGGAACTGGTCGAGCGCGCGCGCAAGGCGCCCGGGCTCGAGGCGACCGACCTCGCATTCGAGGTGAGCTGCAAGAAGCCGTACCACTGGGCGGAGCCGAGCTGGGCCGGCGTGGACGGGCAACTGCCGCGCGCGCCGCGGCCGGAGCCCACGCTGAAGGTGGTGGCCTACGACTTCGGGGTGAAGCGGAACATCCTGCGCCGTCTCGTCGACCAGGGCTTCGACGTGACCGTCGTGCCGTCGCGCACGAGCGCGGCCGAAGTCCGGGCGCTGAAGCCCGACGCCGTGTTCCTCTCGAACGGGCCCGGCGACCCGGCCGCCGTGCAGGGCATCCGCGAGCAGGTGCGCGCGCTCGCCGACGACACCCCGATCTTCGGCATCTGCCTCGGGCACCAGATCCTCGGCCTCGCGCTCGGCGGCACGACGAGGAAGCTCAAGTTCGGGCATCACGGGGGCAATCAGCCCGGCAAGGACCTCGCGACCGGCAAGGTCGCCATCTGCGCCGAGAACCACGGCTACGCGGTGGACGCCGATTCGCTGCGCCGCGCCGGCGAGCCCGTCGAGATCACCCACGTGAACCTGAACGACGGCACGGTGGAGGGCCTCGCGCACGCGCGCCGGCCGCTGTTCAGCGTGCAGTACCACCCGGAGGCGTCGCCGGGGCCGCACGACGTCGACTACTTCTTCTCGCGCTTCCGCGAAATGACGCTGCGCCACAAGCGCGGCGAAAAGATCAGCGGCGCGCAGATCGCCAAGGGGAATTAGGGTGCCGCGCCGCAACGACCTGCACACCATCCTCGTGATCGGCTCGGGGCCGATCGTGATCGGCCAAGCCTGCGAGTTCGACTACTCCGGCACGCAAGCGTGCAAGGCCCTGAAGGAAGAGGGCTACCGCGTCGTGCTCGTGAACTCGAATCCGGCGACGATCATGACCGACCCGGAGACGGCGGACCGCACCTACATCGAGCCGATGACGGTCGATTCGGTCGAGAAGATCATCGCCCTCGAGAAGCCGGACGCGCTGCTGCCGACGATCGGCGGACAGACCGCGCTGAATCTCGCCGTCGCGCTCGCGAAGGCGGGGGTGCTCGACAAGCACGGCGTGCGCCTGATCGGCGCGAACCTCGCCGCGATCCACAAGGCCGAGGATCGCGACCTGTTCCGCGCGGCGATGAAGAAGATCGGCCTCGCGCTGCCGGAGTCCGGCGTCGCGACGACGCTCGACGAGGCGCGCGCGATCGTGAAACGCACGGGCATCCCCGCGATCATCCGGCCGAGCTTCACGCTCGGCGGCACCGGCGGCGGCATCGCCTATACGCAGGACGAGTTCGACACCATGGTGTCGTGGGCGCTGGCGCAGTCGCCCGTCACGCAGTGCCTGGTCGAGCAGAGCGTGCTCGGCTGGAAGGAGTACGAGCTCGAGGTCATGCGCGACACGGCGGACAACGTCGTGATCATCTGCTCGATCGAGAACTTCGACCCGATGGGCGTGCACACCGGCGACTCGATCACGGTCGCGCCCGCGCAGACGCTCACCGACCGCGAGTATCAGGTCATGCGGGACGCGGCGATCGCGATCATTCGCGAGATCGGCGTCGACACCGGCGGCTCGAACATCCAGTTCGGCGTGAATCCGGACACCGGCGCGATCGTGATCATCGAGATGAACCCGCGCGTGTCGCGCTCGTCGGCGCTCGCCTCGAAGGCGACCGGCTTCCCGATCGCGAAGATCGCCGCGAAGCTCGCGGTGGGATACACGCTCGACGAGCTGCGCAACGACATCACGCGTGAGACGCCGGCGAGCTTCGAGCCGACGATCGACTACGTCGTGACCAAGATCCCGCGCTTCACCTTCGAGAAGTTCCCGAGTGCCGACAACCTGCTGACGACGCAGATGAAGTCGGTCGGCGAGGTGATGGCGATCGGGCGCACCTTCAAGGAGAGCTTCCAGAAGGCGCTGCGCAGCCTCGAGATCGGACACGCGGGCCTCGAGTCGCCGCCGCTGCCGGCGGGCGAGGCCGGCGAGAAGGCGCTGTGGGCGATGATCGACCGCCCGCGCCCGGGGCGGCCCTGGGCGATCGCCGAGGCCTTCCGGCGCGGCGCCACGGTGAAGGAGGTCTTCGACCGCTCGAAGATCGACCCGTGGTTCCTGGACAACCTCAAGGAGATCGTCGACACCGAGCGCGCCTTGATGGCCGCAGCGCCCGCGGAGCGCGAGGCCTGGCTGCGCCCCGCGAAGCAGATGGGCTTCAGCGACGCGCGGCTCGCGGCGCTGTGGGGCATGCGCGAGGCCGACGTGCGCGCGTTGCGAAAGCGGCTCGGCGTGGTCCCGGTCTACAAGCGGGTGGATACCTGCGGCGCGGAGTTCGAGGCGCACACGCCATACCTGTACTCGACCTACGAGGACGAGTGCGAAGCGCGCCCGACGAACGCGAAGAAGATCATGATCCTCGGCGGAGGCCCGAACCGCATCGGCCAGGGCATCGAGTTCGACTACTGCTGCGTGCACGCCGCCTTCGCGCTGAGCGACGCCGGCTTCGAGACGATCATGGTCAACTGCAACCCCGAGACCGTCTCGACCGACTACGACACGAGCGATCGCCTGTACTTCGAGCCGCTCACGCTCGAGGACGTGCTCGCCATCGTGGACCAGGAGAAGCCGTTCGGCGTGATCGTGCAGTTCGGCGGGCAGACGCCGCTGAAGCTGGCCGTCGCACTCGAGAAGGCGGGCGTGCCGATCCTCGGCACTCCGCCGGACGCGATCGACCGCGCCGAGGATCGCGAGCGCTTCGACCAGGTGCTCGACACGCTGCAGCTGAAGCGGCCGCCGTCGGGCATGGCGCGCAGCTTCGAGGAGGCGCGCAGCGTCGCCGAGCGCATCGGCTACCCGGTGCTCGTGCGTCCGAGCTACGTGCTCGGCGGGCGCGCGATGGAGATCGTCCACGATACCGAGAGCCTCGCGCGCTACATGCAGTACGCCGTGCAGGCGTCGCCCGAGCATCCCGTGCTCGTGGACCGCTTCCTGAACGACGCCACCGAGGTGGACGTCGACGCGATCTGCGACGGCCAGCGCGTCGTGATCGGCGGCGTGATGGAGCACATCGAGGAGGCGGGCGTCCACTCCGGCGACAGCGCGTGCTCGCTGCCGCCGTGGTCGCTGTCGAAGACCGTGGTGGACGAGATCGTCGAGTCGACGAAGCGGCTCGCCCGCGAGCTCGGCGTGATCGGCCTGATGAACGTGCAGTACGCGGTCAAGGGCAACGACGTGTACGTGCTCGAGGTGAACCCGCGCGCGTCGCGCACGGTGCCGTTCGTCGCGAAGGCGATCGGGCGGCCGCTGGCGAAGCTCGCGGCGCTCGTGATGAGCGGGAAGACGCTCGAAGAGCTCGGCTTCACGCAGGAGATCTGGCCGAAGCACTACTCGGTGAAGGAAGCCGTGTTCCCCTTCGTGAAGTTCCCGGGCGTGGACACCGTGCTCGGCCCCGAGATGAAGAGCACCGGGGAGGTGATGGGCATCGACTCCGACTTCGGCCGCGCGTACGCGAAGGCGCAGATCGAGGCCGGCAACCCGATCCCGACCAGCGGAACGCTGCTCGTCTCGGTGCGCAAGAGCGATCGCGCGCGCGTCGGCGAGGCGGTGCAGGAGTTCGTCGACGCGGGCTTCAAGGTGATGGCGACGGACGGCACCGCGAGAGTGCTCGAGGCGATCGGCATCGCGGTGGAGGTCGTGCCCAAGGTCGGGGAGGGCGCGCCGCACGTCGTGGACCGCATCGAGGGCGGCGACGTGCACCTCGTCTTCAACACCGTCGAGTCGCTGCCGAGCGCGGTGCGGGATTCGTTCTCGATCCGCCGCGCCGCGCTGAACCGCGGCGTCCCGTACTTCACGACCCTCGCGGGCCTGCGCGCCGCCGCCGGCGCGATCAAAGCGCTGCGCAAGGGCTCGATCGGCGTGCGCTCGCTCCAGGAAGTGCACGGGGCGCGGTGACGCCTCTGGGGTCTGACCCCTTTTGGGTTCGACGCGCCGAAAGTGTCCGGAGGTGACCGGGAGCGCCCGCGGCGGGGCGGTCGTTGGGCGGGCGTGCTAGGAGGATGGTCTCACCCCGGCGGTCCCGCCGGGCAGCGGCATGCCTCGTCGGCCTCGCTTCGATCTTCCGGGCACGATCCACCACATCAGCATCCGCGGTATCGAGGGTCGGCGCGTCTTCGTGGACGACGCGGACCCCGCGGACATGCTTCGGCGGCTCGGGCGCTGGACGCTCGAGACGAAGTCGCAGTGCCACGCGTGGTCGTTCAACGGCAATCACGCTCACTTCGTGATCGCGCGCGGCGAGAGGCCGCTGGCCGAGCTGATGGCGCGATTCACCAGCGCCTTCGCGCAGCGCTTCAACTGGCGTTACGGCCGCGCGGGCCACTTGTTCATGGGCCGCTACGAGTCCCGCCCGATCCGGGGCGAGCACGATCTGCGCTGGACGACGCTCTACGCCGCGGCGAACCCCGTGCGCCACGGCGCGTCGACGGTGGCTGCGCTCGATTCCGATCCGTCGAGCTCCTGGGGGGCGATGGTCGGCGCGCGCGCACCCTGGCCGTTCGAATCGGTCGATCTGCCGCTCGCGCTCTTTGGGGACTCGAACGCGATCGCCGTCGCGAGCCTCCGCGACGCACTGCGCATCGCCGTCGAGACGCGCTGGGCCCGGCCGCCCGACCCGCGGCTCTCGCGGCTCGTCGATGAGGCCTGCGGCCGTCGCGGCATCCCTCGCGAGCTGTTTCACGGCAGCTTCGCGCGAGCGCGCAGCGCCCAAGACGAGGTGATCCGGCGCGCGCTGGGCGAGCTCGCGCTGACCCGGCGCGAGGTCGAAGCGGAGTTGGGGGCCTCGCGGTCCCGCGTCGCGCGATTGGCAAGAACCCTCGCGCCGCCGCGCGCGCGATGAGTCGCCTCCGACCACTCCCGAGACGCTCCCGACGCGTCGAACCCCAAAGGGGTCAGACCCCAAGCGGGTTGCGGAAACCCGAAAGGGGTCAGACCCCAAACGGGTTCGCGTTGGCGCGTCGGCGCGCGGGGCGACGCCGTTACCCTGCGCGCATGGACGCGACGCCCTTCTCCGCTGCGCTGCGCGCGATCGCGGCGCCGCTCGAGTTCGCGGCGCGCGACGACTTCGCGCGGGCCGGGCGGGTGCGCGACCTCGAGCCCAGCGTCGCGGCGGCGCTGGACCGCGCGCTCGCGCTCGCGATCCCAGCCGAGGCGCGGCGCCTGCTCGAAGCCGTGCGTGCGCGCTTCGCCGAGCTCGACGCGAACGCGGCGGCGCGCGGCGCGGCGATC
>CAZCTH010000050.1:0-33209 GCA_964501435.1 uncultured Spirochaetales bacterium | reverse complement strand
CGCCGTGGCGCGCGCGCTCGACGCCGAGCCCGCGCTGCTCGAGCCGCGCCTCGCGCGCGAGCTCGCGGCCGCGCTGCCGGACGGCGCGCTGCTCGCGCTCTCGAACAGCATGCCGATCCGCGACGTGGACGCGTTCGCGCCCGCGTCGGCGCAGCGCTTGCGCGTGCTCGTGAACCGCGGCGCGAACGGCATCGACGGCGTCACCTCGACCGCGCTCGGCGCCTCCGCCGCCTGGCCCGGCCCGGTCGTGCTGCTCACGGGCGACCTCGCGTTCCTCCACGATCTCGGCGGCCTCGCCGCCGCGCGCGCCGCGCGCGATCTCACCATCGTGCTGATCGAGAACGGCGGCGGCGGCATCTTCTCTTTCCTGCCGATCGCGGAGCACGGCGAGGCCGTCGCGTTCGAGCGCCTCTTCCGCACGCCGCACGGCCTGGCGCTGCACAAGGCGAGCGAGCTGTTCGGCATCGGCTGGGAGCGCGCCTCGTCGTGGGAGCACTTCCGCGCGGCGTTGAAGGGGTCGCTCGCGCGCGGCGGCGTCTCGGTGATCGAGGTCCCGGTGGATGCGGCGGCGAACGTCGCCGCGTTCCGGGCGCTCGCGCGCGCGGCCCGAGACGCCGCGGCAGAGGCGTGCGCGTGAACGCCACCGCCTGCGAGATCGAGGTCTGCGGGGTGCGCCTGCACGCCGAGCGCGAGGGCGAAGGCACGCCGGTCGTGGCGCTCCACGGCTTCACGGGTGCGTGCGAGAGCCTCGCCGGCGTCGCGGAGCGGCTGCGCGAGCACCACCACGTCGTGCGCGTCGACCTCGTGGGCCACGGCGCGAGCGAAGCGCCGCGCGCGCTCGCGCCCTACGCGATGAAGGCGTGCGCCGCACAGCTCGATGCGCTCTGCGACGCGCTCGGCCTCGGCGCACCGCACTGGCTCGGCTACTCGATGGGCGGGCGCGCCGCGCTCGCCGTCGCCGCCTTCCATCCCGCGCGCGTGCGCTCGCTCTTACTCGTCGGCGCGAGCGCGGGGCTCGCGGGCGCGGCGGAGCGCGCGGCGCGCGTGCGCGAGGACGAGTCGCTCGCCGAGTCGATCGAGCGGGACGGCCTCGCGGCGTTCGTCGAGCGCTGGATGGCGCTGCCGCTCTTTGCGAGCCAGGCGCGCCTCGGCGCCGAAGCCCTCGCCGCGGCGCGAACGCAGCGCCTGCGCAACCGGCCCCACGGGCTCGCGAACAGCCTGCGCGGCATGGGCACCGGCGCGCAGCCGCCGCTGCACGACGCGCTCGCCCGACTCGCCGCGCCGGCGTGCTTCGTCGCGGGCGCCGAGGATGCCAAGTTCCGCGCGATCGCCGCGCAGCTCGCGGCGCTCCTGCCGCGCGGCGAGGCGCGCGTCGTCGACGGCGCCGGCCACGCCGCGCATCTCGAGGCGCCGGGCGCCTTCGCCGCGCTCGCGCTCGACTTCTTCGCGCGCGCCGATGGCGCCGCGCCGCCGCGCGCACCCGCCTGATCGCTCTGCTTTCGCACGCCCACCAGGAGACCCCATGTCCAACGCCCCGATGCCCCCGTTCGAGCCCTCCGTGAGCTGGAAGACGGCCCACGACTACACCGACATCCGCTTCGAGACGGACGGAACGGGCCTCGCGAAGATCACGATCTCGCGGCCCGAAGTCCGCAACGCCTTCCGCCCGGAGACGATCATCGAGCTGATCGACGCCTTCACGCGCGCGAAGAACGACGCGCGCGTCGGCGTCGTGCTCTTCACCGGCGACGGCCCCGACGCCTTCTGCTCCGGCGGCGACCAGCGCGTGCGCGGCAACGACGGCTACGTCGGCGCCGACGGCGTCGCGCGGCTCAACGTGCTCGAGCTGCAGAAGCTGATCCGCGGCATGCCGAAGCCGGTGATCGCGCTCGTCGCCGGCTTCGCGATCGGCGGCGGCCACGTACTGCACGTGGTGTGCGACCTCACGATCGCGGCCGACAACGCGCGCTTCGGCCAGACCGGCCCGCGCGTGGGCAGCTTCGACGGCGGCCTCGGCGCCTCCTATCTCGCGCGCATCGTCGGCCAGAAGAAGGCGCGCGAGATCTGGTACCTGTGCCGCCAGTACGGCGCCCACGAAGCCGAACGGATGGGCCTCGTGAACTGCGTCGTCCCGCTCGCGGACCTCGAGGCGACCGGCGTGGCCTGGGGCCGCCGCATCCTCGAGCACAGCCCCCTCGCGATCCGCTGCCTGAAGAGCGCCTTCAACGCGGACTGCGACGGGCAGATCGGCCTGCAGGAGCTCGCGGGCAACGCGACGCTGCTCTTCTACATGAGCGAGGAAGCCCAGGAGGGCCGCAACGCGTTCGTCGAGAAGCGCCAGCCCGAGTTCGGGCGCTACCCGTGGCGGCCGTAACGACCGCGGCTCCGAGCGCGGCGCGCGCCTGGTGGCTCGCGGCGCGCCCGCGCACGCTGCCGCTGGCCGCAGCGCCGGTGGCGGTGGGCAGCGCGGTCGCATTCGGAGCCGGCGGAGCGCGGGCGCTGCCCGCTCTCACGGCGCTCGGCTGCGCGCTCGCGCTGCAGGTCGCGGCGAACTTCGCGAACGACGCGTTCGACACGGAGCGCGGCGCGGACGGCGCGGATCGCGTCGGCCCGCCGCGCGCCGCCGCCCTCGGCTGGCTCACGACGCGGCAGCTGAAGCTCGCCACGCTCGCCGCATTGGCGCTCGCCGGTGCGCTCGGCGCGAGCCTCGCGTGGGTCGCGGGCTGGCCCGTGTTCGCCATCGGTGCCGCGTCGATCGCCGCGGCGCTCGCCTACACGGGCGGGCCCTACCCGTTCGGTTATTACGGGCTCGGCGAGCCGTTCGTGTTCCTGTTTTTCGGCGTCGTGGCCGTCGTGGGCAGCGCCTGGGTGCAGACGCTCCACGTCTCGCCCGAAGCGCTGGCGGCGTCCGTGTCGGTCGGCGCACTGGCCACGGCGGTGTTGGTCGTGAACAACCTGCGCGATCGCGAGGGCGACGCACGCGCGGGCAAGCGCACGCTCGCCGTGCGCATCGGCGACGCCGCCACGCGGCGGCTCTACGTCGCGCTGCTCGCGGTCGCGGGCCTCGCGCCGCTCGCGAGCGCGGTCGCGTTCGCGCGGCCAGCACTGCTTGCCTCGCTGCTCGGCGCGCGCCTCGCCTTCCCGCTGGCGCGCAGCGTGCTTGCCGGCGGCGCCGATGCGCGCGGCGCCGCGCTCAACGCCGTGCTCGCGCGCACCGCGCAGCTCGGCCTCGCGCACGCGCTGCTGTGCGCGATCGGCTGGGGGTGGCCCGCGTGATCGCGCGCGTCTCGCTGCAGCGCTTCGCGCTCCCGCTGAGCGCTCCGCTCGTCACCGCACGCGGGGCGATCGCGCAGCGCGAGGGCGTACTGCTCACGCTCGAGGGGCGCAGCGCCAACGGTCACGGCGAGGCGATGCCGCTGCCGGGCTGGCCGGGCGAGACGCTCGCAGAGGCCGAGGCGTGGCTGCGAGGCGCCGCCGCCGCGTTGTTGGGGCGGTTCGCGAGCGCGTCCCTCGCCGGAGCGCCGAGCGGCCCGCCGCTCGCGCGGGCTGCGCTCGAGTGTGCGCTGCTCGACCTCGCAGCCCGCGAGCGCGGCGTTCCGCTCGCGGCGAGCCTCGCGATGAAGACCGCGCACCCGGCCCTTCCCGTGAACGCGCTGCTCGCCGCAGACCACCCCGACGCGGTCGCCCGCGAAGCCGTCGCCCTCGCGGACGGCGGCTACCGGTGCTTCAAGCTGAAGGTCGGGGCGGCCTCGGTCGCCGCAGACGTCGCGCGCGTGGCGGCGCTGCGCGAGGCCGTCGGCGCGGGCGCACACATCCGCCTCGACGCGAATGGCGCATGGACGGAGGCCGAGGCGGATGCCGCCCTCGCCGCATTCGCGCCGTTCGCGCCCGAATACGTGGAGGAACCGGTGGCGGACGTCGCGGCCTGCGCGCGCCTGCGCGCGCACGCCCGCGTTCCGATCGCGCTCGACGAGAGCGCGTGCGAGCCCGACGCCATCGCGCGTGCGCTCGCGCTGCGCGCCTGCGACGTGCTCGTGCTGAAGCCCGCGCTGCTCGGCGGCCCGCGCGCGGCGCGCGCGACCGCAGCCCGAGCGCGCGCGGCCGGCGTCGACGTCGTCGCGACCTCGTTCCTCGACTCCGCGATCGGCGTCGCCGCGGCGCTGCACTGCGCGGCGACGCTCCCGCTCGGCGAGCGCGCCTGCGGCCTCGCGAGCGGAGCGCTGTTCGCGCGCGACCTCGCGGCGCTCCCCGTCGAGAACGGCCTCGTGCGCCTGCCGGCGGGCAACGGCCTCGGCGTGGTACCGGATCCGGCGGCGCTCGCCGCGTGCGCGACCGCACTGCCCTGGGAGCTGCGCGCGTGAGCTGGCTCGCCGAGCGCGCGGCGCGCAGCGGCGCCGCGGAGGCGCTGCGCATCGGTGACGCCCCCGTTCCCTACGCCGAGCTCGCCGCGCGCGCGCGCGCGCTCGAAGCCGCGCTGCGCGCCCACGGCGTCGCCTCCGGAGAGGCGATCGCACTGCTCGCCGCGGGCGCACGCGAGGTCGCCCTGCTGTTCCACGCCGCGCAATCGCTCGGCTGCGCGGTGCTGGCGCTGAACGCGCGCCTCACCGCTCCAGAGCTCTCGCGGCAGCTCGCGGCCAGCGGCGTGCGCGCGCTCGTCGCCGACGCGGCGGAGGCGGAGCGCGCCGAGGCGCTCGCCGCAGGCTGCGGGATCGCGGCGTTCCGCGTCGACGCCGGGCACGGCGCCGACGCGCCCACCTTCGCGCAGCGCGCGGGCGCGCGTCTCGCCGCGCGCGGCGACGCCCCGTGCGCCCTGGGCGAGGAGCACGCGCTGCTCTGGCTGTTCACCTCCGGGACCTCGGGCGAGGCGAAGGCGGCCGAGCTCTCGCAGCGCGCGCTGCGCGCGAGCGCCCGCGGCCACGAGCGCTCGATCGGCCTCGCCCCGGGCGAGCGCTGGCTCGCCTGCATGCCGATGTTCCACATCGGCGGCCTCTCGATCCTCGTGCGCTGCACGCTCGCGGGCGCGAGCGCCGTGCTCCACGACCGCTTCGACGAGGGAGCGGTCGCGGCGGAGCTCGCGAGCGGACGCGTCGCGCTCGTGTCGCTCGTGCCGACCATGCTCGCGCGCGTGCTCGACGCGTGGGGCGAGCGCCCGCCGCCGCCCGCGCTGCGCTGCGTGCTGCTCGGCGGCGCGGCCGCCTCCGCGCCGCTGCTCGCGCGCGCGGCGGCGCTCGGCTTCCCGATCGCGCCCACGTATGGGCTCACCGAAGCGGCCTCGCAGGTGGCGACGCGCGCGCCCGCCGAGAAGCGCGAGCCGCTCGGCGCGCGGATGCGCGCGCTGCCGGGCACGGAGCTGCGCATCGTCGGCGAGGACGGCGCGCCCGTTCCGACGGGCGACGAGGGCGAGATCTGCGTGCGCGGCCCCACCCTGATGACGCGCTACGTCGGGAACGCGGACGCGACGGCGCGCGCCCTCCGCGCGGGCTGGCTGCACACGGGCGACGTCGGGCGGCTCGACGACGAGGGCGGACTCGCGGTGCTCGATCGCCGCACGGACCTGATCGTGAGCGGCGGCGAGAACGTCTACCCCGCCGAGATCGAGAACGCGCTGCACGAGCACGCGGGCGTACTCGAGGCCGGCGTCGTCGCGCGCCCCGACGCGCGCTTCGGCGCGCGGCCCGTCGCGTTCGTCGTGCCGCGCCCGGGCGCGGCGCTCGACGAGGCCGCGCTGCGCGCCCACTGCGCCGCGCGCCTCGCGCGCTTCAAGCTGCCCGATGCGTTCGTGCTGACGGGCGCGCTCCCGCGCAACGCGGCGGGCAAGCTGTTGCGGCGGGAGCTGCGGGAGCGGCTACTCCCCCGTCGGCCCTGAGAACTTCGGCGCGCGCTTCTCGCGGTGCGAGGCGACACCCTCGCGCGCGTCGGGGCCGCCGAAGCCGATGAACTCGAGCGCGAGCGAGGCGTCGAAGGCGGGGCCGAACTGGCGGTACCAGAGGTTCAGCGTCTGCTTCGTGTAGCGGATCGCGGCCTGCGCCCCGTTCGCGAGCTGCTCCGCCACCGCGAGCGCGCGCTCCTGCACTTTGGCGTCGTCCACGCACAGCGAGACGAGCCCGATGCGCTCGGCCTCTTCGCCCGTCAGCGTGTCGCAGGTGAGCAGGTAGTACTTCGCCTTCGCCATGCCGCAGAGCAGCGGCCAGCAGATCGCGGCGTGGTCTCCGGCCGCGACACCCAGCCGTGTATGGCCGTCGATGATGCGCGCCGTGCGGCCGACGATCGAGACGTCCGCGAGCACGCCGGCCACGAGCCCCGCACCGACCGCCGGCCCGTGCATTGCCGACACGATGGGCTTGCTGCACTCGATCACGTTGTAGACGAGGTCGCGCGCCTCGCGCATGATGCGCAGGCGCGTCGCGTAGTCGTTCATGATCGAGTCGATCATGTCGAAATTGCCGCCGGCGGAGAACCCCTTGCCGGCGCCGCGCAGCAGCGCGACGCGGGTCTCCGGGTCGCGATCGATCGTGCGCCACACGTCGGCCAGCTCGCGGTGCATGCGGCCGTTCACGCTGTTGAGGCCCGGCGCGTCGAGCACGACGGCGAGCACGCCCGGGCGCGGGCGCTCGAACTTCAGCTCGGTGTAGGCGGCGTAGGGGTCGGACACGGCGCGCTCCTTCGCGGAATGCGCAGGATGGCGTGGATCGCGCGCCCGGCGCTACGCGCGCGGCCGCAGCGCGAGCTGCCAGCCGAGCGCCTCGATCTCGCCGCGCGCGATGCGCGCGCGCTCGTCGGCGAGGAACGCCTCGGCGAGCGCGGCGCCGTCCGGCGCGTCGCCGAGGGTCATGCACGCGAAGCGGAAGAAGTACGGAACGGCGGCCTCCGAGACGACCGTGAAGTGCGCGGCCAGCGCGCCGCGCAGCGCCGCGGCGCCGTGCAAGTGGTGCTCGACGAAGTTGCGGCGCCAGGAGGCGAGCGGATCGTCGCCCGGCTTGAACCGGTCGGGGCCGAGGCGCAGCCGCTCGCGCTGCGCGTCGAAGGTGGCGTACGCCCACGCGACCGTGCGCGCGCTCAGCTCGTCCCACGTGAAGTCCTCGACCACGAGCGAGCCGCCGGGGCGCAGCAGCTCGCGCGCGCGGGCGACGCCCCCCGCGAGGTCGTGCACGTGGTGGAGCGAGTGCGTGAACAGCACCGCGTCGAAGGGGGCGGCGAGGAAGTCGGGGAACACGGCGACGTGCGCGTCCACGCCGCGCGCCCGCGCCTCGGCGACGCGCTCGGGGCTCGCGTCGAGGGCGACCACGCGATGGCCTGCGGCGCCGAGCGCCGCCGCGAGCTGGCCGGCTCCGCAGCCGACTTCGAGCACGCGGGAACCGGGCGCGAGCCCGCGCGTGACGAAGGCGAGAGACTCTCGGAGCGCGATCTCGTGGGCCGGCATTCCGCGAAGTTACCGAGGGCCCCGCCGTGATAGGGTGCCCGCATGGCAGAAATGCGCGTCGGATACGGAACGGAGAGCACGGGCCCGCTGCGCGGCATCCGCGTGCTCGATCTCTCCACGATCATCTCGGGCCCGTTCTGCGCCCAGATCCTCGGCGACCTCGGCGCCGAGGTGATCAAGGTCGAGACGCCCGCGGGCGACTCGACCCGCGTGATGGGCGAGCGCAAGGGCAGCGTGACGGGCCTGTTCGCGCAGGTGAACCGCAACAAGCGCAGCGTGGTGCTCGACCTGAAGCGCGAGGATGCGCAGCGCGCGTTCCTGCGCCTCGCCGCGAAGGCCGACGTCGTGCTCGAGAACTTCCGGCCGGGCGTGATGGACCGCCTCGGCATCGGCTACGAGCGCATCGCGCGGGACAATCCGCGCGTCGTATACGTCGCGATCAGCGGCTTCGGCCCCGACGGCCCCGACGCGGGCCAGCCCGCCTACGACATGATCATCCAGGCACGCAGCGGCTTCGCGCGCGTGCTCGGCGGCGCCGGCCCGCCGAAGCTGATCCCGAACCTGCTCGCCGACAAGACGAGCGGCATGACGGCGGCGTGGTCGACGCTCGCCGCGCTCTTCGCACGCGAGCGCACGGGCCTGGGCCAGCGCGTGGACGTGCCGATGATCGACGCCTTCGCCGCGTTCCTGTTGCCCGACGTGCTCGGGCCGCGCCTCTTCGGCGAGCCGCCGCCGCCGCCGCCGAGCGTGGGCGACGGCCTCTATCGCGCCTGGCCGACGAAGGACGGCCACGTCGCGATCGTGATCATCGAGAACCGCCAATTCGAAGCGGTGATGCGCGTGCTCGGCCGCGAGGACGCGATCGGCGACAAGCGCTTCGAGAACCTCGTCGCGCGCATCATGAACGCGCCCGCGCTCTACGAGATGATCGCGGCGGAGATCGGCAAGTTCACGTGCGCCGAGATCGCCGAGCGCGCGCGCCAGTTCGAGGCGCCGATGGGCGTGATCAACGACATGCAGGGCTTCCTCTCCGACGCCCAGGCCGTCGCGAACGACGTGCTCGTCGAGCTGCCCGACGCCCACGCCGGCGCGCTCCACGTGCTGCGCTCCCCGCCGCGCTACTCCGCGACGCCCACCGACGTGCGCCACGGCGTGCCGCAGCTCGGCGAGCACACCGCGGAGGTGCTGCGCGAGGCGGGGTTCGGGGAGGCGGAGATCGCGGGGTTGACTGCGTGATCGCGAGCCGCGCGTGCTGGATCGCGGCGTTCGCTGCGGTGTTCTCGTTGACCCGCCCTGCGTTCTCGGACCCAGAGCAAGTGCTTCAGCTGTCTCCCGACGGCGCAATCGTCGGACTAGGCGCGAGGTACGCGCCTCTAAGCATGTCGATCCGCGAGGACACTCCAGACGTGCGCGTGACGCTGAGGATCGGCCCCCACCAGCTCGACCTCCCTTTGTGTGTCAGTCGCTGGTTTCGCCTCCCATCGTCGGAGCGCATTCGCCTCCTCGGCTCGGACCACTCGATGCTTCCGCCAGACTCCGCTTCCGACACCGGCGGCACCCTCCGCATCCAGCTTCCGCAAGCGAGCTCCGACTCTTTCTTCTACGACGGACATGAGTTGACGATCGATCTGGATACTGGTGAGGTGCTCGGCGCGACTCAGTGGAGCCTTGTCCCCTACGCGACAGGACATCACGCTCGCCCCTTCGATCTCGCTAAGGCGTGCTCCCCCCAGGAGCAGCGGGCGCTGAAGCCCGTCCCGATCTCTGAGCTTGAGGATGCTGAGACCGACAAACGTAGGGAGACTCCATGAACCCCCTCGAGCTCTGGACCCTCGGCGCGGCGGACGCGCGCACGGCGGGCGCACAGGCGCAGCGCGCGGAGAAGGCGGGCTTCGACGGCTTCGCCGTCGTGGATTCGCAGAACCTCTCCGGCGACGCGTACGTGGCGCTCGCGCTGGCGGGGCGCGAGACGGACCGCGTGAAGCTGATGACGGGCGTGACGAACCCCGCGACGCGGCACGCGGCGGCGACGGCGTCGGCGATCGCGAGCGTGCACGCGATCTCGAACGGGCGCGCGGTGCTCGGCATCGGGCGCGGCGACTCCGCGCTCGCGCACGTCGGCCGCGCGCCGGCGCGCGTCGCGGTGCTGGAGCGCTACGTGGAGGAGCTGCAGGCGTACCTGCGCGGTGAGGCGCTGTCGTTCGAGCGCGTGAGCTTCGACGAGCGCGCGGCGCCGCCCGTCGCGACGCTCGGCCTCGCCGACTCGCCGAAGGCGAGCCAGCTGCACTCGCTGCCGAGGGACCTGCCGAAGGTGCCCGTCGAGGTCGCGTGCACCGGCCCGCGCGTGATCACCGCCGCCGCGCGCCACGCCGACGGCGTGCTGCTCGCGGTGGGCGCGGACCCCGAGCGCGTCGCGTGGGGCGTCGCGCAGACGCGCGCGGCGGCGAGCGCGGCGGGGCGCGATCCCGCGACGCTGCGGATCGGCGCGTTCGTGAACGTCGCCACGCATCCGGACGTCGCGGTCGCGCGCACGCTGGTGCGCGGCGGGCTCAGCACCTTCGCACGCTTCAGCGTGATGCACGGAACGGTCGCTGGCCCGACGAGCGAGGAGCAGCGCAGCGTGCTCGCGGAGTTGCACCGCGGCTACCACATGACGCAGCACACGCGCGGCGACTCGGCGCAGGCGGGGCTCTTGTCGCCCGCGTTCGTGGACCGCTTCGCCGTGGTCGGCCCGCCGGCCACGTGCGTCACGCGGCTGCGCGAGCTGGTCGGCTTCGGCCTCACGAAGCTCGTCCTGATCGGCCCCACCGCGGGCGTCGACCCGAAGGAAGCCGGCGCCGCCGTCCAGCGCCTCGCGGCCGAGGTCATGCCCGGCCTGCGCTGACGCCGCCGGTTCTGCGACCGCAGTCGCACTCACCTCGCAGTGACGCGTCTGGGGTCTGACCCCATCCGCGTCACCGCGTGTCATTGGCGGTATCGTGCGCGTCGGACGGGACGGACGGGAGCCAAGACGCGCATGCAGGATCGACCCACCGCGAGCGAGCTGCTCGCGACCATCGCGGATCTACTCGAAGGCGACGTGCTCGCCGCCACGAAGGGCGGCCTGCAGCATCAGGTGCGCGTCGCGGGCAATCTGTGCCGCATCCTCGAGCGCGAGGCGTCGCTCGGCGCGGCGCAGGAGGCGCGCGAGGTCGCCCTGCTCACGCAGGTGCTCGGCGAACCCGCGAACGGGCGCGACGCGCGGGCGCTCAGCGCCGCGCTCGTGGCGCGCCTCGGCGCGGGCCACGACGCCGCCCTCGAGCGGCGCGCATTCCCCGCGCTGCTGGAGATCGTGCGCGGCAAGCTCGCGATCGCGAAGCCCGGCCACGACGACTACGACTTCGCGAACGAGCAGCTCCGATGAGCATCCTCGAGCAGACGGCCCACGGGCTCGGGAAGTTCCTCACGCAACACTGGGGCAAGCCCGTCGCGATCGAGAACGTGACGCAGGCCTCCGCCGGCGCGCGACGCCGCAACATCCTGTTCGACGCCGTCGCCGGGAGCGAGCGCACGGCGCTCTGCGCGACGATCGTGCCCTTCGCCGCGATGCAGCTGATCCCCATCGAGGTGGAGGCCTCGAACCTGCGCTTCGCCGAGGCCGCGGGCATGCCGGTGCCCCACGTGCACGCCGTCTGCGAGGACACGTCGTTCGTGGGCGGCCCGTTCTTCCTCACCTCGCGCATCGAGGGCGAGACGATCCCGCGGCAGGTGCTCCGGCTCGTCGAGAAGACGCCGGGGCTCGGCCGGACGCTCGCGCGCCAGAGCGGCGCCGCGCTCGCGAAGCTGCACGCCGCGGACGCCGCGAAGGCGCATCCGCTCGTGCTGCGGCCGAGCGGCAATCCCCTCGAAGCCGCCCTCGCCGTCTCGAAGCGCTCGCTCGACGAGCTGCTGCAGCCCTCGCCGGCGCTCACGCTCTGCTTCAACTGGCTGCAGCGCAACCTGCCGCCGGCGCCGAAGCGCATCACCGTGGTCCACAGCGACTTCCGCAACGGCAACATCATCGTCGGCCCCGACGGCCTGCGCGCCTCGCTCGACTGGGAGGGCTGCCACCTCGGCGACCCGATGGAGGACGTCGGCTGGATCGTGCAGCGCATGTGGCGCTTCCGAAACGACGACCTCGAGGTGGGCGGCTTCGGCACCCGCGACGACCTGCGCGCGGGTTATCAGGAAGCCGGCGGCGAGTGGAACGAGGAGCGCTTCCAGTGGTGGAAGGCGCAGGGCTCCATGCGCTGGGGCCTCGGCCTCGCGGGCCAGGCGAAGCAACACCTCGACGGCTCGGTGCCGTCGATCGTGCTCGCCGCCTCGGGCCGCCGCGTCGCGGAGCTCGAGTACGACACGCTGATGCTGCTGAAGGGCGGCTTCGAATAGCGCGAGCGCGATCAGCGCTGCGCCTTCCGAACACGCTCGAACTTCGATCTCTGTTGGCCACTGAACGGCGCAAGCGCGCGATGCGAGTAGTGGCGACGGTTCTGGAACCCAAGGCGAGTCAAGTTCGGCAACTCCTCTAGGAACGAGAGATCGCCGTCGTCGATCCACGTCGATCCCCAGAAGCCGAGAACCTCGAGACCCTTCAACTGCCGCAAGAACGACAGCGTCGGAATCCGACCCAGATCATTCAGCGACAGCGCTCGCAATGCATTGCACGCGGCGAGTGACTCGAGATCCTCGATGTGATGCGCTTCGTCGAGTGTCAGCCAACGAAGCCGCGGGAGCGATGCGAGCGCGCCAACCCTCCGAAGCGCGCGTGCAGGGCGTAGCTCGAGTTGAACCAGGTCGGGCCATCCCGAGAGGAACTCGAGGTCCGAGACGTTCCCGTGCCGCAGACTGAGCTTGCGGATCTGCGCGCTAGGCCGGAGCCGCCGCCAGTCGTCCGGCTTCGCTCCGTACAGGGAGAGGCTCTCGACGCCGCGGTGGTCGAGGATGGACGCAGCACCCCTCCACCAGGCCAGCGAGACCTGCTTCAGGCTCGGGAGGGCCAGGAAGTCGATCGGGCACCGCGTCACGCAGTCGATCGACAGCCGCTCGAGTGATGTGACCTTCGCAACTGGCGAGAGATCATCCGCGGGCGGAATCAGCATACTCACGAGTGTGAGATGCGTCAGTTCGGCGAGGAAGGAGTAGTCGCCACCGTTTCCGTCCCAGCCGCGCCCTTTGTTCAGATAGAGCGCACGAGTCCCGTTGCGAACGAGGAACTTCGTGATTTCGGGCGACCAGGGAGTGGCAACCATTGCGCCGTCGATGTCGTCGGGCGGATCGACTTCGAACGGGTGAACGCCGTGTGGGTAGGGATTCCTCACCCGCGCGACGTTCGGCGGTAGCTCTCGCCCTAACACCTCAGAACGGGTTGATGCTCGATTTCGGCGTGAACTTCAGGTACCCGACGCTCACGCCCGCGCGCCAGCCGACGCCGACGCGGATCACCGCGAGCACGGTGTCGTCGATCTGGTTGTAGTTGAGCCCCGCGCCGCCGATGAAGTAGAGGCTGCCGTCCACGGCGGGATAGCGCTGGAACAGGTCCTGCGTTGCGCGCAGGTTGTAGACCATGATGAAGGTCTTCGCGGCGTTGCCACCCGCGTCGAAGCCGATCGACGGGCTCTGCCAGTAGATGTCGCGCGCGCCGCCGCCCGCGAAGAACAGCTTGCCCTTGCCGTAACGGACGCCCGCGACGAGCGCGCCGCCGCCCTCCTCGCCGCGGATCACGGCGTTGGGCCGCCCGTAACGCTTGAACGCGCGCTCGATCAGGTCGCCGATGCCCTCGGCGCCGTCGCCGAACACGCCCTCGGCCTGCCGTAGCACGGTGTCCTGCGAGTAGGTGGCGTTGCCGGGCGCGTCCGACGCGGAGGCGCCGGAGTCGCTCGAACCGCCCGAGCCGCCCGACGAGACGCAGCCCGCGAGCGCGAGCTGCCCGATCAAGAGTCCGATGCCGAAGCCGCGCGAAATGCGTGCGCCGTTCATGTCACCCCCCGGTGTCGTGAGGGCTACAGCTTCACGTCGCCCCGTTGCCGCGCAAGGCCTCCACCTCTTCCCATGCGTAGCCGGCGTCGAGCAGAACCTCTTCCGTGTGCTGGCCGAGCTCGGGCGGGGGCGTCGAAGTGGTGACGGGCGTCTCAGAAAGCCCGAGCGGCGAGCCCACGACGCGGATCTTGCCCAGCTCCGGGTGGTCCATCTCGCTCAGGTAGCCGTTCACCGCGGCCTGCTCGCTGGCGAGAATTTCCTGATAGCTCGCGACCGGCGCCACGAGCACGTCGATCGCGGTGAGCCGCTCCATCCAGTCTGCGGTGGTGCGCGTCGGGAAAATCGCGTCGAGCACCGCCTCGGTCGCGTAGCCGTGATAGTTCCGCGTGACGTTCTCGTGGGCCGGGTCGTCGCGCAGATGCTCGATGCCCATCACGGTGCAGAACGCGGGCCAGCGCTTGTCGTCCACGCCGGCGAGGCAGATGTGCCCGTCCTTCGTCGCGAAGGCGCCCCACACGCCGTGCAGGAACTGGTGCCCGCGGCCCGCGCGCGGCGTCTCCACGCCGGAAAGCGAGGTGAAGTTCAGCTCCATCGGCTGCAGCGCGAGCACGGTGCCGTAGATCGACACGTCGACTCGCTGGCCCTTGCCCGTGCGCTCGCGCGAGAACAGTGCTGCGAGGATCCCCGACAGCAGCGTGAGCGCGCCGGAATGATCCGCGACGAGCGCGCCGGCAGCGTGCGGCCCGCCGTTCGCGGGGCCCGTCTTCGCCATCAGGCCGCCGACGGCTTGCGCGAGCGTGTCGCGGCTCGGCCGCGTCATCCACGGGCCGCGCGGGCCCCACGACGAGCCCTGCGCGAACACGAGGCGCGGGTTGCGGGCGTGCAGCGCGTCCCAGCCGAAGCCGAGGCGGTCGAAGACGCCCGGCCGATAGTTGGTGACGAGCACGTCGGCGCGCTCGACGAGGCGCCACAGCACCTCCTTCCCGCGCGGGTGCTTGAGATCGACGGTGATGCTCTTCTTGCCGCGATTCATCGCCAGGAAGTAGTGGCTGAAGTCGCCGTTCTTCACGCCCTCGCCTGCGATCAGGCGAATCTTCATGTGGCGCGAGGTGTCGCCGACCTTGGGCGCCTCGACCTTGATGACCTCGGCGCCGAGGTCGGCGAGGTGCATCGCGGCGTACGGGCCCTGGATTTCCTGGGCGACCTCGACGACGCGAATTCCGTCCAGCGGTCCCGGCATGGCGCGCTCCTCTCCGCGAGCGCGTGAGCGGCTGCGCCCGGCGGAACGCGATCCTACCGCGCGGGGCGGCGCGCTTTCGAGATCGGGCGCACAGTCGCTCGCGCGGCGCGCGGCTTCAGAACGTCCCGACGAGCTGCTCGAGCGTCACCGCCCACGGCGCTCCGGGGCCCGTGCGCGTGAGGAAGACCCACTCGTGCCGCCCGCGATCCGCCGACGCGTAACGCGTGCGGAAGACGACGGCGCTGCGGCCGTCGGCCGAGAACGCGGGCCGCGAGAACATCACCGCGGGGTAGCGGTGGAACACGCGGCGCTTGACCTCGCGCCGGCGCACGCAGCGCTCGGCGTCGAGCTCGAGCGCGCGGCACTGCAGATAGCCGCGCCGTGCGTTCGCGGCCGCGATGCCGCGCGTGAACTCGGCGTCGAGCTTGCACGGAAGGCCGTTGGCGTGGGAGGGCAGGCACGGGATCTCGCTCGCCTTCTGCGTCTCGCCGACGACCGTCTCGTGGGCGACGACGGCGCGGATCAACGCAACCTCGTCGCGCGGAACGCTGCCGGGCAGCGCCGACGCGTCCGACGTCGCGAGCGCGAGCGCGAGCGCCAGCCCAGCGAGAAAGCGCGCGGTAGCGAAGCCTTGCATCCGAGCCTCCCGTCGATTCCGCCCGTGCGCGACGATTCGCGGCCCGGCTGCGCGCGACCGTAACACGTCGGGCCGTGCGACCGGAGCGTCAGCCGCCGCCGAGGCGCAGGAGGCGCGCGATGCGCTCGGGCTCGTCTCGGACGAGATCGGCGTCCTGCGAGAGCAGGCGGTGCGCCTCGCGAAAGTGCGGGCGCGCCTCCGCCTCGCGCCCGAGCGCGAGCTCGCACTCGGCGATCTCCTCGTGGACGAAGCCGTCCGTCTGCCCCGCAGCCGTCGTCTCCGCGAGGATCGCCCGCTGGGCGGGCAACGCTTCGGCGCAGCGCCCGAGCGAGCGCTGCGCGCGCGCCACGGCCCAGCGCGCGAAACGGTGGTCCTCGGGGTTCCCGCGCGTCGCGTAGTGACGCTCCGCCTGCACGAGCTCGGCCAGGGCCTGCTCGAATTCACCGCGCTCGTGGTACGCCCAGCCGAGGTTGTTGTGGAGCGGCGCGAGCCAGCGTCGAACGCGCGGGTCGTGCGACGCTTCGACGCGCGCGATCGCCGCGCGATGCGCAGTCACGGTCTCTTCGGGCGGCGCGACGATCGCGAGCATGTGCAGCGCGTCGGCCGCAAGGAACTCGTGCCGCGCGCGCTCCGCCTCCGCTAGCGCGCGCTCGAATTCGGGAATCGACGCCGGCACGTCCCCGCGCGAGCGCAGCAGGCGGCCGCGCTCGAGGTGCAGCCGCGCAGCGACCACCGCGCTCCGCGACCCGGCGCGCGCGACGCCGTCGAGCACGCCGGCCGCCTCGTCATACCGCCCCTGCAGCCCGAGTGCGCGCGCGATCTGGGTCTCGACTTCGAGCCGCTCGCTCGCGCGCAGGCCCTCATCCTCCGCGAGCAGCCGGCGGAACGTCGCCTCGCTCTCTGCCGGCTTCGCGTAATCCCAGCGCGACTCGAGCGACAAGTAGGCCGGCGTCGCGCAGCCGAGCGCGGCGAGCGCGGCGAGCGCGAGCACAGCCGCGACGCGCGGCGCCGTCATTCGCGGAAGAGCCGCTCGTAGCGCAGCGGCTCGCCGCGCTCCCACGGCCGATACGTGTTGCAGAAGTCGACGCGCTCGCCCGCGGGCGGATGCGACGCGCGCATCCACACGACCCACGGATCGGGGCGCGGGTAGCCGAGGTTCGAAGCCTGCATCGTCACGAAGGCGCCGGCGCAGGCGCGATTGTCCCGCGTGATCTCGAGCGCGAAGCGATCCGCCTCGTGCTCCTGGTGGCGCGAGAACGCGAACGCGGCGGGCATGAAGGCGAGGCCGAAGACCGCGGCGAGCGCGAGGAGCAGCGGCAGTGCGGCGGGGTCGGCGAGCCCGCGCACGCCGAGGCGCGCGCCGCTGCGCCGCAGCACGGCGCTCGCTGCGAGGTGGATCGCGAGCAGCGCGAGCGTGAGGATCGCGGAGTAGACGCAGATGCCGAGCACCACGTGCCCGAGCACGTAGTGGCCCATCTCGTGGCCCATCACGACGAGCACCTGCTCGGGCGGCAGCTTCGCGAGCAGCGTGTCCCAGAGCACGATGCGCTTCGTCGCCCCGAAGCCGGTGACGTAGGCGTTGACCCGCTTCGTGTCGGCGCTCTTCGCGACCTCGTACACGCGCGCGCCCTCGATTCCCGCGCGCTCCGCGAGCCCGAGGATGCGCTCCTCGAGGGCGTGATCCTGCATGCGCCCGAAGTCGTCGGTGAGCGGGTCGATCCAGACCGGGCGCACGAGCATCATCGCGAAAAGGAAGGGCACGCACGCCACGCCCGTCGCGAGCCACCAGGTGCGGGGGAGCGCGCGGATCAGGCCGAGCGGGACCCAGAAGAAGAGCGCGCCGATGACGACGTTCACGCCGAGGCCGATCGCGCTCTCGCCGAGCCAGCGGCCGAGCGTCTGGTTCGACATGCCGTACGCGTGCTGGCGCGCGAATTCGGCGTAGTAGGCGAACGGGAGCGAGAGCAGCCAGTCGAGCGCGAAGTAGGCGGCAACGAACAGCGCCGCCACGAGCGGCCACGGCTTCGCCACGCGCTCGATGCGCGCGCGAAGCGCGACCGCGAGCCCGCTCCAGAGGATCAGCGCGGGTACGGCGAAGCCGACCGCGATGCCCGCGGCCCATACGAAGTGCCCGCTGCGGTAGTACCGCACCGCGTCCGGCGACGGCGGCGGAACCTCGACCGGCGCGCGCTCCGCGACGTCGGCGTCGATCGTCGGCAGCCGCGCCGCGGTGCCCTCTTGCGCAAGGCTCGGCGCCGCGGCCAGGAGCGCGATCCAAAGCAGGGCGAGCGCGAACGCGCGATGCATGCGAAGGCCTCCGAGGCGCGCGCAGTCTACCCGCGGAGCCGATTCGCGTCGGTGTAGGATGCGCGGATGAGCGCAGCCGAGCTTGACCGGGCCGAAACGAACCCTGCCTCGCAGCGAGCGGAGGGCGTCGCCCCAATCCCGGCGCGCCGCCTGCTTGCCTACGCGTTGATCGAGATGCCCGTGATGGGCGCGATGAACGCGACGTCGCTCTTCCTCGGCTTCCACTACTCGGAGCTCGGCGTGAGCCTCGGGCAGGTCGGCGCGATCCTGATGCTCGCCCGTCTGCTCGACGTGTTGATCGATCCAGCGGTGGGCTTGCTCTCGGACCGCACGCGAAACGGCTTCGGGCGGCGCAAGACCTGGGTCGTCGCGGGCGCCCCGATCTTCGTGCTCGCGACGTGGAAGCTGTTCATTCCGCCGAGCGACGTCACCGCGACGTACTTCGCGACCTGGCTCGTCTTGTTCTGGCTCGGCTTCTCGATGATCAACATTCCCTACTACGCGTGGGGCGCGGAACTCTCGCCCGACTACCACGAGCGAACGCGCATCACGACGTGGCGCACGCTCTTCAGCACGCTCGGCTCCTTCGCGTTCCTCGCGATTCCCGCCGTGCGCCAGCAGCTGTTCGGGGTGGGCGGCCAGCCCGGCGAGGTGCTCGCGATGGCCGCCGGCACCGCGCTCTTCCTCGTGCCGGTGTTCGTGGCGTTCGCGGTGTCGAGCGTGCCCGACCGCGGCGTCGGCGGCGCCACGGTGCCGGTGCTGCGCGGCATCGGCGTGATGGCGCGCAACGGGCCGTTCCTTCGGCTGCTCGCCGCCTTCACGATCGTCGGCCTCGGGCCGGTGCTCCAAGGCGCGATGTTCCCGTTCTTCATGCAGCACGTCGTGGGCGACACGACTTCGGGTCCGAAGATCCTGTTGATCTACTACCCCACCGTCGCGCTCGGCATCGTGCTGTGGGGCGCGCTCGCGCGGCGCATCGACAAGCACCGCGCGTGGATCGTGGGCATGGTCGTGATGGTCGGCGCGACGGCCTCGTACATGCTGGTCGGGCACGGCCAGCTCGCGCTGATGGTCGCGATCCTCGCCACTTCGGGCATCGGTTCCGGCGCGCTCACGGCGCTGCCCGCCTCGATGAAGGCCGACGTGGTGGACCTCGACGCGATCGAGAGCGGAGAGGACCGCGCGGGCCTCTTCTTCGCAGCCTGGTCGCTCGCGGTGAAGTTCATCGCCGCGGTGGGTCAGGGCCTCGCGTTCAGCACGCTGGCGTGGATCGGCTTCCAGGCGAAGGGCGCGAACGGCCCCGACGAGATCTTCGGGCTGCGCGTCTTCTACTCGGCGGGCCCGATGGCGCTCTACCTCGCCGCGCTGCTGATCGTCTGGAACTACCCCATCACCTCCGCACGCCACGCCCAGCTCCGCGCCGAGCTCGCCGCGCGCGGCGTGCGGCCGCCGCCGAGTCATTAGGCGGAATCGGAGCGTGCGTTGACGAAGCGAAAGTTCGACTCCGTGTTCCGGCCGGGCCTGTTCGACGGCAAGGTCGTGCTCGTGACCGGCGGCGGCACCGGCCTCGGGCGCTGCACCGCCCACGAGCTCGCGTCGCTCGGCGCGCAGGTCGTGATCGCGGCGCGCAGGCAGGAGAAGCTCGACGAGGTCGCCGCGGAGATCGCGGACGCGGGCGGAAAGTGCAGCACCGTCGCCGTGAACATCCGCGACGAGCGCTCGGTCGAGGCCGCGATCGCCGCCGTGCTCGAGCGCCACGGGCGCCTCGACGGCCTGGTCAACAACGCCGGCGGCCAGTTCGTGGCCCCGCTCGCCGAGATGTCGCCGAACGGCTGGCGCACGGTGATCGACCTCAACCTGAACGGCACCTTCCTGATGTCGCGCGCCGCCTACCGCGCGTGGATGCGCGAGCACGGCGGCGCGATCGTGAACATGCTCGCCGACATCTGGACGGGCTACCCGGGCATGGGCCACATGTCCGCCGCGCGCGCCGGCATCGAGAACATGACCTTCACGATGTCGATGGAATGGGCGCGCTCGGACGTGCGCGTGAACTGCGTCGCGCCCGGCACGATCCTCTCGAACGGCATGCTCACCTACACGCCCGACGTGCAGCAGCGCACGGCCGACGACGCGACCAACCAGCCCGGCGGGCGCTTCGGCACCGAGAGCGAAGTGTCGGCGGCGATCGTGTTCCTGCTGTCGCCGGCGGCGGCCTTCGTCACCGGCGAGACCCTCAAGGTCGACGGCGGAGCCCAGTTCCAGAAGTTCCGCCTGATCCCGCCCGGCGGGCACGCCGGCCTCCGCCAGTGGAACGGCTTCCACCTCCCCACCGACTTCTCCGGCTCGCCCTACGCGCGCTTCGTCCCGAAGGACGGCGACGAGTAGCGCCGGGCGGGCGCCGTCCGGCCGAATTTCCCGAGCGGGATCCACGTCTTCCGCCCCGTACCGCGCAGGGCGGACGCCTGCGGCGCGAACCGGTGGAGGCGTGTGCGAGATGGGGCGCGGACCCCAGGGTCGAACGGCGGAAGGATCGGGCGTGCGAAATCGCGCGAGAGGCGCGGCCCGTTTCGCCACGCTTCTCGCAGCGCGGGCCACTCACGGGCTCGGGGTGTGGAACGCGACGCTCGCGCCCGCGGCGGGTTCCACGGTGGAGTCCCACGGCATCGCATTGCCGGAACCGCACATGTCCGCCAGCACACAGCCGATCCTCGCCCCGGGCGAGCGCGTCGCGCGCCGCTCGTGGCGCCCGCCGCGTTGGGCCTGGCTCGTCGTGCTCGCGGCGGCGCTCGCGGGCGCCGCTGCGTACGAGCTGCGCACGTCCACGCTCCAGTCTTACTGGGTGGAGCGCTGGTCGCGCCGGCTCACCCACCACGTCGAGCTCGGCGCGAACCGCTCGATCGTGTTCCCCGCCAGCGGCCCCTACGACACCCGCCTGGGCTACGCGCGCCTCCCGGTGTTCACCGAGCGGCTGTGGGCGAACGGCTTCCAGATCGCCGCGCAGTCGCGCTTCTCACCCGCTTTGCGCGACGCCGCGCGCAGGGGCCTGACGCCGCCGTATCGAGAGAAGGACGCGGCGGGCCTGCAGCTGCTCGACGCGAACGGCGGCACGCTGTTCGCCTTCGAGGATCCGAGCTTCCGCTTCGCGAGCTTCGACGAGACGCCGGACTTGCTCGTGCGTAGCCTGCTCTACGTCGAGAATCGCGAGCTGCTGGGCGCGAGCCGTCCGTTCGCGAACCCCGCCGTCGAGTGGGACCGCCTGGCGCGCGCCGCGTTCGACCTCGGCGGCAAGCGCTTCGGCGCTGGCGGGAACGTCCCCGGCGGCAGCACGCTCGCGACCCAGATCGAGAAGTACCGCCACTCGCCGCGCGGCCTGACTTCGGACCCGCGCGAGAAGCTGCGCCAGATCGCGTCGGCGACCGTGCGCGCCTACTCCGAGGGGCGCGACACGACCGCGCTGCGGAGCCGGCTCGCGGTGACCTACCTGAACACGCTCCCGCTCTCGGCGACGCCCGGCTGGGGCGAAGTGTTCGGCATCGGCGACGGGCTGCGCGCTCACTATGGAGCCGACCCGGCGCGGGTCGCCGCGCTCTTGCGCACGACTCCGCAGAGCGCGGAGGAAGCGGCTGCACGCGGGCTCGCCTACCGGCAGTCGCTCTCGCTGCTGCTCTCGGCGCGACGACCGAGCGGCCTGTTGCGCGGCGACGAGCGCGCGCTGACCGCGCTCAGCGCGCAGTACCTGCGCGCCATGGCGCGGGACGGCGTGATCCCGCCCGAGCTGCGCGACGCCGCGTTGGCCGCGGAGCTGCGCTTCGCCCCCGCGAAGCGCGACACGGAGCGCGTCGCCGCCGACAAGGGCGTCGCGCGCATGCGCGCCTGGCTCGGCGCGACGCTCGGCGCCGCCCCCTACGAGCTCGACCGCCTCGACCTCACCGTCGCGACGACCCTCGACGCGAACGCGCAGACCGAAGTGACGCGGCGGCTCCGCGAGCTCGCGAGCCCGGCGGCGATCGAGGCGCTCGGGCTGCACCAGAAGAACGCGCTCGCCAGCGGCGACCCCTCGCGCGTCGTCTACGCCTTCACGCTCTACGAACGGACGCCGCAGGGCAACGCGCTGCGCGTGCACGCCGACAGCCTCGGCAGCGAGCTCGACGTGAACGACGGCATCAAGCTCGACCTCGGCTCGACGGCGAAGCTGCGCACGCTGGTCACCTACCTCGAGATCGTGGCCGAGCTGCACGCCGCGCACGCGGGCGAGAGCGCGGAGGCGCTGCACGCGCGGCTCGCCGCCGGCGGCGCGCCGGGCGCGGAGCTCGATCCGCTGACGCGGTTCGCGATCGAGCGCATGGCCGCGGAGCCGGCGTTGCCCCTGCCTGCACTGCTCGAGGCCGCGCTCGACCGCCGCTACTCCGCGAGCCCGGCCGAGGGCTTCTTCACCGGCGGCGGAGTCCACCACTTCTCGAATTTCGACGCGAGCGACGACGGGCGTGTGCTCAGCGTGCGCGAGTCGTTCCGCCGCTCCGTGAACCTGCCCTTCGTGCGCATCATGCGCGACGTCGTGCGCTACGAGACGGCGCAGCTCGCGCGCGACGAGAGCCCCGCGGCGCGGGACGCTGCGCTGCACCGCTACGCGGAGCGCGAGGGCCACGCGCTGCTCGCGAAGGCGATCGCGCGCTGGGAAGGCGTGTCGCGCGAGCGCATCCTCGGCGAGCTCGTCGCGCAGCGTGCGCCGACGCCGCGGCGCGTCGCCGCGCTGCTGCGCTCGCTGCATCCGAGCGGCGATCGCGCCTGGTTCGCGGCGGAGCTCGCCGCGCGCGCGCCGCAGTCCGCGGAGCTCGGCGCCGCGGAGATCGAACGCTTGTACGCGACGCTCGGCCCGGAGTCGCTCGGGCTCGCGGACCGCGCCTGGGTCGCGCGCGTGCAGCCCCTCGAGCTGTGGCTCGCCGCGCAGCTCTGGGAGAATCCGAGCGCTTCGCGCGCGGAGTTGCTCGCCGCGAGCGCGAGCGCGCGCGCCGAGGCGACCGCGTGGCTGTTCCGGACCCGCAACGCGCGCGCGCAGGAACGCCGGCTCCGCGAGCTGCGGGAGCGGGACGCGTTCGCACGCGTGCACGCTCGCTGGGCGCGGCTCGGCTATCCGTTCGAAACGCTCGTGCCCTCGTACGCCACCGCGATCGGGAGCTCCGCAGACCGGCCCGCCGCGTTGGCCGAGCTGATGGGCATCCTCACCGCGAACGGCCTGCGCTTGCCCGAGCGCCGCGTGGACTCGCTCTCGTTCGCGGCGGACACGCCTTACGAAACCCACTTCTCGCCCGAGCGCCTGGCTCCCGTGCGCGTGCTCGACGCGTCGGTCGCCCACGCCGTGCGGGGCGCACTCGGCGACGTCGTCGCGAACGGCACCGCGCGCCGCGTCGCGAAGACGTTCGCGACTCCCGGCGGCGCGCTCATCCCGATCGCGGGCAAGACGGGCACGGGCGACCATCGCTACAAGACCTTCGCACGGGGCGGCGCGCAAACCGGCGAGCGCGTGGTGAACCGCTCCGCGGTGTTCGCGTTCGCGATCGGCGAGCGCCACTTCGGCGTCGTCACCGCCTACGTCGCCGGCCCGAGTGCGGCCGCGTATCGCTTCACGAGCGCGCTGCCGCTCGAAGTGCTGCGCGCGCTCGCGCCCGCGCTGGCGCCGCTGGTGGGCGCCGCGCCGATCGCGCGCGAGGCGGACGCGCTCGCGTCGCCGGTCGTGGCGCAGGTTGCCGCCGCGCCTTGAGCTATCTCCGGGCATCATGAAGAGCCCGGAAGAGATTCGCGCGCACGTGGCCGAAGTCGCGCGGGCCCGCGAGCGCGCGCGAGGCCGGCGGCGCGTGGCCCGCGAAGCGCGAGCTCGCGGACGCGCTGCGCGCGCTGCTCGAGCAGCTGCCCGGGACCGCGGCGCCGGAGCCCGCGCTGCGCGCGCTCGCGGCGCAGGTCGCGAGCGCCGCGCGCGCGTTCGCGGAAGCAGGCGCCGCCAGCGGCGACCCACGCCGGCGCGACGGGCTCTATGCCGGCATGGAGAACTTCCACGACCGCGGGCCGGTCGTCGGCCTCGCGAACCCGATCGCGCCGCCGCTCGATCTGCGCATCGATCTCGAGGCGAACGTCGTGCGCGGCGTTGCCACCTTCGGCGCGGCCCACGAGGGCGCCCCGGGCCTGCTGCACGGCGGCCTGCTCGCCGCGGCGATCGACGAGGTGCTCGGCATGACGACGAGCTTCTCGGGCAACCCCGGCATGACGCGCGAGCTCACGGTGCGTTACGAGCGCCCGACGCCCATCCACGTGCCGCTGCATTTCACCGGCCGGCTCGACCGCGTCGACGGCCGCAAGCTCTACGTCTCCGGCGAGGTCGAGGCCAATGGCGTGCGCACGGCCACGGCGCACGGCGTGTTCACCCAGGTGGATGGCGCGAAGTTCGCGGAGTTCGCGAAGGCGAAACAGAGCCGCGGCGCCGGCGCTTGAAGCGGCGCAGCGTCGTCTCCGTCGACCTCGCCCAGAAGCGCGTTCGCGACGTCGGCGTGTGCGTGCTGACGCAGCGCGGGGCGAGCGTCGACGCGGAGCTCGTGTCGCTCGCGGATGCCCCCGGCGCGGGCGATCCGCCGAGCGCGACCTGGCTCGCGCACGCCTGCGCCGACCTCGCCGAATCCCGCGGCGCCGCGCTGATCCTGATCGACGGCTCGCAGGCCTGGAAGGACCCCGCGAACGGGCACGCCCACGCGCGCGCCTGCGAAGTCGCGCTCCACACGCCCGCAAAGACCGGCGAGCCGGGCTGCGTGAAGCCGCGCCCGTACACCGACTTCATCGCGTTCTCGGTGGCCGTGTTCGACGCCCTGCACGAGCGCGGCTGGCCACGCCTCGCGAGCGCCGCAGTGCCGCAGCGCCGCACGGTCGAGGCCTTCCCCCACGCCGCGTGGAAGCGCCTCGGCCTCGCGCCCCTGCCTGCGAAAGCCAAGTGCACACCCGATCGACTCGAGTCCGCACACGCCGCACTCCGCGCGCGCGCGAATCTCCGGACCAACCGCCCGCCGACCCACGACGAGCTCCAAGCCGCCATCGCCGGACTGCCGGGCCTCGCCCTGCTCGCCGGCGACGCCACGCGTTACGACTTGTTGGGCACTCCGCCGTTCCTTCTCGACTCGCACTGGCGCGAAGGCTTCATCTTGACCCCCCGACCCACCGCTCGAGCCAGCGCACTTCACGCACACGCACACGAACACGCACACGAGAGCGCCGGGGCGAGCCGGGGGCCCGGAGCGGAGTAGCGCGCATCCCGCTCCGCGCAGGCAGGCGGCCCTGCCCCACCCGTGAGTCCCCCCGCACCGTCACGCCCAGGTGCGTTCACTTCGCGTTCGCCCACCCGCCGCGGTGCACCGGCGTTCGCCCGCAGGTGCATCCCGCAAGCGTATGACGCGCAGGGCCCCCGGCTCGCCCCGGCGCTCGCTGCCCGCGCGAGCGCCTCCTCGGCGGCGAGTCTTCGACGCCGCCGACACGACGCACGCCCAACGAAAAGCGCCGCCGACCCAAAGGGCCGGCGGCGCCTCGTCTCTCGCCAGGCGTTACTTCAGCTTGACGCCCGACTTCTCCGCCTGCTTCTTCAGCTCCAGCTTCGCCACCGTCCGGCGATGCACCTCGTCCGGACCGTCGGCGAGCCGCAGCGTGCGCATCGAAGCCCACGTCTTGCCGAGCCCGAAGTCGTCGGTGACGCCGGCGCCGCCGTGGGCCTGGATCGCGTCGTCGATGATCTTGCAGGCCATCACGGGCGCCTTCACCTTGATCATCGCGATCTCGGCGCGGGCGACCTTGTTGCCCACCGTGTCCATCATGTACGCGGCCTTCAGCGTGAGCAGGCGCGAGCACTCGATCTCGATGCGCGCATCCGCGATGCGCTCCTCCCACACCGAGTGCTCGTACACCTTCTTGCCGAACGCCGTGCGCGTCATCAGGCGCTGGCACATGCGCTCGAGCGCGCGCTCGGCGACGCCGATCACGCGCATGCAGTGGTGGATGCGGCCGGGCCCGAGGCGGCCCTGCGCGATCTCGAAGCCGCGACCTTCGCCGAGCAGAATGTGGTCCGCCGGCACGCGCACGTTGTCGAAGGTCACCTCGCCGTGGCCGTGCGGCGCGTCGTCGTAGCCGAACACCGGCAGGTAGCGCTCGACCTTGATGCCCTTCGCGTTGCGCGGCACCACGATCATCGACTGCTGCGCGTGGAGCGGCGCACTGGTGTCGCTCTTGCCCATCACGATCAGCACTTCGCAGCGCGGATCCATGATGCCGCTCGTCCACCACTTGCGGCCGTTGATCACGTAGTCGCCGCCGTCGCGGCGGATCTCGGTGGAGATGTTGGTCGCGTCGGAAGAGGCGACCGCGGGCTCCGTCATGGCGTATGCGGAGCGGATCTTTCCGTCGAGCAGCGGCTGGAGCCAGCGCTTCTTCAGCTCCGGGCTTGCGTAGCGCTCGAAGACTTCCATGTTGCCCGTGTCGGGCGCGGCGCAGTTGAAGACCTCGGACGCGAAGCCCACGCGGCCCATGATCTCGCAGAGCGGCGCATACTCCATGTTCGTGAGGCCGGCGCCGTGGCTGCTCTCCGGCAGGAACAGGTTCCACAGGCCCTTCTCCTTGGCCTTCGCCTTCAGCTCCTCCATCAGCGGCGGCACCTGCCAGCGGTCGGGCAGCGCTTCGTGCTGGGCGTAGAACTTCTTCTCGTTCGGGTAGATGTACTCGTCCATGAAGCCCTGGAGCTGCTTCATGAGGTACTGGGTCTTGTCGCTGTACTCGAAGTTCATCGGAGGCTCCTGTGCGAGGTTCGGGACGGGCGACGTTACTACGGCGAGGCCTGCGCTCGCAGCAGCCGATCGCGATGTGGCGCACAGATGCCCGGCGAAAATCCGCCTCCTGCACGGCCTCGGCCCGCCCCGAATCGCCCCGCGCGCCTCACGCGAGCCAGCGCAGGCAACCCGCCCGCTCGAGCAGCGCGTCCAGCTCCGCGCTCTTCGCCTGCGCGTAGCGCGCGCGCAGCGCCGCGAGCGAACGTGCGTGGTACTTCTGGGGCTTCTGGCGCCACGGGCCCGACGCGAGCTCGACCGAGAACTCCTCGGCGCCCGCCGCCACGGCCCGCGCGTTGGCGTCGCTCCAGGGCAGGAACAGCGCCCCGACCTCGCGCGCGAGGATCGGCTCCAGCGTGGGCGCGAGTCGTGCCCACGGCTCGAACGCGCCGTGCGCCTTCGGGTCGAGCATGCGCGATACGTACGTCGCCACGTGCGGCGCCCGCTCGCGCAGCCACGCGCCCGCGGTCGGGTCCGTGCAGCACTCGTAGAGCTGCGCCCACACGCCGAAGTCGGCGAAGCCCGGCCGTGCGCCCAACAAGTACGGACGCGTCGCGAGGTGCGCGTCGAGCAGCGCGATCACGTTCAGGTACGACTGCTCGATCTGCGGCGCGGTCTCGGCGTTCGAGCCGACGAACCACACGCGCGGGACCATGCGCTCCTTCACCATCGCCGCGGCCTTGGCGAGCGCGTCGCCGGTGGCGCCGCCCGTCATGTCGCGCGCGATGCGCTCGGCCGCAGAATCCTGATCGACGGGCCGCGCCCAGCGCAGGTGGAACATCCACTTGTTGCCCCACTCGTCGCCCCACTCCTCGAGCAGCGCCGAGACGAACGCGGCGACGGGCTCGCTCGGCTGGATCGCGGGCTCCGGGAACTGCGCCTCGATCGCCTCGAGGATCGGCGTCGAGTCCTGCAGCGCCTTGTCGTCGGGCGTCACGACGAGCGGGATCAGCGGCAGCTTCGCGTGCTTGGCGTACTCGGCCTGGTTGGCGGGGCCGCGCACCACCCACTCGTGCGCGATGCCCTTGTACCGGAAGTACGAGCGCACCTTCACCGAGTACGGGGACATCTCCGAGCCGAAGATCCGGAACGTGCCGCTCATCGCGCCTCCTCGCGCGCCGGCAGCGGCGCTCGCGAACGGCGCAGTATGCCATCATGCCGCTCCGTCGCTGCCCTGCGCGACGCCAAGGAGAACCCGATGGCCGCCGCCTCGACGAGCGTGAAGCCCGCGCTTCCCTCCGGTCTCGTCGCGTTCGTGAAGCGCTCCTGCCCGACCTGCGAGCTCGTCGCGCCGGTGCTCGCGGAGATCGCCGCGAAGACGAAGCTCACCGTCTTCACGCAGGACGACCTCTCCTTCCCCGCCGGCCTCTCGCCGCAGGACGACACGGCGCTCGCGCGCTCGTGGCACCACGAGATCGAGACCGTTCCGACGTTGTTACGGGTCGAGGACGGCTCTGAGACCGGGCGGGTGATCGGCTGGCAGCGCGAGGAGTGGGAGAGCTTCACCGGCGTGCCTGCGCTCGGTGCAGGGCTCCCCGCGTGGCGGCCGGGCTGCGGCTCGCTCTCGGTGGACCCGGATCGCGTGGACGCGCTGCGCGTGAAGTACTCGGGCTCGAAGCTCCACGCGCGCCGCGTCGAGCTGGCCGCGCTCGAGGACGAGATGGAGGCGTTCTTCGCGAAGGGATGGACGGACGGCCTGCCGGTCGTTCCGCCCACCGAGGCGCGCGTGCTCGCCATGCTCGAGGGAACGACGCGTGCGCCACAGGAGGTGGTCGCGGTCGTCCCGCCCGATCTCGTCGAATGCACGGTGGAGAAGATCGCGATCAACGCGGTGATGGCGGGTTGCAAGCCCGAGTTTCTGCCCGTCGTGATCGCTGCGGTCGAAGCCGCGTGCACCGACCAGTTCAACATCCACGGCGTGCTCGCGACCACGATGCCCGTCGGCCCCGTGGTCGTGGTGAACGGACCGATCCGGCGCGCGCTGGGCATGAACGCGGGGAAGAACGTGTTCGGCCAGGGCAACCGCGCGAACGCGACGATCGGGCGCGCGCTCCAGCTCGTGATCCGCAACGTCGGAGGCGGCCGGCCCGGAGAGGTCGATCGCGCGACGTTCGGCAATCCTGGCAAGCTCTCGTTCTGCTTCGCCGAGGACGAGGAGGCGTCGCCGTGGGGCCCGCTCTCGGCGGATCTCGGCGCGCCCGTCGGCGCGAACACCGTCACGCTCTTTCCGGGCGAGGGGCCGCGCAGCATCGTGGACCAGATCTCGCGCGATCCCGAGTCGATCTCGCGCACGCTGGCGCTCTGCCTGCGCGCGGTGCACCACCCGAAGCTCGTGCTCGGCTTCGACGCGATCCTCGCGCTCGGGCCGGAGCACGCGCGCATCTACCGCGAGGCGGGCTGGTCGAAGCGGCAGATCGCGGAGCGCATCAACGAGCTGACGCGCGCCTCCGGCCACGAGCTCGCCCGGGGCGCGGGCGGCATCGCGGAAGGCCTTCCGTTCACGGGGCCGGCGCTCGACGCCTCCTATCCGAAGTTCCGGCCCAACAACGGGCTCTTGATCGTGCACTGCGGCGGCGGCGCGGGCCTCTTCTCCGCCGTGATCGGCGGCTGGGCGAACGGCGCGACGGGCTCGACGCCGGTGTGGCGCGAGATCAAGCCGTAGCGGAGCGCGTCAGCGCTTCCCGAACAGGTGCTTGCGGCTCTCTTCGTCGGGGCCGTCCTTCGCGACGCCGCGCAGCTCCTTGCCGAACGCGTAGCCGCGCTGGAGCGCGGGGCGCTGCTTCAACGCGTCGTACCAGCGGCGCACGTGCGGGAAGCCGGCGAGGTCGATGCCCTGCGCCTTGTACGTGACGACCCACGGCCAGCAGGCCATGTCGGCGATGGAGTAGTCGCCCGCGACGAACTCGCGGTCCGCAAGCCGCCGGTCGAGGACGCCGTAGAGGCGCTTCGTCTCGTCCTCGTAGCGCTGGATCGCGTACGGGATGCGATCCTTTGCGTAGAGCTTGAAGTGCCCGTGCTGGCCGAGCATCGGACCGAGGCCGCCGACCTGCCAGAACAGCCACTGCAGCACCTCGGCGCGCGCGCGCGGTTCGGTCGGCAGGAAGCGACCCGTCTTCTCGGCGAGGTAGACGAGGATCGCGCCCGTCTCGAACACGGAGAGCGGCGGAGACACGCTGCGGTCGACGATCGCCGGGATGCGGTTGTTGGGCGAGATCGCCAGGAAGCCGGGCGCGAACTGCTCGCCGCGGCCGATGTTCACCCAATGCGCCTCGTAGGGGAGCGCCATCTCCTCGAGGGCGATGGAGATCTTCCAGCCGTTGGGCGTGGGCCAGGAATGCAGCTCGATCATCGCGTGCTCCTCGTTCACTCCCGAGGGAAGCACGGCCGCGCGCGAGTCGCCCGCGCTCAGCGCGGCGGGCGATGCGGAAGCGACTGCTTCGTCACGCGGCGCAGCACGTGGATGGTCTCGCGGCCCGGCGGAAGCCAGCGCGAGTAGCTCTGCTGCGCGTACGGGGCGTAGCCGTCCCGGGTCGGCGCGTAGCTGGCCACGAACTCGTCGTCCCACACGAAGTTGTCGCCGGACCGCTCGATCTGGTCGAAGTCGTCGAACCAGCCGTTGTACTCGACGCCACCGACGACGACGCGCTCCCCGTAGCCCTCGGCGCGCAGCGCGTTCAGCAGCGCCCACTTGGCCTCGCTGCGCACGAGGTAGTCGCGCGTGCCCAGCCAGCCGAGCGCCACGAAGAACGCGATCGCGCAGACGCCCGCGCGCTTGCGCCAACCGTGCGCGACGTCTCCGCCCGCGGTCGCGAGCAACACGGCGCCGAGGGGCGCTACGAGCGTGAACGCGTAGCGATCGAAGTACGGCGCGCGCACGAGGTGCGGCAGCAGGAAGCCCGCCGAGAAGAAGAGCAGCAGCAGGACGTCGCCGCGCGCGCGCCACGTGCGCCACGCGGGCAGCAGTCGCGCGATCAGGATCGCGACCGCTTCCCCGCCTGCGGCCGCTCCAAGGGCGGTCGCCAGCCACCACGCCCATTGCGGAAACTGCGGCAGGAACTCCTTGCCGGAAATCGTGAGCGGGCCGATCCCCGAGCTCCAGATCGCGTTGTAGTGGATCGGGAGCGACAGCCCGAGCGCGAGCGTCACGCCGACCACCGCCGCTGCACCGAGCAGCGAAGCGACCACCCGGAGACGGATGGGCGCCGACTGCCACGCCAGCACCGGCGCAAGGAACCAGCCGAGCAGCATCAGCGTCACCGCGCCGTGCTTCACCAGGTGATAGGCGGCGCCGGACTCGGCGGCAGCGATGAACTTGCCGGCGTCGCGCACCGAGTAGAGCCGCGACCAGCGCCCGCCCGTCTCGAACAGCCATTGCTCCGCGCGCAGATAGGCGAAGCCGACGATCGCCGCGCAGAGCGCCGCCGCGAGCCACGCGCGCCAATCGAGCGGCCGCGCGATCAGCAGCGCGAGCGTGAACGCTGCCGGCAGCACGAGGGCGGTCTGGCGCGAGAGCGTCGCCGCGACGGCGAGCGCGATGCCCGCCGCGAGCGCGCCCCAGCTGCCCCCGCGCGCGAAGTCCGCGAGGAACACGAGGCTCCACACGCACAGCGCGAGGAACGGCACCTCGGTCATGAACGTGAAGGCGAGATGCACGTGGATGGGGTTGAAGGCGTACGCCGCGGCGAGCAGTGCCGCTGCAGCCGTCGCCGCGCCCATGCGGCGCCCGAGCGTGTAGACGCCCGCGATTCCGAGAGCGCCGGCCACGAGGCTCGACCAGCGCAGCACGGGAAACCCGAAGCCGAAGACCTTTGCGAACAGCGCGCCCCAGGCGGTGTGCGTGAGCGCCGGGACCCAGGTCCAGGACGGGCGCCGGAATTCGCCCGTTTCGAGGAGCGTCTGCACGGTGTGTGCGTAGGCCCAGTCGTCGTTGAGCGGGATCTTGGCTCCGGTGCCGACGAGCAGCGGCAACACGAACCAGCCCGCGAGCAGCAGCGCCAGCGCCCGCCAGTCGCGCGCATCGAAGGCAATTCGGGGCGTGGAGTCCGTGCTCACGAGATCCTGCGCTTCGCCTCGTTACTTCACGTAGCCGAGGCTCTCCAGATTCTTTCGCGTCTCGTCGTCGAGGCCGTCGAAGCCAGCGCCCTGGCTCGGCTTGGGCTCGTCGGCGAAGCGAAACGGTCGGCTGGATTGTTCGGCGAGACGGGCCTCGAGCCGTCGGGTCATTTCGGCGACCCGCGTGGGCTGCTCCGCCGCGCGGTTCGCGAGCTCGTCGGGGTCCGCCGCGAGGTCGTAGAGCTCGTGGCGTCCGCTCGAGGACCAGATCAGCTTCCAGCCGTCGGCGCCCCGCAGCGCCCGCAAGCGCCGCAGGTAGGGCGCGAGGCGCGGCTCCGCACCCTGGAGGTCGGCCGGCTCGATCGCCGACAGGGCCTGGTTCGGGAAGTAGTACTCGTGCACGAGCTCGCCGCGAGGCGCGGCCGGCGCGAGCAGATCCTGGCCCTCGAAGCGGGCGTCGGCGACGTCTCCGCCCGCATCCTCCGGGCGCTGGTACGGGAGGCCCGCCGCCGCGAGCACGGTCGCGAACACGTCCACGCTCGTCGCCAGGCGCGCATCCACGACGCCCGCCGGCGCGCCGCCGCCGAGCACGAGCAGCGGCACGTGCAGCAGCGAGTCGTAGAGGTTGAACACGTGGTCGAGGTGCTGGTGGTCGCCGAGGTTCTCGCCGTGGTCCGCGGTGACGATCACGACGGTGTCGCCCAGCCGACCCGCGCGCTCGAGCGCGCCGATCAGATCCGCGAGATCGCGCGACAGCTTTTCGAGCTCGCCGTCGTAGAGGTCGGCGAGCTCCTGGAAGTCGCGCGAGCCGAGCGCCGACTTGCCCGTGTAGTAGTGCTGCCAGCTCTGGTCCACGGGGCGGCGCGGGAACGCGCCCCAGCGGCGGTCGTGCGGCGGCGACGGTGCGTAGGGCGAGTGCGCGTCGATGTAGTTCACGAAGGCGAAGAAGCGCTCGCTCTCGGGAACGCCGGCGAGGAAGCGCGCGAAAGCGCCGTTGTTGGGGTGGACGGCGCCGCGCGTCGCATCGACGACGTCGCGACGCCACGTCGGCAGGAACTGCGCGAAGCCCTGGTCGAGGCGGCTGAACGGCCCGACCACCGTGTTGCCCGCCGCCGCGAAGGTGCGGAAGCCGTGGGCGCGCAGGATTTCGGCGAGCGTCATGCGCGACTCGGCGAGCCTCACGTTCTCCTGCGTGGCGCCGTGGGCGATCGGCGCGAGGCCGGTGAACATCGACGCGTGGGACGGCACGGTCCACGGCGCGGCGCTGAACGCGTTCGGGAAGCGCACGCCTCGCTGCGCGAGCGCCTCGAGCTCCGGCATCGTGTCGCGCCCGTAACCCGCGCTCGCGAGGTGGCGCGCCGACACGGTGTCGAGCACGACGAGCAGCACGCTCTTCGCCTGCGCGGGAGGCAACTGCGTGCGCGCAGCGTGCAGCGCAAGCGGCGCGGCGGCGAACGCGCCGAGCGCGACGAGCGTCGGGATCCGCGACGGCGCCGCGCGGCGCAGCGCGCGGGCGAGCGCGAGCAGGGCGGCGAAAGCGACGCAGGCCATCACCGCGGGCTTCGGTTGCGTGGTGACGAACGCGCCCGCGCGGGCGAGCGCGTCGCCGAGCGGCGGCAGCGCGCGCTGCAGCGCCTCGATCGCGGGATCGTGCCGCGCCGCGAGGACGCCGAGCGCGAGCGCTGCCGCACCGCCGACGCCCCAGCGCGC
>CAZCTH010000049.1:0-35042 GCA_964501435.1 uncultured Spirochaetales bacterium | reverse complement strand
GGCGACGGCGCACGCGGCGGGCGCCGTCGTGTTCGCAGGCGCCGCCGCGATCGCCGTCGCGGCGCCCCGCCCGCCCCTCGCGCCGCGCGTGCGGCGCGACTGGCGCGGCATGCTGCGCAGCTGGCGTCGCCCGGGGCTCGGCGCGGCGCTCGGGTTCCTCGCCTTCCACCGCATCGGCGACCTCGCGCTCGCGCCCATGGTCGGCGAGTTCTGGAAGGAGCGCGGCTTCGGCCTGGCCGAGTTCGCGTCGCTCTCGACGTTCGCGGGGGTCTGGGCCGGCATCGCAGGTGCCGTCGGCGGCGGGTTCCTGGTCGCGCGGCTCCCGCTCGCGCCGGCACTCTGGGCGGGGGCAGCGCTCGCGATCGCCTCGAACCTCGGGTACGCCGCCGCGGCGCTCGCCACCGACTCGCGCGCCGCCGTCGTCGCGGCCGGGCTGGCCGAGTCGTTCTGCTCCGGGGCCGCGGGCGTGGCCTTCATGGCGCTGTTGGTGCGGGCCTGCGAGCGCAGCCACGCCGCAGTCCAGTACGCGCTGCTGACGGCGCTCTACCCGCTCTCGGGCGCCCTCGTCGGGATGGCCTCGGGCTTCGCCGTCAATCGGATCGGGTTCGCGGCCTACTTCGCCGCGACGGGGCTGCTCGCCCTGCCGTCGCTGGCGTGGATCGCGGGCGGCGTGCGCTGGGCCGAAGGGGCCGAGCCCGGCGGGGAGCCGGACTAGCGGCGCCAGTCCTCGGGCACGCCGGCGAGGTTGGCCTCGATGTCGAGCTGGCGAAGCTTTCGCTCGAGGCGCTCGATCTCCTCGCGATGGCGGCGCAGCTCGGTGCGCAGCTGGAAGTCGATCGGCGAGCGGCTGGAATCCGTCTCGGAACCGGGAATCGGGTTGACGGACCACTGGCCGCCGCCGGCGTCCTCGAGCTTGCCCTGGGTGACCTCGAGCGCCGCGCGCTCCTTCTGGAGCTCCCCGCGCACCTCGCCATAGCGCGTCCGCCACTCGCCCCGGGTCATGCCGCCCTTGCGATCCACGGCGTAGGTCCGATCGGACGGGAGCGTCAACAGCTGGTCCAGGGCCACGCCGCTGGGCGCCGGGGCGGGGGCAGGCTCCGCCTCCGCGGGCGGCGCTGCCGCGGACGGCGGGGTCGGCTCCTCAGCGCTCGCGGACGCGCCGCACAGGGCGAGTGCGAGGCACGTGGCCAGTCTCAGTCCATCGATCCGCATCGGTCCGCTCCTCGGGCGCGGCAGCATAGCCGCGCCCCCATCCCGCGTTTCCTCGAGACGCGCTTCCGTCGAGACGCGCTTCGGTCGCGACGCGTTCCAGTCAAGACGGGCCCGTGATCGCCGATACGGAGCCAGAGCGCCGCATTTGCGCTCGGTTCCAGGAGTCGCCTGCGCATGGATCGCGAGAAGCTCCACCGCCTGCTCCGGCTGGGCATCGAAAAAGGCGCGTCGGACATCCACTTCCAGGTGGGCAACCTCCCGCTGTACCGCTTCAACGGGAACCTGGTCGAGCTCCGGTACAAGGTCCTCACCGCGCAAGACACCGAGGCCATGGTCGCGCTGCTGCTCGAGGGCGATCCGCGCGCGCGCAGCGAGTTCAACGAAGTCGACCTCGCGTACGAGTTGCCGGGCGAGGGCCGCTTCCGTGTGAACATCTCGCGCCAGCGCCGCTCCTACAACATCGTGCTGCGCGTCATTCCGCTGCAGATCAAGGCGTTCGACGAGCTGAACCTGCCGAGCGTGCTCCGCGACATCGCGAACGTGCGGCGCGGCCTCGTGCTCGTCACCGGCGCCACCGGGATGGGCAAGTCGACCACGCTGGCGGCGATGATCAACGAGGTCAACCGCCTCCGGAAGTGCAAGATCGTCACGATCGAGGACCCGATCGAGTTCGTGTTCACCCACGAGAAGGCGATCATCAGCCAGCGCGAGATCGGTGCGGACACCGAGAGCTTCCCGACGGCCCTGCGCGCCGCGCTGCGCCAGGACCCCGACGTGATCATGGTCGGCGAGATGCGCGACCTCGAGACGGTCGACACGTCGCTGAAGGCGGCTGAAACCGGGCATCTCGTCTTCTCCACGATCCACACGGCGGACGTCGCTTCGACGATCAACCGGCTCGTTTCATTCTTCCCCGTGGACGAACAGGCGGCCGTTCGGGCGCGCATCGCCGACAACATCAAGGCGATCGTCTCGCTGCGGCTGCTCGTCACGAAGAAGGAAGACTCCCGGGTCCCGGCGGTCGAGGTGCTCCGCTCGACGCGCTCCATCCAGGAGTGCATCCGCGACGCCTCGCGAACCGCGGAGATCACCGACTACCTCGCGCGCAGCCGCGGCGACCGGATGCAGACCTTCGACCAGCATCTGCTCGACCTGCTCAAGGCGAACAAGATCTCCACCGAGACCGCGCTCGCGGCCGCTTCGAACCCGACCGACTTCGAGACCAAGCTGCAGCTCGAGGGCGACGAGCCGAGCGACTCCGACGTCGAAAAGCCCGAGGAGTTCGGGTCGGACGTTCGGTTCTAGCGTGGCCGGAGCAGCGCCCAACTCCTCCGCGCGAGCGACTGCGCCTCCCGACGCCGTGGCCGCGGGTCTCCGCCAGGCGACGGCCGGCGCCGCCGAGCTGGCGCGTGGTGTCGCACTGCTTTTCGCGCGCAACACCGCGGAGGCGCGGGCCGGCGCGGGGCTCACGCTGCGCGCCGCAGCGGGCTTCGCTTCGCCCGACGAGGCGCGCACCGCCGCTCGCTCCGTCGAGGCGTGGGCCGGGGAAGTGACGCGCTCGGCCGAGCCGCTGGCTTCGGCCCTGCACGTGATCGGGCCCCGCTCCTTCGCCGGCGTGCTCGGACTGCCGCTCGCGGTGGCCGACCGCACGTGGGGTTGCCTGATCGTCGGCAGCGCCGCCGCGTTCGACGCGCGCGGGACCGCCGCCGCCGCGAGCGTCGCGCAGCAGGCCGCGCTTTGTCTCGACCACGCGCATCTCGCCGCGCGCGTCGCATCGCTCGAGAAGGAATTGAACGAGCGCCCGCTCGAGGCCGCGGCCGGCGGCTCCGACGAGGTGCTGAAGCTCTCCGAGGCGCTGTTCGCGCAGGACATCGAGCTGCTGCGCAAGAGCGAGCAGCTCGGCAAGGTCGAGAAGCTGAAGAGCGACTTCATCGAGAAGATGTCGCGCGAGCTGCGCACACCGCTCAACAGCATCATCGAGGCGATCATCGCCGTGCTGGCGGGCGAGAACGAGCAGCTCTCGGACTCGGCGAAGGAGAGCCTGCGCGCCGCGCTCGACGACGGCACGACCTTCCAGCGCACGCTCCAGAACATCCTCGACCTGTGGCGCATCAAGCAGGGCGAGCTGCCGGTCCAGATCCAGGAAGTGAACTTCCGCGAGGTGATCGAAGAGGCGATCTTCAGCGTGCAGGACGCGATCGGCGACAAGGCCATCACGATCGAGCGCACGGTGCAGGACCCGCTGCCGAAGCTGCGCACCGACCTCGCGAAGGTGAATCAGATCCTGTTCCTGCTGCTCGACAACGCGGTGAAGTTCACGCCCACCGGAACCGTCGAGATCGCCGCCGCCGTCTCGCGCGGCCAGCTGCGCTGCACCGTCCGCGACACCGGCATCGGCATCTGCGCCGACGACCGGCAGTTCATCTTCGACGAGTTCTTCCAGGTCGAGGAAGCGAACTCGACGCGCTACCGCGGCGCCGGCCTCGGGCTGACGCTGGTGCGCGAGCTGATCGCGCTGCTCGGAGGCTCGATCGAGCTCGAGAGCGAAGTCGGCCAGGGCACCACCGTGACGTTCTCGGTGCCCGTCCAGACGCTCGGCGGCTGAGCCCGCCTCCGTCGCTGCCGAGCGGGCGCAGGCGCCCGCGTGGGCTCAGGCCTCGTCGGTCTGGCCGTAGTCCGGCTTCACGTGCCCTGCGGCGATCTCGCGCAGCGCGGTCACGACTTCCTTGTTGTCCGCGGTATCCACGAGCGTGCGCGCGCCCTTGCGCAGCTGCTTGGCCCGAATCGACGCCATCTGCACCAGATGGAAGCGGTTCGGGACCTTCGCCATGCAGTCTTCGATCGTGATGCGTGCCATGGTCGAGCTCCGGAATGCGAGTACGGAAGGCGCGGCAGGCTAACGAACCGGCGACCCCGGGCCAGGACGTGGGCGCGAAATCGTCGCCGACGGCCTCGGACCGCGCCGGCCGCTGCGCCCCCGACGCCGCCGGAGCCTAGGAAGCCGCTTGAGCCAGAACGCCGCTGGGGCCCAGAACGCCGCTGTGGTCCAGAACGCCGCTGTGGCCCAAGAGCAGGAAACCCCGGCCGACGTTGCCGTCAGCCGGGGTCCGAAGACTTAGAAAACGTCTCTTTCGAGGCGTCTTACTTCTTCTTCGCGGCCTTCTTCTTGCCGCCCTTCTTCTTGGCTGCCATCTGGGTTCACCCCCTGGTTGATGGTTCGCTCACCTCATCGGCGACCGAACCGGCGACTTGAAGGCAACTGCGCCTTCTTTCCGTCGCTGCTCACAGCCTTTAGGGCCGGAGTTGCGAGCCAGACTAACCGCGCGCATTCCGCAACGTCAAGAGAGAAATGCAAAAGAATCAGCCGTGTGGATCGCGAAGCTGCGAATCCCCGCGCAATCCCCCGCTCGTGCTTGACGCATGGGGACCGCCTCCCTAAACCGTCGCCCGCCGAAAGCACCGAAAAGGGGACAGCGTGGGAAGCGTCGTCAAGAAGCGCCGCAAGAAGATGCGCAAGCACAAGAAGCGCAAGATGCTGAAGCGGCAGCGCCACAAGAAGCGCTGAACGCGCGGCGGCGACGGAGTGTTAGGCGCTCACCTGCGCGGGAGCGCCGCGCTCTGCCCACCACCGACGGAGCTGGCCGACGAAGCGGTTCAGCGGATGGCGTCGCGGCAGAAAACCGAGTGGCGGCCGCGACCGCGTGCCGAGCGTGCGCAGGTCTTCGTGCATCGCCGCGTTCGCGGGGTCGATCATTAGGCCGCGCCGCAGATACCGGATCGCTTCGGCCTTGAAGCCGAACGCGAGATGGACGCGCGCGAGGTTGTGGTAGAGGTCGGGGTTGAAGAACTCCTCCTTCGCCGCCGACCGGCACAGCTCGAGCGCGCGGTCGAAGCGGCGCTCCACCACGCCGATCGCGAGCCCGTAGTACGAGCGGTACCGCGGGTTCACGCGGTCGATCTGATGCGCCGAGCGGAAGTGCTCGAGCGCACCCGGCGCGTCGCCGCTGCCGAGCGCGTCGCGCCCTTGGCGGAAGTGGTCCTCTGCCGTCACCGTCGATGCATGCGCGTAGTCCAACCGCAGCCCCCAGTCCCGTGATCGTTCTCACGGCCCGGGTGGACGAGTCGCAAGCCGCATGCCGCGCGATCGGCAGCCGGCAACCGTGCGGCCCAAGCGCGCGGCGCCGAGCGCGAATGCGCGAGCGTGCGGGGCTCGTGGCGAAGTCCCCACGAGCACGCTTCCGTAACCGGCGGTTACGAATCGGAACAGCGCGCGCGAGCGGCCTAGTACTCGATGATCTCGAGGATGTACCGCTTCTTCTCTTTGCCGCTGGCCGCGGCCATGATCGTGCGGATCGCCGACGCGTGAGCGCCGTGCTTCCCGATCACCTTGCCGAGGTCGTCCTTCGCCACGCGCAGCTCGAGGACGTGCGCGTGCTCGCCGATCACTTCCTTGATCTGCACTTCGTCGGGCTTGTCGACCAGCGCACGAACGATCGCGTCGATCAGCTGCTTCATTGCCGCTACCCCGCCTTGGAGCCCGCCCCAGCTCCTCGGGCGCAGTCTACGCCCATCCGTTCGCGATCGGGCGAAGGAATTTTGGCCGGCGCGCCCTGCCCTGCACCCGCGGGCGTCTAATCGGGGTTTCGTGCGACGGCTCGGGAGGCACCGCCCCGCGCTCGCTCAGAAGAACCACTCCACGACGCCGAAGCCGATCACGGGCTGACTGCCGAACTGCGAGCGCCGGGGCCCCGCGAAGCCCTGCACGCCGACGCGCAGCTCGAGCGCGTTCCAGCCCGTGTACGACACGACGGGCGCGAACGCGGCGCTCGACCCGTTCCAGTCGACCAGCACGAGCAGGTCTGCGCGCAGCGCGGCGCTGAGGTCGACGCCGAGCTGCACGCCCGTCGTGTGCTTCGCGAGCGAGACGACGCGGCTGCCCGCAGCGCGCTCGCGCCCGTGCAGCGCGGGCAGCGTCGGCGGCTCGCCTGGCCCGCCGAAGCGCGCGCCGAACAGCGGCAACAGCGTGCCGGCCCGGCCGCGGCCGAAGCCGAGGGCGTTCTCGTCGTAGAGATGCTCGACGAGCACGTAGAGGCCGGGGCCGACGTCGAGGGTGGTGTCGATCGAGAACACGAGCTGCCAGAACTCGGGCAGCTCGCGCGGCTGCGACTCCGCGAGCCAGAACACGTCGCGTTTCGGGTCGGTCCAGATCGCTTCGACGCGCCACGCGGCGTCGCCGACGTTCCCCGAGAAGTCGGCGCCGACGGCGAACGCCTGCTCGAAGAATCCCGAGACGAACGACACGTCGTTGCCCTGCACCACGCCGTGGACGCGCAGCGCGTAGCGCGACGTGCGCTTCGAGTCGCCCGGCGCCGCCACGAGCTGGACGTAATCGAAGCCGCTCCACATCCAGCGCGCCTCGATCGCGTCGATGCCGCCGAACTCGTCGCCCTCGATCGCCAAGGGGCCGATCGCCGACAAGCGGTCGATCGGGTTCCACAGCCGCCCGGTGCCCCAAGCGAGACGCTGCCGGCCCGCGGTGACGTGCACGTGGGCGCCCTCGTAGCGCACCCAGCCGCGGTAGAGCCGGTGCCGCCAGCGGAAGTGGTCGCCGCGCGGGTCGAGCCCGAAGAGCTCGATCTCGTCCTCGAGATCGAGCAGCGTGTCGGCGTCGCGCGAGAAGGCGCTTTCGAGCGTGTCGAGCGTGCCCGCGCGCCATTCGTGGTCGTAGGCGAGTGCGGCGGACCAGCGGGCGCTGGCGCGCGCATCCACCTGGACGCGCGCGCGCGTGAGGCTCGTCCACGTGCGCGCGTCTCCGACCGTCGCGAACGCGGCGCAGTCGGCGAGCTGCGCGACGTCCGCGCAGCGCGGATCCTGCGCGAACGCGGCGGCGAAATCGTCTGCGTCGGTGCCGTGCGTGCCGGTCAGCACCTCGCGCACGGAGCCCGCGACCTCGACGACGCGCACGCCGTCCCGCCAGACCTCGCGCGCGGCGGCGGGTGTGGCCGCGAGCAGCGCCGCGAGCGCGAGCGCGGCGCGACTCACCGGACGCGCTCGTCGGCGACCACGCCGCCGTCGCGCAGCCGCACCACGCGGCGGGCGCGCTCGATCACGAGGGCGTCGTGGGTGGAGAACAGGAACGTGACGCCGCGCTCGCGATTCAGGCGCTGCATCAGATCGAGCAGCTTGCCGGCGGTCACCGAGTCGAGATTCGCGGTGGGCTCGTCGGCGAGCACGACGCGCGGCTCGCTCACGATCGCGCGCGCGATCGCGACGCGCTGCTGCTGCCCGCCGCTCATCTCGAGGGGCCGCTTCTCGGCGAGCTCGGCGAGGCCGACCTCCGCGAGCATCGCGAGCGCGCGCGCGCGCCGCGCGGCGGCGGCGACGCCCTGCAACTCCATCACGAACTCGACGTTCTCGAGCGCCGAGAGCACCGGGATCAGATTGAATGCCTGGAACACGAAGCCGAGCTTTGCGAGCCGCAGCGCGGCGAGCTCGGCGCGCCCCAGCGCCGCGAGGTCCACGCCGTCGAGCGAGATCGCGCCGCGGGTCGGGGCGTCGAGCGCCCCGAACAGGTTCAGCAGCGTGGTCTTGCCCGAGCCGCTCGGGCCCGCGAGCGCCGTGAACTCGCCGGCCTCGACCGCGAGCGTGACGTCGCGCAGCGCCCACGTTTCGATGCCGCGCACGGCGTATCGCTTCGAGACGATCGACGCTTCGAGGGTGGCCATCAGGCTCTCCGTAGCGCCTCGGCGGGCCGCGTGCGCACCGCGCGGATCGCGGGCCAGAGGCTCGCCAGCACGGCCGTCGCACCGGCGACCGCGATCGGCGCCCACAGGTCGCCGCGGCGCGCCACCGGCACGAGGCGCGACGGTACGCCGATCGCGCGCAGGCCGTCGCTCCACGCCGAGAGATCGATGCCGTCGCGCAGCGCGAAGATCGCGGCGAAGCCGAGGCCCAAGCCGAGGCCGACCCCGAGCGCGACGAGCACGAGGCCCTCCGCCACGACGATCGCGACCATGCGCGCGGGCGGCATTCCGATCGCGAGCAGCACGCCGATCTCTCGGGTGCGCTCGAGCACCGACATGAGCAGCACGTTGGCGATGCCGAATGCCATCGCGACGAAGATCGCCACGTACACCACCCAGCCCATCTGGTCGAAGAGCCGGATCATCGTGTCGAGCAGCGGCTCGAGCTCGCGCCACGTCTCGACGCGCACGCCGGGGCCGAGCGCGGCCGCGGCCTCGGCGCGCGGCGCCTCGAGGCGCTGGGAGTCGCGCGCGGCCAGTGCGACCTCCGAGATCTCGCCCGGCGTCGCGAACAGGCGCTGCGCGTCGTCGAGCCCCAGCACCACCACCGACTCGTCGAGCTCGCGGGACGGCGCGTTCAGGATGCCGCCGATGCGCAGCGCCTCGCCCGTGAGATCGCCGCGCGCGTCCTGCACCGCGAGCACGACCTTGTCGCCGACCCCCGCGCGCAGCCGCCGCGCGAGCCCGGCTCCGACCACGACGCGGCGCGGCTCGCCGAGCCAAGCGCCTTCGGTGACGTAGCGCGCGAGCGTCGAGACGGTCGGCTCGCGCACCGGGTCGACGCCCAGCACGCGCACGCCGATGGTCGCGCGCGGAGACTGTGCGAGCCCCTCCCCGCGCAACCGCGGCGCCGCGCCCGCGAGCGTGCGCGCGCCGGCCAGCGCGGCGAGCGACGAGGCCCCGGGCATTCGTTCCGCGAGCGGCGCGGTGTCCCGCCACTTCGCCGCGTGCGCCTGCAGGTCGCCGATCTCGGTGCGGATCGCGGTCTCCGCCATCTGCGCGACGAGCCCGTACTGGAGCGCCATCGCGAGCAGCAGGCTGCCGAGGCCGATCGCGATCGCCGCGAGCACGATGCCGCTGCGGCGCGGCTGGCGCCCGAGGCCGCGCAGTGCGAGCCGCCAGGTGCTGGCGCGCGCGACGGACGCCGCGAACTCCACGAGGTTGCGCCGAGCCGGCCGGATCGAGAGCGTGACGGCGAGCGCGTACGCCGCCGCCCCGCCCACCGCCGGCCAGATCCAATGCATCACAGGCTCCGCAGCGCGTCGACCGGACGCGCGGAAGCCGCCTTCGCAGCGGGATACAGCGCCGCGAGCAGCGCGATCGCGATCATCAAGCCCGCGGCGACGAGCGGGTTCCAGGGCGAGAGCACCCACGTGATCACCGGCGTCACGCCGAACATCTCGCTCATCTCGCGCACGTCGCCCTCGAGCGCGATCGGGAAGTGCACCATGATCGCCACCGACGGCAGCGCGATCGCGAGCCCGGCGACGAGCCCGACGGCGGCGAGCAGCAGCGACTCGACGTAGACGAGACGGAACAAGGCGCTCGGCGGCAAGCCGAGGGCGAGCATCACGCCGAGCTCCCGCTGCCGCTCGAGCACCGACATCAAGACGGTGTTCAAGAAGCCGAACGCCACCACGACGACCAGGATCGCGAGCATCGAGTAGTTCTGCGCATTGTCGATCACGAGCATCTGCGCGAGCTCCGGCAGCACCACCGGCCAGGGGTTCACGTCGAGCGACTCGGCCGAGTGGGCGGCGACCGCCGCAGCGAGCGCGGCGCGGGTCTCGTCGAGCTTGCCCGGCTCGGCGACGCGCATCGCGACCTCGCTCACGCGTCCGTCGTAGACGATCAGCGCCTGGGCGTCGGCCAACGAGATCAGCGCGAGCGAGCGTTCCAGCTTCGGTTCCGGCGCCCGCAGAATGCCGCGCACGGTGAAGATCTCGTACGCGTTCTCGAGCGTGTACGCGACCGTGTAGACGAGCACCTCGCCGCCGACGTCCACGCCGAGCGCCTCGGCGAGGCGCGCCCCGAGCAGGATCTCGCCCGACCGTCCCCGCAGCCAGCCGCCGCGCGCGAGCCGCTCCGGCCAGGTCGAGACGGCACCTTCGCGCTGCGGGTCCACGCCCAGCAGCAGCACGCCCTGCGAGGCCGGCCCGTTCGAGAGCAGGGCGAAGCCGTTCACGCGCGGCGCGGCGGCGGCGATGCCAGGCGTCGCATCCACGGCGGCGGCCAGCTCGGGCGTCCAGGTGACGAAGCGCTCCAGCGTGCGGTCGTCGAGATAGCCCGCGCCGGTGAGCTGCAGGTGGCCCGCGTGCATGCGCACGTTGTCCTCGATCATGCGCTCGTGCACGCCCGTGGTGAGCGCGATCATGTGCACGATCAGCACCACCGCGAACACCGCGGCGGCGAGCGTCAGGCCCGTGCGGCGCGGGTTCCGGCCGACGTTCCGCCACGCGATGCGCAGGATCAGCGCCATGGGCGGCCGCTCCGGACGTCGCGCTGGGCGCTCGCCACGCTCCGCTCACTCCCGCCGCGTGAGGTTGCGCTGCGTGAAGATCTCGTCGTCGAGCTTCTCGTCGAAGCGCACCGCGTTCACGACGATCGACGTCTCGTGCCCGGGCTTGTCGAGCGGCACCATGCTCCAGCGGTGCGGGTACGAGCGCTTGCCGACGTCGCGGAAGTCGCCGAGCGTCATCACGCGCAGCTTCACGCCGGCCTCGTCGAAATACTCCTGCCGGACGGGCGCGAGCCGCACGGGGTCGATCCACGCGACGATGCGGCCCCACACGACCGGGGCGTTCTCGCGCGGCCGATACTCGATCACGTAGGCGCGCGCACCCTCGTGGTTCGGGTCGACGCCCAGCCAGCGGTGGTCGTAGTCGTCGAGCACCGAGGACTCGCGCACGAGGTCGTCGTTGGTGAAATCGCTGCCCATCCACGACTGGAGCATCATCGAGGGGGGAATGCGGATCGTGCGCTCGACCCGCGGCACCCAGCTCCACAGGTTCGGGTGCAGCTTCAGGAACGCCGAGCCACGGTCCTTCGCGGGCTCGAGGATGCGGATGAACGAGCGCTTGCCGCCGCGGTCGTCCCAGCTCTGGAAGCGCACGCGCCGCGGCTCGGGGAGCCGCGGCGACTTCACGATCATGGTGGCGTCGAGAAACGCCGACTCGCCGCGGAACGTGCTCTCGACCTGCTCCGCCAGAGCGCGCGCCGTCGGCGTCGCCGGCGGCGGCTCGAGCTTTGCTTCCTGTGCGCTCGCGCCGGCGGCGAGGAGGGTCGCGAAACCGAGCGCGGCGAGGCGATTCATGGCGTTCGCGTCCAGCCTCCGCGGCCGTCGCTCACCAGCTCCGACGTGGGCCAGTACGCGAGGTCGGTCTCGAGCGTGATCACGCGCTCGCGGCCGTCGAGGTCGGCGACGAACAGGCGCATCGAAGCCCCGTCGGGCTTCGCGCCGACGATCGCGAGGAACTCGTCGAGGCCCTTCACGGGGGCGCCGTCCACCGCGAGGATGCGCCAGGTCGGCGAGAGCTCGTGCGCCTCGGCGGGCGTGCCGCGCCAGCGGCCCGCGACGTAGACGCCCGCGAGCGGCAGCCCGCGCTGCGCGCCGACCGTGGCCGGGGTTTCCTGCAGCAGCGCGCCGGCCCACAACACGACCCGCTCGGCAGCCGTCGGCGGCGCGAGCCCCGGCGCGAACGACGCGCTGACCAGCTCGCCGCCGCGCGCGACGTCGAGGGCCACCGCACCGCGCTGCACGCTGCGCTCGAGGTCGATCAGGCGCGTGAACGGCCGCCCGCCCTCGCGCACGACCAGGTCGCCCACGCGCAAGTGCTCGGCCGCCGGCGTGCCCGGCGTCACGCGGCGCACCGCGAGCACGCGGCGCGCGTCGTCGTTCGCGCGCTCGAGCTCCGCGGCGACCGCGTCCGGCAGGCCGCGCTCGCGCGCGCGGAACACGGTCAGCGTCTCGAGCTCCGCGCCGAGCGAGCGGCGCGGCGTGCCCAGGCTCGCGAGCCAATCCTGGATGACGGCGCTCGGGATGCCGCCGAAGAACGAGGTCGTCGAGCCGCCGGCGTCGGTCGAGAACGACGCCCACAGCGCGCGCACGCGGCCCTTCTTGTCGGCCAGCACGCCGCCGACGCTGGTGACGTCGTCGGTGAGCGCGGCGAGGTCGAGATTCGTCTCGCGGAAGCGCGGCGTCTTCGGCACCGGGATCGCCGGCACGTCGATGCGCTCGATCTTCGAGCTGCGCGCCTGCAACTCCTGCTGCGGCGTCATCGTCACCGCCCAGACCTTCTCGCCGCGCGCGAGCGGGGTCGGATCGAGCTCCGCCGAGACGATCGGCGTCGCGCCGAGCAGCGCGGGGTCGTAGGCGACGAGGGCGAGGTTGTGGTCGGGATGGAGCGCGACGACGCGGCCGGGGATCGAGGCCGAGCCGGCGATCACGATCTCGACGTCGCCGACGAGGATCGGGACGGTGTCGCGGTCGGTGAGCACGAGGCCGCGCGCGGCGTCCACCACGAGGCCCGCGCCCGAGAACTGCCCGCCCTGCACGCCGTCCATCGGCAGCGCGACGTCGAAGCGCACCTGCACGAGCGAGCGCGCGAGCCGCGGCTGCGGGCCGGGCCCGCCGGTCGCGAACGTCACGCTCGCGAGCGGATGCGGCTTGCGTTCCGGCGGCGGCGGCGACGGGCGGCAGCTCCAGGCGGGCGCCGCGTCGACGCGGTCGCAGCGCTGCATCGCGAACCAGCGCCGGTCGACGCGCAGCACGCCGATGCGCGGCGCGCCCGTTTCGCCGAGGCCGCGGAACTGCACGGGGACGATGTCGCCGTCCGGACGGCTCGCGAGCGCGCGCTCGGCCTCCGCGAGGGTCGCGATCGACTCGCCGCCGATCGCCTCGACGAGCACGCCGGCGGGAATGCCCGAGCGCCCGAACGCGTAGCCCGCCGACGCGAGGTAGACGCCCTCGACGGGCATCGCGTAGGCGCGCGCGAGCTGCAGCGAGAGCGGATTGAGCACGCCCCCGCCGAACTCGACGAAGGCCGACGGCGTGACGGCGTGCAGGTCGCCGACGGGCACCTCGAGCGCGAGCGGCTCGCCACCGCGCTCGACCTCGAGCCGGACCGACTGCCCGACCCGGGCGTCGAGCACCTCCTCGAGCTGCACGAAGCCGGTGAGCGGCCGGCCCTCGAGCGCGACCACGATGTCGCCGGGCGCGAGGCGCCCGTCCGCGGGGCCCTTCGGCACGATCTCGTGCACCACCAGCATGCCCACCGAACCGGGCGCCGCCTTGCGCGCGCGCGCCTCCGTCTCCTTGCGCAGGCCCAGCCGCTGAAGATCGTAATAAGGGCGCTGGCGGAAGACGGCGTGGAGGGAGCCGCGCGACACCGGCTTCCCCGCCTGGATCGCGCGCAGCGCGTGCAGGGGACGATCGAGCGGCAGGTAGAAGCTCGTCGCGCTGGCGCTCGAGCCGCCGGCGTTCAGCGCGATCACGCGCCCGAGCCGATCCACCACCGGCGAGCCCGACGAGCCGCCCGAGGTGCCCGACGCGGCCTGGTAGTAGAACGTGTTGAAGTCGTTGTAGCGGCCGGCGCCGTAGTTCGGCGCGTCGCGGTCGAGCCGCGCGAGCGTGCCGGCGAGGATCGACAGCTTCTCGCCCGCGTCGTTGCCGATCACGCGCAGCTCGACGCCGACGCGCGCGGCTTCGGGCGCGAGCTGCAGCGCCTCGGGCTTCATGAACTCGAGCGCGCGCGGGTCGTAGCGGTAGATGCCGAAGTCGTGCACCGGATCGCGGTAGACCGGCACCACCTCCACTTCCTCGTGGTTGAGGAACACGGCGTGCGCCTTCACCGGGCCGGGCTGCACGACGTGGCGGTTGGTCAGGATCAGCCCGCGCTCGGCGTCCACGACGAAGCCGGTGGCGACGGAGGTCGAGGGATCCTCGGTGTCGAAGGCGCGCACCGCCGACACGCGGATCGCGACGACCGCGCGGGAGACGCGGTCGATCGTCGCCTCCCACGGGTCCGCGGCGAGCGCGGCGCTCGCGGTCAACAGGGAGAGCGCGGCACAGGCGAGCGCCGCGCGGAGCGATGTGATTCTCAAGCCCGCTTCTCCGGGAGCATGCGTTCGAGGTACTTCCGCACGTAGCGCCCGAGCACGTCGGCCTCGAGGTTCACGCGCGCTCCCACGGCGAGCGCGCCCAGCGTCGTCACTTGCAGCGTGTGCGGGATCAGCGCGACGTCGAAGCCGTCGTCCGCGACCCCGACGATCGTGAGCGACACGCCCTGCACCGTCACCGAGCCCTTCGGAATGCAGTTCTGCGCGAAGTCGCGCGAGGTCTGGACGAAGAGCTGCACGTCCTCGCCGCGGCGTCGCCACTCGCGCACGCGGCCCGCTTCGTCCACGTGCCCTTGCACGATGTGCCCGTCGAAGCGCGCGCTCGCGGCCATCGCGCGCTCGAGGTTCACGCGCGCGCCGGCCGCGAGGTCGCCGAGCGCGGTCTTCTCGAGCGTCTCGCGGATGGCGTCGAAGCGCAGCTCCTCGGGGTGCGACTCCGCGATCGTGAGGCAGCAGCCGTTCAGCGCGACGCTGTCGCCGAGCCGCACCTCGCGCGCGAGGGGCGAGCGCACCGCGATGCGCGTCGACTCGCCGCGCGGCGTCACGGCGATCACGTCGCCCACGGCTTCGACGATGCCGGTGAACATGGTGCTTCCTATCTCGCGAGCAGGGGGCACGACGCAGGCAGCGGGCGAAGCGAGGTTTCGCCGCGGATTCGGCTCATGCGTGCTTGCCGAAGCGGCGCTCGATCTCGCGCAGCATCGTGTCGCGCACGACGCCGTACTTCGCGTCCAGCTCGATCGGCGGGTTCGGGAAGCGCGACTCGACGCCCTCGATGCGCATCTCGTGGTACTTCAGCTTGAAGTCCACGAACTTGAGCCCGTGGGCGGTGGAGACGACCACCACGCGGTCGCTCTTCCGGATCGTCCCGTTCGCGACCAGCTTCTCCATCGCGGCGAGCGCGACGCCGGTGTGCGGGCAGTTGAAGAGGCCGGAGCGGTCCGCGCGCGCGGCGGCCTCGGCCAGCTCGGACTCGCTCGCCTGCTCGACGATGCCGTCGTAGCGGCGGATCGCGTCGACCGCCTTCTCGTAGCTCACCGGATTGCCGATCTGGATCGCGCTCGCGAGGGTGGGCCGCGCGGTCATCGGCTCGAACACGGCGAAGTCGCGCTGGTACGCCGTGTAGAGCGGGTTCGCGTTCTGGGCCTGGGCGCACACGATGCGCGGCCGGCGCGTCACGAGCCCGAGGTCGACGAGCATGTCGAGGCCCTTCGCGAGCGCCGACACGTTCCCGAGGTTGCCGCCTGGGATGATGATCCAGTCCGGCACTTCCCAGTCGAACTGCTGGACGATCTCGATGCCGACGGTCTTCTGGCCCTCGATGCGGAGCGAGTTCATCGAGTTCGCGAGATAGATGCCGTCCTTCTCGGCGATCTGCTTCACGATCTCCATGCAGCCGTCGAAGTCGGTGTCGAGCGCGAACACGATCGCGCCGTTCGCGACGGGCTGGATCAGCTGCGCGATCGAGATCTTGCCGCGCGGCAGGAACACGATCGCGGGGATCGCGGCGGCCGCGGCGTAGGCGGCGAGCGCCGCGGAGGTGTCGCCGGTGGACGCGCAGCCGACCGCGCGCACTGCCTTCCCGCGCGCACGCATCTCCTTCACCATCGACACGAGCACGGTCATGCCGAGGTCCTTGAACGAGCCCGTGTGCGTATTGCCGCAGAGCTTGATCCAGAGGTCCTCGAGGCCGAGCTCGCGGCCGTAGCGGTCGGCCCAGAACAGGTTCGTGTGGCCCTCGTACATCGAGACGACGTTGTCGCTCTCGATCTCGGGCAGCACCCACTCCTTCTTGCCCCACACGCCCGAGCCGAACGGCCACTCGCTCTTGTGCTGGCGCGACTCGAACAGCTCCTTCCAGCGATTGCCGGAGGTGCGCTTCAGCGCGTCCATGTCGTGCACGACCTGCAGCAGGCCGCCGTCGCGGTCGGTGTAGACGACCTCGTCGAGCGCATAGCGCTCGGTCGGGTTCTTGAGGCTCTGGAACCACGCGCTGTGCCGAGGCTTCGCCATCAGACGTTCTCCTCGATGCGCACGAGCCGGGTGCGCGCCGCCACCTCGGGCATGCGGTCGACGACGGCGAGCGCGCGGCGCACGGCCTCCTCGCGCGCCGGGTGCGTGAACACGACGATCGGCACGGTGCCGGTCGCGGCGTTCGCGCTCTTCTGGAGCACGGACTCGATGCTGATGCCGTGGGAGCCGAGCGCCGTCGCGATGCGGCCGAGCACGCCGGGCTCGTCGCGCACGGTGAACACGAGGTAACAGCTCGCCTCGATCTCTTCGAGCGAGAGCACGTCCTTGCGCTCGAGGTGATCGGGCCGATACGAGAGCGGCGCCACGCGCCCCGCGCTGCCGCGCCGGATCTCGCGGGCGATCTCCATCAGGTCCGCGACCACCGCGCTCGCGGTCGGCAGCTCGCCCGCCCCCGCGCCGTAGAAGAGCGTCGGGCCGACCGCGTCGCCGTGCACCGCGATCGCGTTCATCGCGCCGTCCACCTTCGCGAGCAGCGAGTCCGCCGGGATCATGGTGGGATGCACGCGCGCCTCGATGCGCTCCTTGCCCGCGGCGTCCACGTGCGAGCGCCCGATCGCGAGCAGCTTGATGCGGTAGCCGAACTCCTCGGCGGCCTCGAAGTCGAGCGGCGCGATGCCGCGGATGCCCTCGGTGTGAATGTCCTTCGGCGTGACGTCGGCGCCGTAGGCCATCGCGACGAGCAGGGTCAGCTTGTGGGCGGCGTCGATGCCGTCCACGTCGAAGGTCGGGTCCGCCTCCGCGTAGCCCAGCTCCTGCGCACGCTTCAGCACCGACTCGAAGGGCGCTCCCGTCTTCTCCATTTCGGTGAGGACGTAGTTGGTGGTGCCGTTCACGATGCCGTGGATCGAGAGGATGCGATTCGCGGAGAGGCCCTCGCGCAGCGAGCGCAGGATCGGGATGCCGCCGCCGACGCTCGCTTCGAACGCGACGTCCACGCCCTTGCGCGCCGCGGCGTCGAAGATCTCCTTGCCGTGCAGCGCGAGCAGTGCCTTGTTCGCGGTGACGACGTGCTTGCCCGCCTCGATCGCCTGCAGGATGAACTGCTTCGCCGCGCCGTAGCCGCCGATCAGCTCGATCACGATCTGCACGCGCGGATCGGCGATCAGCCCCGTGGCGTCGCTGTCGAAACGCACGCCCGAGAGGTCGACGCCGCGGTCTCGCGCGGTGTCCATGTCGGCGATGCGCACGAGCTCGAGGGGAAAGCCGAGCCGCTGGGAAATCACGGCGCGGTTGCTGCGGAGCAACTTGGCGACGCCCGTCCCGATCGTGCCCAGCCCAATCAATCCGACGCCGACGGGCCGCTGGTCTCCCGACATCGTCTACGCCCCCGCGCTGCGCAGGAACTTGCGGATGCCGCGCACGGCCTGCCGCGTGCGGTGCACGTTCTCGATCAGCGCGAAGCGCACCCAGCCCTCGCCGTTCTGTCCGAAGCCGACGCCGGGCGACACGGCCACCTTCGCCTCGCGCAGCAGCTTCTTGCTGAACTCGAGCGAGCCCATCGACCGGAACGGCTCGGGAACCGGCGCCCACACGAACATGGTCCCGAGCGGCTTCTCGATCTTCCACTGCCCCGCGCCGGGCTTCGCGAGGCCGTCGATCAGCGCGTCGCGCCGCGCCTTGTACTCGGCGACGGTCTCCTCGACGCAGTCCTGGGGGCCGCGCAGCGCCACGATCGCGCCGACCTGGATCGGCGTCGGGATGCCGTAGTCGAGGTAGGACTTGATGCGCGTCAGCGCGTGGATCATCTCGCGGTTGCCGGCGCAGAAGCCGACGCGCCAGCCGGCCATGTTGTGGCTCTTCGAGAGCGACAGGAACTCGATCGCGACGTCCTTCGCGCCCTCGACCTCGAGGATCGACGGCGGCTTGTAGCCGTCGTACGAGATCTCCGCGTAGGCGAAGTCGTGGATCACCATCAGGTGATGCTCCTTCGCGAACGCGACCAGGCGCTCGAAGAAGGGCTTGTCCACGATCATCGTGGTCGGGTTGTGCGGGAACGAGACGATCAGCAGCTTCGGCTTCGGCCAGGTGCGCTTCACCGCCGTCTCGAGGTTCGCGATGAAGTCGTGCCCCTCGCCGATCGGCACGTGGCGCAAGTCGCCGCCGGCGATCACGACCGCGTACTGGTGGATCGGATAGGTCGGGTCCGGCGCGAGCACGACGTCGCCCGGGCCGACGGTCACGAGCACGAAGTGGGCGAGCCCTTCCTTCGCGCCGATCACCGCGATCGCCTCGCCCTCGGGGTCGAGCTCGACGCCGTGGTTGCGCTGATACCACTCGCACACCGCCGCGCGCAGGTTCGGGACGCCGCGCGAGGCCGAGTAGCGATGCGCGCGCGCATCGAGCGCCGACTCGCGGATCTTCTCGACGATGTGCGGCGGCGTCGGCATGTCGGGGTTCCCCATGCCGAGATCGACGATGTCCTCGCCGGCCTTCCGCCCGGCGTGCTTCAGCGCCGTCACTTCGGCGAGCACGTACGGAGGGAGACGGCGGAGCTTGTCGAAATCGTGGCGGAACGCGGACACGGCAGCCTCGGGCGGGGGGAGAGGAAAACGCTGTAGGGGCGCGAAGCTACGGAGGTTTCGGGGGGTGGGCAAGCAAACGCGAGACGCCGGCGCGCCCCCGCGTCAAGCTGGGTAAGCTGCGCCGACCCGCGGCACAGAGAGGCGCATGACCGACATCGGTTTCCCGATCGACACGATCCTGATCTTCTACGGGGTCGTCGCGCTGTCGGTCTCCCTGGATCTCGTCGCGCATCGCCGTTCCGGCGAGATCACGCCGGCGAATGCCGCGAAGTGGACCGTCTTCTGGTTCGCGCTCTCGATGGGCTTCTACGTCTACCTGCGTTTCCGCTTCGGGACCGAGCCCGCGAACCTCTACCTCGCCGGCTACGCCCTCGAGCAGACGCTCTCGATCGACAACCTGATGGTCTTCATGGCCATCTTCGCGTCCTTCGGCATCACCGGCCGCCTGCAACACCGCATCCTCTATTGGGGAATCATCGGCGCGATCGTGTTCCGCGCCGTGTTCGTGCTCGTCGGCACGAGCCTCTACGAGGCGAGCCCGTACGTCGGCTTCGCGTTCGCCGCGTTCGTCGCGTGGACGGGCGTGAAGATGCTCCAGAGCGGCACCGAGCAGAAGCAGATCACGGACTACGCGGGCCACTGGAGCGTGAAGCTCATGGGCCGGCTGTTCCCCGTCTACACGCGCCTCCACGGCGACGCGCTGTTCGTGCGGCCGGCCGCGATCGAAGCGGGCGGCGGCGCGGCCACGCACAAGGGCCCCCTCTACGCGACGCCGGCGTTCCTCTGCCTCGTCGCGATCGAGACCTCCGACATCGCCTTCGCCTTCGACTCGGTGCCGGCGGTCATCGCCGTCACTCACGAGCCGCTGCTCGTCTACGCGGCGATGATCTTCGCGATCCTCGGCCTGCGCAGCCTGTACTTCGTGCTCGCGGCGCTCACGCGTTACCTCGTGCACCTCGAGAAGGCCGTGATCGCCCTGCTCTTCTTCATCGCAGGCAAGATGGCCTTGACCTCATGGCACCACGCCGTCGGCGACACCGGCCTGCACATCTCGCCCACCATGAGCCTCGCGATCGTGCTCGGGACGCTCGCCCTCGGCGTGGTCGCGTCGCTGGTCGTTCCGAGCAAGGGAGACGGGCCCGAGCCCCGCTGAGCGCGCGCCGTCAGCGCCCGCGCGGGAGCGTCGCGACTTCCTCGGGCGCGAGCTTGCGCAGCCGCTCGGGCGTCAGCGGCCCGTCGCTGTAGGTGTCCTCGCCGGTGCACACGCCCTGCGCGTCGTAATGGAACACGGCGGCCTGGCGGTACGAGAACACGTAGTGCCCGTCCGGGTCGTCGCAGGGGATGCCCATCGCCGCGAGCGCGCGGCCCGGGAACACGATGTCCATCTGGCCTTCGTGGAACAGCGCGCGGTCGTCCACCACGAAGCGATCGGCGACGTAGCGCAGCTTGTTGTAGCCGAGCGCGAAGATCGTCTCGTAGAAGGCGCGCACCGCGGCACCGCCCTTCGGACCGAAGTCGCCCGTGCCGGATCCGTAGAAGTGGTAACGGGGCTCCGCGCACTGCGTCTTCATGATCGCGTCGACGTCGCCGGCGAGCTCCGCGACGAGGTGCTCGCGGAAGTTCTGCAGGAGCGCGCGGTGCCGCGGGTTTGCAGTGGCCGCGAGCTGCGCGTCGATCGGCGCGAGCGTATGCCGCAGCGAGAAGTCGATCATCGGGGCCTCCCCGCGCGCGGAGCGCTCAGGCGCCGCGCGTCTGCCGCGAGAACACGAAGTAGAACGGCAGCGCCGCGACCGAGACGCCGAGGCTCACGAGCGCCGGCGTGGTCGAGCCGAACAAGAGCGAGATCGCGATGGCGAGGTTCACGACGAGGTACAGCGCCGGCACCACGGGATAGCCCCACGCGCGGTACGGGCGCGCGAGGTTCGGCTGTCGCATGCGCAGCGCGTACAGCGCGAGCACGTCGGCGCTGGTCGCGAGCAGGATCGCGAAGGTCGTGAAGTCGAGCGCGCCGGGGTAGGACTGCAGGAGCGCCACGATCGCGATCGCGACGGCGGCCTGGAGCCAGAGCGCGATGGCCGGCGTGGCATAGCGCTCGTGGACCTTCTCGACGCCGGGGATGAACAGGCCGTCGAGCGCCATGGCGTAGGCGATTCTCGCGCCGACGAGGATCGTGGCGTTCAGCGTGCCGGCGATCGAGATCAAGACGAAGCCCTGGATCAGCTTGCCGCCGATCGCGCCGAACAGCACCGTCGCCGTCGCGGCGCCGACGTCCTTCGACGCGCGCAGCACGTCGAGCGGAAGCGCGTACAGGTAGACCGCATTGATCACGACGTAGATCGCGGTGCACAGCGCGAGGCCGATGAACAGCGAGCGCGGCAGGTTGCGCTGCGGGTTCTTGATCTCGCTGGCGACGTATACGGTCGCGTTCCAGCCGAGGTAGCTGAACAGGATCGGCGACATCGCGAGGGCGAAGGCGCCGAAGGTCGCGACCTCGCCGACGCCGGCGACGAGCGGCGTCAGGTTCGCGGCGTCGCCCCGGCCCGTGAACGGCGCGACGAGGCCGAAAGCGAACAGCGCGACGACCTTCACGTAGCCGGTCGCGTTGTTCGCCCACGCGCCGTACTTCACGCCCGCGACGTTGAGCCACGTGCACAGCAGGGTCGCGAGCGCGGCGAACGCGATCACCGTCGGCAGCGGCCAGCCGTAGAGCGCGCCGACGCGCTCGGCGAGCCCCACGGCGAGCGTCGCCACGGTGCCCGCGAAGATCGCAAAGAACGTGATCCAGCCGACGACGAAGCCCGCGAAGGGGTGGAACGCGCGGCGCAGGAAGACGTAGTCGCCGCCCGCGTGCGGGAACATCGCGCCCAGCTCGGCGTTAGCGAGCGCGCCCGCGAGCGAGAGCAGGCCGCCACCGATCCACGCCGCGAAGATCAGGCCGGCGTGGGGCAGCCGATTCGCGATCTCGCCCGGCGTGAGGAAGATCCCCGAGCCGACCACCGACGCGACGACGAGGAAGACCGCATCCTGCAGCGTGAGCTGAGGGCGGAGCTTGTCGCGCGGGTCGCGCTCGGACGTAGGGATTCTCCTCGGTCACGCGGCGCGGAGGCCGCTGTTCGACTTCGCTCGGCTCCGAAGACTCCTCTCGCTACGCGCTTCGCTTGCGCCTAGGCGAGGAACGGAATCAGCAGCAGCGCCACGATGTTCACGAGCTTCAGCATCGGGTTGATCGCCGGGCCGGCCGTGTCCTTGTACGGGTCGCCGACGGTATCGCCCGTGACGGCCGACTTGTGCGCGTCCGAGCCCTTCTTCTCGCCCGCGAGGGCGCCGCTCTCGATGTACTTCTTGGCGTTGTCCCAGGCCGCACCGCCGGTCGTCATCGAGATGCCGAGGCACACGCCGCTGACGATCGAGCCGATCAAGAGGCCGCCGAGGCCCTCCGCCTTGAGGAAGAACGCGACGACGATCGGGATCACGGCGGGGATCAGCGCGGGCGCGATCATCAGCCGCAGCGCTGCCGCGGTCACGATGTCCACGCAGGTGCGGTAATCCGGCTTGCCGGTGCCTTCCATCAGGCCCGGGATCTCGCGGAACTGGCGCCGCACTTCCTCGACGACCTTGCCGCCGGCCTCGCCCACCGCGTTCATCGCGAAGGAGGCGAACACGAACGGGGTCATGGCGCCGATGAAGAGGCCCGCCATCACCTTCGGGTCGGACAGCAGGAAGTTCGCCGTCACGCCGCCGAGCTTCAGATCCTCGATGAACGTCGCGAACAGCGCGACCGCCGCGAGGCCCGCGGAGGCGATCGCGTAGCCCTTCGTCACCGCCTTCGTGGTGTTGCCGAAGGCGTCGAGCGGATCGGTCACCGCGCGCACGTCCTTGCCCAGCTCCGCCATCTCGGCGATGCCGCCGGCGTTGTCCGTGATCGGGCCGTAGGCGTCGATCGACACCACGATGCCCGCGAGCGAGAGCATGCTCATCGCCGCGACGCCGACGCCGTAGAGGCCGGCGAGGTCGTGGGTCAGCCAGATCGCGGCGACGATCACGAGCACCGGGATCACGGTGGACTGCATGCCGACCGCGAGGCCCGCGATGATGTTCGTCGCGTGGCCGCCCTTGCTGGCCGTCGCGATGTGGACGACGTGGGGCGAGTTGCCGCCCGTGTAGTAGTCGGTCACCCACATCATCGCGCCGGTCACGACCGCGCCGACGAGCGCGCACAGCCAGAGCGACATCGACGTGAGGTCGGCCGGAATGTCCGTCATGCCGTTCAGCACCCAGACGCCCGCGAGCATCAGCACCGACGCGATGCCGAGGCCGACGTACATGGCGCGCATGACGGCGGGCGTCTCGCCCTTCGCCGGCTCGCTGATGCGCACGAAGAAGATGGAGATGATGGAGCCGACGATGCCCGCCGCGCCGATCGCGAGGGGATAGAGGAACATCGACTCGTTGCCCGCGTACAGGATGTGGCCGAGCAACATCGCCGCGGTCGCCGTCACGCCGTAGGTCTCGAACAGGTCGGCGGCCATGCCGGCGCAGTCGCCCACGTTGTCGCCCACGTTGTCGGCGATCACCGCGGGGTTGCGCGGATCGTCCTCGGGGATGTCCTTCTCGACCTTGCCGACCAGATCGGCGCCGACGTCGGCGCCCTTCGTGAAGATGCCGCCGCCGAGGCGCGCGAACACCGAGATCAGCGAGCCGCCGAACGCGAGGCCGATCAGCGCGTGCGTCTTCTCGGTCGCGTCCGGCGCCAACATCACGAGCGCCGCGAGCGACAGCAGGCCGGCGCCGACCACCATCATGCCGGTGACCGCGCCGCCCTTGAAGCTGAGGTCGAACGCCGGCCCGAAGCCGCTGCTCGCGGCCTTCGCGACGCGCACGTTCGCGCGCACCGAGACGTTCATGCCGATGAAGCCGGCCGCCGCGCTGGCGAGCGAGCCGACCGCGAAGCCGATCGCGTACCAGGTGCCGAGCGCCACCGCGATGATCACCAGGATCGGGACGCCCACCATGGCGACCGTGCGGTACTGGCGGCTCAGGAACGCCTCGGCACCGGCCCGGATCGCTGCCGCGATCTCGTTGGCCTTGTCGGTGGAGGTCGGGGCCGCGAGCACGGCCCGGTACCAGAGACCGGCAGCGAGCACGGCGAGGACGCCGGCGATGAGGGCGAGCGTGATGAACGACATGGCTTCTCCTGGGCAATCTTCGAGGAACGGGGCGTGAGTTGAGGCGGCGCACGCCGAGGTGACGACTGCGCGGGCCCCATGCAACGAACGTGCAGTCTCGACCGGCCCGCTCGCGGCGGGCGGCACGATAGGGGCCTGACTCCCCGTCCTCCAGGGTTTTTCGCTGCCGCCGGACGGGATTCCGACGCCGCGGCGCCGCCCGATGCGCGATGCTGCGAGCCGCGAAACGGGGTCGACTTCCCGAATCGGGGTCAGACCCCGATTCGGGAAACAGGTCGGAGGGGGAGCGATGAACGGTGCCGAGGTGCTGATCGAGACGGCCCGACGCGGCGGTGTGGACGTGTGCTTCGCGAATCCGGGCACGACCGAGATGCCGCTCGTGGCGGCGCTCGACAAGACCCCGGGCATGCGGGCGGTGCTCGGGCTCTTCGAAGGCGTCTGCACGGGCGCCGCCGACGGCTATGCGCGCATGACCGGCAGGCCGGCGGCGACGCTGCTGCACCTCGGGCCGGGCTTCGCCAACGGGCTCGCCAATCTCCACAACGCCCGGCGCGCCCGCGTGCCCGTCATCAACTGGATCGGCGACCAGACCACCGACCACCTCGCCTTCGACGCCCCGCTCACCTCGCAGATCGCGCTCCTCACGGAGTGGAGCGGCTGGACGCGCAGCGTGAAGAGCGCGGCCGAGATGGCGGACGCGAGCGCCGCCTCGGTCGCCGCCGCCCTCGGCCACCCGGCGCGCATCGCGTCGCTGATCCTGCCCGCCGACGCGCAGTGGAACCCCGCGGGCCCGCCGCTCACCCCGGCGAAGCCGGCGCCGGCGCCGGTCGCGTCGCCGGAGTGCGTGCGCGAGGCCGCGCGCCTGCTGCGCGCGGGCGGCGGCTTCGTGCTGCTCGGCGGCGACGCCCTCGGCGCGCGCGGGCAGATGGCCGCAGCGCGCATCGCAGCGGCGTGCGGCGCGACGGTCCTGGTCGAGACGTTCCCGTCGCGCATCGAGCGCGGGCGCACGCTGCCGAGCTTCGCCGGCCTGCCCTACTTCCCGGAGCAGGGCCGCGCCGCGCTCGCGAAGGCGCGCGGCCTCGTGCTCGCGGGCGCGCGCGAGCCCGTCGGCTTCTTCGGCTACCCGAACGAGGCCTCGCGCCTCGCGCCGCCGAACGCACCGCAGGTGCAGCTCGCGGATCCCGACGCCGGCGTCGACGCGACGTCGGCGCTCGAGGCGCTGGCGGACGAGCTCGGCGCCCCTGCCGCCGCGCCGCTCGCGCCCCGCTCCGCCGAAGCGCTCGCGCCGACCGGCGCGAAGCTCGACGTCGCCGCGCTCGGGCGCACGCTCGCCGCGCTCCAGCCCGAGAACGCGATCGTCGTGAACGAGGCGGCGACCACGGGCATGCCGTGGAACGCGGCCTTCGCGAACGCGTCCGCGCCGTTCACCATGCTGGGCCTCACCGGGGGTGCGATCGGTCAGGGCCTCCCCACCGCGCTCGGCGCCGCAATCGCGTGCCCCGACCGCAAGGTGATCGCGTTCCAAGCCGACGGCAGCGGGCTCTACACGCTGCAGGCGCTGTGGTCGATGGCGCGCGAGGGCGCCGACGTCACGGTCGTGGTCTGCGCGAACCGCAAGTACCGCATCCTGCAGGCGGAGCTCGCGCGCGCGGGCGTCGCGGAGCCGGGGCCGAAGGCGCGAGATCTCACCGACCTCGGGCGCCCGACGATCGAGTGGACCGCGCTCGCGAAGGGCTTCGGCGTGCCGGCGGCGAGCGCTTCCACGGACACGGAGCTCGCGGACGCACTGAAGCGCGCGCTCGCGACGCGCGGGCCGCAGCTGGTCGAGGCGGTGCTCGCCTGACGGAATCGCGGCTCGGGCGAACGCGCGCGAGCGGTGGCCCGTAGCGCGCAGCGCACGAGAGGAACGCGATGCCCGCCGCCTTCGATCCCGTCGCCGCCACCGATGCGCTGCTCGCGACCGTGCCGCCGGAGGCCATGGCGCACTCCGATGCCTACTTCGAAGGCGGCTACTGGCTGCTGCTCTGGGGCACGCTCGTGTCGGTCGCGGTCGCCGCGGCGCTGCTTCACTCCGGCGCCGCGGCGCGCCTGCGCGAGCGCGCCGAGCGGATCTCGCCTCGCCCGGGACTCGTCGCGCTGCTCGTCGCCGCGGCGCTCGTCGTCGCGAGCGCGCTGCTCGAGCTGCCGTGGACGGTCTACGTGGAGTTCGTGCGCGAGCACCAGTACGGCCTCGCGACGCAGGACTTCGGCGCGTGGCTCGGCGAGTGGGCGATCTCGCTCGGCGTGGACGTCGCGCTGCTCGTGCCCGCGATCGCCGCATTCTACGCCCTGATCCGGCGCGCCGGCCGCGCGTGGTGGGCGTGGGGCGGCGCGCTCGCCATCGCGCTGCTCGCGTTCGTCGTGGCGATCTCGCCGGTCTACGTCGAGCCGCTCTTCAACGACTACGCGCCGATGCCGGCGGGCCCCCTGCGCGACGACATCCTCTCCCTCGCGCGAGCGAACGGCGTGCCCGCCGAGGACGTGCTCGTCCAGGATGCGTCGCGGCAGACGAATCGCATCTCGGCGAACGTCTCGGGCCTGCTCGGCACCGCTCGCATCGCCCTCAACGACAACTTGTTGCGAGACGGAACGCCCGCCGAGGTGCGCGCGGTGATGGCCCACGAGATCGGCCACTACGCGCTCGGGCACGTGTTCTCGCTGCTGCTCCAGCTCGGCCTGATCGCCGGCCTCGGCTTCGGATTCGCGGATCGCGCGTTCGCCGCCCTGCATCGTCGCTTCGGGGCTCGCTGGCGGGTGCGCGACCTCGCGGACCCGGCGGGCCTGCCGATCCTCACCGCCGCCCTTGCGGTCTACGCGCTCCTCGCGACCCCCGCCTTCAACGCCGTCGTTCGCGCGAACGAAGCGCAAGCGGACCTGTTCGGCCTCAACGCCGCGCGCGAGCCCGACGCCTTCGCGAGCGTCGCGCTGAAGCTCGGCACGTATCGCAAGCTCGACCCGGGGCCGCTCGAAGAGGCGCTGCTGTTCGACCACCCGTCGGGCCGCAGCCGCATTCTGATGGCGATGCGCTGGAAGGCGGAGCAGCTCGCCGAGAGCGGGGCGGAGGCCGCGCGCGCGCCGCGCGACTAGCGCGCAGCGCCGCCGGACGCGGCCAGGTTGCGCTCGATCCACGCGACCGCGAAGGCGACGAAGCGCCGCGCGTCGATCAGCTCCGCCGTGCAGCCGCCGACCGCGCCGATCGCGGCCAGGCCCGCCGCGCGGAAGTCGAGCCAGATCTGCGCGAAGTAGTCGCCCTGCGGCCAATCGGCGATGCCGTCGTCGTCGTCGATCCCCTCGATCGCGATCTCGCCGACGTCCGCTCGCCGGTAGACGCGCCGGACCCGTCGCTTGCCGGGCAGCCGCGCGAGATTCTCGGCGTAGTGCGTCAGCGTGAGCGTGTCGTCGTCAGGCCCGAGGCGAAGCACGGCCCCGCCCCGCTCGGTCAGGCGCGCGAGCGGCGAGCCTTCTCCGTAATAATCGTGCAGCGGCTGCGGTGCGAGCAGCGCGGCCGCTTCCGGCCCCCACGCGGCGAACCGGCAAGCGGGGTGGTCGTTCACCTCGACGCCCGGATGACGCCGGAACGCTTCCGCGAGCGCGCCATTGCTCGGATCGGCAGGCGTGCGGAGCCGGTCGAAGGGCTCGTCGTCGTCGGCTGCGATCATCATCAGCAACGTGCCGCGCGCTCCGATCGCCGCGCGCAACGCCGCGATCACGCCCTCGACGCCGCCTTCGACGGGGCCGAGCCTGCGAAGCGAGGCGTGCACCATCAACGCGCGGCCGTCGAGCGGCCCGAGCGCCCGCAGGGCGTCGGCGATCTCCGCGGGCGGGCGACCTCGGGTCGCGAGCGCGCGCGCCGCGGGCGCGCTCACAGCTTGCCCTCGCGCATCAGGTCCACCGGGTCGCGCAGCCCGAGCATCCCGAGATAGCCACCGGCGCTCGCGATCGCGTCGTGCACCGCATAGCCGAGCACCTCTTGCGCGGCGCGCGGCAGCGTCCGCGCGATCTCGGGCGGGACCGCGAGGTAGTTGTTTTCCTCGGTCCGCAGCCAGCCGAGCGTGTACGAGATGTGCAGGCCCGGACGCCACTCGTCGCGCGTGGTGTTCGCTCCCGCACCGTGAATCGTCGAGCCCAGATAGATCACCGCGCTCCCTGCGGGCATCACCGCGTCCGCCACCTCGTGCGGCTCCGGCTGGCGCCCGCGCTCCCAGCGATGGCTCCCCGGCACGAGCCGCGTCGCGCCGTTGTCCACGCGGAAGTCCTCGAGCGCGATCATCGAAGCGAGCTGCAGCTCCGGGTGCGGCCGTGGGACGTGCACCCACACGTCCTCGTCGCGATGGAGCATCTGCGCCTGCGCGCCCGGCCCGCGGTCGATCAGGTGCCCGAGGTTGAGCTGGTAGCGCGCACACGCGGGCAGCAGCACGCGGTCGCACAGCGCGAGGAACACGGGATGGATCAGCACCTCGGTCGCGAACGTGCGCGACTGCGCGGCCATGCCGTTCACGTGCCGCGTTCGGTCGCCGAAGAAGAACTGGATCGCGGGATTGAGGTGCTTCAGCCCGGGGCTCGCTGCAGCGCGGGCGGCGGCGACCTCCTCGCGGATGCGCGCGACGACCTCGGGCGCGAGAAAGCCCTCGACGATCGCGCCGCCGTCGCGCGTCAGCGCCTGCGCGAGCGCGTCGTGCGGCGCGGTGACGGGAAAGCGCTGGAGCGAAGCGGGCATGGAGCACCTCGCGAAGCGGCGGCGCGAGGGATTCGCGCCGCCGCCGATCGTCTCACGCCGCGAGCTTCGCGACCAGCGCGCGCAGCTGCGCGTCGCTCGTCTCCCCCTGCTCCGCCGCGATGCGCTGGAACGCACGGAACGCCCGCTCGAGCGCCGCCTCGTCGAGCGCGAAGCCGAGCGCCGCCACGCGGCTCGCGAAGCCCGCGCGCCCCGAGAGCTTGCCGAGCACGATCTCGCTCCCGGTCGGATGCCCGATCAGCGCAGGGTCGAGCACCTCGTAGGTCTCGCGGTGCTTCAGCACGCCGTCCTGATGGATGCCCGACGCGTGGCGAAAGGCGTTGCCGCCGACGACGGCCTTGTTGCGCGGTACCGCGATCCCCGAGCGCTCCGCGACAGAGCGGGAGAGCGCGTGCAAGGTGCCGAGGCGCAGCCCCGTCGCCACGCCGAGCCGCGCGCCGTGCACGTGCAGCGCGGCGGCGACCTCCTCGAGCGGCGTGTTGCCCGCGCGCTCGCCGATGCCGTTGACGGTGCACTCGACCTGCCCCGCGCCGGCGCCGATCGCCGCGAGCGAGTTCGCGGTGGCGAGCCCCAGGTCGTCCTGCCCGTGGAACGAGACCGTCGCGAACGCGAGCTCGGGGACGGCCGCGCGCACGCCGCGGATCATTTCCGCCACCTGCTCGGGTATCGCACAGCCGACGGTGTCGGGCAGGTTGAGCGTGCGCGCGCCGGCGGCGAGCACCGCGCGCGCCAGCTCGGCGAGAAACTCGGGCGCCGCGCGCGTCGCGTCCATCGGCGAGAACTCGACGTCGTCGGTGAAATCGCGCGCGTTTCGCACCATCGCCGCGGCCATCGCGACGACCTGCTCGCGCGACTTCCCGAGCTGGTGGGCGAGTTGCATGTCGCTCGCGTTCACGAAGACGTGGATGCGCGGCGCGCGCGCGTGGCGCAGCGCTTCGCCTGCGGCGGCGACGTCCTTCGGCACCGCGCGCGCGAGCGCGCACACGGCGGCGTCGCGGACCTCGAGGGCGACGGCCGCCACCGCCGCGGCCTCCTCGGGCGAATTCACGGGGAAGCCGGCCTCGATCACGTCGACGCCGAGGGCGTCGAGGCGCGCCGCGATCTCCGTCTTGTCGTGTGCACCGAAGCACACGCCGGCAGATTGCTCGCCGTCGCGCAGCGTCGTGTCGAGGATCGCGACGCGCCGCAGGGTCGCGCCGGTCGGTGCCGCATCGCGGCGGGGGGAAGCGTTCGAATGCGAGGGATCGGAATGCATGACGTTCTCCTGGGTGGGCCGACGCCCGCAGCATCCGCCGGAGAGAAGTCGTGCATCTCGCAGAACCCAGAAACACGAAGCCCCCTCCGGCCGGTGCGGCGGGAGAGGGCTTCGTGTTGCGCAGCGCGCGCTAGCCCAATCCCGCCCCCATAAGGAGCAGGGCGTGGAGCAGGGCCGAAAGCAGGCCGAGCTGGACGAGCGAGCGCTGGGCGGTTCGTTGCATCGCGAGCCTGATTAGCCGAGCCCCGCGCGCGCTGTCAAACCGCGGCGCGCGCCTCGCCCTCGCCTTCGATCAGCTTCGTGAGCCGCTCCTGGATCTGCGCGACGCGGTACGGCTTCGCGAGGAACGCGACACCGGGCAGTGTCACGAGGTGATCCGCCGCCTCGTGGGCGTCGAAGCCGCTCGAGAGCAGCACGGGCAGATCCGAGCGGATCGCCCGCAGCGCTCGCAGCGTCTGCTCGCCGTCCATCTCGGGCATGCTCATGTCCACCACCGCCGCGGCGACCTCGCCGCCGCGCGAGAGCAACACGTCGATCGCCTCGCGGCCGCTCGCCGCGGCGACGCAGCGGAAGCCCGCGCTGTCGAGCACGCGCGCCACCATGCGGCGCACGTCGTCCTTGTCGTCCACCACGAGCACGAGCGGACGCCGATGCGCGACGCGCAGGGTCGGCGGCGGGTCCGCGCGCAAGGCGGGCTCGTCCGTCTCGGGGACGTACAGCACGAACTCGCTCCCGAGGCCGCGCTCGCTCTTCACGCGGAAGCCGCCGCCATGGGCGCGCGCGATCCCGAGCGCCGCCGCGAGCCCGAGGCCGCGGCCCGACTGCTTGGTCGTGAAGAACGGGTCGAACACGTGGCGCACCGTCTCGGCGCTCATGCCGGCGCCGTCGTCCGCGACGCGCACGAAGCAGTAGTGGCCGGCGGGACGGCCGAGCGGCGGCTCGAGCGCACTCGCCTCTTCGGCGGCGAGCCACTTCCGGCCCGTGGACACGTCGATCTGCCCGCCGTGCGCGGCGGTCGCGTCGCCTGCGTTCATCAACAAGTTGAGCACGATCTGCTGCAGCTGGCCGCGATCGGCGCGCACGATCGCGCCGCCGCCGATGCCGGCGGTGCGCAGCAGGACGCGCGGCGGCAGGGAGCTCTTCGCGAGTGCGCACACGCCCGCCACCTCGCGCGCGAAGTCGATCGGCGAGACGATCTTCGCGCTGCGGCCCGCGTAGGCGAGCAGCTCCCGCGAGAGCAGGGCCGCGCGTTCGGCAGCGTCGACGATCGCGTCGAGGTCGCCGCGCAACTCGGCGCCGCCGGCGCGGCTCTGCGCGAAGCTCGCGTGCCCGATCACCACCGCGAGCAGGTTGTTGAAGTCGTGCGCCACGCCGCCCGCGAGCAATCCGAGGCTCTCGAGCCGCTCCGCGTGCGCGAGTCGCTCCTGCAGCCGCGCGCGATGCGCCTCCTCTTCGCGAAAGCGCGCGAGGTTCGTCTCCGCCGCCGCGCGCTGGCGCTCGCTCTCGAGCGTCGCACGCTCGAGGCGCTCGCCGTAGCGGAGACGCACGGTCTGGATCATGAACGCGAGCACGAGGGCGGCACCCATCGCAAAGGAAACCTGCATCCAGTCGGCGGAGAATCCTGCCAGCGCCAGCGCGGGCAGGAAGCCGCCCCAGACCAGCGCCGTGAGCGCCCAGAACCGTGCGGGCGCGAGCCCCGCGAAGCCGAGGCCGAGCTGCATCAAGTAGAAGCCGATCGCGTCCTCGGGCATGCGATCGCGCCACACGAGATGCACGTTGTTGAGGGTCACGAGCGCCGTGAACCAGGTCGCGAAGTAGTTGGGAGACGGCGGGTTGCGGAACCAGCGCGCCGCGAGGCCGAACAGCGTCGCGCTCGTGAGCGCGGCGAGCACCGCGACGTCGCGACCGAGGGCGCCGGGCCGGCCCAGCCAGTGCAGCGGCGCGAGCAGGGCGTAGTGGCCGCCGAGGGCGATGGCTGCGGGCGCGGCGGCGTCGCGCACCGCGAGCCGATAGTGCGCGAGCACCGCACGCATGCGCTGGGCGGGCGTGCGCGGTTCCTTCTCGCCGGCTTCCAATCCGCCTCCCTCGCCCTCCGACGATTTTGGCACGCTTCGGTGCGCGCGGGCGCCGCGAGCCGTGAAATCGGCGTGATAACTTCGCGGCCATGCGACGCGAAACGGGACACCTCGAGCGCGACGGCGAGCGCATCTACTACGAGTGCGCGGGAGCGGGGGCGCCCCTGGTGCTGACCCACGGCGCCGGCGGCAACCACGCGGTCTGGTTCGAGCAGACCGCGCACTTCGCGCGCACCCGCCGCGTGGTGCTCTGGGACCAGCGCGGCTTCGGGCGCAGCAGCGCGCGCGGCGGGCCCAACACCCCGCAGCGGGCCACCGCGGACCTCGCGGCGCTGCTCGACCATCTCGGGATCGCGCGCGCCGACGTCGTCGGGCAGTCGATGGGCGGCTGGGCGGCGCTCGGGCTCGCGCTCGCCCAGCCCGAGCGCGTGCGGTCCCTCGTGCTCGCCGACACCCCGGGTGGAATCGACACCCCCGAGCTCCGCGCGGCCTGGTCCAATCTGGGCGGCGGCTTCGCGACCCAGGCGCTCGGGCGTCACCCTGCGGTCGCGCCCGACTACTTCGATCGCCACCCCGCCCGCGCGATCCTCTACCAGCAGCTCGGCGGCTTCGGCGAGCCGAAGCTCGGCGACGTGCTGCCGAGCCTCGTCGCCACCCGCTGCGACGCCGCCGCGCTAGCGCGGCTCGCGTGCCCGGTCCTGCTCGTCGTCGGCGAGGTCGACGGGCTCTTTCCGCCCGCCGTGATCGCGGCCAGCGCCGCGCAGCTGCCGCCGGCGTGTCGCGCGCGGGTGGTGACGATCCCGGGCGCCGGCCACTCGCCCTACTTCGAGGAGCCCGCGGCGTGGAACCGCGCCGTCACGGAGTTCCTCGGCAGCGTGGCGTGACGCCTCCGCGGCCGCGCCGGCGCTAGCCGACTCCCACGAGCGCGAGGCGCTCGCCCCAGCGCGTCTCGACCGCGCGGGCCAGGTCGGGAGACGCGCGCAGCCGCGGGTCGCGCCGGACGGTCTCGCGCGCAGCTTCGCGCGCGAGCGAGACGAGTCGCGCGTCGCGCACGAGATCGGCGAAGCGCAGATCCGGCAGGAAGCCGCTCTGGCGCGTGCCGAGGAAGTCGCCCGGGCCTCGAATGCGGAGATCGTGGTCGGCGATCACGAAGCCGTCGGTGGTCTCGAGCATCGCGCGCAGGCGCGCCTCGCCCTGCTCGGAGGAGCCGCGCGCGACCAGCAGGCACGCGCCCGGTTTGTTGCCGCGCCCGACGCGTCCGCGCAGCTGGTGCAGCTGCGCGAGCCCGAAGCGCTCGGCGTGCTCGATCACCATCAGCGTCGCGTTCGGCACGTCGACGCCCACCTCGATCACCGTCGTCGAGACGAGGATGTGCGTCTCGCCGCGCTTGAACGAGTCCATCGCGGCGAGCCGCTCGGCGGAGCTCTGCCGACCATGCACGAGGTCGACGCGGTGCTGCGGGAACGCGCGGCGGATCGCCTCGGCGCTCTCGGTCGCGGCGCGCAGGTCGACCTTCTCCGACTCTTCGACGAGCGGATAGACGACGTACACCTGCTCCGCGCGCGCGAGGGTCGCGCGCACCTCCTCGACGACGCGCCGCCCTTCGCCGCTGCGGAAGAGCGTGGTGCGCGCCGGCGTGCGCCCCGGCGGCAGCTCGTCGATCACGGACAGATCGAGGTCGCCGAAGAGCGTGAGCGAGAGACTGCGCGGGATCGGCGTCGCGGTCATCACGAGCACGTGCGGCTCGACGCCCGCCGGCGCGCGCGCCGCGAGCGCCGCGCGCTGCAACACGCCGAAGCGATGCTGTTCGTCCACGATCGCGAGGGCGAGGCGCGCGAAGCGCACGTCGTCCTGGACGAGCGCATGGGTGCCGACCACGAGGTCGAGCTCGCCGGCGGCGAGCCGCGCGCGGGTCGCGCTCGCCTCCGCGCGCGGCACGGAGGCCGTGAGCAGCGCCATGCGCAGGCTCGGCGCGAGCGTGCGCAGCGTGGCCGCGTGCTGCTCCGCGAGGATCTCCGTCGGCGCCATCAGCGCGGTCTGGGCTCCCACCGCGGCGACGGCCGCGGCCGCGAGCGCCGCCACCGCCGTCTTGCCGCTGCCGACGTCGCCCTGGAGCAGACGCGTCATCGGGTGCGGGCGCGCGAGGTCGCGCGCGATCTCGCTCCACGCGCGCTGCTGCGCCCTCGTGAGCCGGAACGGCAGCGCCGCCTCGGCCGCGCGCAGGGTCGCCGCGTCCGGCGCGATCGCGATGCCCGCGCGGGCCGCGCGCTCGGCGTGGCGCAGCGCGAGGCCGACCTCGAGCAGATACAGCTCTTCGAGCACGAGCCGCTCGTGCGCGGGCGTCGCGCGCGCGCGCAGCGCCTCGGGATCGGCGTCGGGTCCGGGCAGGTGGATCGCGCGGAGCGCGTCGGGCGTGCTCGGCAGCGCGCGTGCGGACGCGAGCTTCTCCGGCAACGTGCTCGGCACGAGGTCGGCGTACTCGGCCACCGCCGCGGCGACCATGCGCCGGAACGTGCGCGGAGGGACGCCCTCGGGCGTCGCGTAGTCCGGCACGACGCCCTCCGCGACGCCGTCGTCCGCCTCGCCGAGTACGTCGATCTCGGGATGGATGATCTCCTTGTCGAAGCGATAGCGGCGCACCTCGCCGGTGACGCGCAGCCGCACGCCCTTCTTCACGGAGCCGGACACCGCCTCGCCGCCGCGAAACCACTTCAGGTTCACGGTGCCGGTCCCGTCGCCGACGACGGCCTGATAGATCCGTCCGCGCCCGCGGATCGGCACGAAGTCGGCGAGGATCACCTCGCCGCTGAACGTCCCGCGCGAGCCCACGGGCAACTCGCCGATCTTGCGCTGCTCGCGGCGGTCGTCGTAGCGAGTCGGCAGGTGGAAGAGCAGATCCGCGATCGTGCGCAGGCCGCGCTGGGCGAGCCGCTGCGCGCGCTTCGGGCCGACGCCGCCCAGGGTGGCGACGGCGCGCGCCACCGCGCGATCGCCGTAGGCGGGATCGCGCAGCGGGGCGAGGTCGCGCAGCGAGTCCGCGATCGCCGCGCCGCGCGCCGCCGCG
>CAZCTH010000048.1:0-35105 GCA_964501435.1 uncultured Spirochaetales bacterium | reverse complement strand
CGACCGCTGCGAACGCGAAGCCGCCGACCCAGCGCACGTCGGCGTCCGGCGCGGCGTGGATGCGCGCTGCCTGCTCGCGCAGCAGGGCGCTCGCGCGCGCGAGGCGGTCCGCGCCTTCGCTCTCGACGACGGCGCAGGCGCCCAGCGCGGCGAGCGCGAGGGGCGCGCGCGGGCGCTCGAGCACGAAGCGCTCCTCGCCGTGCGCCGTGGAGAAGGCGTGCGTCGCTTCGAAAGCGGCCTCGTGCGCCGCGAGCGCGCGACCCGCGACGACGACCTGCGCGACGCCGCTCGCGCGCGCCGCCGCGAGCGCGGCGTCGAGGCATCGTTTGCCCGGAGCGCTCACGCCTTGCGCTCCGCGATCAGGAGCTGCGCGGTCCCGAACAGGAAGCCGCGCTTGCGCAGCGCGGTGAAGCCCGCGGCCTCGATCATCGCGTGCAGCTCGGCGTCCGGCGGCAGGTAGGCGGTCGACTCGGGCAGGTACCGATAGGCCGCACGGTCGGAGAGCAGCGCACCGATCAGCGGGACGACGCGATCGAAGTAGAGCGAGTGGCCGGTGCGCACCAGCCACGATCGCGGTCGATCGACCTCGAGGATCGCGAGCCGACCGCCGGGGCGCAGCACGCGCGCGCACTCCGCGAAGACCGGAGCGAGCGACACGAAGTTGCGCAGCGCGAAGCCGCAGGTGAGCGCGCTCGCGCCGCCGCTCGCGAACGGCAGCGCCAGCGCGTCGCCCTGTACGAGCGCGGCGCCGACGCGGCGCGCGCTCGCGCCGCGCAGCATCTCGCGCGCGAAGTCGACGCCCACGACGCGCGCGCCGCGCTTCGCCGCCAGCTCCGAGAGGTCGCCGGTGCCGCACGCGAGATCGACGACGAGGTCACCCGAGCCGATGGCGACGGCCTCGAGCGCGACGCGCCGCCAGCGCTGATCGAGCCCAAACGTGAGCAAGCGATTCATCAGGTCGTAGCGCGGCGCGATGCGGTCGAACATCGATTGCACGAAGCGGCGCTTCGCCTCGGGCGCGGGAATGCTCGGGGGCTTCAGCGCCACGAGACCTCCAGCTGCCCCGAGGCGGCCGCCTTCAGCGCATCCTCGATCGCGCGCGCCTCGCCGACGTCCGAGAGCCGCGCGAGCGCGCGGCGCACGACCGTGTTGTGGAAGTGCAGCGCGACGAGCCGCGTCGCCTCGGGCAGGAGCTGGCGGAACAGCGCCGCGAGATCGGGCTGCGGAGCGCTCGGCGACTCCGCCGCCGCGCGGGCGCGGCGCTCGAAGATCGCGATGGCGCGGTCGGCGGTGGTCTCGGTCGCGCGCGCGTGCTCGCCGGCGAGCGCGAGCAGCTCCTGGATGGGCAGGCCGGAGCCGAAGATGACCAGCGCGGCGCGGCACATGCCGAGGTCGGACTCGCTGAAGCGGTCCTCGCCGCCGATCGCGACGGGCTGCAGCAGTCCCGTGCGCTGCACGACGCCGAGGATCGGCTCCGAGATGCCCGACAGCGCGGCGAGCTCGGCGCGCGTGTACGTGCGCGCGCCGACGCCCTCTTCGAGCAGCGCGTTCAGGAGCTGCGGCGCTGCGGGCTTCGCGGGCGCACGCGCGCCGCGCGCGCGCGGCGGCTGCTTCGCGAGGCGGCCGATCTGCTCGAGCTTGAAGCCGCTGCGCGCGAGCTTCTGGATCTCGCGCAGCCGCGCGAGGTGCTCGCGGCCGTAGTACGCGACGCGCCCCTCGCGCACGGGCGGCTCGAGCAGCCCGCGGCGCTGGTAGAAGCGCACCGTGTCGACGTTCACGCCCCCCGCCGCGGCCAGCTCTTCCACCCGGTATCGCATGACCAACGTCTATAGGAGTGAACGCTCGCACAATCAAGCCGTGCGCTCCGACGGAGCGGGCGCGCGCGCTCGGGCGCACCCGAACGCGCAGCTGGGTCCGGCCCAGGGCGCGCCCCGAGGGGGCGCGCCCGCCAGGGTTACATCCAGGGGTCGTCGCGCAGCCCGAGCTTGGGCCACGGCCCCGAGCAGATGGGCTGGCAGTTCCCGACGCCCGTTCCGCCGCCGACCGGGTCGGAGACGCGCACCGCCGTGTCGCGGATCTGGTGCAGTCGCCGCGCCATCGCGGGCGTGCTGCAGTCGGCGATGCGCTCGCCATCCAGGTGCTGCGGCCCGCGCCACTCGCCGTGGTGGTGGCCGTCGAGGCCGAAGTAGAGGCCCGCGCCGAGCTGCACGCCCGTGTCGCCCAGCACCTCGATCGCGAGGGGACGCTCGCGGCCGTCGGCCATGCGCGCGACGACGCGGCCGCCGAGCAGTCGGCGATTCTCCGGGTCGAAGCGCAGCTCGGGGGCGAGGTCCACGATCGCTTCTTCGCGCCCGTCCGGGTGCTCGACCTTCGCGGTGACGTGCTTCTGCGTGAAGCCCGGGCCCTCGATCCACGTGTAGTGCAGGAAGAGCCCGTAATGACTGCCGTCGTCGCGGGTCATCAGCAGCGGGCACCAGATCATCTGAAAGCCGAAGCCCGGCGGGATCGCGGGGCGCGGCTTCGTGTCGCTGGGCGGCGTGCCCACGTCGTACCGCACGCCCCACGAGTGGTCGCGCGTCGAGACCCACGCATCCGGGCGCATCTCGATGCGCCGTCCGTCGAGCTCGATCCAGCCCGAGCACACGCCGATCTGGTGGTATCGCACGAGCTCCGCCGACGAGCGGAAGTCGTGGCGCATGAACGTGCGCTCCTCGACGGCGGGCGGCAGCACGCGCTCGAACAGCCAGTCGAAGGCGAGCGGCTGGCAGGCGTTCGGCTCGAGCCGGAAGCGGACCTTCGCGAGCGGCTCGACCACCTCGTAGTGGATCGGGCCCGCGAACGTGCGCGACGGATCGAGCGCCAGCTCGCGGCTCGCGCGCACGGTGACCTGCTCTTTGCCGCGCGAGAGCGCCGCGTAGGCGTCCATCACGTTGCGGTTCGTGTACTTGCCGAGCCCGAAGCCGAGCTGCAGCGAGCCGTCGCGCGCCATCGCCATCGCGCACACCTTCTCCGTCCACGCCGGATCGCTCGTGCCGACGTGCGCGAAGGTCTCCGCGACCTGATGGGTGAAGGCTTCGTCCGCGGGAAGGATCGGTCCGATCGGGTTCGTCATGGGGCCTCGGTGCAGCAGCGAGGAGCCGCGCTCACTCCCAATAAGTGCCGGCCAGCATCCGCTCGAGCAGCGGGGCGTGCGGGATCGCGGCGTCGAGGTTCGCGGGCCAGCTGGATTCGCCGAAGTGCACCGCGCGGGCCTGGATGCGCGCCATGATGATGCCGTGGCGCAGCGCCGCGTACGCCTCGTACCAGCGCAGGTCGATGCGCCGGCCCGTGCAGCGTGCGTACTCGGCCGCGACGTCGTCTGCGCGCAGGAAGTCGGGCATGCCGGGCAGGCCGGCGCCACGCGCGATCATCTGAAAGAACGCGTGCAGGAACGAGAGCCAGCCGAGGTCGAGGCCGCGCGGGCCGAGCGCCGCCATCTCCCAGTCGAGCACCGCCGCGGGCGCGAAGCCGTCGTAGAGCACGTTGCCGATGCGCGAGTCGCCCCAGCTGACGACGGTGTCGCCCTCGTCGGCAGGCCAGTGCGCCTCGAGCCACGCGAAGGCGCGCTCGAGCAGCGGGTAGCGGCGGCCCTGGCGCATCCAGTCGTAGAAGCGGCGCTGGTTCTCGACGTGGCGCCGCAGCGGCGTCGCGCCGGGCAGGTCGAAGGCAAGGAAGCCGGCGCTCGACTTCTCGGGGTCGATCGCGTGCAGTCTCGCGATCACCGCGATCGTCGCGTCCTGCAGCGCCCGCTGCGCGGCGGGGCTGGCCTCGCTCAGCCAACTGCCCATCGGGTAGGGCAGGATGTCCGGCGGCACGCGGCCCGCGACGCGCTCCATCACGAAGAAGGACGAGCCGATGCGCGCCGCGTCCTCTTCGAGCCAGCGCACGCGCGGCACGGGCACGCCGCCGCTCGCGGCGAGCTGCATCACGCGGAACTGCGTCGCGAGCTCGTAGCTCGGGAACACCGGCACGTCGCGCGGGTCGGGCGCGACGCGCGCGACGAACGCGTCGGTGCGCTCGGCGCCGCCGTCGCGCCACGTGGCGTCGAACAGCAGCGTCTCGCTCGACATGCCGGTGCCTGACGGGCTCGCGAGCTGCGCGATGCGCGCGGCCGGGAGCCGCTCCGCGAGCCACGCCTCGAGGCGCGCGCGCGTCGCCGCGAGGTCGCGCGTCGAGCGCTTCGGCGCCGGAATCTCGGGGGCCATCTCGCGTCTCCCATCTGGGGAAAGGCACGCTAGCGCCCCGGTCGGGGGCGAACTCCGAATCGGGGTCAGACCCCAATTCGGAATTCGTGCGGTCAGCGCGCTCTGGCTGCGACCAGCGGAAGCGTCGCGTGGGTCGCGATACCCGGCGGCGCGGCCACCACGGCGGGGATCGCGTTCACGGCGGGCATCGCGGTCATGATCATGCCGAGCCCCATGAAGCTCGGCTCTCGCCAGTCGCGCGGCGGGAAGATCTGGAACTGCGAGCGCACGTTCGGGAGGCCGTCGATCTCGACGAAGTAGCCGTGGCGCAGCTTGAAGGGCGGCTCCACGTGCTGGCCCATGACCCATTGATAACGGAGCACGACGAGGTCGCGGCCGCGCACCCGCCCGCGCCAGCGTCCGTCGATCGCGGCCACCGTCCCGCGCGGGATCGTCATGAAGCCGAGCTCGCAGTCGGCGGTGGCCGGCGCGTAGTCCGCATCGAACGCGATCTCGTCGAGCTCGGCGCCGAGCGCGTCGCCCATCAGCGCGACCGCCTCCGCGAACACCGCGCTCGCGCGCTTCGTGCGCTCCACCAGCCCGGGCGCGATCGCCTGCGCGAAGCCGACGCTCTCCTGGGTCTCCTTCGACGCGTAGGCCGAGGCGTCGGCGCTCTCGAGCACGCGCACCTGCGCGACGCGCTCGCAGATCTGCGACGACACGAGCGCGAACAGGTTCGCGAAGCCGGGGTTCACGCCGCTGCCGAACAGCGTCGCGCCTCCGCGCCGCGCCGCGGCCTCGAGCCGCGCGCGGTCGTCGGCGGCCAGCGCGCTGCCCGTGATCAGTGCGGCGGTCGAGCACACGTTGACGCCCGCCTCGAGCAGACGGCAGAGCTCGTCGGTGCTCGGCCACAGGGGGTTGTACGAGCACGCGTCGGGCTTCAGCGCGAGCAGCGCGCCCACGTCGCCCGTCGCGCGCACGCCCGTCGGCACGTCCCAACCGCACAGCTCCGCCGCGTCGCGGCCCCGCTTGTCGGCGCCGTGCGCGAACACGCCCACGAGCTCGAGGTCGGGCCGCGCGAGGATCGCGCGCAGCGCGCGCCGCCCGACGTTGCCGGTCGCCCACTGGATCACGCGCAGTCGCTTCGCCATGGGCGCAGCATATGATGGGGCGAGTGGGAGGTTCCATGACCGTTCGCGCTGCGCTCGACGGCGACCTGCCCGCGATGGTCGCGCTGTCGGAGCGCTTCCGCGCGCGCCTCGCAGCCTATTCGCCCGTGTTCTGGCGCATGGCGGCCGACGCCGCTGCAAAGCAGACGCTCTGGTTCCGCTTCCTGCTCACCCAATCGGACACGTTCGCCCTCGTTCACGCTGCGTCCGAGGGCGCCATCGACGGCTTTCTGATCGCGCGCATGACCGGCGCTCCGCCCGTCTACGCCCCCGGCGCGCCGATCTGCCTGATCGACGATTTCTGCGTGGAGCCCGCCGCCGCGTGGCCGGCTGCCGGCGGCGCACTGCTCGACGCCGCGGTCGCGGAGGGCGCACGCCGCGGCGCGCCGCTCACGTCGGTGATCACGGCGCACCTCGACGCGCCGAAGCGCGCCTTCCTCGCGGCGCGAGGCTTCGCGCCGACGAGCGAGTGGCACGTGCGCGCGAACGAATGATCTCGCACCCACTCGACCTGGAGGAAATCGTCATGCACAGGAATCTCGCGATCGCAGGGCTCTTGGTACTCGTGCTCGGCTTCGGCGTTCTCGTGCGGAGTGCGCGGGCTGCCACCAACGATCGATGGATCGTGCGCCTCTACGCCGGCTCTCAGGTGGTCGGGACGTGGCAAGCCCTCGACGCAGGCCGCGTCGACGGCGACTCGCTCGTGTTCCGGATCGACGGCGGCGTCGAGGAGCGCGTGGTGCGCATCCAGGGCACCTATTCGGTGGAGCCGACGAAGCGCTGAGCTCGCGCTAGCGCGCCCCGCGAATCTGGCGTTTCCTGCGCCGACGGCCCGCAGGAGGTTCGCCCGTGCCCACCACCCACCGCTCCCTCTGCCGCTTCTGCCAGGCGCACTGCGCCGTGAAGGTCGACGTCGAGGACGGGCGCGTCGTGCACGTGATCGGCGACAAGGACGACCCGCTCTACGCGGGCTTCACCTGCGCGAAGGGCCGCGAGGTGCCGCGGCAGATGGCGCACGCGGAGCGGCTGCTGCACTCGCAGCGCCGGCGCGCGGACGGCACCCACGAGCCGATCGCGAGCGACGTGGCGGTGCGCGAGATCGCGGAGCGCGTGCGGCGCATCCTCGAGCGGGACGGCCCGCGCGCGATCGCCATGTACACCGGCACCTACTCCTTCCCGTATCCGCCGACGCAGCCGTTCGGCATGGCGTGGATGGACGCGATCGGCTCGCCGATGCGCTTCACCTCGAGCACGATCGACCAGCCCGGCAAGGCGATCGCGCTCGCGTCGCACGGGAGCTGGGCCGCCGGCCCGCAGAGCTTCGACGGCGCCGACACGTGGCTGCTGCTCGGGATCAATCCCCTCGTGTCGCTGAGCGGCGGCATCCCGAACACGAACCCGGCGAAGCAGATCCACGAGGCGAAGAAGCGCGGCTTCCAGATGATCGTGATCGATCCGCGCCGCACGGAGGTGGCCGAGCACGCGGCCGTGCACCTGCAACCGAAGCCGGGCGAGGACCCCGCCGTGCTCGCGGGCCTCTTGCGCGTGATCCTCGAGGAGAAGCTCTACGACGCCGACTTCGTCGCCGACAACGTGCGCGGCCTCGAGGCGCTGCGCGCGGCGGTCGCGCCGTTCACGCCCGCCGTGGTGGAACGGCGCGCCGACGTGCCGGCCGCCGAGCTGATCCGCGCGGCGCGCCTCTTCGCGAGCGCGAAGCGCGGCTGCGCGAACGCGGGCACCGGCCCGAACATGGCGCCCCACGGCAACGTCACCGAGTACCTGCTGCTCGCGCTGATCACGGTGTGCGGGCGCTGGCTGCGTGCGGGCGAGCGCGTGCCCAACCCCGGCGCGCTCTTGCCGCGCTTCCACGCGAAGGCGCAGGCGAACCCGCCGTGGCCGGCGCACGGCTACGGCGAGAAGCTGCGCGTGCGCGGCTTCACCGACGCCGCCTGCGGCCTGCCGACCGCGGCGCTCGCCGAGGAGATCCTGCTCGACGGGCCGGGGCAGGTGAAGGCGCTGTTCGTGCTCGGCGGCAACCCGATGATGGCGTGGCCCGACCAGCGCAAGACGTTCGCGGCGCTGAAGAAGCTCGAGCTGCTCGTCACGCTCGACATCAAGCTGAGCGCGACCGCGAAGCTCGCGCACTACGTCGTCGCGCCGAAGATCGGCTACGAGGTCCCCGGGCTCTCGCTGCCGAACGAGACGCTGAGCTTCTACGGCGTGGGCTTCGGCTACACGCAGCCGTACGCGAACTACGCGCCGAAGCTGGTCGAGCCGCCGCCGGGCTCCGACCTGATCGAGGACTGGGAGCTCTTCTACGGCCTCGCGCAGCAGCTCGGCCAGACGCTGCGCGTGAGCTCCTCGTTCTCGTGGGGCCCGCAGTCGGACGAGGGTCCGACGCCCCTCGACATGCATAACAAGCCCACGACCGACGAGATCTACGCGCTGCTCACGAAGGGCTCGCGCATCCCGCTCGAGACCGTAAAGCAGGCTGGCCGCGGCGCGATCTATCCCGACGACTCGATCGTCGTCGCGCCCAAGGATCCCGGCTGGGAGGGCAAGCTCGACGTCGGCAACGCGTACTTGTTGGGGGAGCTCGGCGACGTCGCGCGCGAGTCGCTCGGCGGCGACCCGCGCTTCGCGTACAAGCTGATCTCGCGCCGCCTGCCCGACATCTACAACTCGAGCGGCCGCGACATTCCGAAGCTCACCCGCAAGTGGCGCTACAACCCGGCCTTCATGAACCCCGCTGACCTCGCGCGCGAGGGCCTCGCCGACGGCGACACCGTCGAGATCGCGAGCGGCTACGAGCGCATCCTCGGCATCGCCCATGCCGACGCCACCGTACGCACCGGCGCCGTCTCGATGGCCCACGCCTTCGGCGGCTCCCCCGGCGAGGAGCACAAGGTGCGCGAGCTCGGCAGCAACACCGGCGCGCTCACGCCGGTGGACCGCGACTACGACCCGATCACCGGGATCCCGGTGATGAGCGCGATTCCGGTGAACGTGAAGAAGGTGGTGGGGCTGTGAGGCAGGCGCTTCAGCTCAGCGCGCCCTTCTCCCCCAGCGCCGCGATCTTCTCTTCCGAGTAGCCGAGGATCCCCTTCAGCACGGTCTCGTTGTCGCGGCCGAAGTGGATCGCGGCCTTCGGCTTCAGCGCCTCGAGCGCGCTGAGCGCGAGGCGGCCGCTCTCGACGAACGTGGTCTGGTAGATCGAGTGCTCGCACTCGATCCAGTGGCCGCGGTGGTGCATCTGCGGGCATTCGTAGAGCGTGCCCGTGTCGAGCAGCTCGTGCGCGGGCACGCCGCGCGCCTGGAGCGCGCGCTCGACGTCGCCGGCCGCGCGCTCGGCGCACCACGCGGCGACGGCGGCGTTGACGGCATCGCGGTCGTCGCGGCGCGGGATCAGGTCTTCGCGGCGCATCTCTTCGCACAGCGCGCGCCAGTCGCGGGCGTCGCGCACGGCGATCGCCACCCAGCGGTCCTTGCCCTTGCACGGGAAGGCGTCGTGCGGGAAGTAGCGCTCGTCTTCGTTGCCCTGGCCGCGGAGCACGCGGCCGTTCACGGTGAAGTCGAGCACGCCGGGCGCGGCGAAGTGGAGCGCGCTCTCGGCCTGCGCCTGGTCGATGCGCTGGCCGCGGCCCGTGCGGCGCTGCTCGTCGATCGCCGCGAACAGCGCGAGGGTGTTGTACCGGACCGCGATGAAGTCGGTGTAGGCGGCCCACGGCCCCGACGGGATGCCGTCCTTCTCGCAGGCGAGCGTCATGTAGCCCGTCACCGAGGCGGCGAGATTTCCGAAGCCGGTGAAGCCGCGCCACGGGCCGGTCTGACCCATCAGGCACGACTCGATCAGGATCGCGCGCGGGTTCAGGGCGTGGATCGTCTCCCAGCCGAGGCCGAGCCCGTCGAGCACGCCGGGCGCGAACGACGAGGTGACGACGTCCGCCCAGCGCACGAGGTCGAGGATCACGTCGCGGCCTTCGGGTGTGTGCATGTCGATCGTCGCGCCGAGCTTGTTCGCGTTCGCGCTCTGGAAGCCGCCGGCGCCTTCGGGGTGCGGGTTCGCGAACTGATAGGGCGGGATCACGCGCAGCGTGTCGACGTGCTTGCTCGACTCGACGTGCACCACCGTCGCGCCGTAGTCGGCGAGCACGCGCGTCGCGCCGGGGCCCGCGAGCACCCAGAACAGGTCGAGCACCTTGAGCCCCGCGAAGGGCAGCTCGGCCGCACCCGCATCCGGGGCGCCCGACGCCGCGCGCTCCGCGAGCGAGAGCGGCTTGCGGCGCGCGTCGGCGCGCACGTCCGCGCCGTGCTCGTCGAGGCGCGGCGCACGGCGCGTGAAGCGCAGCGGCGTCTCGGAGAACTTCGCCCAAGCGCCGGGGTACTGGACGGGTGCGCCGTCCACGGGGCTCGGTAGCGTCACGGCGAACTCGCGCGCGGCGAGCTGCGGGCTGCTCACGATCTCGCCGAGGTCGAGCACCGGGGCGACGAGCAGGCGGCGCTTCACGGACTGCTCCATCAGCTCGGCCTTGGTCTTCGTCGCGAAGAACGCGCGCAGCACGGCGTCGACGGGCTCGTAGGCCGTCTCGGGCAGCGCGCCGGTGATCATGCGCATGGCGAAGCTGTTCCAGTCCTCGTCGATCAGCGCCGGGTCGCAGCGGCCCTCTTCTGCGACCCAGCCGAGCAGGCGCTTCATGAAGTGGCCCGTCGAGGCGAGGAATGCGGGGCCGAGCGTCACCCAGCCGTCCGCCGCGGGGTAGCGCGTGCGCAGGAAGGCGCTCTTCACGTAGGAGCCGCCGGAGATGCGGCGCGCAGGGGTCTCGCCGATCGCGCCGTCGAGGGCGCGGAACTGCGTCGCGAGCGTGGTGGCGTGCTGCATCGCGACGTCGACGTGCTGGCCGCGCCCGGTCTTTTCGCGCGCGAAGTGCGCGATCAGCGCGCCCACCGCGCCGTCGGCCGCGGCGTGCAGGCCCGCCTGCGGAATCGCCGCGCGCACCGGCCGGCCTCCCATCTCGCCGGACAGGAAGTGGGTGCTGCCCGCCGCGAGGCCGATCAGGTCGGTCGCGGCGTAGTGCGCCTTCGGCCCCGTCTGCCCGAACGGCGTGATCGAGACGGTGATCAGCGCCGGGTTCAGCGCCGCGAGATCGGCGTGGCCGAGGCCGAGCGACGCGAGATGCCCGGGCGCGAAGCTCTCGATGAAGAAGTCGGCGCCCTGCGCGAGGCGCCGCAGGGCGTCGCGGTCGGCGGCGCTCGCGAGGTCGAGCACGGCGCTGCGCTTGCCGCGCGCCCACGCCCACCAGGTGAGCGAGCGCTCGGGGTCGCGCACGTCGCCGGCGAAGGGGCCGCGCAGCCGCGCGCTCGACCCGCCCGGCGGCTCGATCGCGACGACGTCGCAGCCGAGGTCCGCGAGCAGCTGCCCGCACAGGATGCCGTCTTCGTTCGCGAGGTCGAGCACGCGATAGGGCCGCAGCATGCGCGCCATCCTACGCGAGCGCGGAGGGTGGTTGCGCCGGAATCCCGAATCGGGGTCTGACCCCGACTCGGGATTTCCGGGCCTCGTGGCCCCTTCAGCGTCCGGCTGCGTCTCGGTATCGTGCCGCCATGCAGATCACATTCCCCGCTCCCCGGCGCATCCGTCTTCCCGAAGTCACGCTCGAGGTGCACGAGGCCGGCGTCGGTCCCGCGGTCGTGATGTGTCACGGCTTCCCCGAGCTCGCCTACTCGTGGCGTTATCAGGTGAACGCGCTCGCGGCCGCCGGCTTCCGCGCGATCGCGCCGAACCAGCGCGGCTACGGCTGGAGCGATCGCCCGGCGCGTGTCGAGGACTACTCGCTCGACCACCTGTGCGACGACATGGCGCACCTGCTCGACGCCCTCGGCATCGACAAGGCGGTGTTCGCGGGCCACGACTGGGGCGGCTTCGTGTCGTGGGGCATGACCGTGCGGCACCCGGATCGCTGTCTCGGCGCGATCGGCGTGAACACGCCCTACATGGCGTTCCCCACCACCGAGCAGCTGCGCGCCGTCTTCAAGGACGACGAGAAGCTCTACATCCTCTGGTTCCAGAAGCCCGGCGTCGCCGAAGGCGTGCTCGACCGCAATCCGCGCCTCGTGTTCGAGAAGATGATGCGCCGCGCGACGGGCCCGGCCGCGGGCCTCCTGTTCCGCGGCGACGGACCGGTGGACGCGAACCCGTTCCGCCGGCTCGAAGCGATGGAGCCGATGGGTGCGCCGCTGCTCGGCCCCGAAGAGCTCGGCGTCTACACCCGCGCCTTCGAGCACTCGGGCTTCTTCGGCCCGGTGAGCTGGTACCGCAACGCCGACAAGGACAAGCGCGTGATTCCCGAGCTCGGCGTGAAGCCGCTCGCGCTGCCGTGCCTGATGGTCACCGCCTCGTGGGACGCCGCGCTTCCGCCGCAGGCCGCCGCCGGCATGCGCGCCCTGTGCAGCGACCTCGAGGTGCACGAGCTCCCGTGCGGCCACTGGACCCAGCAAGAGCAGCCCGCCGCGCTCACGCGCGTCATGCTCGAGTGGCTCCGCAAGAAAATCGGCTGATCCGAGCCAACTCCACGACGCCGCCCGGTCGCCCGCGTGCGACAAACGGAGCGCGCCACGGGCGGCCCCATCCCATGAATCCGAAGTGAACCAACCCGCGCTGCTCATCTACGGCGCCACCGGCTACTCGGGGCGCCTCCTCGCGGCCCACGCCGCGAGTCGCGGCCTGCGCCCGATCGTCGCCGGCCGGAGCGCGGCGAGAGTCGAGGCGCTCGCCGCGCAAATCGGCGCCGAGGCGCGCGTCTGCAGCGTGGAGGACGCGCCGCGCTTGCGCGAGACGCTCGCCGGAGTCGCGTGCGTGCTGCACGCCGCCGGCCCGTTCTCCGCGACCGCGGGTCCGATGCTCGACGCGTGCCTCGCGACGCGCACGCACTACCTCGACATCACCGGCGAGATCCCGGTGTTCGAGCTGTGCGAGATGCTCGGCCCGCGCGCGCGGGAGGCCGGCGTGATGCTCATGCCGGGCTGCGGCTTCGACGTCGTGCCGAGCGACTGCCTCGCCGCGCACGTCGCGGCGCGGGTGCCCGAGCCGCACACGCTGCGCATCGCGATCGACGCGCTCGGTACGCCGACGCGCGGCTCGGCGAAGACGAGCGTCGAGATGCTCGGCGCCGGCTGCCTCGTGCGCCGCGCGGGCCGCATCGTCGCGCTCCCGCCCGGCAGCCTGCAGCGCGACTTCGACTTCGGCTTCGGCCCGGCGCGCTGCGCCGGCGCGCCGCTCGGCGACCTGGTGACCGCTTGGCATTCCACCCGCGCCGAGAACGTCGAGGTCTACCTGCGCGCCGGCGTCGGCATGCGCGCGATGCTGCGCGCGAGCGGCCCGCTGGCGCCCTTGTTGCGGCTCCGTCCGGTGCAGCGCGGCTTCCAGGGCCTGATCGGCGCGATGCCGGAGGGCCCGACCGAGGAAGAGCGCACGACGCTGCGCGGGCACGTCGTGGCCGAGGCGATCGGCGCGGGCGGCGAGACGGCGCGCGCGCGCCTCGACACGCCGAGCGGCTACCACCTGACCATGCTCGCCGGCGTCGAGATCGCGCGGCGCGTGCTCGAAGGCGGCGCGAAGCCCGGCTACCAGACGCCCGCGACCGCCTTCGGCGCCGACCTCGTGCTGGGCCTCGACTGCATCCGCACGAACGACTGAGAACGCGCAGCGAAACTCCCGAGACGCGCGATTCCTCCCGCTCGCTGCCGATCAGGCTCCACGGGGTGCGAGGAGGGAACGCATGGGCGTTCGAGGACTGGCTTGCGTCGCGATCGCGACGGCACTCGCATCGCACGTGGGCGCGGAGGAGGCTGCGGCCCCGTCGCTCCTGACGCTCGAGGGCGTCTACACGGGCGAGGTGATGTCGTCGGTGGACGGGGGGCTGCGCGAGGGCACGCGCTACCTCGACAACGTCGACCTGATGCTCTCGCTCGACGGCGCCGTCGCGTTCGGCATCGAGGGCCTCAGCTTCTTCGCCTACGGCCTCTACGACAACGGCGGCGCGATCTCGGGCGACCTCGTCGGCGATGCGCAGGGCGTGAGCAACATCGAGGCGGACGCAGCGGTGCGCCTGTACGAGCTGTGGGTGAACCAGGACCTCGGCTTCGCCTCCGTGCGCGTGGGCTTGTACGACCTCAACACCGAGTTCGACGCGATCGACACCGCGGGCCTGTTCGTGAATCCGTCCCACGGCATCGGCCCGGACTACGCGCAGAGCGGCCTGAACGGGCCGTCGATCTTTCCCGTGACTTCGCTCGGCGTGCGCCTCGCGGCGCCGATCGGCGGCTCGCTTCTGAAGTTTGCCGCGCTCGACGGCGTGCCGGGCGACCCCGCCCACCCGAAGCGCACGTCGATCCGCTTCGACGAGGGCGACGGCGCGCTGCTGGCGTGGGAGATGGAGCGCGCGTGGGAGGCCGGCCTGCGCGCGGCTTCGGTGCGTGGCGATACACCGCGCGCTTCGAGCGCACCCGCGACGCGGTCGCCGGCGTGCCGGGTTCGCTTCGCCGCGGCAACGGCGGCTTCTACTCGTTCGTCGAGAGCCCGCTCTGGCGCGAGGCGAACGGCGAGCAGGGCCTCGCCGGCTTCCTGCGCGTCGGCATCGCGGACGATCGCGTGAACCCGTTCTCGAGCTACGTCGGCGCGGGCGCCGTCTACACGGGCCTCTTTCCGGGCCGCGACGAAGACCAGCTCGGCTTCGCCGTCGCGACGGCGCGCTTCGGCGAGGCGTATCGCGACGCGCAGCGCGCCCTCGGCACGCGCTGGGATCGCAGCGAGGTGAACCTCGAGCTCACCTACCGCTTCCCCGTCGTGGAGTGGCTCACGCTGCAGCCGGACGTGCAGTACGTGCTGAATCCGAGCGGCGATCCCGCGCTCGAAGATGCGCTCGTGATGGGGCTGCGCTTCGAGCTGAGCGCGTCGAAGAGCAAGTGAGCGTGCTGCGATGGCGCCGCGCTTCGGCGCACGCCTAGCATCGCTCCCTCTCCGAAGGGGATGCGATGCTCGACGCGAAGGCGCTCTCGCTGGCAGGCAAGGTGGCGGTCGTGACCGGCGGCGGAGCGGGCATCGGCCGCGCGATCGCCGAGACGCTCGCGGCCTGCGGCGCCGCCGTCGTGGTCGCGGAGCGAGACGCCGCGCGCGCGAACGACGCCGCCGCGGCGATCGCGGCGCGCGGCGGACGCGCGCTCGCGGTCGTCGGCGACGTCACGCAGCAGGCCCCCGTGGACGCGCTCGCCGCGCGCACGCTCGACGCGTTCGGGCGCGTGGACGTGCTCGTCAACAACGTGGGCGACTGGCTCGGCTTCTCGAACCCGTTCGTCGAGAGCACCGACGACCAGTGGCGAGCGCTGTTCGACACGAACCTCGGCGCCGCGCTGCGCTGCACCCGCGCGCTCGCGCCCGACATGATCCGCCGCGGCGAGGGCGGCAGCATCGTCAACGTGACGACGATCGAGGCGCACCGCGGCATCCCCGGCAACGTGATGTATTCCGCGTTCAAGGCGGCGACCGAGGGCTTCTCGCGCAGCCTCGCGCTCGAGCTCGCGCCGAAGCGCATCCGCGTGAACTGCATCGCGCCCGAGACCACCGACACGCCGCAGGTGCCCGTGATGAGCTGGCTGCCCGACGAGCTGAAGGCGCGCATCCCGTACTGGATCCCGCTCGGCCGCTTCGGCGCGCCCGACGACCTCGCCGGCGCCGCGCTCTTCCTCGCTTCGGATCTCTCCGCGTGGGTCACGGGCACGACGCTGCACGTGAACGGCGGCGCGCTCGCGGCGGCCGGCTGGTACCGCACGCCCAAGGGCGCGTGGACCAACACGCCGATCGTCACCGGCGGTGGCCTCGGCGGCTGATCGCCCGCGCTCTTCGGGCGTCCGAATCGCGCATGGGGCCGGGCCCACGTGTGCGGCGGCAGGTGGAGGCGTCAGCGCGGCTCTTCCAGCAGCCACCAAAGCACGTTGTCGCGGAACACGCCGCTGCGCGTGAGGCCGAGGTGCGACTCCGGCAGGAAGAGCACTTGGCGGAAGGCGAGCGGCGAGTCGAGTCCGGGCCGGAACGGCTCGGCCGCGCGCTCGTCGAGGAGCGCGCTCGCGCGCGTGACGGTGCCGTCGCCCGGCGCGAGGCCGATCACGGACACGCGTCCCGTCGCGCGCGACACGGCGAGCCGAGCGGGCGTCGGCGTCGCGTCGCCCGCGACGAGCCGCAGGTCGAGGCGGCGCGGGGGCACGGCGTCGCGGCGATCGAGCGCCGCGTGGAACGCGCGGGCACGCTCGAGCGCGCGGCGCTGGAAGGCGAGCGCGATCTCGCGGCGCCGATCCGCCGAGGGCTCGCGCGGCAGCAGCTCCGCGAGCGCCTCGGACTGTGCCGGGTCGGCGAGGCCCCAGCGGTTGCGCACCCAAAGCTCCGGGTCGAACAGGTCTTCGACCGGCCGCGCGGCGCCCCCCTCCCACACCACCGCCGCGTGCCGCGCGCGCGGTAACAACTGATAGATCGCGGGAAAGGTTCCGAGCACGGCTGGCGAGTAGGTGGGGAGCAGCGGGCCGATCTTGCGTCCGTCGACGAGCTGCACGAGCGCCTCCGCCGAGCCCGCGTTCGGCGTGCCGACGAGGATCACGCGGTCGACGCGGCGCGCGCCTTCCCACGTGAGCTTCGGCGGCGAGCCGTCGGCGGGCAGGTCCTGCGCGCCGTACATCAGGTAATACCGCGCGAGCAGCCCGCCCATCGAATGGGCGACGACGTCGAAGCGGACGTCCGCGTTCGCAATCCCGTAGCGCTTCGCGTACTCGCGCCGCAGCAGCTCGCGCTTCGCTTCGATGAACGCGTGCAGGCGCTGCGCGTTCTCGACGTTGTCGCGGCGCCAGTCGTAGTCGAACTGGAAGCAGGTGAAGTGGTCGTCGCCGTAGTCCACTTCGCCCGCGAGGCCGAGCGATTCGTCGCGATAGCCGCCGGCGCCGAGCGTCGCGAGGATGCCCGCGTAGGCCTGGATGTCGATCGGCACGCCGGCGAGCTCGATGCGCACGCGGTCGAGCACGCCGCTCGGCGTGAGCTCGTCGCGCAGCTCGGCGAGGGAGCGCAGCGCGTCGATCGGCAGCGCGATCAAGCGCGCGCCGGCCGGCCGGCCGGGGTCCGCCGCGCCGCCCTCGAACGCACCCCAGGCGAGCGTTCCCGTGGCGGGGTCGCGCAACTTCGAGCCGAGGATGCCCGGGATCGCGATGATCGGATTGCGATCGGGGCCGTGGTGACGCGCGGCCGGCGTGTACAGCAATGCGAAGTCCGGCGCGCCCGGCGAAGCGCAGGCGAAGGACGCAACCAGCACCGCGGCGAGCGCGGCTGGGCGGAGGCGGCGAAGGCGGCGGATCATCGGGACCTCTTTCCTCCGATGCCGCCGCACGCCAGGCGCAACGCCCCACCGCCGCTCATCTGCGCCGGCCCCCCCTGCACGCTTCTCAGCAGCCCGCGTTCGGCCGCGACACGCAGATCGCGGAGAAGCCGCCGCCGGGGCTGCGCAGGTTCGTCACCTGGCCCTCGTACACGCGCGCGCCCAGCAGCAGCACGCGGTCGCGGTAGGCGTAGGCGCGTACGTCGAACTTCATCTCGCGCGCGCCGTCGGTGGTCTCGACGCGCACGAGCCCGGGGGGCGCGTGGCGCTGGGCGACGTAGCCGGGCTCCGCGGCGATCTCGGCGAACTTCTTGCGCGAGATCTTGTCGCCGCGGTAGACGGCGCGGCTGCCGAACGCGGCCGCCGGCTTGAACACCCAACTCGCCCGCTCGGCCCAGGCGCGCTCGGCGTCGAGCTCGGCGAGCAGCCGCGTCTCAGGCACGACCTCGGCCAGGAAGCGCGCGTCGTCCGCGCCCACGCCGAAAGCCGCGAGCGTTTCGGGCGACGAGAACAGCGCGAGGCGCCGCTTGTCCGCGAGCAGGAAGTGCTCGCGCGGCGACGGCGTCACCACGACCTCGTCCGCGAGATAGGCGGCGCGCAGCGCGCGCGTGCGCTCGCTCGCCAGCGCGAAGTCCGTGTCGCGCAGGTAGACGAGCTGCACCGGCCAGTCGCCGAGCGCGAGCCCGCCGCCGGGGCGCGGTGCGAGCTCGCGGGTGTCGGCGATGCGCGCCTCGATGCCCGCGTTCGCGAACAGCGCGCGGAACAGCGCGAACTCCCTCGCCAGGAACTGCTGCGCCGGCGCGTCGTCCACGATCGCGATGCGCGCGAGCGGCGTGCCGTCGCGCTGCCCCGCGCGCGCTGCGGCGAATTCGGCGCGGAACGTGTCCACGAGGTCGCGCTCGAGGTCGTCCACCGACAGCAGCTCGGAGCACACGCACGCGAGCTTCGCGGGATCGCAGAGCGCGGCGGTGTGGAGGCCGTTCAGCAGCGCGCCGCCGGCGTTGGTGTTCACCTCGATCAGGCGCGGCCCGCTCGGCGTGACGTGGAAGTCGTAGCCCATGAACACGCCGAAGTTTCCCGGCGCGTGGGCGGTGACGGCGTCCGCGGAGGTCGCCAGCGCGGCCTGATAACTCGGCGCTCGAGCGAGGCCGAACAGAATCTCGACGGTGCGCTGGATCGCCGCGAAATGCTCCGCAGCGAGGCCGATGATCGTCGAGCCCGCATACGGAATCTCAGCGTGCTGGCCCAACGCTCACGTCCCCCGGCGCGCGCCGAGGCTCGCAGACGCCGCGCCGGTCGCCAGCGCCCGGTCAGTGGCCGTAGGAAACGACCAGGTCGTCGTACACCATGTCGCCCACGATCTGGATGCGTGCGAAGTCGAGGCTCGTGGTCGTGAGGTCGTAGGAATCCTTGACCAGGTTCAGCGGGTCCGGCGGCGTCGCGCGCGCGACCTGCAGGCTCGCTCCGCCGATCGGGTAGAGGCGCTTCTGCGTGTCGTACAGGTTGAACGCCGCCGAGCCGCCCTGGTCCCACGCAACGACCTCGTCGTCCTTCGTGTCGGTCGTCCCCTTGTCGTCGATGCGCTGCCCGGCGGGAATCGGCACGAACGAATCGAAGCGCGCGCCGTCGGACTTCCGGATGCGGATCTCGGTGTATCGGAACGGCTGGATCTTGCCCTTCGAGTTCACGCCCACGATCGCGGTGGTGCCGAGGTGCGTCACGAGCGCGACGTACTTCGCGCCGCCGCGCGTGCGGAAGCTGATGTACCCGCCGCCCGCGAGCGTGAGTTTCTTCAGCCGGGCCGCCGCGGGCACCTTCGTGTCGGGCTCGTAGGGCATCGGCGTGCCCACGCCCTCGAAGGTGATCGTCTGGGGCGGCGTGACCTGGGCGAGGGCGGGCGCGGCGAGGGCCAGGCACAGGGCGACGAGCAGGGGCTTCATGCGGGGGGCCTCCGGGGAAGTCATGGAATAGCCGGGCAGGGGGCTCCGTGTCACGCGCGATCTCGCCGGGACCTGGGGCACACTGGCCGACCCGAGGAGGGCCCGATGCTCACGATCCAGCAAGACGTTCCCAACGGGCGAGTCGCAGGCCTCTGCGACGAGCGCTTCGCCGAGGTGGCGCGGGAGTTCGTGCGCAACTTCGAGGAGCGCGGGGAGGTCGGCGCGAGCGTGAGCCTGCGCCTCCACGGCGAGACCCTCGTGGACCTCTGGGGCGGCGTGGCCGACCCGGCGACCGGCCGCGCCTGGGAGCGCGACACGGTGAGCATCGTGTTCTCGTGCACGAAGGGCGCAACGGCGCTGTGCGCGCACGTGCTGGCCTCGCGCGGGCAGCTCGACCTCGACGCGCCCGTCGCCGAGTACTGGCCCGAGTTCGCGAAGCGCGGCAAGGAGGCCGCGACGGTGCGCATGATGCTCGACCATTCGGTGGGCGTGCCGGTGATCTCCACGACGCTGAAGCCGAACGGCGCGACCGACTGGGAGTACATGGTCGGCCTGCTCGAGGCGCAGGAGCCGTTCTGGAAGCCCGGCACGCGCAACGGCTACCACATGATCAACTTCGGCTGGACCGTCGGCGAGCTCGTGCGGCGCGTCAGCAACAAGTCGCTCGGCGCCTTCTTCCGCGACGAGATCGCGCAGCCGCTCGGCATCGAGTTCTGGATCGGTGCCCCCGAAGCGGTCGAGCCGCGCGTCGCGCCGATGCGCTTCTACGCACCCCCGCCCGGCGAGGCGCCGAGCGAGTTCGTGGTCAAGATGCTGAGCGAGCGCCAGTCGATCCAGGGCCTCTCGATGCTGAACCTCGGCTTCGACGCGAACTCGCGCGAGGCGCACGCGGCGGAGGTCGGCGGCGCGGGCGGCATCTCGAACGCGCGCGGGCTCGCCGGCATGTACGCGCCCTTCGCCTGCGGCGGGAAGCTCGGCGGCAAGACCTTCGTGGACGCGAACACGCTCGCGCGCATGGGCGAGGTCGCCGTCGCGACGCAGGAGGACGCGACGCTGCTGATCCCGACGCGCTTCGGGCTCGGCTTCATGAAGTCGATGGACAACCGCCGCCGCGCCCGCGGCGACCGCGACAGCGCGATCCTCTCGTCGGCCGCCTTCGGCCACGTGGGCGCCGGCGGCTCGATCGGCTTCGCCGATCCGCGCGAGGAGCTCTCGTTCGGCTACTCGATGAACCAGATGGGCAAGGGCATCCTGCTGAACGAGCGCGGACAGTCGGTGGTGGACGCCGCCTATCGCTCCCTCGGCTACACGACGAACGCCCCGGGCGTGTGGGTGAAGTGATGGCGCTCGAGATCGTCGGCACCGGCTTCGGCCGCACGGGCACGCTCTCGCTCAAGCTCGCGCTCGAGCAGCTCGGCTTTGGGCGCTGCTACCACATGATCGAGGTCGCGCAGAACCCGGGGCATTCCGCGCTCTGGAGCGCGGCCGACGACGGCGCGACGACGGATTGGAGCGCGCTCTTCGCGAGCTATCGCGCGACGGTGGACTGGCCCTCCACGAAGTTCTGGCGGCAGATCGCCGACCACTTCCCGAACGCGCGGGTGATCCACTCCGAGCGCCCGGCGGACGCGTGGTACGCGAGCGTCACGAGCACGATTTATCAGGTGATGGCGCGGCCGACGCCGGCGAACGCTCCGCCGGCGATGCACGAGCAGCTCGAGATGGCGCGCAAGCTGATCCTGCGCGGCACCTTCGGCGGACGCTTCGAGGACCGCGACCACGCGATCTCCGTGTTCGAGGCGCACAACGCGCGCGTGAAGCGCGAGATCGCGCCCGAGCGCCTGCTCGTCTACCAGCCCGGCCAGGGCTGGGAGCCGCTCTGCAAGTTCCTGGGTGTGCCCGTGCCCGCGGTGCCGTACCCCAAGGTGAACACGACGGACGACTTCCAGGCGCGCCTGCGAGGCTGAGGGTGGCGCGCCGCTTCAACCACATGGAGCTGACGCTGCCGAAGGGCGCGCTCGCGGCGGCGCGCGCCGAGATCAAGGCGTTCTACGCGGATCTCTTCGGCTGGGACGCCCTAGACGTGCCGATCCTGAAGCAGACCGGCCTCTTGTTGCGGACCGACCCGGAGACGAGCCAGTTCATCCTCGTCACCGAGCAGCGCGCGCACATGACGTCGCCGGGCTTCGACCACCTCGGCATGCTGTGCGACACGCGCGCCGAGGTCGATGCGCTGCTCGCGAAGGCGAGGGCCTGGCGCGCGCGCGACCCGCGCGTCGAGATCAAGGAGTACGACGACCTCGTCACCGGCGGCGTTACCACGCACGCGTTCTACGTGCGCTTCCTGCTGCCGATCTGGTTCGACGTGCAGGTGCTCGAGTACGCGCCCGGCGCGGAGCCCGCGAAGCGTTGGCGCTACGCCTGAGCGGCGCGCGTCACTCGGTCGGCGCAGTGGCCGCGGAGGCGGCGCTCGCGGCGTCGACGGGAGCAGCGGTGGGCGCGGGTGCTTCGGGCGCCGCCGCCGGAGCGGGCGCGCGGTTCGAGTTCCAGATGTCGCGGTGCATGCGCCAGCCGTCCGGCGTCTGCTTCCACAGCACCGCGTACTTCGCCTCGTCGGCGACGGAGCCGTCCTTCAGCGAGAGCACGGCGCTGCCGAGCTCGGTGGCGGTGTCGCCTCCCGCGTAGCTGACCTCTTCGGTGGTGAGCACGGCGTTCGCGACACCGCTGCCCAGCACGCCGCCCCAAAACGCGGCGAGCGCCTCCGGGCCGGTCGCCTTCGGCGCGTTCGGCGGCAGCACCGCGCCGTCCGCGGTGTAGAGCGCCGCGAGCGCGTCGGCGTCGCCGCTGCGGAACGTCTCGCCGAAGGTGCGGTTCTGCGCCTCGATCGCGGCGCGCACCTCGTCCGGAGTGGGGGCCGCGGGCCCAGGGTCGGCGCACGCGGTGGAGAGGGCGAGCGGGATCAGCAGAGCGACGAGCGTGCGCATGGTTCTCCCGAAGCGGTGGAGCGAGGTCGGCGCACTCTACCGCGCGGCGCCCGTGAGGCGGCCCGCCTCCTCACTTCCCCCCGGCGACCGCCTTGTAGGCGACGCCCGCCGCCGCGGCGCCGAGGATCGGCGCGACCCAGAACAGCCACAGCTGCGAGAGCGCCCAGCCGCCCACGAACAAGGCGGGGCCGGTCGAGCGCGCCGGGTTCACCGACGTGTTGGTGACCGGAATGCTGATCAAGTGGATCAGCGTGAGCCCGAGGCCGATCGCGATGGGCGCGAAGCCCGCGGGCGCACGGGAGTCGGTCGCGCCGAGGATGATCATCAGGAACATGAAGGTCATGACCGCTTCGGTGACGAAGCTGGCCATCAGCGAGTAGCCGCCCGGCGAATGCTCGCCGAAGCCGTTCGAGGCGAAGCCGGCGCTCACGTCGAAGCCGGCGGCTCCGCTCGCGATCACGTAGAGCACGCCCGCACCGGCCGCGGCGCCGAGCACCTGAGCGACGATGTAGGGCAGGGCCTCGGAGGCGGGGTGCCGCCCGCCGACCACGAGGCCGACCGTCACCGCGGGGTTCAGGTGACAGCCCGACACGTGGCCGATCGCGTAGGCCATGGTCAGCACGGTCAGACCGAAGGCGAGCGACACGCCGAGCAGGCCGATCCCGACGGCGGGGAAGGCGGCGGAGATCACGGCGCTGCCGCAGCCGCCGAGCACGAGCCAGAAGGTGCCGAGGAACTCCGCCGAGAGCTTGTTGCCGAGGGTCATGGGCGCGTCTCCAGTCGATTCGAGGGTTGGGCTCCGCGGGTGTGCGAGCCTCTGCACATCCTATGACGGTGCCCCCCGAAAAAGCTCGGCGAAGTTGCTCCCTTCCTGCCGATGAGTGATCGGGCGCGGCGGCTTCCCCGCGCCGAAGCGCACTCGTGCATAATGCCGGCACCGCCGGCGGAGAGAGCGACGTGGCCCTCCATGACGACCTGACTCGCGAGATCCGCGAAGGCCCCTCGGGCCCCGAGATCGGCGCGCTCTTCGACCTCGACCAGACCCTCGTTGCCGGCTTCAGCGCGACCGCGTTCCTGCGCGAGCGCGTGACCTCGGGCCGCATCTCGCCCAAGGAGCTGAGCGACACCCTGGCCGGCGCGATGTCGTTCGCGCTCGGCCGCACCGGCTTCTCGGGCATGCTCGCCGGCATCGTCGCCACCTACCGCGGCCTCAGCGAAGACGTGATGCGCGAGCAGGCCGAGGAGGTGTTCGAGAAGCGGCTCGCGAAGGACATCTACCCCGAGTCGCGCGCGCTGGTGGAGGCGCATCGCGCGAAGGGCCACACGCTCGCGATCGTGTCGTCGGCCCTCACTTATCAGGTCGAGCCGTTCGCGCGCGCGCTCGAGATCCCCCACGTGATGTGCACGCGGCTCGAGGTCGAGGAAGGCGTGTTCACCGGCGAGGTGGTGAAGCCGACCTGCTGGCAGGAGGGCAAGCTCCACTACGCGAGCATCCTCGCCGAGCGCGAGGGCTTCGACCTCGCGCAGTCGTACTTCTACACCGACAGCGCGGACGACCTGCCGCTGCTCGAGGGCGTGGGCAAGCCGCGCGCGCTGAATCCGGGCTCGCGGCTCGCGGGCATCGCGCGCAATCGCGGCTGGCCGATCCGCCGCTTCACGAGCCGCGGTCGGCCCGACGCCGAAGCGATGGCGCGCACCGTGCTCGCGTACGGCAGCATGATCCCGAGCGTGCTCGTCGGCATGGGCGTCGGCTTCGCCAACCGCTCGCAGCGCGAGGGCGCGAACGTCGCGATGTCGGCCTGGTCGGAGCTGGCGACCGCGTTCGCGGGCATCGAGCTCGACGTGCGCGGCGAGGAGCACCTCTGGTCCCACCGCCCCGCCGTGTTCGTGTTCAACCACCAGAGCGGCGTCGACGCGATGCTGGTGGCCAAGCTGCTGCGGCGCGACTTCGCGGGCATCGCGAAGAAGGAGATCCAGAACGTCCCGATCCTGGGCCAGGCCTTCGAGTTCGCAGGGGCCGTGTTCATCGACCGCGGCGACACGCAGCGCGCGATCGACGCGCTCGCGCCGGCGGTGCAGGCGCTGAAGGAAGGCCGCTCGATCGCGATCGCGCCGGAGGGCACGCGCTCGCGCACGCCGCGGCTCGGCAAGTTCAAGAAGGGCGCGTTCCACCTCGCGATGCAGGCGGGCGTGCCGATCGTGCCGATCGTGTTCAAGAACACCCTCGACGTGTTGCCGCGCGGCGCGATCGTGCTGCGGCCCGCGAACGTCGAGGCGGTGGTGCTGCCGCCGATCGACACCAGCGACTGGACGCGCGACACGCTCGACGCGGAGATCGAGGGCGTGCGCAAGCGCTTCCTCGAGGTGCTCGGCCAATGACGCTGCGCGTGTGCGTGCTCGGCGCGGGCTCGTGGGGAACCACGGTCGCGTCGCTCGCCGCGCGCAACGCGCCCACCGTGCTGTGGGCGCGCAAGGCCGACACGGCGGACGAGGTCAATCGCGCGCACACGAACGAGCGCTACCTGCCGAAGGCGAAGCTGCCCCGCGCGCTGCGCGCCACCGCGTCGATCGAGGAGGCCGTGCGCGACGCCGACCTGATCGCCGTGGGCGTGCCGTCCCACGGCCAGCGCGCGGTGCTCGAAGAGGTGCGCAAGCACATCCGCCCGTGGGTGCCGGTCGTGAGCCTCAGCAAAGGCCTCGAGCAGGGGACGCACCTGCGCATGACCGAGGTGATCCGCGAGGTGCTGCCCGATCGCCGCGCCGGCGTGCTCACGGGCCCGAACCTCGCGCGCGAGATCATGGCGGGCCTCGCCGCCGCGAGCGTGATCGCGATCGACGACGACATGATCGCGCGCCAGCTCCAGGACGTGTTCCACAGCGGCATGTTCCGCGTCTACACGAACCGCGACGTCGCGGGCTGCGAGTTCGGCGGCGCGCTGAAGAACGTCATCGCGATCGCCGTGGGCATGGGCGACGGCCTCGGCGTCGGCGACAACACGCGCAGCGCCGTGATCACGCGCGGGCTCGCCGAGATGACGCGGCTCGGCGTCGCGCTCGGCGGCCGCGCCGAGACCTTCTCCGGCCTCGCGGGCATGGGCGACCTCGTCGCCACCTGCATCTCGCCGCAGAGCCGCAACCGCCACGTCGGCGAGCAGCTCGGCCGCGGCCGCAAGATCGACGAGATCATCGCCGAGATGCACATGGTCGCGGAGGGCGTGAAGACGACCCGCGTGGTGCTCGAGCTCGCCGAGCGCGTCGGCGTCGAAATGCCGATCGCGCGCGAGGTGTACGGCGTGCTGCACGAGGGCCGGACCGCGCAGGAGGCCTACCGCGGGCTCGTGCGGAACAAGCCCGGCGACGAGGCCGAGCCGGGATGACGCGCGCGCGCCGCTGGGCCTGCGCCGCGCTCGCGGCGCTTGCGCTCGCGGCGGGTGCGCACGCGGAGGACGCGGCGCGGGAGTGCCTGCCCGCGGATCTGAAGCTGCGCGTCGCATTCTCGGAGCCGAAGCGGCTCGCGGAGGCGCTGCGCGAGCTGGGCGGCGAGCGCAAGCGCGCGGGGAAGGTCGCTGCGCTCGCGCGTCGGTTCATTGATGCGGGCTGTACGAGCGTCGACGAGCAGTCGGCCCCGGGCCTCTCGCAGCCGAACCTCGTCTGCAAGATTCTCGGAAGGAACCCGGCGATGATCGCCATCGGCGCAAGCCCAGAGCTCGACGGCTGGGCCGCAGCGGGGATCTTGCCGGAGGTCGCGCGGGCCGTGGCAGCCGAGCCGCGCGAGCACTCCTACTCGATCGCCGTCTTTTCGCGCACCGTGACGGAGAGCCCGGCCGGCGCGCGCGCGTTCATCGATTCACCGGCGAACGGCCACCCGCGCTACTTCGTCCACGTCGGTTCGTTGGGATCGCGTGTCCCGAGCCTTCCGCCCGATCTCGACGACGAGCAGCGGTGCTTCGTCGATGCCGTTGCGCGCGCGGTCGTCGGATCTTCGATCCCGCAGCTGAAGGCCTGGGAACAAATTGGCATCGACTGCCGCGCGAAGAACTCTGCCGGATACCTCGGCCGCGCAGGCACCGCTACGGGGCTGGAGGGTTGTCGGCGAATGACGGTCGATCGGCTGCTCGACAGTCGCCCCTTCCGTAAGAGAGGGATTCCGACGATCGGATTCTATGCTGTCATCCCGCCGCACTCGCCCACGCGCGCTCGCCTCGATCCACCTACCTACGTCCTCAGCTATCGCTTGATCGCAGCGGTCTCCGTCGCACTCGACCAGGCGACGCCGGGGGCATCGAACCAATAGGACCTGAGGCGCGCCTCGCTCACGCCGCCGCGGGCTTGATGCGATACCGGATCGGCAGGTGCTTCAGCCCCGGTACGAGGTTCGACGCCGTGCGCTCGGGCTTGCCCGCGAGCTCGACGTGCTCGAGCCGCGGCAGCAGCTCGCGGTAGAGCGCGCTGGTGGTCTTGCGCGCGAGGTGCGAGCCGATGCAGAAGTGCTCGCCGATGCCGAACGCGAGGTGCGGGTTCGGGTCGCGGTCGAGATTCAGCGCGTCCGCGTTCTCGAAGACCTCCTCGTCGCGATTCGCAGAGCCGTAGAAGAGGATCAGGCGGTCGCCCTTCTTGATGCGCTGGCCGCGCAAGGTGTAGTCCTCGGCGGCGGTGCGCTGCATGTGGTTCACCGGCGTCACGTAGCGCACGATCTCGTCGATCGCGGTGGCGAGCTCCGGGTTCTTCGCCCACTTCGCGCGCTCCGCCGGGTTCTCGAGCAGCGCGAGCATGCCGCCGCCGATGCCGCCGCGCGTCGTTTCGTGGCCCGCGGTGAAGACGATCAGGCAGTAGCCCATCGTCTCGATCACGCCCATCGGCTGGCCGTCGATCTGCGCGTTCGCGATCACGCTCGCGAGGTCGTTCGCGGGCTTCTCGCGGCGGCCCGCCATCACCTTGCTGAAGTAGTTGAAGAAGTCCATGCCGAGCGCGCGCATCGTGGCCTGGCGCTGCTCCGGCGTCTGCATCGCGCCGCGCTGGAACTCGGGGTCCTCGGCGCCGAACAGCTCGTTCGTGAGCTTCAGGATGAACGGCTCGTCCTCGCGCGGAACGCCGAGAATGTTCGCGAGCACGCGCAGGGGATGCAGCGAGGCGACGTCCTTGATGAAGTCGCACTCGCCTTCGCGGCCGAGGCCGTCGACGAGCTGCTTCGCGGAGACGTCGACGACCTCGTCGAGTCGCTTCAGCCCGCGCGGCGTGAACCACGGGCTCGCCACCTTGCGGAACTTGCGGTGGTCCGGCTGGTCCATGTTGATGATCGTGCGCATCTGCATGAAGCCGCCTTCCTGCTGCTGCTTCCACTGCTCCTCGCGGATGGCGGTCATGCCGGGCGCGTTCAGGAAGATCTCGGGCTGCTTCGAGACCTCGATGATGTCGGCGTGCTTCGTGATCGCCCAGAACGGCATCCAGCCTTCCGGCGTGAACCACGCGACGGGCGCTTCCTTGCGCAGCTGCTTCCACTCGGCCCACGGGTAGCCGCGCTCCATGTAGCTGCGGGGCTCGACCAGGTGCTTGCCGTCGACGTTCATCGCGTTCTCCTCGGGTGCGCGCGCAGGATGCCGCAGCCGAGCGCCGCGGCCAGACGCAGGGGAGACATCGGCGCGACGTCGCGTCCGCCAGCGTGCCGCGCGCACGGCTCGTGCGGCGAGGCGCCGCAGCGCCCGCGACCCGGCGCGCGCGGGCGAGCCGGGGAGGGCCTAAGCGCTCGGCTGGGCGCGCAGGTGCAGGTGCGCGAGGCGGCGCACGAAGATGCTCGGCAGGTGCCGCGGCGGGGCGCCCTCGTCCGGCGCGAAGCCGCGCGTCGCGGCGAGCAGCTCCTCGACGGCGATGCGGGCCTCGGCCCGCGCGAGCGCGGCACCGGCGCAGAAATGGATGCCGCGGCCGAACCCGAGGTGGTCGCGCGGATGCGGGCGCGCGAGATCGAGGGCGTCCGGACGTTCGTACACGGCCTCGTCGCGGTTCGCGGAGGCCCAGAGCAGGGCAGCGCGTGCGCCGGCGGGGAGCGTGACGCCGCCGAGCTCGGTCGTGCGCACGACGTGCCGGTAGTGGAACTTGAACGGCGGCTCGAGCCGGAGCGCTTCCTCGAGGAAGGTCGGAACGAGCGCCGGTTCCTCCCGCAGCTGCGCCTGGAGCGCGGGCCGCTCGGCGAGCAGGCGGACCGCGCTGCCGATCCAGCTCGCGGTGGACTCCCCGCCGGCGCCCACCAGGATCACCGCGATGCCGAGTGCGGTGCGCTCCGTCATCTCGCCGCGCTCGACGGCGCGCGCGAGCGCGCCGAGCAGCGGCGCCTCCGCACGCAGCGCCGCGTCGCCGCGCGCGCCGGCGAAGTGGCGCGTGAGGTAGGCGGCGTGCGCTGCGGCCTCGCGCGCCAGCGCGCCGAGCTCCGCGTGGGTGATCACGCCGGCGAGCATCGCGCCGCCCTGCATCGCCCAGCGCTGGATGAGCGCCAGGTCCGCCCCCGGGATCCCTAACAAGCGCGAGATCACCTGGCTCGGCAGCGGATCGGCCACCGCCGCGACGTAGTCGCCGCCGCGCTGCGCGAAGGCGCGCGTGCGCTCGCGCGCCCGCGCGCGGATCCACGGCTCGAGCTCCGCGATGCGGCCGGCGGCGACGGCCGGCTGCACCGCGCGCCGATGCGCCGCGTGCGCGGGGTCGTCGGCGGTGGCGAGGACGTGCGTCGAGTCGCCCACGCCGGTCATGTCGAAGAGCCCCGGTGCACCGCTCGCGTCGCGCACGAGCAGGCCCGTCAGGTGGCTCGAGAAGTCGCCCGTCCGCTCCAGCGCCCGCTCCACGAGGGCGGCCGTCGCGACCAGGAACACGCGGCTCGAACCCACTTCGACGACGGGGGCTTGGCGGCGGAGCTGCGCATGGAAGGGGGCGGGGTCCTCGAGCGTCTCGGGGGCGAACAAGAGATGGGCGACGGCGAGGGGGGTCATGGCGCTCCCGAGGATGGCGCCGAAGCGCCGGGTTTCGCCGCCCCCTCTTGACGAATCTCAAAATTTGGGAAAATATTCCCAAAGTTGATCGAGCGACGAGCCGAAAGACGACTCGAAGCCACGGCGGCGCGAAGCCGGAAAGCCAGAAGGTCCCGCTCCCGCCCGCCAGCGACCGATTCCCTGCAACGCCAACCCAGCAACGAAGGAAACCCACCCATGACCAAGCGATCGCTCACTCTCACCCTCGCGCTGGCGATGCTGTTCGCCTTCGCGATCCCGTCCCTCGCCCTCGCGAAGGACCAGCTCCGCCAGGAGGTCCAGCTCGTGAACACGGGCGCCGCTCCGGCCGCGGACGGCAAGGCCGAGCTCCGCATCCGCAAGAAGAACCGCATGAGCTTCAAGGTCGAGGCGGAAGACCTCGCGCCCGCGAACTACGACGTGGTCGTCGGAGGCGTCGTGCGCGGCGTGCTCGACGTGCGCCAGCTCCCGGACGGCCGGGTCGAGGGCGAGATCGAGTTCGACACGAAGCGCGAGCCCGGCCACGTGCCGCTCACCTTCGATCCCCGCGGCCAGCTCGTCTCGGTCGAGCGCGCCGGCACGGTCTACCTCCAGGTCGTGTTCCCCGGCAGCGCCGGCGGCGGCACCACCTGCCCGTGACCTCCCGCGAGCGCCGCTCGCGAACGGGGCCGCCTGCACGTCGCAGGCGGCCCCCACTCGCTCCCACCGCGTGAGCTAACCCACACGAGTCATGCAAGACCGCCCCGCACTCGCAGCCGCCGTCCGCAGCGTGTTGCGGCCGCTCGTGCGCATCCTGCTGCGCAACAAGGTCGACGTCTGGACGTTCGTAGAAACCGTGAAGCAGATCTACGTGGACGTCGCGTCCAAGGAATTTCCCGCGGCCGAGCGCAAGCCCACCGTGTCGCGCGTCTCGCTGCTCACCGGCCTCACCCGCAAGGAAGTGAGCCGCCTGTGGGAGCAGGGCGAGAGCGCCGGCGTCGACTCGGCGCGCTACAGCCGCGCTGCCAACGTGATCACGGGCTGGATCCGCTCGCCTGGTTATCAGGACGCACAGGGAGATCCGCGAGAGCTCCCCTTCGACGGCGACCGCCGCTCGTTCAGCGAGCTGGTGCGGGAGTTCGGCACGGACGTGACCCCGCGTGCGCTGCTCGACGAGCTGCTGCAATCCGGCGCCGTCGAGAAGACGCCGTCCGATCGTCTCCGACTCGTCGCGCGCGCCTACGTGCCGCGCACCGACGATTCCGAGAAGCTCGGCATCCTCGGCACAGACGTCGCCGACCTGATCTCGACGGTGGACCACAACATCGTGAATCCGCCGGAGCAGGCGTTCTTCCAGCGCAAGGTCGCCTACGACAATCTCGTTTCCGCCTGCCTTCCGGAGCTGCGCGAGCGCGCGGAGCGCCGCGGGCAAACGCTGCTCGAAGCCCTCGACGAGCTCATGGCCGCGAACGATCGCGACGCGAACCCGAGCGTTGAAGGTGACGGTCGGCACCGCGCGGTGATCGGCATTTATTACTACGAGGAGCCGGTCGCAAAGCCGGACTCGGAGGGAGAAGAGGATGCGTAAGCTCATGGCACTCGCGCTGATCGCGGCGCTGGCGCTCGGCTGCGGGGCGGCCGGAAGCCTCGCCGGCGGCGGCATCGGCGGGAGCGGGCTTTCGTCGGGCGCGATCTCCGGCTTCGGCAGCATCTTCGTCACCGGCACGGAGTACGACACGAACGGCGCGAGCGTCTCGCTCGAGCGCGTCGCCAGCCCGGCCTCGGCGCTGAAGCTCGGCATGGTGGTCGTGGTCGAAGGCGACCGGAACGGCTCCACCGGGAGCGCAGACGTCGTGACCTACGACGACGAGATCGAAGGGCCGATCGCGGCGATCACGGTCGTCTCCGTGGACGAGAAGCAGCTCACCATCCTCGGCCAGACCGTGACGGTCGAGCGCACGCTCACGCGCTTCGACGCGAGCGGCGGCGTCGGCGTTCCCGACTTCGACACCCTCGCCGTGAACGACCTCGTCGAGATCAGCGGCTTCCGGCGCGCGGCCGACATCCAGGCCACCTACCTGAAGAAGAAGGGCGTCGCGGCCGCGAACGCGAGCGTCGAGCTGAAGGGCACCGTCAGCGGCGCCGCGGGCCAGAGCTTCGTGCTCGGCACGGTCACCGTGAACTGGAACGGCTCGACCACGCTCGACGGCATCCCGAGTGGCGGGCCCACGAACGGCGACTTCGTCGAGGTAGAGGGCACGCTCACGAACGCCACCACGGTCCAGGCCACGCGCATCGAGCGCGAGGGCGCGTTCACGGGCAATCGCGACGACTTCGAGATCGAGGGCGCCGTCTCGCAGTTCGCCTCCCTCGCGAGCTTCCGCGTCGACGGGCAGCTCGTGAACGCGAGCGGCGCCGGCGTGCAGTTCGACCCCAACAACCCGGCGTTCGTGCGCGATGGCGCGCGCATCGAGGTCGAGGGCGAGCTGGTGAACGGAACGCTCGTCGCGCAGAAGGTGAAACAGCGCGACGGCGAGGCCCGCATCCACGCCGAGATCGCGAGCGCCGGCGACATCGACGCGGCGGCCGGGACGGTTCGCCTGCTCGGAGTCACGATCCGCGTCGACGCATCGACGCAGCTGAAGGACGACCTGCTCGGCATTCCCGACTTCGAGGTCGCCGACATGACCGCGGGCGATTTCCTCGAAGTGCGCGGCGTGGAGGACGGCTCGGGCGGCATCGTCGCCACCGAGATCGAGCGGGCAGATGGCCCCGACGACGTGCGCATTCGCGGCAGTGTGACGGCAATCGATGCGAATCCCGCCGGCGGGCGCTCCGTGTCGATCGTCGGCGTGGTGGTTCCGACCGATGCGAACACCCAGTTCGGCGGATTCTCCGGCGCCGTGAACGACGAGGACGACTTCTACGCCGCCGTCCAGATCGGGAATCTGCTGGACGCGCAGGACGACGAGGACGGCGACGAGACCGCCATCGACGTCGCCGACGAGGTCGATCTCGAGGCGCCGTGAACCGTCCGCTTCCGCTTCACGGAAGCCCTCGCCCGGACGACAAGAAAGGGCCCCCCATGTCCACCGCTGCCCCCCATCACCGTTCTCGCTGGAAGGCCGACGCGATGCCCGCCGTGCACCCCTCGGACGACGCCGCGCGCATCGCGCGCGCCGCGCGCGCCTACTCGACGCGCCGCGCGGACGCCGCCGCGATGTGCGCGCTGCGCACCGACCTCGCGCCGAAGAGCGGCGACCTCGTGCTCGCGCGCGTCGCGAAGCTCGGACAGCACTTCCGGCTGCACCTGCCGAACGGGCGCAGCAAGAGCCTGTGGGTCGGCGACGAGATCGTGGTCGCGTACGCGGATCGCTACGCGCCGAGCCAGTACGAAGCCCACGTGCCGGCGGACCTCGGGCCCTGTCACCTCGCTGCGAGCGGCGGCATCGCGGCGCGCGTCGTCGCGAGCAACGCGAAGCTCGCCAAGCGGCCCACGGAGATCGAGCCGGTCGGCGTGATCTGCGCGGACGCCGAAGGCCCCGCGCTGAACCTCGCGGACTTCGCGCTGCCGAAGCTTCCGCTCGGCGAGCGCATGGTCACGACGCTCGCGGTGGTGGGCTCGGCGATGGACTCGGGCAAGACGACCGCGCTGGCGCACCTCGCCAAGGGCGCGTCCAGGCTGGGCGTCAAGGTCGGCTACGCGAAGCTCACCGGCACCGCAGCGGGCGGCGATCCGTGGCTGCTCGTCGACGCCGGCGCCGATCCGGTCATCGACTTCACGGACCTCGGCTTCGCTTCGACCTCGCGCATCGCGACGCCGGTGCTCGAGGACGTGTGCGAGCAGCTCGTGATGCAGCTCCAGCGCGCGGGCGCGGAGGTCGCGCTGCTCGAGATCGCCGACGGTCTCTTCCAGCCCGAGACCGCGGCGCTGCTGCAGAGCGCTCGCGTCCGCTCGCTCGTCGACGGCATGCTCTACGCATCGGTGGACGCGCTCGGCGCGGCGCACGGCGCGCGCCTGATCGACGACGCGGGGCATCGGCTGCTCGGCCTCACCGGCATGGTCGCGACGGCGCCGCTGCTGGTGCGCGAGGCGCAGGCGGCGACGGAGCTGCCCGTCTACGACCGTGCGGACCTCGCCGACGCGTCGGTCGCGGCCAAGCTGATCGCGGCCGCGCGCGAGAAGCAGTCGTGAGCTCCGCGACGATGCGCGGGCGCACCCTGCGCGCGCGAACGCGCGACGCGTTCGCGCTCGAGTACCTCGCCTACGTGCCCGCGCGGGCGACGGCGAATGCGCCTCTGCTGGTCGCCGTGCATGGCTACACGCGCAACGCCACGGAGCAGGCGGAGCGCTGGGCGCCGCTGTGCGAGGAAGCGGGCTTCGTGCTCGTCGCGCCGCACTTCGACGAGCGCGAGTACCCCGACTACCAGCGTCTCGGCGCGCGCCGCAAGCGCGCCGACCACGCCCTCGAGGCCCTGATCGGCGAGCTGCGCGGCGCCTTCGGCATGCTGTTCGGCCGCGTGTCGCTGTTCGGCTTCTCGGGCGGCGGCCAGTTCGTGCACCGCTACTTGATGGCGCACCCCAAGCGCGTGACGACCGCCGCGGTCGCCGCGCCGGGTTGGTTCACGTTCCCGACGCGCGACCAGGCGTATCCGCTCGGCATGCGCGGCGCGAAGCCGAGGCTCGGCGCGCGCATGCGCGCCGAGGCGTTCTCGCTGGTGCCGCTGCTCGTCGCAGTCGGCGAGCACGACGACGACCCCGGCTCGGAGCATCTCCGTCACTCGCCGGAGCTGGACGCCCAGCAGGGCACGACGCGGCTCGAGCGCGCCGCGCGCTGGGCCCACGCGATGCAAACGGCCGCGAGCGCGGCGGGCTGCACGCCGCGTGTCTCGTTCGTGGAAGTGCCGAACGCGGGCCACTCGTTCGCGGACTGCATGGACAACGGGCTCGGCGAGCTCGTCCTCGAGCACGCTGGCGGTCCACCAGTCGCCGCGCTCCGCCCGCGCAAACGCCTCGTCGCGCTTCCCTGAGTCGCGCGCGATCCCGCTTCACAGCTTGGAGGAGATTCCCATGCGTCGATCCCTGGCGGCCTTCGCCCTGTGCCTTTCCGTCGCGAGCGCCGCGAGCGCGGACGTGACCTTCTCGGCGGAGGACGGCCTCGTGTTCCGCTTCCGCGAGATCGACACCCGCATCCACGTCGGCGGGCGCCTGCACCTCGACTACGCGTTCTTCGACGACGACCTGACGCCGATCGACGACGACTTCGACGTGCGCCGTGGCCGCCCCATGATCGAAGCCGAGTTCGGCGACGACTGGAAAGCGAAGTTCGAGTACGAGCTCGCGGTCGAGGACCACGGCATCCGCGCCGCGTGGGTGCAGTGGGACGGCATCGATCACCTGAAGGTGCGGCTCGGCAATCAGACGCTGCCCTTCGGGCTCGAGGAGCAGATGAGCTCCAACAACCTCGTCTTCAACGAGCGCTCGCTCGCCTCGGCGCTCGGGCCCAACTACGGCACCGGCGTCGTGCTCGCGACGAACGGCCGCGCCTTCGGCCGCAGCCGCTTCACGGCGGCGGGCGGCTTCTACTTCGAGCCGTTCGGAGACGACGGCTACGACCGGCACGGCAGCGACCACCTCGGCATCGCCGGCCGCGCCACCTTCGCGCCCATCGCGCGCAAGCGGCAGGTGCTGCAGATCGGCGCGTCGGTCGACTGGCGCGACGTGAAGGGCGGCAACGACTGGAGCGTGTCGCGGCGGCCGGAGTCGCAGCTCGCGCCTTCGCTGATCGGCACGGGCCTCGGCAACGTCGCGAGCGCGACCACGTTCGGCATCGACGGCGCCGCGATGTTCGGCCCCGTGCTGTTCCAGGCCGAGTACCTGAAGTCGGGCATCGATCGGCAGAGCAGCAGCATCCTGTCCGACGTCGACTTCGACGGCGCCTACGCGCAGCTCAGCTGGGTCGTGACCGGCGAACGCCATCGGTACTCGAAGAGCCTCGCGACGTTCGGCGGCGTGAAGCCGCGCAGTGACTGGGGCGCCGTCGAGGTGGGGCTGCGCTGGAGCACGCTCGACCTCACCGACGCCGGGGTGCTCGGCGGCGAGGCCGACGACATCACGGTCGGCGTCAGCTGGTGGATCCGCGAGAATGCGCGCCTGATGTTCAACTACGTCCGCGTGGACGCGAAGCAGTCCGGCACGTTGCTCTCGGACGAGCCGCAGATCTTCGCGCTGCGCTTCGTCTACCACCTGTGAGCGGCCACGCGTGACGGCGCGCGCTCCGGGGACCCGCGCGTGAGCTTCCCGCGCGTGCTCGCGGGGCGTCGCCGCGCGCTCGTCGCGCAGCTCGTCGCGAACGGCCTGCTCCAGGCCGGCGCCGCGCTGGGTGGCGCCCGCGCGCTGCATGCCGCGC
>CAZCTH010000047.1:0-36492 GCA_964501435.1 uncultured Spirochaetales bacterium | reverse complement strand
GAGGCCGGCCATGTCGATCTCGTTGTCGAAGTGGCCGATGTTGCCGACGATCGCCTTGTCCTTCATGCGCGACATGTCTTCCGCTGCGATCACGTGGGAATTGCCCGTCGCGGTGATGAAGATGTCCGCGGTCTCGAGCACCTCGTCGAGCGTTGTGACCTGATAACCCTCCATCGCGGCCTGCAGCGCGCAGATCGGGTCGATCTCGGTGACGACGACGCGGCAGCCTTGCCCGCGGAGGGCCTGCGCGCAGCCCTTGCCGACCTCGCCGAAGCCGGCGACGACGGCGACCTTGCCGCCGAGCATCACGTCGGTGGCGCGCATCAGGCCGTCGGGCAGCGAGTGCCGGCAGCCGTAGATGTTGTCGAACTTCGACTTCGTGACCGAGTCGTTCACGTTGATCGCCGGGAAGAGCAGGGTGCCCGCGCGCTCCATCTGGTAGAGGCGGTGCACGCCCGTGGTCGTCTCCTCGGAGACGCCGCGCACGCGCGTCGAGATGCGGCCCCACACGCCCGGATGCGTGCGCTGCATGTCCCGCGCAAGCTGCAGGATCACGCCCCACTCCTCGGGGTCGGTCTTCGCGTCGAACTGGGGGACGGCGCCCGCGCGCTCCCACTCGAGGCCCTTGTGGAGCAGGAGCGTCGCGTCGCCGCCGTCGTCGACGAGCAAGTCCGGGCCCGAGCCGTCGGGCCAGAGCAGCGCCGCCGCCGTGCACCACCAGTACTCCTCGAGCGTCTCGCCCTTCCAGGCGTACACCGCGACGCCTCGCGGCTTCTCGGGCGAGCCCTCCGGGCCGACGGCGACGGCTGCTGCCGCGGAATCCTGGGTCGAGAAGATGTTGCAGGAGACCCAGCGCACGTCGGCACCGAGGGCGGTGAGCGTCTCGATCAGCACCGCCGTCTGCACCGTCATGTGCAGCGAGCCCATGATCTTCACGCCGCGCAGGGGCTTGGCGGCGCCGTGGCGGCGGCGCAGTTCCATCAAGCCGGGCATCTCGTGCTCCGCGAGCCGAATCTCCTTGCGCCCGAGCTCGTGGAGGGAGAGGTCCTTGACCTTGAAGGGCGGGATCGCGGTGGACATGTCGGCTCCTGGCGCTTCATCCGTTCATGCGGATGGATTGGAAGTCGGCGCGCAAGCTAGGGGAACCCGCGGGCGCGGGCCAGCCGACTCCCGAATCGGAGACTTCCCGAATCGGGGTCTGACCCCGATTCGGGAAGTTCGGGCGTTTCTCGCGCTCGGGGCCGCGCGGCGCGCGGTGCGGCGGCATACCCTGGCCCGCCATGTCGCAGTCGCCCGCGCCGCCGTCTTCCGCCACGCCCAGCGCTCCCGCCGACCTCGGGCGCGTCGTCCCGCGCGACGCCGCGGCGCTCGTGCTGTGCCGCCGGGATCAGGGCGAGCCGCAGATTCTGCTCGGGCGCCGCGCTGGCGGGCTCAAGTTCATGCCCAACCTGTACGTGTTCCCGGGCGGTCGCGTCGACGTCGCCGACGCGCGTGCGGCGCGCGCCAGCGACCTGCGCCCCGAGGTGCTCGCGAAGCTCACGATCGGCGCGTCGGCGGTGCGCGCCCACGCGCTCGCGATGGCCGCAGTGCGCGAGACCTTCGAGGAGGCGGGCCTGCTCGTCGGCCAGCGCGCCGAGCGCCGGCTGCGCAGCAAGTCCGAGTCTTGGAGCAAGTTCCTCGCGAACGGGGTCGTTCCCGCGCTGCACGGCCTCGACTACATCGCGCGCGCGATCACGCCGCCGCGCAACCCGCGCCGCTTCGACACGCGCTTCTTCCTCGCCGACGCGACCCACGCCCACGCCCCCGACGCGCTGCTCGGCAGCGGCGAGCTGCTCGACCTGCGCTGGGTCGCGCTCTCGCGCGTGCGCGAGCTGCCGCTGCCGGAGGCCACGCTGATGGTGATCGCCGAGGTGGAGAAGCGCGTCGCGCACCCCGACCCGAGCCGTCTGCCGATCCCGTTCGCGCGCTACGTGCACAACGGCGTGAGGCTCGAGCACCTCTAGCCGCGCCGCGCGGCGCCACACGCGCCGCGGGTTCAGCTCGGGTAGACGAACCCCGCGAGCTTCTCGCTCTCCGCCCACAGCGCGCGCGCCGTCTGCTCGTCGCGGCAGTGCGCGGCGGGCTCCTTCGGCTTGCAGTCGGCGTAATAAGCGCCGTTCTTCCCGGCCGCCGCCGCGTCGGTCGCCGCGTAGAGCGACGTCTGGGCCCCCTGCTCGGGCGTCTTCATGAACAGCATCACGACCTTGTGCAGCCGATCGAGCCACGGCCCCTGGCCGGCGCCGAGATTGGTCGAGACGCCGCCGGGATGCACGCAGTTGACCGTGAGCTGCGGCGAGCCGTAGCGCCGCGCGAGCTCGCGCGTGAAGTGGATGTTCGCGCTCTTCGACTTGCCGTAGACGCGCATCGCCGCGTACTTCCTCTCGCTGTGGAGGTCGGCGAGGTCGAGCGCGCCGAAGCGGTGCGCCTCCGACGCGACGCTCACGACGCGCGCGCCGGGCGTCGCGCGCAGCTTCGGCAGGAGCAGGCCGGTCAGGTGGAAGTAGCCGAGGTGGTTGATCGCGAAGGTGGCCTCGTAGCCGTCCGGCGTGGTCTCGCGCTGCATCAACGTCACGCCGTGGTTGTTGATCAGCAGCTCGAGCCGGTCGACGCGCTTCGCCAGTTCCTCGCCCACGCGGCGCACTTCGGCCTGGGTCGCGAAGTCGCCGCGGATCACCTCGACGTCGGCCTTTGGCGCGGCGCTGCGGATTGCCTCCAGCGTCTCCCGCGCGCGCGCCTCGTTGCGCCCGACGAGCAGCAGGCGCGCGCCGCGTTGCGCCAACGCGACGGCCGTGGCGCGTCCGATGCCGGAGGTCGCGCCCGTGATCACTGCGGTCTTGCCTGCGAGCGAGGTCATGTCGGCTCCCGTGCGGACTCAGTTGACGACGCGCGGCTCGCCCAGCCCGAAGGGCGCGATCTCCGCGTCGAAGGCCTCGCCGCCGGGCGCGACCATGCGGTACGTCCCGCGCATGCTGCCGACCGGCGTCTGCAGCGGGCACGCCGAGGTGTACTCGAAGGCCTCGCCCGGCTCGAGCACGGGCTGCTCGCCCACCACGCCCGGGCCGCGCACCTCCTGCTCCTTGCCGTCGCCGTCCGTGATGATCCAGTGGCGCGAGATGAGCTGCGCCACGCCCTCGCCCTCGTTCGCGATGCGCACGTGGTACGAGAAGAACCACTGCCCGTCGTCGGGGCTCGAGCGCTCCGCCTCGAAGCGCGATTGCACGGTGACGCGGATGCCGCGCGTGACGGCTTCGGAACGAAACACGGGTTACTCCATCTGCCAGACGTTCGAGGTCGCGAGCACGCAGCCGATCAGCCCGAGCATGAGCGCGCCCAGCGCGACCGTGCCCCAGAGCGGCCCGATCGCGTCCCCGAGCGCGCCCGACAGTAAGGAACCGATCGGCCCCGAGGCCACCATCGCGAGCTGATGGACGGACATGATGCGGGCGCGCTCGGCCAGCGGCGCGCGCTCCTGGAACAGGGCGCGCCCAACCGTCATGAAGATGCCCCCCGCGAGGCCCCACAGGAAGGTGAAGCCGACGATCGCGCGGAACGGCACGTCGAGGCCGCAGCCGATCACCGTGAGGGCGCCGAGCGCCTGCGCGACCACGAGCGCGCGGCCCTTGCGCCGGATGCCGCGAACGAACAGGAAGCCCGAGGCGAAGATGGTGCCGGCGGGGAAGGCGAACAGCAGCACGCCGATCTCGTCCACGCCGCCGCGGTAGACGTCGCGCACGAGGATCGGGAACAGCACGTTGTACGCGCCGCTGAAGAAGAGCCCGACGCCGGCGATCAGCGGCCACACCGGGCGCAGCTCGCTCCGCCACACGAAGCGCGCGCCGGAGAGGAGCTCCTGGGCGGTGATCGGCGCGCGCGCGGAGACGGCGCGCGCGGGTTTGCCGGGCAGGCGGAAGCAGAAGGCAGCGCCGAGCACGACGACCGCGGCCTGGAGGGTGAGCGCGATCGCGCCGCCGATCTCGTCGGCCTTGCGGGCGAGCAGCATGCCGATCCCTTGCGCCAGGAACTGCGCCGTGATCACGCCCGCCACCGCGCGCGTGAGGTCGGCGCCCGCGACGCGCGAGAGCAGGCTGTCGCGCGACGGGTTCGAGAAGCTGTTCACGAGGCCGGTGAAGAGCGCCGTCGCGATCAGCACGGGGATGGCGAGCGCGTCGTGCGCGATCGCCAGCGCGATCGCGGCGGGCGCGATCCCCGCCGCGACGTGCAGGCCCGCGAGCAGCCAGCGCGCGTCCACGCGATCCGCGACGGCGCCGCCGAACGGCAGCAGGAAGATCGTCGGCAGCATGGTCATCATCTGCACGACGCCGGTCTGCGTGGCGCTCGCGTGCAGCACGTTCACGACGAGCCACGGCACGAGCACCTGCTGCATGCCCCAGGCGCCGAACCACGAGGCGGCTCCCGCGAGCAGCCACGGATAGCGCGGGTCGAAACGCTGCTCGTTCGGCATGGGCGGCGCACGATAGGCGAGGCGGACGGGTAGAGTGCGCGATCCGAGGAGAAGCCCATGAAGATCGGCCTGCAGCTTCCCAACTTCACCTGGCCCGGCGGCCCGGCGCAGCTCGCGGCCAAGCTGCGCGAGATCGCCCAGACCGCGGACGAGGGCGGCCTCGCGAGCCTTTGGGTGATGGACCACTTCTTCCAGATCCCGCCGGTCGGCGCCGCCGAGCTCGACATGCTCGAGGGGTACTCGGCGCTCGCGTTCCTCGCGTCGGTCACGCGTCGCGCGACGCTCGGCACGATGGTCACCGGCGTCACGTACCGGAATCCGGGCGTGCTCGTGAAGACCGTCACGACGCTCGACGTGCTGTCCGGCGGCCGCGCCATTCTCGGCGTCGGCGCCGCGTGGTTCGAGCGCGAGCACCGCGGCCTCGGCGTCGCGTTCCCGCCGATGCGCGAGCGCTTCGAGAGGCTCGAGGAGACGCTGCAGATCGCGCACCAGATGTGGTCGGGCAACAGCGGCAAGTACGAGGGCAAGCACTACCAGCTCGCCGAGACGCTGTGCGTTCCGCAGCCGCTCGCGAAGCCGCGCCCGCCGATCCTGATCGGCGGCATGGGCGAGCGGAAGACGCTGCGCTTCGTCGCGCAGTACGCCGATGCGTGCAACCTCTTCACCCACGCCGGCGTCGCGCAGGTGAAGCACAAGCTCGAGGTCCTGCGCCGACACTGCGACGAGCTGCGCCGCGACTACGGGCGCATCGAGAAGACCTCGCTGGCGACGCTCACGTTGACCGACGACGCGAGCCTCGAGTCGGCGATCGCCACCTGCCGCGAGCTCGCGGCCGCGGGCATCCAGCACGCGATCTTCAACATGCCGAACGTGCACGAGGTGAAGCCGGTCGAGCTGCTCGCGCGCAAGGTGCTGCCCGCGGTTCGCGGGCTCTAGCCGCGCGCTCGCGGCGGGCTAGCGCCCGAGGGCGCGCAGCGCCTCGCGCCGGCGCGCGGCGAACTCGTCTCCGTCGCGCCACGTCGGCAGCGCGCGCTGCTCGGCGACCGCGGCGCCCACCCAGAAGCCGAGCCGCGCGTCTTCCTCCGCGCCCGCGAGATCCCAGCTCGCGTCGATCTCGTCGCTCGGCTGGTGGTACTGCGTCGCCTCCCACTGCTCGCGCATCTGCTTGCCCCAGCCCGGGGGCTTTCCGATCACGTCGACGCCCGCCTTGAAGTACAGCGCGGGCACCCCGATGCGCGCGAAGTTCAGCTGGTCCGAGCGGTAGTAGAAGCCGCGGTCGGGGAAGGACTCGTCGACCACGCTGCGCCGCTGGCGCGCGGCCGCCGCGACCAGCAGATCCTCCAGCGACGACTTGCCGCGCCCGATCACCTCGACGCTGCCGGTGCGGCCGAAGATCGCCGCGCCGTCGAAGTTGAGGTTCGCCGCGAGCTTGCCGGGGGGCGCCGTCGGATGGGCGGCGTAGTACGCCGAGCCCAACAAGCCTTGCTCTTCGGCCGCGACGAAGGCGAACAGCACGCTGCGCCGCGGCGCTCTCGGCAGCGCAGCGAAGGCGTCGGCGATCGCGAGCACGGTGGCCGTGCCGCTCGCGTTGTCCATCGCGCCGTTGTAGATGCGGTCGCCCGTCGCGTCGGGCTCGCCGACGCCGAGGTGATCGTGGTGCGCGGAGAACACCACGAGCTCGTCGCGCAGCTTCGCGTCGCGGCCCGGGAGCACCGCGAGCACGTTGGCCGTCTCGATGCGGCGCAGCTTCGCGGGCAGATCGAACGACGTCGTCGCGCCGAGCGGGATGGGCGCGAAGTCGCGCGACTTCGCGGCCTCCGTCAGCTGCGCCAGGTCCTTGCCGCCGAGCCGCGCGATCTCGCGCGCCTTCGCCTCGGTCGCCCACGCGCGCACTTCCACGCGCGGCTCGCCGGTCGCGGGCAGCTGGAACTCCTCGCCGCTCCACGACGTGCGCACCACCTGCCACGGGTAGCCGGCCGACGGAGTCGTGTGGACGATGATCGCGCCCGCCGCGCCCTGGCGTCCGGCTTCCTCGTACTTGTAATCCCAGCGGCCGTAGTAGAGCCGGCGCGTCCCCGCGAACAGCGCGGGGTCCCAGTCCGGGTCGTTGTTGAGGATGACCACCGTCTTGCCGCGCACGTCGGTCTTGTAGTCGTTCCAGCCGAACTCCGGCGCGACGATCCCGTAGCCGACGAACACGACCTCGCTGTTCGCGAGCACGGCGCGCTCGCTCTGCTTGCCGCCGATCGCGACGAAGTCGTCCGCCGGCCGCAGCACGGCTTCGCCGCCCTCGCCGCGAAACGTCCACGTCGCGGGCAGCTCGGGAGTCACGCCCACCATCTCGAAGCGCTGCTGGTAGCTGCCGTCGGCCGCGCCCGGCGCGAGTCCGAGCGCCTTCAGGCGTGCCTCGATCCACGCGCGCGCCGCCGCGTCGCCGGCGCTGCCGGGCGCGCGGCCTTCGGTCGCGTCGCTCGACAGCTCCGCGGTCGCCGCGCGGATCGACTCCGCGGTGATCTTCTCGGTCGCGCGGTCGGCGCCTCGCGGCAGCGGCAGCGCGCCGCCCGCGTGCGTCGCACGCGGCGCGAGCACGGCGACGGTGGCGAGGGCGAGGATGCGAAGATGCGCGTGCACGGGGCCTCCGAAGCGACGGGATGAGCGCAGTCTACGCGCGGCGCGCGCCAGGAGGCGCTCAGTCGCCGCCCGCAGGCCCCGACGCGTCCGGCGCGCCGCCCGGTCCACGGTCGCCGCCGCCGCCCTCGGGGCCGCCTTGCGGCCCGCCCTCGAAGCGCTCGCGCCAACGCCGTCCGCGTCCGCCGCGCCGGCGGCCGCGTCGCCGCCGCCGGAATCCGCCTTGCCCGTTCGGGCCGGGTTGTCCGTTGCCCGGCTCGCCCTGCCAAGGCGCGCCGCCTTCGCCGAGCGGCGTGCCCGCGCCGTGGGCTTCGGCCGCGATGTCGTCCATCGAGATGCGCTCGAAGCGCTGCGGATCGAAGCGCTGCGCGTCGCCGCCGCCCTCGGACGGCCGCTGGGCCTCGGGTGCGAAGCCCTGGCCCTCCGCGCGCGGCGCGTTCTCGAAGCGCGGCTGCCCCTCGAAGCGCTGTCCGTCGCGGTTGCGCCCGCGGCGCCGTCGGCGCCGGTTGTTACGGCGCCCGCCGAAGCCTTGTCCTTCGCCCGGCGGCGCTCCGCCGCCGCCCTGCGCCTGCTGCGGGCGCTGGCCGTGCTGCGCGTGGCGCCCGCGCTGCTGGTTGCGCCCGCGGCCGCGGCCGCGGCGCCGCTCTTCGCCGCGCGGCGGCGCGAGGGGCTCCCAGAAGGAGTTCGGGCGATCGGCCTGGCCGCGGCAGCGGTCGCACATGCCGCACGCCTCGCCGTTCTCTTCGCCGAAGTATTCGCGCAGGAACCAGGCGCGGCACGACGGGCCCGTCGCGTACTCCTCGACCGCGTCGAGGCGGCGCGCGTCCTGGGTGCGCAGCGTCTCGAACTGGCCCGCGAGCAGCCGCGCCCGCGGCTCGAACTCCTCGATCGGCACCACCACGTAGACCGACTCGGGATCCCACTTCACGAGCTCGGCCTCTTCGAGCAGCGAGAGCAGGGCGGTCGCGGTGCGCGAGCCGAGCTCGCCGGAGAGCCCGAGCGCATCCACGCTCGGCACCTTGTCTTCCTTCGCCCACGCCGAGAGCGCCGACGCGAGGCGGAACAGCTGCTCGGGCCGCACGCGGCTGCGCGAGAGCAAGGACTCGTGGATCGCGCGGTCCTCGGGCGAGTAGAGCATGATGCAGTTCGAGCGGCGGCCGTCGCGGCCCGCGCGCCCGGCCTCCTGCACGTACTGCTCGAGCGAGGCCGGCGCCTGGTAGTGCATTACGTAGCGGATGTCGGGCTTGTCGATGCCGAGTCCGAAGGCGTTCGTCGCGACCATCACGGTGCGCCGCCCCCGCGACATGAAGCCTTCTTGGTTCTTCGCGCGCTCCGCGGCGCTCATCTTGCCGTGGTAGCGGTGGGACGGGACGCCGAAGCGCTGCAAGACGGTATAGAGCTCGTCCACGTCGCGCGTGGTCGAGCAGTAGATGATGCCGGGGCGGCGTACGCGCAGCGCGAGGCGCACGAGCGCGCGCAGTCGCGCGCCGCTCGAGCAGTGCAGCACGTCGAACGCGAGGTTCGAACGGTGCGGCGAGGTCGCGACCACCTTCGGCTCGCGCATGCCGACGAAGCGCACGATCGCGAGCCGCACCTTCTCGGTGGCCGTGGCGGTGAGCGCGAGCGCCGGCTGGGTGCCGAGCAGCTTCAGGCGCTCGCCGATCTTCAGGTACGCGGGGCGGAAGTCGTAGCCCCACTCCGAGATGCAGTGCGCCTCGTCGACGGCGGCCATCGAGATGCCGCCCTTCGCGAGCGCGGCCGAGGCGTCGGGCGCGCCGAGGGTCTCGGGCGTCGTCATCACGAGCAGCCGCTCGCCCTTCGCGATCTCGGCGAGCACGCGCTCGCGCTCCTTGCCGCGCACCGTGCCGTCGAGCTTCACGCACGGCACGCCGATGCGTTGCATCTTCTCGAACTGGTCCTTCATCAACGCGAGCAGCGGCGAGAGCACGAGCACGGGTCGCGGCAGGATCAGCGACGGGATCTGATAACAAGCGCTCTTGCCGAAGCCGGTCGGCAGCACCATCAGCACGTCTTCGCCGCGCAGCAGCGCGTCGATCACGTCGATCTGCTCCGGGTGCAGCTGCGAGATGCCGAGCCGGCTCGCGGCCTTCTGCATCGCGGCGAGGCGCTCTTCCGGCGTGTCCAGCGGCACCGGGCCCACGAACAGCGGGCCCGAGTGGGCGACGATCTCGTCCTCGACGACCTCGTCGTCCTCCTGAGAGAGCGAGGCGGCCAGCGCGAACAACTCGTCCTCGCCCTGGCGGTCGGCGCTGACCTCGCGGCGGATCGCCTCGAGCATCTCCTCGTCGATCGGCGAGAGGCGCTCGGCGTCGGGCAGCTCGTCGGCCGCGAGCGGCGCCTCCTCGGCGGCCCGCGCGGCGGGCGCCTCGGCCTCGGGCGCAGCCTTCGTCGCGCGGCGCGTACGCCGCTTCGGGGCGGGCTTGGCCTCCGCCGCCGGCGCTTCGGCCTCGGGTTCGGGCGCGACGGGCGTCGCCGCCTCGGCGGCGGGCGCGTCGTCCGCGGCCTTCTTGCGGCGGACAGGGGGGCGGCGCTTCCGCCCGGAGCCGGTGGAATCGGTCAATCCGTTTCCTTCGCAAGCGCGCAGAGGCCTGGCCTCGGCGCGCAAGACGCAGCGGTTTCGGCCTGGACCGCCGGGGTTCGACCCGCCTCGATCCTCGCACCCGCTGCGGGTGGACTCGCGTCGTCCGTCTGGACGCGCCGCGAAGTGACCGAGGGTTAACGCACCGATTTGCGCCCCACCACGGGGCGCCCCAAGAAAGTTGGGGGCATTTCGGTGGCGTGAGCCCCGTCACGCGCGGCGCCACGGCCCCCGCCCGCTCCCGGCGCCTCGACCCGCGGAAGTGGGCGACTTCCGCCGTTACGTTGCGCCGCCTGCGCCGCACCCACTCCGCGAACGGCGCATTCGCCGCACCCCGAGGAGCCCATGACCGATTCGATCGTCGTCCGCGAGAACCTGACCACGCTCGGCAAGCACCTGCGCGCCCAGCAGCTCGGCGGCCTGGCCGACGTGATCGAGGCGATCGCGCTCGCCGGCAAGGCGATCGCGCGCAAGGTGCAGCGGGCGCGCATCGACGACGTGATCGGCGTGGCGGGCAACGTCAACGTGCAGGGCGAGGTGCAGCAGAAGCTCGACGTGCTGTCGGACGCGCTGATGCTCGAGTGTCTGCGCGCCTGCCCCAGCTGCGCGGTCTACGCGAGCGAAGAGCAGGAGAACCCGGCGGTGCTCCGCACCAAGAGCGCGGGCGGCGAGTACGTGGTGCTGGCGGACCCGCTCGACGGCTCGTCGAACATCGACGTCGCGGTCTCGGTCGGCACGATCTTCAGCGTGCTCCGCAACGACCAGCCCGACGCGACGACCGCGAACGCCGTGCTCCAGAAGGGCGCGGCGCAGGTCGCGGCCGGCTACGTGCTCTACGGCACCTCGGTGCTGCTGGTGCTGGCGACGGCACACGGCACCGACATGTACGCCTTCGATCCGGGCATCGGCGAGTTCGTGCTCGTGAAGCCGAAGCTCTCCGTGCCGGCCGAGAGCAAGACCTACTCGATCAACGAGGCCTACGTGAACGACTTCGCCGACGGCCTGCGCAAGTACCTCGAGTACGCCCACGGCGCGGGCTACGGCGCGCGCTACATCGGCTCGATGGTCGCCGACGTCCACCGCACGCTCCTCAAGGGCGGCGTGTTCATCTACCCGGGCACCAAGAAGGCGCCGAAGGGCAAGCTGCGCCTGATGTACGAGTGCAACCCGATGGCCTACGTGCTCGAGCAGGCGGGCGGCGCGGGCTCGACCGGCGCGCAGCGGATCCTCGAGGTGATGCCGGCCGGCCTGCACGACCGCGTGCCGGCGATCCTCGGCAGCGCAAAGGAAGTCGAGCACGTCACCCGCCACGGCTGAGCGCCCGGCGCGCGGCCCTGCGGCTTCGGAGCCGGCGCGCGCCTAATGTCCGCGCCGTGGGGGCGCGGCTCTTCGATCGGAAGTTCGGCGCGGACCGGATCGGCGAGCTGCCGCGCGGTCCGGGCGTGTACTTGTTCCGCGACGCCGACGGCGCCGTGCTCTACGCCGGCAAGGCGAAAGATCTCCGGCGCCGGCTCGCCGGGTATCGGAACGCCACTCCGCGCAAGGCGCACCGCAAGATGCGCACGCTCGTGCGCGTGGCGGCCACCCTCGAGGTGCGGCCGCAGGAGAGCGAGAAGCAGGCGCTGCTGCTCGAGAACGAGCTGATCCGGACGCTGCGCCCGCCCTACAACGTGGACGGCGCCTTCTCGTTCCTCTACCCGGCGCTCGGCGTGGGCCGCGACGCCGACCGCGTGGTGCTGGCCTTCACGTCGACGCCCGAGGCCTGGAGCGCGCTCGACGCGCACTGGCACGGCGCCTTCCGCTCGCGCGCACGCGCGCGGGAGGCCTTCGACGCGCTCGCGGCGCTGTTCGCGCGCATCGGCCACCGCGAGCCGATGTCGCGCCTGCCCGCCGTGCCGCTGCGCCGCGGCGCGCGCATCGAGGCGTTCCGGCGCCTGCCGCCGGAGCTGGCCGACGCGGCGAACGCCTTCCTCGCGGGCGAGTCGCGCGATCTCCTCGCGCTCTTGTTCGAGCGCCTGCTCGAGAGCGCGAGCGCGCGCAGCGAGGCGGCCGAGGTCGAGGAGCAGCTGCGTACGCTCGCGGCCTTCGCGCGCCGCGACGTCGCGGCCCTGCGCCGCGCGCTGCAGAAGACCGGGCGCTCCGGCTGGGTGCCCGGTGCGGAGCGCGACGCCCTGTTCATCGCGGCGCGTCACGCCTGAGCGCCGGGGTCGAGGTCTCGAGCGGCCGGCGGTAGCGTGCCCCTCGGCACGGCGAGGAGGATGCGATGCGTTTGGGAAGTCGGGGCGGGCGCGCGGTGTTGCTGTCGCGCGACGGTACGCGCGGAGTCGATCTGGAGACGGCATCGAGCGGGCGCTTCGGACCCGACCCGATGCTCGCGCTCGCGAGCTGGGACGCGCTGCGCGCCTTCGCGGGCGACCTCGATCTGTCCGGCGCTCCGGCGATCGCGCCGGAGTCGCTCGGCCCGTGCTCGCCGCGGCCGCGCGCCGTGTTCGGCATCGGCCTCAACTACCGGGACCACGCGGCGGAGGCCGGCCTGCCGGTGCCGACGGAGCCGCTCGTGTTCACGAAGTTCCCGAGCTGCCTCGCCGGGCCGCGCAGCGACGTGATCGTGTTCGGCGACCGCGTCGACTGGGAGGCGGAGCTCGTCGTCGCGATCGGCAAGCGCGCCGAGAACGTGACCGAGGCGCGCGCGCTCGAGCACGTGGCCGGCTACTGCTGCGGGCAGGACGTCAGCGACCGCAAGCTCCAGTTCGCGAGCCAACCCCCGCAATTCTCGCTCGGCAAGTCGCGCGCGACCTTCGGCCCGATCGGTCCGGCGATCGTGTCGCTCGACGAGCTCGCGAATCCGCTCGACCTCGCGATCACCTGCGACCTGGGCACGGAGCGCATGCAGAGCTCGCGCACGAATCAGCTGATCTTCGGCGTGCCCGAGCTGATCGCGTACCTGTCGCGGCACTGCGAGCTGTTGCCCGGCGACCTGATCTTCACCGGCACGCCGGGCGGCGTGGGCTCCGTGCGCAAGCGCTTCCTGAAGCCGGGGGAGACGATCCGCACCGAGATCGAGGGCGTCGGCACGCTCGTCAACCGCTGCGTGGCGCCGAGCGCGTGAGCGCGACGCCGATCGCGGACCGCGACGATCCGCGGCTCGCGGATTATCAGGTCGTGCGCGAGGCGGAGGGCCTCGCGCAGCGCGGCCTTTTCGTCGCGGAGAGCCGGCTCGTGGTGGAGCGGCTGCTCGCCTCGCGGCGTTTCCGCGTGCGCTCGTTGCTCGTGAACGAGGCGGCGCGCGCCGCGCTCGCGCCGGCACTCGCCGCCGCCCCGGAAGCGCCGGAGACATTCGTCGCGCCGCGCGAGCTGATCTCGTCGCTCGCGGGCTACCCGGTGCACCAGGGCTGCCTCGCGCTCGCGGAGCGCGGAGCCGGGCTCGCGCCGGACGCGCTCGTCGCGGGGGCGCGCGCCGGATTGCTGGTGGCACTCGAGCAGCTCGCCGACCCCGACAACGTCGGCGGTGCGTTCCGGAACGCGCTTGCCTTCGGCGCGGATGGCGTGCTGCTCGCGCCGGGCGGCGCGGACCCGCTCTATCGCAAGTCGATCCGCGTCTCGACGGGCGCCACGCTGCAGCTGCCCTTCGCGCGCTGCGCGAGCTGGCCGCGCGAGCTCGAGAAGCTGCGCGCCGCGGGCTGGACGGTGCTCGCCGCGGTCGCCCAGCCGGACGCGCTCGACGTGCGCGCGTTCGGCACCGAGCGGGCGCTTCCCGAACGCGTGTGCCTCGTGGTCGGCAACGAGGCCACGGGCCTCTCCGCCGCCGCCCGCGCCGCCGCCGACGCGTGCGTGACGATCCGCATGCGCGCGGGCTTCGACTCGCTGAACGTCGCGACGGCGACCGGCATCTTGCTCCATCACTTCTCGCGCGCCGGGCGCGCCTGACGGCGATGCGCATCCTCGTCGCCGGAGCCGGCTACGTGGGCGCGACGCTCGCGCGCGCGCTCGCGGACGCCGGCCACGACGTGCTCGCACTGCGCCGGACGCCGCCGGCGCCCGCCGCGTCCGGGGGCGCGTTGCATGCGGTCGGCGCCGGGCCGCATGCGTCCGGGGGCGCGCTGCGCTGGCTCGCCTGCGATCTCGCCGACGCGCGCGCGCTCGGCGCCCTCGCGCTCGAGGGCGTGGACGCGCTCGCGTACCTCGTCGCCGCGGACGCGCGCGACGACGACGCCTACCGCCGCGCGTACGTGGACGGCATCGGGAACCTGCTCGTCCGCTTGCGCTCTGGCAGCGCGCTGCGGCGCGTGTTGTTCGCGTCGAGCACGTCGGTGTACGCGCAGGACGACGGCGGCCGCGTGGACGAGGCATCGCCCGCGGAGCCGCGCGCGCTCACGGGGCGCCGCGTGCGCGAGGGAGAGGAGGTCGCGGGCGCGGCGGGTGTGCCCGCGATCGCGCTGCGGCTCGGCGGCATCTACGGGCCCGGCCGCACCGCGCTCCTCGAGCGCGCGCGCAGCGGTGCGGCACGGCTCCTGCCGGCCCCGCACTTCACGAACCGCATCCACCGCGACGACGCCGCGCGCGCCTGCGCGCACCTGCTCGCGCTCCCGGACCCCGCGCCGCGCTACGTCGGCGTGGACGAGGAACCGGCCGATCAAGCCGAGGTGCTGCGCTGGCTCGCGGCGCGCCTCGGCGCACCGCCGCCGAGCGGCCCCTACGACCCCGCAGCGCCGCCCACCGGCAAGCGCTGCGACTCCGCGCGCCTGCGCGCGAGCGGCTTCGCCTTCGCATACCCGAGCTACCGCGAGGGCTACGCCGCGCTGCTGCGCGAAGGCAGCCCGTAACGCCACGACGCGCCCGCGCCGCGCGCGTCCTCCCGAGCGGGCGACACCCCCACCTCCCAAGCACGCGCTCGGGAGTCTTCGACCCGAGCACGAGCCGCGCGCGGGGGCGGGTCGGGGGCTCGCAGCGGCGGGGCCGGTCCCCGCGCATCCCGCCCGCGTGCCTCGCGGCAACGCAGCCAGGGCCGGAGCGCGAGAAGCACGCCCGCCGGCTCCGCGTCGCCCCCACCCAAGCCCGCAGGCCTCAGCGCCAAGGCCCCAGAGTCGCGACCCCCGACCCGCCCCCGCGCGCGGCGGTGTCCGCAAGAACGTCAGGGCCCGAGCACCCGCGGCACGACCCACCAACACCACGCCGAGACGATCAGCGCCGCGAGTACGTCGAGCCCGGCGCCGGTCCGCGCCATCACCGGCACCTTCACGTAACCGGAGCCGAACACGATGGCGTTGGGCGGGGTGCCCGCCGGCAGCGCGAAGTCGCAGGACGACGCGAGCGCGCCGGCGAACAGCGCGACGTTCGCGTGCTCGGGAGAGACGCTGCTGACGAGGATCGGCAGCATCACCGCCGTCGTCGCGACGTTCGACGCGAAAGCCGAGAGCAGCACGGTGCTGAGGCTCGCGAGCACGACCTGCGCGAAGGGCGGGAACTCGCGGAGCGCAGCGAGCTGTCCGCCGAGCCAGGCCGAGAGGCCGCTCGCCTCGACCGCCGCCGCCATCGAGAAGCCGCCGCCCAGCAGCACGAGCGCATCCCACTGCAGCAATCGGAACGAGCGCGGCGCGAGCACCGCCTCGCCGCGCACGCGCCACAGCATCAGGGCGAGCGACGCCGAGAGCGCGATCGCGGCTTCGACGTGGGACGAGCCGAGCTTGAAGGCGGTCACCATCGGCTTCAATGCGTCGGTGATCGGCTTGCCCGCGATCCACAGGCCGGCGGCCGCGACGAACACGATCGCCACGGCGCGCTCGGTCGGCTGGAGCGGGCCGAGCTTGCCGGCCTCGATCTCGAGCGCTGCGCGGCCGACGGCGCCGGAGGGAGCGTCCGCACGGCCGACCCGCCAGAGCGCGAGCCAGAGGATCGGTACGAACACGATCACGAAGGGCAGGCCGATCGCCATGAACTGGAGGAACGAGATCTCGGTGCCGCGCTCGGCGAGGAAGCCCGAGAGCTGGGAGTTCGGCACGGTGCCGATCTTCGTGCCCATGCCGCCGACGTTCGCGCCGTAGGCGATCGCGAGCATCAGCGCGCAGCCGAAGCCCGCGAGCCTCCGCCCCGCCTGGCGCTCGAGCTCGTGCAGCACGGCGAGACCGATCGGGAGCATCATCGCGGCGGTGGCGGTGTTCGAGATCCAAAGCGAGACGAGCGAGGTCGCCGCGAGCACGCCGAACAGGAGGCGCCCGGGCGCCGTGCCGACGCGGCGCATGATGCCGAGCGCGACGCGGCGATGCAGGTTCCACTGCTGCATCGCCGCCGCGATCCCCATGCCGCCGAGGAACAGGAAAATGTACGGATCCACGTAGGGCGCGAGCGCGCCCCAGAGCCGTGCGCCGAAGCCGTCGCCGTGGACGGCAGTGAACGGGTAGACGGCGATCGGGACGAGTGCCGTCCACCAGAGCGGCACCGCCTCGCCGATCCACCAGATCGCCATCCACGCGGTGACGCCCGCGGCGAGTGCGGGCAGGGCGCCGTGCTCGGGCGAATGGCGCAGCGGCGAGTCGATCCACGCGAGCGCCGCGAACGCGGCGAGGCCGAGCGCGAACGGGATCGGCTTCACGTTTCGGAGGCTCGCCACGCGCGCATCATATGGAGGCGCGAGAGGCAGGGCTACGGTTGCGCGCGATGACCGCCGCCGACTCCGCCGCCGTGCGCGCCGCATTTGCGGAAGCGCTGCGCGCGAACAACCCCGCGCTGAGCCCGCACGTCGTGGCCGCTTTCGCCGCAGTGCCGCGCGAGGAATTCCTCGGGCGCGGCCCGTGGCTCACGCTCCCGGACGCGGGCGGCTACCGCTCGACCCCAGACGCCGACGTGCGCCACGTCTACCAGGACGTCGCCGTCGCGCTCGACGCCGCGCGCATGCTCAACAACGGATCGCCCGGCTTCCTCGCGCGCGTGATCCACGCGCTCGAGGTGAAGCCCGGCGAGCGCGTCGCCCACATCGGCTGCTCGACCGGCTATTACAGCGCGATCCTCGCCGAGGTCGTGGGCCCGGCCGGCCGCGTGATCGCCGTCGAGCTGGCGCCCGATCTCGTCGAGCGGGCGCGCAAGGCCCTCGCGCGTTGGAAGCAGATCGAGGTGCGCCACGCCGACGGCATCGCGCAGCCGACCGAGCCGGTGGACGTCGTGTTCACGCATGCGGGCGTGACGCATCCGCAGCCGCGCTGGCTCGAGATGCTCGCTCCGGGCGGACGGCTCGCGCTCTCGCTCACTGCGATCCTGCCGCCGAGCCGCATCCGTCGCATCATCCGCGACCACGCGGGCTGGGTGCTGATCGTGAAGCGCGAAGGGCAGGGCTACGCCGCGCGCTTCCTCGAGCTGATCGGCGTGCAGGCGCTGCTCGGCGGCCGGGACCGCGCGATCCAGGCGCGCCTGCGCGAGGCGTACGCCCGCGAGCGCGGCGAGCGTCCCCCCGTGCGCTCGCTGCGAATCGACGCACACGCGCAGGAAGCAGCGTGCTGGCTGCACGAGGCCCACTTCTGCCTGTCGCGCCGCGACCCCGGGGACGTTCCTTGACTAACTGAACTTGTTGACCCGTGGGTCCGATCGCGAACCGCCTGCCAACAAGTTCAGTTAGTCAAGGAACGTCCCCGTCGGGCGTCAGTCGGCGGGGGCGAACTTCTCGAAGCGGGTCTTGTCGTTCGCCTTCATGTAGGCGTCGCGGCCGGCGATGGCGCCGCTCGAGGCGAGCGCGAACAGCGCGTCGTCCATCGCCTGCATGCCCTCGTTCTTCCCGCCCTGGATCACCGACGCGAGCATCTGGATGTTGCCCTCGCGGATCAGGTTCGGGAGCCCGGAGGTGCGCAGCAGGATCTCGTGCACGGCCATGCGGCCCTTGCCGTCGGCGGTCGGCAGCAGCAGCTGCGCGACGACCGCGGCGAGCGACTCGGAGAGGCTGAGGCGCACCTGCGGCTGCTCGGTCGCGGGGAACGCGTCGATGATGCGGTCGATGGTCTTCGCCGCGCTGTTGGTGTGCAGCGTGCCGAACACGAGCATGCCCATCTCCGCCGCGGTGATCGCGAGCGCGATCGTCTCGCGATCGCGCATTTCGCCCACGAGCACGACGTCGGCGTCCTGCCGCACCGCCGCGCGCAGCGCCGGCGCGAAACCCTTCGTGTGGTAGCCGACCTCGCGGTGCGACAGCACCGACTGCCGGTTCTGGTGCACGAACTCGACGGGGTCCTCGATCGTGACGATGTGCCGAGACGTCTCGCGGTTGATCTTGTCGATGATCGCAGCGAGGGTCGTCGACTTGCCGGAGCCCGTCGGGCCCGTCACGACCACGAGGCCCTGGCGCAAATCGGCGAGCTTCGTGATGGCCGGCGGCAGCTTCAGGTCGTCCGACGAGAGGATCTTCTCGGGGATGATGCGGAAGACCGCGCCGACGCCGTGTTGCTGCACGAAGTAGTTGGCGCGGAAGCGAGCGACGCCCTCGAGGCCGTAGGCGAAGTCCGCGTCGTGGTCCTTCTCGAACTCGGCCCAGCGGTACTCCGCCGCGACTTCCTTCAGCAACTCGCGCAGCTCGGGGTCTCCGATCGGCGCCGCGTTCGGGATCTCGGCCAGCTCGCCGTTCACGCGCACACGCGGCGGGCGGCCCGCGGCGAGGTGCAGGTCGGAGCCCTTGTGCTCCTTCAGGTGTCTCAGCAGTCGATCGAGCTCGGCCACGGCTTCACCCCTTGATCCGCTTCGCGTCGTCGGCGTTGCGCAGCGCTTCCTCGCGCGAGATTTCGCCCGCCGCGAGCAGCTTGTTGAGCGACTCGTCGAGCAGCGCCATGCCCTGGCCCGCACCCATCTGCATGATCGAGAACAGCTGGAACGTCTTGTTCTCGCGGATCAGGTTGCCGACGGCCTTGTTGTTGACGAGCACCTCGAGCGCCGGCACGCGGCGCGCGCCGTCCTTCGTGGGGACGAGGCGCTGCGAGATCACGGCGCGCAGCGACTCCGAGACCATGTTGCGGATCTGGTCCTGCTGATCGGCGGGGAACACGCCCACCAGCCGGTTGATCGTGCGAATCGCGCTGTTGGTGTGGAGCGTGCCGAGCACGAGGTGGCCCGTCTCCGCGGCCGTGAGCGCGAGCGAGATGGTCTCGAGATCGCGCAGCTCGCCGATCACGATCACGTCGGGGTCTTCGCGCAGGGCGGCGCGCAGCGCGCGCGCGAAAGAATCGGTGTGTGCGCCCACGTTGCGCTGATTCACGGCGCACATCTTCGGCGTGTGCACGAACTCGATCGGATCCTCGACGGTGAGGATGTGCTCGCGGCGCTCTTCGTTGATCAGGCTCACGAGCGCGGCCAGCGTCGAGGACTTGCCACAGTTCGCGGGCCCGGTCACGAGCACGAGGCCTTGATGGAAGTTGGTGAAGCGCGCGAGCGACGCAGGCAGGCCGAGGCCCTCGAGCGTCGGGATCTCGGAGGGGATCACGCGGAACACGCCGTCGTAGCCGCGCTGTTGCCGATAGAGGTTCACGCGGAAGCGGCCGATGCCCGGCGCGGCGTAGGCGAGGTCGAGCTCGCCGCGGTCGCGGAATACCTTGGTCTGCTCGGGGGTGAGCGCGGAGAACACCAGCTTCTCCGAGTGCACGGCGTCGATCACGTCGTCGTTCGCGGGGACGAACTTGCCGTGGAGGCGCAGCCGCAGGGGCTGACCGGCGTGGATATGGACGTCGCTGGCGCCGCGCTCGACGCCCACGCGCAACAACTGGTGCAGCTCAGTTGGGTCGACGCCGCCCATCGCGGCCGCGAAAGAGCGCGGCGCGACGCGCTGCAGATGCTCGGGCGCGGGTGCGGCCGCCCGCGGCGCCGCAGCGGGCGGCGCGGGGCTCGTGTCGCGAGGCGCGCTCTCGGCGACCTCCGGCGTCGCGTCCGTTTTCGCGACGGCCTGCATCGCGCGCTGCTTCGCGACGAGTTGGTCGCGGGCCTTCAGCACCTGCGCGAGCTGCGCCTGCGACAGGAAGCCCATCTCGCACAGCACCGAGCCGATGTTCTTGGTGCCGCCGAGGTCGGCCTGCTTGCGGGTGGCCGCGGCGAGCTGGTCGTTGGTGATGAACTTCAGCTGGACCGCGATTCGGCCCAGGAGCGGCAAAGGCGTGGCGGACATGCCGCGCTACATCGGAGGCACCCCGCCTCAAACTGAGCGGTGCGAGCGGGCTCGGGGCTCGCATGCGGGCCACCGGACCCCCCTCCCGGCCGGCGACACCGGCCGGTGTCGCACCCCGCGGCGATCCCCGGCCCCATTCCTTAGAGTGAACGGCCCTATGCAGTTCCAGACCGACGACCTCCGCATCCAGAGCCTTCGGCCCCTCCTTCCGCCCGCGATCCTGATGGAAGAGCTGCCGATCACCGACCGCGCCTCCGAGGTCGTCGCGAGCGGCCGGGAGGCCGTCGCCCGCATCCTGCGCGGCGAGGACGACCGCCTGGTCGTCGTGACCGGGCCGTGCTCGATCCACGACCCGGACGCCGGCCGCGAGTACGCGCGGCGCCTGCGCAAGGTGGCCGACGAGCACGCGCGCGACCTGTGCATCGTGATGCGCGTCTACTTCGAGAAGCCCCGCACCACGGTGGGCTGGAAGGGCCTGATCAACGACCCGCACCTCGACGAGAGCTTCGCCATCAACGAGGGCCTGCGCCTCGCGCGCAAGCTGCTGCTCGACGTCGCAGAGCTCGGCCTGCCGGCCGGCTGCGAGTTCCTCGACACGATCATCCCGCAGTTCATCGCCGACCTCGTCTCCTGGGGCGCGATCGGCGCGCGCACGACCGAGAGCCAGGTCCACCGCGAGCTGGCGTCCGGCCTCTCGATGCCGATCGGCTTCAAGAACGGTACGGACGGCAACGTGCAGATCGCGATCGACGCGATCCGCTCGGCGGCGAACCCGCACCAGTTCCTGTCGGTCACGAAGCAGGGCGTCGCGGCGATCGTCGCCACCAAGGGCAACCCCGACACCCACGTGATCCTGCGCGGCGGCACGGGCGGCCCGAACCACGACGCCGCGAGCGTCGCGCGCGTGTGCGAATCGCTCGTGAAGGCCAAGCTGCCGGCGCGCCTCTTGATCGACTGCTCCCACGCCAATTCGAGCAAGGACCACGCGAAGCAGCCCGCCGCCGCGAGCGCCGTGGCCGCACAGGTGGCGGGCGGCCAGCGCGCGATCGTCGGCGTGATGCTCGAGAGCTTCCTCGAGGACGGACGCCAGGACTACGCGCCCAAGATGCCCTTCGGGAAGAGCATCACCGACGCCTGCATGAGCTGGGAGCGGACGCTGCCGGTCCTCGGAGAGCTCGCGGAGGCGGCGAGGAAGCGGCGCGGGCGCTGAGCGCCGCACCGCGCGCTCGGCTCGCGCGAATCGCGAATCGTCGAATAGGCAAAATCGCCTATGCGACTGTGCGTGCCGCTTTGCCACTCGGAGGACAGATCCGAGGGAGACACCCCATGTGGAGAACAGGCGCGGTCCTGTTGTGCGCCGGCCTGCTCGGGCCGGGCGCGGCGAGCGCCGGCGACGGCGTGATCGAGATCAACCAAGCGAAGGCGCTCGCGGGCGGGGTGAACGCGTGCGACGCGGCAGGCTTTCCCGTGACGATCTGCGACTCGGGTCGCTACCGGCTCACGTCGGACCTGACGCACGGGGGGGCGGCGATCCTGATCCAAGTCCAGGATGTGGACCTCGACCTCAACGGAATGACCGTGCGAGGCGACAACAGTTGCACCACGGGTCCAGGCGGTTGGGTTGTCTCCTGCGCGTTTCTTACGGTCGACCGTGCGATCCGGGCGGGTGCACGTGTGACGATCTCGAATGGTCGTGTGATCGGCTCACGCGGTTTCGGGATCCAACTGGCTGACGCCTCCGAGATCAGGGACGTCCAAGTCTCGGCCAATGGTCGGGACGGCGTTCTACTCGGGGGGCGATCGTCTGCGTCGAACGTCTCAGCGATCGGCAATGGCGGCGCCGGTTTCTCTTGCGGTTCCGAATGCAGCCTGTCCGACATCGAAGCAACGAACAACGGCGACATCGCGATCGCCGTCGGTCTCGACTCGCGGGTCGCCGACGCGGTAGTCTCGAAGAACTTCGAGGGGCTGCGGGCCGACCCGTTTTCGCGGGTAACCGATGTCGTCGCCAGCGAGAACGGCGGAGTCGGCGTCTTTGTCGGGTCCTACTCGAGCGCCAGCGGCATCGTTGCCAGAGCAAACGGCGGAAGCGGCGTCGTCCTTGGGGACTCTTCGAGCGCGACCGGAGTCAGCTCTTCTCAAAACTCGCCTCATGGGATCGAACTCGGAACGGGGTGCGCGCTCTCGAACTTCGCCGCCGGATCCAACTCTCAGTCTGGAGTGCGCGCGCTGGACGGATCGTTCGTGAGCGACGGCGCTCTCCGAGACAATGGGGCGAGTTCGGCCGCTGCCTTTGCACTCCAAGTCCAGGGAGGAGCGGGCTATCGGGCGCTCGTCATCACGAGAGTCGGTGGCGGAAACGGGGCGACCGTTTCGCCCGGCGGTGTGAACCTCGGCAACAACAGCTGCCAGGGCCTTCCCTGCCCCTAGGCCCTACTTCGCCGGCGCGCTCGTCGGCGGCGCGTCCACGATGCCCGCGTCGTTCTTCGCCTTGATGCGCTTCAGGAGCTCCTGCGGGCCGCCCTTGGCGATCACGTCGGCGAACTGCGAGCGGAAGTTCGAGACGAGGCTGATGCCCTCGATCACGACGTCGATCACCTGCCATTTTCCGCCGATCAGGCGCATGCGGTAGTCGATGGTCGCGCCGTCGAACTGGCCGCCCTTGATCGCGGTCTGCACGGTGGCGTCCTGGTTCACCTCGGCGCGCGCGCCGAGCGTCACGACGTCCTCGTTCGCGTAACGCGCGATGCGCGTGCCGTAGCTCGCCGAGAGGTACTCGGTGAACTCGTGGACGAACTCCTGCTGCTCCGCGGGCGTGAAGCGCTTCCAGTCGCGCTTCAGCACGAGCTTCGACATCGTGGTGAAGTCGAAGCGCGTCTTCGCGATCGCTTCGATCTGCGTGCGGCGCGTGTTCTCGTCGCTGCCCTTCACGCGCAGCGCGGCGAGCACTTCGTCGATCGTGCCCTGCATGGCGGCGCGGGCGTCGGCGGGGGCATCGGCGAGCGCGGGGCCCGCGAAGAGCAGGGCGATGGCGGCGATCAGCGCCGCGAGAGCGGACTTGATTTCATTGCGCATCGGTCGTCTCGTCTCCTGTTTCCTCGTCGAGCTCGTCCAGGTCGTAGAGGTCGTCGTCGGCCGCGGGCGCTGCCTTGCCGTCGCGCACGTCACGCTCGCGGCTCGACAGGTAGGCGTCGCGCTGGAACACGTAGAAGTCGACGGCGTCCTTGCGGGCCTGGGCGATCTCCTCGAGGTACTGGGCTCGGGTGTTGACCACACGGACGACCGACAGGCCGAAGACATTCACCCACGTGGTCGGATTGGTCGCGATGTCCACCGGCGAGGCGAGCGTGTCGCGCACGTTGTTCGGGCCGGCGAGGGGCAGCACGACGTAGGGGCCTGGGCCGGAGCCCCAGCGGCCGAGGGTCTGGCCGAAGTCCTCTTCGTTGTGCGGGATGCCCATCTCCGAGGCGACGTCGATCAGGCCGCCGACGCCGGCGATGGTGTTGATCACCACGCGGCCGAGGTCCTGCGTGGCGCCCAGCGGGTCCGCCTGCAGCAGGTTGTTCACGAACGTGCGCGGCACCGTCAGGTTCGTGAAGAAGTTCCCGATCATGATCTGGAACAGGCCCGGCGTGACGGTGTCGTAGCCCTCGGCCACCGGCTCGAGGAGCTTCTTGTCGAAGCCCTCGTTGAAGCGGAAGACCTTCTCGTTGGTCTCGCGCCACGGGTCGGGCCCGTTCGCGGTCGAGCAAGCGCTCAGCGCGAGCAGCGCGCCGAGCAGCGGCGCCGCGCTCGCGCGCCGGAGGCGAAATCGTTCGAGCATGCGCGTCACTCCTCACTCTTCTCGAGATCGTTGCCGTGCACGAAATCGCCGACGAGGCGCTCGATGCTGAGCGCGCTCTCGGTGAAGGCGATCTTGTCGCCGCTCTTCAGCAGCGCGTCCTCCGCGCCCGGCTCGAGCGCGACGAACTGCTGGCCCAGCAGGCCCTCGGTGCGGATCGCGGCGGACGTGTCCGTGGGAAGCTGATAGCGGGCGTCCACGTCGAGCACGACCACGGCGCGCAGGTCCGGCGTCAGCTCGATGCGCTTCACGCGGCCGATCTTCACGCCCGACACGACGACCGGCGAGCGCTCCTTCAGGCCGCCGATCTCGGTGAACTCCGCCGACAGCTCGAGCCCGCCTTCGCCGTCGCCCTCGATGCCGCCGACTTGCAATGCGAGATAGGCGAGCGTCCCGAGCCCCGCGAGCACGAACAGGCCGACGATGAAGTCGCGCGTGGCTTTCGACATGCGTTGATTCTCCGAGTCCGCGGCCGCGCGGTTCTAGAACTTCCAGAGCGACGTGACCACGAAGTCCGCGAGCAGGATCCACACCGAGGCGGTCACCACCGTGGACGTGGTCGCGCGGCTCACTTCTTCGGCGCTGCGCCCGCTCGTGAAGCCGCGATAGGTGGCGATCAGGGCGACGAGCGCGCCGAACACCAGCGCCTTCAGGTTCGTGCCGACGACGTCCTTCTCCCAGTTCACGCGCTGGTTCAGGTCCGCGAAGAAGATTCCGGAGTCGAGGCCGAGCAGCTGCACCGCGATCAGCCACGTCCCCGCGATCGCGGAACAGATGAAGAGGCCGTTGAGCAGCGGCATGCAGATGATCATCGCGAGCGCCTTCGGGCCGACCACGAAGCGCACCGGGTCGACCGCCATCGTGCGCATGCCGTCGAGCTGCTCGGAGGCGTTCATCACCGCGATCTCCGCGGCCATCGCGGAGCCCGCGCGTCCGGTGACGAGCAGGCCCGTCAGCACGGGGCCGAGCTCGCGCACGAGCGTCGCTCCCACGGCGCCGCCGAGGGACGTCTCGGCGCCGAAGGTGGTGAGCAGCCAGAACAGCTGGAGGCCGAGCACCGCGCCGACGGTCAGGCCGGAGAGCACGATGATCGGCAGCGAGAGCACGCCGGTGTCGTAGATCTCGCGCACGAGCCGCGGCAGCAGCCAGAACGCGGGGCGGAAGATGCCCGCCACCGTCGCCGCGCCGAACACGGCCACGTGGCCGAGCTCGTGGACGAGCTGGATCGAGCTCGCGCCGAGGCGCTCGATGGCGGCGCGCACCGGCTACGCCTCCGCCGGCGCGCGCTCGGCGAACAGCGCGTCGCGAACGGCGATCACGCCTTCCGCGAGCGAAGCGTCGGCCGTGAGCGTGTGTTCCGCGCAGCGCGCGGCGGCGAGCACGTCGCCCAGCACGGGCGCGAGGCGCGCGCGCGTGTCGGGCGCGGCGGCGAGCGCGAGGCGCAACGTCTCGCGCCCCGCGGAGACGTTCGCGTCGGCCTTCGCCTTGTTGATGGCGAGGTAGGCCGCGACGGCGGCCTCGAAGCTCGCGGCGTCGGCGGGCGCGGCGACGTCCGCGAAGTCGGCGTCGCCGGGCCACGGCGCGGCGTGCACCGACGGGCGGCCCGTCTCCTGCGCGAAGGCCCAGCTCCAGATCTCTTCCGTGATGTACGGCAGCACGGGCGCGAACAAGCGCACGAGCACCGAGAGGGCGAGGCGCAGCGTCGTCACCGCGCTCGCGCGACCGGCCGGATCGCTCTCGCTGCGCGCGCGCGCCTTCGCGAGCTCGAGGTAGGTGTCGGTGAAGCGCTTCCAGAAGAAGGACTCGGTCAGCTCGAGCGCGCGCGCGTAGTCCATCTTCTCGTAGGCGGCGGTGCACTGCTGGGCGAGCTCGCGCAGCTCGCAGGCGAAGGCGCGGTCGAGCTCGGTCGCGATCGGGCCGGGCTCGGCGCTCTGGGCGAGCGCGAACTTGCTGGCGTTGAAGAGCTTCGTGACGAGGCGCTTGCCGACCTTCAGCACGTTGTCGTCGATCGCGGTGTCGACGCCGAGCCGTGCGCTGCCGGCCCAATAACGGACGGCGTCGGCGCCGTTCTTGTCGATCGGCTCGGTCGGCGTGATCACGTTGCCGACGCTCTTCGACATCTTCTTGCGGTCCGGGTCGAGCACCCAGCCGGAGATCGCGATGTGCCGCCACGGGATGCGGTCCTCGTGCAGCAGCGCCTTCGCGATCGTGTAGAACGCCCAGGTGCGAATGATCTCGTGCGCCTGCGGCCGCAGGTCCGCCGGGAAGAGGCGCGCGTGCCGCGCCGGATCGAGGAGCCAGCGGCTCGCGATCTGCGGCGTCATCGAGCTGGTGAACCAGGTGTCGAAGATGTCCGGCTCGCCGACGAAGCCGCCGGGCTGGCCGCGCTGCGATTCGGCGTAGCCGGGCGGCGCGTCGGTCATCGGGTCGATCGGCAGCGTCTTCGGATCCGCGACGATCGTGCGCGCGTAGTCGGGCCGCCCGTCCGCGCCGAGCGGATACCACACGGGGATCGGTACGCCGAAGTAGCGCTGCCGCGAGACGCACCAGTCGAACGCGAGGTTGCGCGTCCAGTCCTCGTAGCGCTTGCGCATGTGCTCCGGGTGCCACTGGATCTCGGCGCCCTTCGCGAGCAGCGCGTCCTTCTTGTCGAGCAGCCGCACGAACCACTGCCGCGTGGGCAGGAACTCGAGGGGGCTGTCGCCCTTCTCGTAGAAGCGCACCGCGTGCTCGATCGGCTTCGGGTCGCGCACGAGCGGCGGGCCGCTACCGGTCGCGCTCGCCGCCGGATCCCGCAGCAGCTCGACGACCCGCGTGCGCGCCTGCTTGAGGTTGCGCCCGGCGATCTCCGCGTAGGCGCGATTCGCGGCGTCGGCGTCTGCAGAGGGGAATGCCTCGCTGCCGAACGCCACGGGCAGCAGCCGGCCGTTCTTCCCGACGATCTGGCGCAGCGCGAGCTTGTGGTCGCGCCACCACTCGACGTCGGTCTGGTCGCCGAAGGTGCACACCATCAGGATGCCGGTGCCCTTCTCGGGGTCGGCCTTCTCGCTCGGGAAGATCGGCACCGGGGCGCGGAACAGCGGCGTGATCGCGCGCTTCCCGAAAAGTCCCTGATAACGCGCGTCGCCCGGATGCGCGGTCACGCCGACGCACGCCGCGAGCAGCTCTGGCCGCGTGGTCGCGATCGTGAAGGCGCCGCCGCCCTCGACGGCGAACTCGATGTCGTGGAACGCGCCCGGCCGCGGCCGGTCCTCGACCTCGGCCTGCGCCACCGCCATCTGGAAGTCGACGTCCCACATGAAGGGCGCGTCGCTCTGGTAGACGTGCCCTTTCTGGAAGAGGTCCCAGAACGAGAGCTGTGCCATGCGCCGGCAGTTCTCGTCGATCGTCGCGTACTCGGTGCGCCAGTCGACCGACAGGCCGACGCGCCGCCAGAGCGCGCAGAACGCCTTCTCGTCCTCGGCCGTCACGCGGGCGCACAGGTCGATGAAGTCCGGCCGCGAGATCACGCGCGGCGGGTCGCTCTTCTGCTTCGAGGTCGCGGGCTCGAGGCGGAGGCTCGGATCCCGCGGCAGGGAAGGGTCGCAGCGCACGTGGAAGAGGTTCTGGACGCGCCGTTCCGTCGGGACGCCGTTGTCGTCCCAGCCGAGCGGGTAGTAGATGCTCTTCCCGCGCATGCGCTGGTAGCGCGTGATCACGTCGGTCTGGGTGAAGCTGAAGACGTGGCCCACGTGCAGCGAGCCCGAGACGGTCGGCGGCGGCGTGTCGACGACCCAGGTCTCCCCGCGCGGGCGGGTGGCGTCGTAGTGGTAGACGCCGAGCTCCTGCCAGCGCGCGTCCCAGCGCTTCTCGGCCTCCGCGGCGTCGAAGTGCTTCGGCAGTTTGTCCGGGTCGAGCGTCGCGCGGGCCATGCGTCGGCGGGGTCCTGGGAGTGCGGAGAATCGGCACACACTAGCGGCGCGAGTGGGGCGCGGCAGTCCGGTTCCGCTGTGTTTGCGGCACCTTAGGCGCGATGGCACGCACGCCCCGCGACTACGTGACGATCGTCTCCGGCGTCCCGCGCTCGGGCACGTCGCTGCTGATGCAGCTGCTGGACGCGGGCGGAATCCCGGCGGTTTCGGACGGCGTGCGCGCGCCCGACGCCGCGAACCCGCGCGGCTACCTCGAGCACGCCCTCGTCCCGATGCTCGGCCGCGACCCGCGCGCCGACCGCCTCGTGCGCGCCGCCCGCGGCCGCGCGCTGAAGGTGATCCACGCACTGCTCGGAGCGCTGCCCGCGGACGTGCCCCTGCGCGTCGTCGTCGCCGAGCGGGCGCTCCCGGACGTGGTCGCGTCGCAGTCGCACATGCTCCGACACGCGCCGCGCCCCGCCTCGCCAAACTTCCCGAATCGGGGTCTGACCCCGATTCGGGAACTCGAGCCCGAGCGCCTCGCGGCGGTGTACGGGGCGCAGCTCGCCGAGGCGCTCGCGGGCATTGCGGCGCGGCCCGGCTGCGCGGTGCTGCGGGTCGACGTCGCGGCGCTCGTGGCCGACCCGGCGCTCGGGTGCGCGCGCATCGCCGCGTTCCTGGGCGGTGGCCTGGACGAGGCCGCCATGGCGCGCGCGATTTCGCCCCGGTTGTATGGGCGCCCGCGGGGCTACGCTGCCGGCGCCATGGACGTCGCCGCTCGCGAATCGCTGGGTCCCCTCGCGCTCGAAGTGGAGCACCGCACGCCCGGCGCTTCGGGCGGCCCGACGCTCCGCGCGAAGCGCGTGTCGGACGGGCGCGAGCTGTTTCGCTTCGACTGCTTCGTCGAGGGCGCGCACTGGCACCTCGACTCCGACGGGCGCGACGAGATCACGCCGATTCCGCTGGAGCAGGACTCGCTCGACTTCGCGCTCGCCGAGCTGCGCCGCGATCTCGCCGGCTACGCGGCGCGCGCGGGCCTGCGCGAGGCGCTGCCGCCCGCCGCGCAGTGCGAAGCCGCGCTCGCGCGCCTCGATCTCGCGCTGCGCAACCCGCCGCCCGCCTTCGACGCGCTCTCCGAGCCCGTGCTGCGCGCGCGCAGCGGCGAGAAATGGCAGGAGTACGGGCCCGAGGCGCTCCCGCTCTGGGTCGCGGACATGGACTTCGAGGCCGCGGCGCCGATCCGCCGCCGCCTCGCGCGCGCGCTCGCGGTCGGCGACCTCGGCTACCCGATGCACCCGCGCCCGACGCGCATCCCCGACCTCGCCGCCGCGCGCATGCAGCACCGCTACGGCTACGCCGTGCCGCGCGGCCAGATCGAGCTCGTCAGCGAGGTCGTGCAGGCGATGCACGTCTCGCTCGTGCAGCTCACCCAGCCCGGCGACGGCGTGATTACGCAGACGCCGATCTACCCGCCGTTCCTCGGCGTGATCCGCGAGCACGGCCGCACGCTGCTCGCGAACGAGATGCGCCGCAGCGCGGACGGCTACGCGCTCGACCTCGACGACCTGCGCGCGCAGGCGAAGCGGGCGCGACTCCTGCTCCTGTGCAATCCGCAGAACCCCACCGGCCGCGCGTTCCGTCGCGACGAGCTCGAAGCGATCGCGGCGATCGCCCGCGAGCACGATCTCACCGTGATCAGCGACGAGATCCACGCCGACCTCGTGTTCGCGCCGAGCCGGCACGTCCCGTTCGCCTCGCTCTCGGAGGACGCCGCGTCGCGCACGATCACGCTCTACGCCGCGTCGAAGGCCTTCAACATCGCCGGCCTGCGCTGCGCCGTCGCGATCTTCGGGACGCCCGAGCTGAAGAAGCGCTTCAACCAGTTTCCGCGCCACCTGCGCGGCGGCCTGAACGCGCCCGGCATCGTCGCGACCGAAGCGGCGTGGACCCACGGCGACCCGTGGCTCGCCGACGTCACCGCCTACCTGCGCGCGAACCGCGACTTCGTCGCGGACTTCGTGGCGCGTGAGCTGCCGGGCGTCGTGCACCACGCGCCCGAGGCCACGTATCTCGCGTGGCTCGACTGCCGCGCGCTGAACCTCGCGCCGACGCCCCACGAGTTCTTCCTCGCGCGCGCGCGCGTCGCGCTGAGCGAAGGGCCGAACTTCGGCGAGCCCGGCCGCGGCTTCGTGCGCCTCAACTTCGCCACCTCGCGCGCGATCCTGGCGCGCGGGCTCGAACAGATGGCCAAGGCCGTGCGGGGCTGAGGCGGTGCTCGACGAGCACGCCCGCCTCTCGCTGCTCGCGCTCTTCGCATTGCTGCAGGGCGTGGTGTGGCTCGCCCACCGCAGCGGGCGCCGTCGCGCGCGAGCGGGCGATGCGCCCCTGCCGACCGAGGCTTCGAGCGCGCTGCTCGCCTTGCTCGGCCTGCTGCTCGCCTTCACGGTGTCGATGGCGGTCGGGCGCTTCGAGGCGCGCAAGCAGCTCGTGATCGCGGAAGCGAACGCGATCGGGACGGCGGCGCTGCGCACCCAGCTCCTGCCCGCGCCCCACGCCGCCGAGAGCCGCGCGCTGCTGCGCGACTACGCCGCGCAGCGCGTGCGCTGGGGCGAGGCGGCGCGGACGGAGGCGACCGAGCGCGAGGTCGAAGCGGCGGATGCCCGGATCCAGCGCGCGCTGTGGTCGCACGCCATCGCTGCGGCCGCGCTGCGGCCGGATCCCCAACACGCGCTCTACGTCGCCGCTCTCAACGAGGTGATCGACGTCCAGGCCGAACGCATCCACGCGCGCGCGAATCGCGTTCCGGAGTCGGTGATCCTCTTGCTCGCGACGGTCGGAATGCTCGCCCTCGCGGTGGCCGCGCGCCTGCACGGCCGCAATGGAGCGCGCGGCGCGCTCGACTACCACGCCCTCGCGCTCGCCGTGTGGCTCGTGATCGCGCTGATCGTCGACCTCGACCAGCCGCGGCGCGGCTGGGTCCAGGTGGACCAGGCGTCGCTGCGAGCCGCCGCCGACGCGCTCGCGAGCGCGGACTGAGCGCGACTCACGCCTGGCCGTACGTCTCCGCCCCGTCCCGCAGGAAGCGCTCCTCCGCGGGCGTCGACGCGCGGCCGAGCGCGGCGTTGCGATGCGGGAAGCGGCCGAACGCCTCGATCACGGCGCGGTGCGCCTCCGCGAACGGCACGAAGCGCTCGATCGCGGGGCGCCACTCCGGCGTGCACTCCGCGGCGAGCCGCTGGGCGCGCGCGACGCACTCGTCCTGCGCGGCGAGCGACTCCGCGTGCTCGAACGGGAGCAGCAGGAACACGTGCTCGATCGGCGTGAGCGCGCGCGCGAGGCCGCGCTCGAGCGTGCGCTGCGCGAGCGCGAGCGCCTGCGCGTCGTGGGCGTAGGCGAGCGCGCTGCCGCGATGCACGTTGCGCGGGAACTGATCGAGCAGGATCACGAGGGCGAGCGCGCCGCGCGCGTGCTCGGCCCATGCGGCGAGCTCGCCGGCTGCCGCGCGCGGCAGCAGCGCGCCGAAGCGGTCGCGGATCTCGGCGTCGAACGCGTCGCTCGCGCCGAACCAGGTGGCGATGCGCGCGAGCGCGGCCGTCGGATCGTGCGCGGCGTCCGCGAACCAGAAGGCGAGGATCCGCTCGGCGTCGCTCAGCGCCGCAGCTCCTTCAGCACCGTCTCCGCGAACAGCGCGGCGGGCTCCTTCGTGTCGCGGCCGAAGAACTCGATCACGAAGCCGGTGCAGCCGAGCTTCACGTGGCGCTGGATGCGCTCGATCACCTGGTCGGGCGTGCCCCAGATGCCGTGGCTCTCGAGCGCGGCGCCCATGTGGCCGCCGTAGATCTTGCTCGCCTTCGCGAGCGCCTCCTTGGCGCCGGCCTCCGTCTCGGCGATCACGACGTTGCACTGCTGCGAGATCGCGATCGTCCCGAAGTCGCGCCCGGCCTCGCCGCAGCGGCGCTTCAGCGCCTCGATCTTCTGCGCGAGCTGCGCCTGGAACACGGCCATGTTGTTCCAGGTGTCGGCGTACTTCGCCGCGATGCCCATCAGCACCTTCTCGCCGCCGCCGCCGACCAGCACGCGCGGTTTGCGCACCGGCTTCGGCTCGCACATCACGTCCTTCACGGCGTAATGGGTGCCCGCGACGGTCGTCTTCTCCTGCGTCCACATCCCGGTCATGATCGCGAGGGACTCGTCGAGGGCGCGCAGGCGCTCGCCGAGGGACGGGAACTTGCAGCCGTAGCCGTCGAACTCGGCCTGGAACCAGCCGGCCCCGAAGCCGGGGTAGGCGCGGCCCGGCGCGATCTGCTCGAGGGTCGCGATCTGCTTGGCGAGCACGGCGGGGTTCCGGAAGAACGGGGGCGTCACGAGCGTGCCGAGGGCGACGCGCTCGGTGATGGCCGCGACCGCGGTCAGCTCGGTCCAGGCCTCGAGGATGCCGTTGGCCGCCGAGGGCACCCCGTAGAGGTGGTCGCACACCCACAGCGAGTCGAAGCCGAGGCGCTCGAAGGCGAGGGCGGCCTCGCGCGCCTCCGCCCAGGTTCGCTTGATCTGCGGGAGGGTCACGCCGAAGTGCAGGTTTGTGCTCATGGGCACACAGGTTACGAGCCCGGTTGCGCGCGAATCAACGGTCAATCGGCGGAAGGCGGCGGCCGATACGCCGCCCATGGCGAAGCCCCAGAACGACGAGCCCCGCGCCCCTCTCAGTTTGGAAGAGCTGCTCGAGCTCCTGACCAAGGCCAAGCGCCTCGAGCCGGCGAAGGCTCAGGAGATCGCAGGCCGTGCGACGACTTTGCGCAGCCAGGTGCTGAAGGAGCGGGTCGGATCGGTGCGGTCGCAGGCCGCCGCGCGCTACGAGGCGTCGCCCGCCGAGCTGGTCGCGGTGCTGCGCCTCGCCGACGCGAGCAATCCCAAGCGCACGCTCGACGAGGACGCGCTGGCCGAGGCGATCGCCGCCGCGGCCGATGTCCCGTACCTGAAGATCGACCCGGTGCGCGTCGACGGCGACCTCGTCACGCGCACGCTCTCGCGGCCGTTCGCGCGCCGCCACGCCGTGATCCCGGTCGCGCGCAGCGGCGACGCGCTCACGATCGCCATCACCGATCCCTTCGACGGCGCGCTGCGCGAGAACCTCGAGCAGCTGCTGCGCGTGCCGCTCTCGTACGTGGTGTCGAGCAAGCGCGACATCGTCGCGATCATCGACCGCGTCTACGGCTTCCGCTCGAGCGTCACGCGGGCGACCGAGCAGCTCGGCCCCGCGACGAGCAACTCCGCGCTCACGCAGCTCGTCCAGCTGCGCAGCAACGACGAGCTCGCCGCCAACAACGACGAGCACGTGATCGCGGCGGTCGACTATCTGCTGAACTACGCCTTCGACCAGCGCGCGAGCGACATCCACCTCGAGCCGCGCGACACCGACGCGGTGATCCGCTTCCGCATCGACGGCATCCTGCACGAGATCGAGCGGCTGCCGGTGGCGGTGCACGCCGCCGTCGCCTCGCGCATCAAGGTGCTCGCGCGCATGGACATCGCGGAGCGCCGCCGCCCCCAGGACGGCCGCATCAAGACGATCCGCGGCGACCGCGAGGTGGAGCTGCGCGTCTCGAGCCTCGCCTGCGCGTTCGGCGAGAAGGTCGTGATCCGCGTGTTCGACCCGATGGCCCTGATGACCGACCTCGCACAGCTCGGCTTCCACCGCGAGGACCGCGAGCGCTTCGAGCGCTGGATCACGTCGCCGTCGGGCCTCGTGCTCGTCACCGGCCCGACGGGCTCGGGCAAGACGACGACGCTCTACTCGACGCTCCGTTACCTCTCGGGCCCCGAAGTGAACATCACGACGGTCGAGGATCCGATCGAGATGATCGACCCGCGCTTCTGCCAGGTGCAGGTGCAGCGCCAGGTGGACGTGACCTTCGCGACCGCGCTGCGCGCGATCCTGCGCCAGGACCCGGACATCATCATGGTGGGCGAGATCCGCGACCAGGAGACCGCGCACATGGCGGTCCAGGCCGCGCTCACCGGCCACCTCGTGTTCAGCACGGTGCACACGCGCGACGCCGCGGGTGCGGTGACGCGCCTCGTCGAGCTCGGCGTCGAGCGCTTCCTGCTCGCGAGCGTGCTGCGCGGCGTGCTCGCGCAGCGGCTCGTGCGGCAGGTGTGCGCCGACTGCGCCGTCGAGGGCGCGCTCACGGCCCAACAAGTCGAGGCGCTCGCGCTCAAGGTGCCCGTCGAGCGCCGCGAGGAGCTGCGCGTACGCTGGGGCGAGGGCTGCCCGAAGTGTCGCCACACGGGCCTGTACGGCCGCCAAGGCGTGTTCGAGCTGCTCGACGTGCAGCGCCGCGTGCGGCAGTTGATCACCGAGGGCAAGGACGCGAACGAGATCGCCTACGCCGCGCGCGTCGAGGGCATGGCCACGCTGCGCGAGGCGGCGATCCGCAAGCTCGCCGAGGGCGGAACGACCTTCGAGGAAGTGGTTCGCCTGACGGCGGAGGCCCAATGACGCCCGCGGCAAGTCTCTCGCGATTCGGTCCGCGCCGGCTTTCTGCGCGCCGCGAGGGGAAGTCTTTGGCGCCCCTCCTCCGCCTGCGCACGTCCGTGCGTCGCTCGGCGCCGAGCCACACGCGATGAGCCGCGCGGTCGACAAGGAGCTCTCGCTGCTGTTCCGGGCGGGCTACAAGCTCGTCGCGCTCGAGAGCTTCGAAGAGGAGCGCGCCGTGCGCGCCGCGGCGCGTGCCGCGGAGTCGTGCGAGCGCGCGTTCCACAGCTGGTCGATGGCCAGCGGCCTCGACGGCAGCGGCAAGGGCGCCGGCGGGCTCGACGCCTTCATGAACGCCGTGGACGCCGTCGACAAGCCGGCCGTCTTCGCGCTGCTCGACGCCCATACCGTGATCGGCGAGACGCTCGGCCTGCGCCGGCTGCGCGACGCGCTCGCGAAGCTCGGCCAGCGCCGGCAGACGCTCGTGCTGATCGCGCCGCTGATCGATCTGCCGCTCGAGCTCGAGCGCGAGGCCGGTCGCGCGCTGCTCCCGCTGCCGAACGGGCCCGAGGTGCAGGCGCTGTTCGAGAAGGTGATCGCGGGGACGCCGAACGCGAAGGCCACGCCCGAGGCACTCGGCGACTGCGTGCGCGCGGCGCTCGGGCTCACCGGCAACGAGGCGGTGCGCGTGTTCCGCAAGGCGTGGCTCTCGACCGGCGCGGTCGACGACACCATGGTGAACGCGATCGTGCGCGAGAAGCAGAAGGCGCTGCGCCGGACGCCCGCGCTCAGCTTCCACGATTCGAGCGATGACCTCTCGGGCATCGGCGGGCTCGGCGAGCTGAAGCGCTGGCTGCGCGAGCGCCGCCGCGCCTTCAGCGAGGACGCGCGCAAGTTCGGACTGCCCGCGCCGCGCGGCCTCCTGCTGCTCGGCGTCCAGGGCTGCGGCAAGTCGCTGTGTGCGAAGGCCGTCGCGCGCGAGTGGCGCTTCCCGCTGCTTCGGCTCGACATGGCCGCGGCGTTCGGCGACCCGGCGAAGACGCCGGAGCTGACCATGCGCGAGGCCACCGCCGTGGCGGAGTCGCTCGCGCCCGCGGTGCTGTGGATCGACGAGATCGAAAAGGGCTTCGCCGCCACCGACCGCGACCCGCGCGCGAGCCGCGTGCTGGGCGCATTCCTCACCTGGCTCGCCGAGAAGCGGGCTCCGGTGTTCGTCGTGGCGACGGCCAACGACGTCACCGCGCTGCCGCCCGAGCTGCTGCGCCGCGGCCGCTTCGACGAGCTCTTCTTCGTGGATCTGCCGAGCGAGGAGGAGCGCGCCGAGATCCTCGCGATCCACCTGCGCAAGCACGGCCGCGATCCCGTGCACTATCCGCTCGCGCAGCTGAGCGCGCAGTCGGCGCGGCTCTCGGGCGCGGAGCTCGAGCAGGTCGTCACCGCCGCGCTCAACACCGCGTTCACCGAGCGCCGCGAGCTGAGCGAGAACGATCTCGCCAACGCGATCCAAGAGACGGTGCCGCTCTACGAGACCTACGAGGAGCGCATCAAGGAGCTGCGCGACTGGGCGCGCACGCGCGCGCGGCCGGCGACGCTCGACGGGCGCATCGCCGGCCTGTTCCGGACGCGCTGATGCCCGCGCCGCAGCGCGCCGCGCCGCCTTCGCTTCCGCTCGCGAGCGCGCTCGTCACGGTCGGCCTGATGGCCGTCGCCGCGCTTGGCTTCCTCGGCGCTGCGCTCGCAGGCGCGGACGCGGAGGCGCGACGCGACGCTGCGATGACGCAGGCGATCGACTACTACCGCGTCCACCCGAACCTCGAGCCCTCGCTCGCGCTCGTCGTCGCCGCGGGCGACCGGCTCGCGGAGCCGGCGGAGGAGTCGCTCGGCGACGCGATCGCCGGCGACGGCGACCAGGCGCAGCTCGACGCGCTGCTGGCGGAGGCGGAGTCCGCCGAGCGCGATCTGCCCGCGCACCAGGTCGGGCTGGCACCGGGCAGCGTCAGCCCGCGGCGCTTCCTGCTCCATGCGCTGCTCCACGCGAGCTGGGCGCACGTGCTCTGGAATCTGCTGCTGCTCGCCACCGCGGGCCCCCTGCTCGAGCTGCGCCTCGGCCGCGCGCGCTACGGCGCGCTGCTCGCGGCGGGTGCCGTCGGAGGCGCGGCGCTCCATCTCGCAGCGAGCGGCGCCGGCGCCGCGCCGCTCGTCGGCCTCAGCGCGGCGACGGCTGCGCTCGCGGGCGCGCTCGCGGTGCGCCCGGGCGACGCGCCCGTCGATCCGCTCGCGCCGAAGCGCGCGCCGCGCTCGCCGATCCGTGCGGTCGCGCTGCTCGGCGCGGCCGCGTGCGCGTCGTTCGCCGCCATGGGTGCGAGCGCGACCGGCTTTCCGCCGCTCGCACTGCTCGGAGGGTTCGCGGCGGGCGCGGCGGGGATGTTCGCCCT
>CAZCTH010000046.1:0-36720 GCA_964501435.1 uncultured Spirochaetales bacterium | reverse complement strand
GGGGGGCTACCGGGGGGGCGGGGCAAGCGCGGGGGTACGCGGGGTGGGTGTTGTTCCTGCTGTCGGTCGCTTACGTGCTGAATTTCGTGGATCGGCAGGTGTTGGCGATCGTGGCGGGGGACGTGAAGGCGGAGCTCGGGCTCAGCGATTTTCAGCTCGGCGTCCTGCTCGGGCCTGCGTTCGTGGTGTGCTTCACGCTGTCGGGCTTCCTGCTCGCGCATCTCGCCGACACGCGCTCGCGGAAGTGGGTGCTCACGGCGGGGCTCACGGTGTGGAGCGGGCTGACCGCGGCGTGCGGGATGGCGACGAGCTTCTGGCAGCTCGCAGCGCTGCGCTTCGGGGTAGGCGTGGGCGAGGCAGCCGGCGCGCCGCCGTCGCAGTCGATGCTGTCGGACTACTTCGCGCCGGCGCAGCGGGCGCGCGCGCTGTCGGTGTTCGGGCTCGGCATCTACTTCGGCACGCTGCTCGGCTTCGCAGGTGGCGGCGTGATCGCGCAGTGGTTCGACTGGCGCACCGCGTTCGTCGCCGCCGGTCTCTCCGGCATCCCCGTCGCGCTCGCGATCGCGCTCACGGTGCGCGAGCCCGCGCGCGCGCAGGCGCCCGCCGAGGCGAGCATCCCGTTCGCCGCGATGATGCGCGTGCTGGCGGGCCAGCGGACGTATCGCCGACTGATGGCGGCCGCGGCTTGTCAGGCCTTCATCGGCTTCGCGGCGCTCTCGTGGAGCGCGCTCTTCCTGCAGCGCGTGTTCGCGATGAACAAGGCCGAGGCGGGCGTCTCGTTCGGTTTGATCGCGGGGCTCGCTGGCGGCGCTGGCAGCCTGCTCGGTGGGGTACTCGCCGATCGCCTCTCGTCGCGCGATCCGCGCTGGTACGCGTGGCTCTCCGCGGGCGTCTCGCTCGCGGCCGCGCCGTTCTTCGCGGCTTTCGCGCGAGCCGAGAGCGCGGCCCTCGCGCTCGCCTGCTTCGGCGCGTTCTACTTCCTCAACAACATCTACGTGCCGTCGCTCTGGACCCTCGTGCAGACGCTCGTGCCCGCCCACCTGCGCGCGACCTCCTCGGCGACGCAGCTCGCGATCACGAACGTGTTCGGCTACGGCGTCAGCAGCGTGGCGGTGGGCGCGCTGAACGATTCACTCGCCGCGAGCCACGGCGACGCCGCGATGCGACTCACGCTGCTGCTGCCCGCGGCGATCGGGGCGCTCAGCGCGCCGCTCTTCTGGCGCTGCGCGAGCACGCTGCGCGAGGACCTCGAGGCGGTGGCGCGCGGGGCGTAGTTCGGGATCGGTGTACTGCCTCTGCTTGGGGGCTGGCCCTACTGCCTGCGGCGCAGGAGCCAAGCGAGCGAGGCGACGGCCAGCAGCGCCGCTGTGGTGGGCTCCGGCACGACTGCGGCCTGCATGTAGTCGAGGCCTGAGTCGGAAGTGACGGTGACTCCCGAGAGCGGGTTGCCCTGAGCGTCGACGATGCTCGTGATTCCCGCCCACGCGACGGTGCTCCCGAACGCGGCGGTGGCTTCCGAATGGCCCGGCAGGAACACGCCCGTCACGAGGTCCGATGAGCCGAGAGCGTTCGCGAATGTTTGAACTTCCACCCACATCTGGAAAGCGCCCGTCGCCGAGTTGCCATTCGCATCGAAGGACACGACGAAGGACACTGGCACGAGCGAGTTGGGGGACGGGCTGATGATGGTGGACGTGCCGTCAGCAAAGTCGTCGTAGCTGCCGGTGACGGCGACGTTCGCGCCGAACAGGCTGGCCGAGACCGTGTAGCTGGCCTCGGCGATGCCGGAGAATGCCGACCCTCTCGTGTCGGACGAGACCGACCCGCTCACGTGCAGCAGCGCAGAGATGGTCACTTGCGTCTGAGCCGGGCCGTGGAACGTCAGGTAGTCGGTCATCGCCGCGCGAGCGTTCGCGGATGCGAAGGCGGCGCCGAGGTTCAAGTCGGGCGCGTCCGCTCCGGAGAATGCGGTCGCCTTGACGAACCCGGGCGCAGCGGTCGCGGCAGACGAAGCCGTGCGCGCGAACGCCTGCACCAAGCATCCCTGGCTTTGTTGCGACGGGCCGGAAGCGGTGAACGAGCACCCGGGGAGAAAGCTCGCACCAGCGTCCACGCTGATGTCGGCGACCGGCGCGGCGAGGGCGCCGGCTGCCGCCGTGATCTGGCTCGCGACGGCCCAAGCCACCCAGGCGCTCATCTGAAAACGCGGCATTGCCTGCTCCTCGACGTCGGGCTTGAAGCCTAAGTTGCGCGGGGTTTTCACGTCAATCGAAATTTCAGGCCGCTCGACCGCGGGTACCCACAGGGCGCCGGCCCTTCGCCGGTGGGACCACCAGGCGCGACCCACCATTGAATCGCCCTGATGCGGCGTCGCACGGCGCTCAGCGCGACGTGCAAGACATCGCCGATCTCCCTGTGCGTAAAGCCGTCCCCGAACGACTCGTGCACTTCCCACTCCCGCTCGCTCTGGCCGCCGCACGTAGCCCCCGCCGACGTCGCGCACGGAAGCGAGGAGATCGGGTGGAACGAACGGAATCCGCGAATCGGGCCACTCCTCTCGCATCAGCTCCCCGAAGAGAGGGGTGACCTTGCGGAACATCCCGCCGCGGCGGATGAGCGGCGCCGCGCGGCTGCGCCTCCGGTTCGGCGTGCAGCGACGCTGCGACATGCTGCATGCGATCTTCCGGATTGCCCCGACGCCTCGAATGATCGGGGGCCATCTAGATCACCGACGCCCATTAGGGAACGGGACGATCGCGGCACGCCGTTGCCCAGATCGCTAGGCTCGGGAAGCGCGGGGTGGTCGCTGACTGCCGAACACGCTGGCCCCAGACCTCCTCGCATCACCGCAGGAGAACGATTGTGAGGCGTTGGACGGCGCTTTTGTGCTTGGGTGCCGCTTCGATCTCGGGCGCAGCGCACGCCCAGCAGGTCGACATGCAAGCGGTGATGCGCTGGGGCAACGCGAAGGTCGCGAGCTTCCACGTCGTCGGCGTCTATCAGAAGCGCACCGTCATCGCTCATCAGGCCGGCAGCTACGCACAGGGCGACGTGACGGACGCTCTCACGCTCGACTTCGACTGGGACATCCGCAACAACGCCATCGTCGGCACGCCGCGGTTCCGGGACACCGCTTCGAAGCTCGGAGCCCTCGCCAGCGTCGAGGCGCAGTGCAAGCCGCCGATCCCGAAGGGAGCCTACGAGCACTTCACCGCGAGCAAGCTGCGCTCGACCGGCGACCAGCGCATCGAAGTGATCGGAATGCGTCGCTACCCGAACGTCGATGTCGCCGGCTGCGAAGCGGATCAGTCGTATCACGCCGTCGCGGCGAAGGACGTGCCGGTCACCGAGCTCGTCGCGGTGCCGAATCCGATGATGCTCGCGGTTCCGGGCGCGAGCGCGGGTGGAGACAACATCCAGGTGTCGAAAGACGGCGCGAGCTTCATCGTCAAGGCGAACGGCTGGACCTGGACGTACACGCCGACTCCGCTGCGCTGACCGAGGCAATGGCCGCTGCCACGCTTCCGGACGGCGCTTGCCGTCGCCGCCTCACGGGCACGCGCCGCCTTGGCAGCTGTTGGCGCCGAGGTTCACCATGCCGCTAGCCGTCGCGGGGTTCCCTCCCGCGGACGCGGTGATCACGACGCCGTGATAGCTCGCGCCCCCAGATCCGAGCAGGCCGTACGCCGTTGAATCGGATGCGCCGTTGTCGCGGACCGCACCGAAGCTCACCATCGACCCGTCCGCCGCAACGACCCCCGCAGCCGCATTCTCGCTGCTCGAGAAGCCGGAGAGCTGCGAGCCCTTCCCCAATACGATTCCGGCACCGCCGCTACGCGCAACGGAGGCGCCGCGCATGACGCATTGGGCTTGGCAAACCGCGCCTTGGGAGTTCTCTCTCATGGTCACGCCGTCCACGGTGCAGGTGTCTTCGCAAGAGAAGCCCATGCCCCCGTTTCCAATGCTCACGACGTCGCGCACCGAACATCCATTTCTGCAGTAGACGCCGTGAAACAGGTTCGAGAGCGCCGAGACGCGGGCGACGGTCGATCGATGGCCTGCAAAGAGCCCGCCGCTTCCGTTTCCCGAGGTCCGCACGTCGCGCACCGTCGCGTCGTCACCCAGGTACATCCCCGAGCCTCCGCCGCCGAGCACGGTGCCATTCACCACCGTCGTCCGGAGCGTCTGGTTTCCGTCGATCAGCACGGCGCCGAAGCGGATCGTGCAGTTGGTGACATAGGGCGAGCCCTGGCAAAGGTTGGGACCGCGCACCGCCATCCCATTCAGGTCGAGTGTTACGTCGTTTGCGAGGATCGAGATGGCTCGGTCGTCGACTGGCTGCGTGAGGTCCGACGTCAGCCGATAGCTTCCGCTCGCGCAGATCGACACCGGCAGACCCGGCCCGTCACAGCTCGTGACGCCGCCCGCGAGGGCCTTCGCCTGGTTGATCTCGATCACGCCGTCCGTGGCGTGGGCTGGGAGCGCGCCGAGCGCGATGATCGCCACGGTGACTGCGAGACGCACGGAGGACCTCCTTCGACGTCGGGAAGTGGTCGCCCGGGGCCTGAGGTGGTGCTCTTTCGACGAGGCGAGCTCGCGAGTGGGAAGGCGCAGCGCCGCGAGGAGCCACGAGACGTCCGCGATCTGCCATGCGCCCGGCCAGGCAGCTTTCGGCGATCTCGGTGCGCGCGAAGCACGCGGAAATCGCAACCCCTGTGCCGCCGGCGCTTCCGACCCTGCTGCCCGCACGGCCGCTTCATGGCTCAGCGGAAGATCGTCGTCCAACCCGTCGCATGCGGCGCCATGAACACGGCGGTCAGCTTCATGCGCGCGTGCAGCCACGCGCCGCCGACGCGCGCGTACTCGTCGTCCTCGAAGCCAACCATCCAGCTCGGCGCGCCGTCGGCGCTCGTGCACGGCGAGAGGATGTCCCAGCGTGCGGTCGCGCGATCCGGCGCGAGAACCTCGATGCGCGGCTTCACGAAGAAATGCCAGGAGAAGCGCAGCGTGGGCGCGCGCATCCGCGCCGCGATCTCGGCGCGGCCGCGCGAGACGCCGAGCTGCGGGCCGCCGTCCCAGACGCCGTCCTCGGTGAAGAGCGCCGCGATCGCGTCCGCGCGGGCGGCCACGACCTCGGGCGCCGCCACCGCGCCCCGCGCGTAGCGCTCGTCCACGAGCTGGGCGTAGCGCGCCTTCAGCTCCTGGATCGCGAGCGCGGCCTCCGCCCTTTCGACGCGCGCCCGCAGAGCAGCGACCTCGGCCGCGAGCTGCTCGTTCGTGCTCATGCCCGGGCGCCTCCGAACGCTTTCGTCGCGTTGAACCCGATTGGGGTCAGACCCCAGAAGGGTTCAGCGCGCGGGGGGAGAGGCACGGTACCGTGGCGCGCATGAGCTGGAAGGACGAAGTCGACGAGATCGCGGCGCGCCGCCGCGGGGCCCACGCGCTGGGCGGGGCGGACGCGGTCGCGAAGCACAAGGCGCGCGGGCGCGGCACCGTGCGCGAGCGCATCGCGGCGCTCGCGGACGCGGGCAGCTTCGGCGAGTACGGCGAGATCGCCGGCGAGGTGGCGGCAGCGGGCGGCACGTTCGCGCCGACCAACATCGTCGCGGGCGTGGCGAAGATCGGCGGGCGCGCGGCGGTGATCGCGGGCGACGATTTCACGATCAAGGGCGGCGCCTACACGCCGGCGAGCCTGAAGAAGATCCAGTACGCCGAGGGCCTCGCGATCCGGCGCAGGATGCCGCTCGTGCGCCTGCTCGAGGGCGGCGGCGCGAGCGTCTCGGGCGCCTACGGCGCGCGCGGCCGCTCGGGCTACGACCTCACCGCGCCGAGCCCGATGAACCTGCTCGCGATGCAGGCGCTCGCCGAGGTGCCGGTGGTGTGCGCGGCGCTCGGCCCGTGCGCGGGCTTCCCGGCCGGCCGACTCACGGCTTCGCACTTCTCGCTCATGACGCGCGACACCGCCGTCGTGCTCACCGGCGGGCCGGCGCTGGTCGAGCGCGCGCTCGGCAAGAAGCTCACCAAGGAAGAGCTCGGCGGCCCCGCGGTGCACCTGCGCAGCGGCGTCGTGAACAACGAGGCAGCCGACGAAGCCGATGCCTGGCGACAGATCCGCGCGTTCCTCTCCTATCTGCCCGCGTCGGTGTGGGAACCCGCGCCACGCATCGCCTGCGACGACCCGGCGTCGCGCAGCGAGGAAGCGCTGCTCTCCTTCATCCCGCGCGATCGCCGCAAGACCTACAAGATCCGCCGCCTGCTCGAGCTCGTGGTGGATGCCGGCTCGCTGTTCGAGATCGCCCCGCTCTACGGCCGCACGCAGGTGACGGCGCTCGCGCGCATCGCCGGCCAACCGGTCGGTGTGATCGCCAACGACCCCAACATCTACGGCGGCGGCATGTCCGCCGACGGCGCGCAGAAGCTGCGCCGCTTCGTCGAGACCTGCGACGCCTTCCACCTGCCGATCGTCAGTTTCGTGGACGAGCCGGGCTTCCTGATCGGCCCCGACGCCGAGAAGGCGGGCACGATCCGCTACGGCATGGAGGCGCTGTTCGCGGTGCAGCAGACGCGCGTGCCCTGGCTGGCCGTCGTGCTGCGCAAGTCCTTCGGCGTCGCGCAGGGCATCCACTACGGCCCGAGCTGCACCGTGCTCGCGTGGCCTTCGCTCGCGAGCGGCGCGCTGCCGGTGGAGAGCGGCGTGCACCTCGCGTTCGCGAAGGAGATCGCCGCCTCGCCCGACCCCGAGAAGCGGCGGCGCGAGCTCGAGGAAGAGATGGCGGCGGCGCAGTCGGTGTTCCCGCGCGCCGAAGAGTTCGGCGTTCACGAGCTGATCGATCCGCGGGAGACGCGGAGGCGGCTTTCGGCTTGGGTGGATGAGATTCAAGCGGAACTGCGCGGGCTCGTGGGGCCGCGGGCTTACTCGATGCGGCCCTGAGATCGCGGGCCTCGCGGACTCGCCCGCGAGGCATTGCTCGCCGCGAGCAACGAGGCCGCGGGGCCGGGGGCGCGCTCCGGCTCATGGCTCGCTATCGGCCCCTTTTGGTGGGTGTGTCGTTGCCCGGCGGAGAAGCGCGCACGTCGAGGCGTCGCGATGCCGGATGCACGGGGCCGAGCTGCGCTCGACTTCGCCTCCGCGCGCCCCCGGCCCCGCGGCCTCTTCGGGTGGCGCGGAAGAGCACGCGTGCGTGCGGTCGCGCGCGCTCGCGAGCGCGCAGGTGCCGGACGAGCGGCGCCAGGCGAGCAGGCGAGCAGGCGATTGAGCGCGCACTCGAGCGAGCGCTCGCGCGGGCGCGAAGTCGCGTCGCGTCGGCGTCGTGACTTTGGGGGAGGGGCGCAGCGACGGCGCCTTCGAGGCGCCGTCGCTGCGTTTCGTGGTCGCGGGTGGGCGCGCCCGTGCGTCCGCGCGCCTGCGCCTGCGCCTGCGCCCGCGCCCGCGCGCCTGCGGTGGCGATCTTGGCGTCACTTCCACTGGCGCGTCTGGATCGCGTCTTCCCAGTGGGCGCCGTCGAAGCGTTGGACGTGGAGGCGCGCGATGTCGATGCCGTCGAGGCAGCGCACGTTGACGTCGATCAGGTGGGGGTCCGAGCGCGGGACGCGGAAGGGGCTGATGCCGCAGGTGGTGCAGAAGTGGTTCTGCGAGGTCCCCGTGCCGAAGGTGTAGGTGCGGAAGGCGGTGGCGCCTTCCACGATGCGGAACGCGGCGGGCGCGACGTTCCAGTGCAGGTAGCCGGCGCGCGCGCAGTAGGAGCAGTTGCAGTCGACCACGTGCTCGAGCTCGCCCGCGACTTCGAAGCGGATCGCGCCGCAGTGGCACCTTCCGGTGTAGGTCGGCATCGGAGCCTCCAGGTTTCACGCGAGGAGGGATCATGCACCACGGATCGTGCTTGTGCGGCGGGGTCGCCTACGAGATCGACGGTGAGATCGGCGCGATGCTGTACTGCCACTGCTCGATGTGCCGGCGTTGGCACGGCACTGCGTTCCGCACCCGCGCAGCGGTCAAGAAGGCGGAGTTCCGCTTCGTGCGCGGAGCGGACCTGATCACCGAGTACCGCTCTTCGTCGGACACCGTGAAGCGTTTCTGCCGCGTGTGCGGCTCGCCGCTCGTGAACTCGTGGGACCCGGACCCTGACAACTACGGCCTCGCGCTGGGCACGCTCGCGACCGACCCGGGCGGGCGACCCGCCTGCCACATCTTCGTCGGCTCGAAGGCGCCCTGGTACGAGATCAGGGACGGGCTCCCCCAGTTCGACGAGTTTCCACCCAAGGCGCGCTGAGCGAGCGCATTGCGCGCACCCCGCGCGCTTCTCACACTGCACGCATGACGAGCGAGCGCGAGGCGAGCCGACCGGCGTGGCGGAGCGAGGAGCCGGTGCGGGTCGGCGTGTCGAGCTGCCTGCTCGGCAGCGAGGTGCGCTGGGACGGCGGCCACAAGCGCGAGCGTTTTCTCACCGACGTGCTCGCGCCCTTCGTCGAATGGGTGCCCGTCTGCCCCGAGCTCGAGCTCGGCATGGGCGTCCCGCGCGAGCCCGTCCACCTGTCCCGTGCGACCGGCGAAATCCGCATGGTCGGCACGCGCAGCGGCGAGGACTGGACGGCCGCGATGACGGCGTTCGCGAAGCGCCGCACGCGCGAGCTCGAGTCGCTCGACCTGTGCGGCTACGTGCTGAAGAAGGACTCGCCGAGCTGCGGCATGGAGCGCGTCAAGGTGAGAGCCGGCGCCGGGCCGGGCAAGCGCGACGGCCGCGGCCTGTTCGCCGAGGCGCTGCTGGAGCGCATGCCGGCGCTGCCGGTCGAGGAAGAAGGCCGCCTCAACGACGCGCAGCTGCGCGAGAACTGGATCGAGCGCGTGTTCGCCTACCGGAGGCTGCGCTCCCTGTTCGAGTCGCGCTGGACGCTCGGAGAGCTCGTCGCCTTCCACGCCGCGCACAAGCTCCAGCTGCTCGCCCACTCGACGGAGGCCTATCGCAAGCTCGGGCGCGTGGTCGCGAACGCCAAGCAGACGCCGCGCGCAGAGCTGCGCGATCACTACGTGAACGCGTTCATGGCGGCGCTCGCGGTGCGTGCGACGCGCGGCCGGCACGTGAACGTGCTCGAGCACTGCATCGGCTATCTGCGCGATCGCGTGGACGCGAGCGTGCGCGCCTCACTCGCCGCGCAGATCGCGGACTACCGCGCGGGGCTCGTGCCGCTGATCGTTCCCGTCGCGATGCTGCGCCACTACGTCGCGCAGCTCGAGATCTCGTACCTGGCGCAGCAGGTGTATCTCGATCCGCACCCGAAGGAGCTGATGCTCCGGAACCACGTGTGAGAGGCGTCGCGCGGCGGCGCGTTACGCCGTCTTGAACGTGAGCGCGAGCCGCCCCGCGCCGTAGCCCGCGACGCTCAGGTCCCAGGCCATGTCGTGCTTCGTCGGCTTCGCGCCCTTCGGGTCGAGGACGTCGAACTTGCGGAGGCGCGCGCGGATGCTGCCGTCCATCGCGAGCGCGCGCGTCATCACGTTGAAGATCTCCTGCGCGTTCTCGCTCAGGTCCGCGTCGAGCTTCCCGCTCTTCACGACGTCTTGCACCCGGCCCGACGGGATCATCGCGAGCGCAGCGCCGAGCAGCGCGGCGCAGGCGAGATCCGCCTCGACGCGGATCGTGGTCTTCACGCCGTCGGCGCCGAAAGTTCCGCCCGCCGCAGCCACGACCGTGCGGCTCGCGGCGGGAACCGCCTTCAGCGTCGTCTCGCGCCCGATCAGCTCGCCCACCATCTTCGAGATGCGCTTCGCGAGCTTCGCCTCGTCCCGTTCGAACATCCGACCCCCCGGCACCCTCGTTTTCGGCGGCGGCGGGGGCGGCGCGCATCGCGACAAAAGCGGCGCGAGCCCCGAATAACTACGGAGTAGCGCGCCAGCAGGCCGCGCGAGCGCCGCGGCAACGCCGCCGCATCCGCGCGCGTCGCTCTCCGTAGATCGCGCGGGGCCGAATCCGGGGAAGCGTGTAGCGGACGGACGTAGCCCGATGCCGAAGAGCAGCGCGTCGGAGGGGGCTTCGCTCGTGACACGTCTCGACGGATTCCATCGCGCACAGGGCGCAGCGCTCCGCGACTGCGCGTGCGCTGCCGTCGCGTGCGGGCTCCCCCGATGAGCGAGTTCGACACCGAGCTCGTGCTCGAGTTCAAGGCGGAGGCGGAGGAGCACCTCGCCACCGTCGAGCCGTCGCTGCTCTCCCTCGAGCAGACGCCGCCGGAACACCGGGCCGAGCTCGTGAACTCGGTGTTCCGCGCGCTGCACAGCGTGAAGGGCGTCGCGGGCTTCTTCGGGCTCGACCGCATCCAGGAGCTGGCGCACGCCCTCGAAACGCTGCTGATGAAGGTGCGCGACGGCAAGCTCGAGTTCCGCAGCGAGTTCATCGATCCGCTGCTGGCCGGCGTGGACAAGCTGAGCGCGCTGATCGCGCCGCTGCCCGAGATCGCGGTGCTCGAGATCGAGGACGAAGTCGCCTCCGTGCGCGCGCTGGCCGAGGGCGAGGTGCCCGCGGCGCCGAGCGCTCCGGCCGCGCCTCCCGGCGCGACCCCCGCGCCCGCGCCCGCGACGAACGCTTCTCCGGATCTCGTCGCGGGCGAAGAAGCGCTCGCCGAGTCGCGCCGCTTCGGTCAGAAGCTGCTGCGCTTCGACGTCTCGCCCGATCGCATCGCGGGCGACGCCGGCGCCGCCACCTTGCTCGCGGCGATCGCCGAGCTCGGCGGGCTCGTCGCCCACGCGCCGCTCGCAGGCGGAGGGCTCGCGGTGCTCGCGCGCAGCGTGCTCGCGCCGGCGCTCTACGCAGGCGAGCTCGGCATCCCCGAGAGCTCGATCCGCCTCCAGTCGGCACCGTCTCCCGCGGCCGCTCCCAGCGCCTCGGCAGCTCCCAGCGCAGCGCCTGCGCCCCCCACGGCGCGCGCGCCGTCCGACGAAGCGAAGGCGCCCGCCCCCGATCCCGCACATCCGACGCAGAGCTCCGGCAACGAGAGCGTGCGCGTGAACGTCCAGCTGCTCGACCGCTTGATGACGCTGGCCGGTGAGCTCGTGCTGTCGCGCAACCAGCTCCTGCGCAGCCTCTCGGCGGGCAACGGTCAGCCGAACCCCGCCGTGTTGCGCGACCTCGACTCGATCACGAGCGAGCTGCAGGGCGAGATCATGCGCACGCGGCTCCAGCCGATCGGCATCGCCTTCGGCAAGTTCAACCGCGTCGTCCGCGACCTCTCGAAGAAGCTCGGCAAGGAAGTGCGGCTCGAGACGAGCGGCGACGACGTCGAGCTCGACCGCTCGATCGTCGAGCTGCTGTCGGACCCGCTCACCCATCTCGTGCGCAACGCGCTCGACCACGGCCTCGAGTCGCCCGCCGACCGCGAGGCCGCCGGCAAGCCGCGCGTGGGCGCGCTCTGGCTCTCGGCGAAGCACGAAGGCGGCCAGGTGCACATCGAGATCCGCGACGACGGCCGCGGCATCGACGCCGCCGCCGTGCGGCGCGTCGCCGCGGAGCGCGGCGTCCTCACGCGCGAACAGGCCGAGGCGCTCTCGGAGCGCGACGCCCAGCTGCTCATCTTCGCGCCCGGCTTCTCGACCGCGAAGCAGGTCACCGACGTCTCCGGCCGCGGCGTGGGCATGGACGTCGTCAAGACCAACATCTCGAAGCTCGGCGGCGAGATCGACGTCGAGAGCAAGGTGGGCGTCGGCACGAGCCTGCGCATCCGCCTGCCGCTCACCCTCGCGATCGTGCCGTGCCTGATCGTGAGTGCGTGCGAAGAACGCTTCGCCATTCCGCAGGTCAATCTCGTCGAGCTCGTGCGCCTCGCGGGTCGCGAGCTCTCGAGCCGCCTCACCCACGTGAGCGGCGCCCCGCTGCTGCGCCTGCGCGGGCGGCTGCTGCCCCTCGTGAACCTCGGCGCCGTGCTGAAGGGCGCCCCGCCGCAGCAGCTCTCGCCCGACACCGCTTCGCTCGCGATCGCGGTGCTGAGCTTCGGCGAGACGCGCTTCGGGCTCGTCGTGGACAGCGTGCGCGACACGGAAGAAGTCGTCGTGAAGCCGCTCAGCCGCTGGCTCGAGGCCTCGGGCCTCTACGCCGGCGCGACGATCATGGGCGACGGACGCGTCGCGATGATCCTCGACGCCGCAGGCATCGCCGAGGCCGCCGACCTGCGCCTCGACGACGCGAACGCGCTCGAGCACGAGGAGAAGAGCGCGCGAAGCGTGGGCGACCGCCGTCAGCTCGTGCTGTTCGACAACGCGGGCGGAGAGCAGTTCGCCATCGACCTCGGGCGCCTGGCCCGTCTCGAGCGCGTGCCGCGCGCCGAGATCGAGGTCGTGGGCGGCCGCGAGTGGATGCAGTACCGCGGCGAGGGCCTTCCGCTCGTTCGCCTCACCTCCGTGCTGCCCGTCGGCGAGATCGACGGCGACTCGCCGGACCTCTTCGTGCTGATTCCGCGCGGCGCGGCGCGCTCGGGCCTGCTCGCGGGCCGCATCCTCGACACGATCGAGACCGAGCTCGCCCTTCAGCGCGAGTCCGACGATCCGCCCGCGGTGTTCGGCCGCGCGATCGTGAACGGCCGCCTCACGCTCGTGCTCGATCCCGACGTGCTGATGCAGCGGGAGATCGCGGCATGACCGACGCGATCTCCCAACACGCCGCAGCCGGCATCGTGACCTTCCAGGTCGATCGCCACCTGCTCGGTCTTCCGATCGCGCACGTGCGCGAGATCAACCGGCACCTCGACCTGACGCCGGTGCACCGCGCGCCCGAGTTCCTGCGCGGCCTCGTGAACCTGCGCGGACAGCTCGTCAGCGTCATCGACCCGGGCGTCCGGCTCGGGCTCGGCGCGCGAGCCGTGACGCCCTCGAGCCGGCTGATCGTCCTCAAGACCCGCCTCGAGCTCGGCGCCCTCGCCGACGCCACGTGGGCCGGCGTCGACGACAAAGTGGGCCTCTGGATCGACGCGATCGGCGAGGTCGTGACGCCTCGCTCGGGCGAGCTCGAGCCGCCGCCGTCGAATCTCGAGGCGAGCGTCTCTCGCTTGCTGCGGGGCGTTTGCCAAACCGAGGTCGCCGCGATCGGCCTCCTCGATCTCAATCAACTGCTCGAAAGCTCGCCGCGCGAAGTCCGCAGCGCGGCCTGATCTCGAATTTCGTCAGGGGGAACGTCGTGAAGAAGCTCGTGTCTCGATTCTCGGAGAGCCTGTTGGGCCCGCTCATGGCCATCGGCCTCGGGCCGGCCGCCGTCGCCGCCGGTGTGTTCCTGTGGCAAAGCCACGCTGCGCTGAACGTCTCCGCGGAGCAATCCGAGGCGTCGCTGCGCACGGCCGTCGAAGGCCGCCTGCAGAGCCTCGCCTTCGAGAAGAAGACCGCCCTCGAGTCCTACCTGACGACGCTCGGCGACCAGATCGCCGCGCTGGCGGACAACCGGGCGGTGATCGACTCGATGCGCGTGCTCGACGAGTCCGGGCACGACCTCCTCGACGGCCTCTCCGACGAGGAGATCGACAAGCACCGCAGCGATCTGCGCGGCTATTACGGCGGCCCCTTCGAGACGGAGTACCAGAAGCGCAACGGTCGACCGTCGTCCGTGGGCGGCGCGCTCGGCCAGCTCGACGACGAGGCCGTCGTGCTGCAAGACGCCTACATCAACGACAACCCGAATCCGCTCGGCCAGAAGCACCGCATGGACCGCGCCAAGGGCGACGCCGCCTACCACGCCGCCCACGCGAAGTATCACCCGGGCTTCCGCGCCTACCTCGAGCGCTTCCACCTCTACGACATCTTCTTCGTGGACGCCGACCACAACGCGGTCATCTACTCCGTCTACAAGGAAGTAGACTTCGCGACCTCGCTGACGAGCGGCCCGTGGGCACAGAGCGGCCTCGCGCGCGCGCACCAGCGCGCCCGCTCCGCGGCGCCCGGCAGCTACGTCTACGTCGACTTCTCTTCCTATGCGCCCTCCTACGACGCGCCGGCGGCGTTCCTCGGCGCCCCGGTCTACGACGACGGCGAGCTGCTCGGAACGATCATCTTCCAGGTGCCGGTCGAGCCCGTGATGAGCGTCGTTGCGATCGACGCGGACGAGGGGGAGACGGGCGACGCCTACCTGGTGGGCCCGGACCACCTGCTGCGCTCGAACTCGACGCGCGTGCCCGAGCGCACGATGCAGGCGGGCTTCTCGGATCCCGAGAAGAACCGCGTTTCGAACGAGCTGATCGAGGCGGCGCTCGGGGGCGAGGCCAAGCTCGGCACGACCACGGCGTTCGACGGGACGGAGATGATCTCCGCGGTGGCGCCGGTCGCGTTCGGCGACGTGCGCTGGGCGCTGGCGCTCGAGGTCCCCACCGCCGAAGCCTTCGCGCCGATCGCCGAGATGAAGGCGATGAACAAGAAGGCGGAGATGCAGCTGTTGATCGCCGTCGGCGGCGTGTTCGCGCTCACGATCTTCGCGGTCAGCTGGTATGCGCAGCGCATGCGGGCGCCGATCCAGAAGGTGCTCGACACGATCGAGGTCGCCGCACGCGGCGACCTCACGTCCACGCTGTCGATCGACTCGCGCGACGAGATCGGCCGCATGGCCGCCCGCTTCGGCGAGCTGATGCGCTCCCTGCGCGACAGCCTGGGTTCCATCAAGGAACAGGGCGGCGCGCTGAAGGCCTCGTCCGCCGGCCTCACGAACGTGGCCGGCGACATCGCCGGCCAGATCACGCAGATGAACGAGAAGACGCGCACCGTGTCGGCGTCCACCAACGGGATGTCGAAGGAGATCTCGGCGGTGGCAGCCGCGGTCGAGGAGTTCTCGACGAACATCGAAAACGTGGCCGCGGCGGTCGAGGAGATGTCCACGAACCTCTCGGCCGTCTCCGAGAACATGGAGAGCATGGTCGGCAACGTGAACGCGGTCGCCGGCGCCGTTTCGGGCATGAGCGACTCGCTCGGCAGCGTCGAGCAGGGCTCGAGCCAGGCGGCCGAGATCGCCTCCCGCGCGGCCGGCGCCGCCGAGCAGACCAATCGCACGATGCAGAAGCTCGGCGACGCGGCGCAGCAGATCGGCAAGGTGATCGGCGTGATCAACGACATCGCCGAGCAGACGAACCTGCTGGCACTGAACGCGACGATCGAGGCGGCGTCCGCCGGCGAGGCCGGGCGCGGCTTCGCGGTGGTCGCGAGCGAAGTGAAGGAGCTCGCCAAGCAGACCGCGGCGGCGACGGAAGAGATCCGCACGCGCATCGCGGACATGCAGGAGTCGACCAAGGGCTCGGTGTCGGCGATCCAGGAGATCGTGACCGTGATCGGCCAGATCTCGGCGATCTCGACGGAGATCACCGGTGCGGTCGCCAAGCAGCGCGAAAGCGTCGCGAAGGTCTCCGACGAGGTGACGACCGCGGCCCGCGCGGCGCGCGTCGTCAACGAGAACGTGCGCGAGTGCTCGAAGGGCGCGAGCGAGGTGGCGCGCAATGCCGAGGAGCTCTCGAAGGCATCGAACGAGATCGCGCGCAGCAGCGGCGGCCTCTCGAGCGGCGCGAGCAGCATCGTCGAGGACATGAGCGAAATCAGCGAGCGCGTCCAGCAGACCGCCGGCGGCGCGGGCCGCGTGGACGAAGCGGCGCGCGAGCTGCATCAGCTCGCCGAGCGCCTCGACTCCCTCGTCGCGACGTTCCACGTCTAGAAGAGGCGCTCGTGGCCGACCGACTTCGCATTCTGATCGCGGACGACACCGCCTTCTTCCGGCGCGTCGTCGCGCAGGCGCTCGAGGCGATCCCTGGCGTCCAGCTCGTCGCCGTCGTCGAGAACGGGCGCCTCGCCGTCGAGCGCATCGCGCAGGGCGACGTGCAGCTCGCGATTCTCGACATCGAGATGCCCGAGCTGGACGGCCTCTCCGCTGCGCGCGAGATCGCGCAGAAGTACCCCGGCGTACAGGTCGCCATCCTGTCGGCGACCGGCAACGCGCAGCGGACGATGGAGGCGCTCGCGAACGGCGCGCTCGAGCTGATCCGCAAGCCGGAGGGCGAGGACGCCTACGAGCGCCTGCGCGCTTCCCTCGCGCGCGTGATCGACTCGGCGCGCGCTGCGCGCGAAGCGAGCGAGCGCAAGCGCGCGCGCGCGATCGCGCCGGTCGCGCCGAAGCTGCCCGCGACTCCGCGCGTCTCGTCGGCGCGCGCGCGCCGGGCTGGCCGCAAGTTCGATCTGCTGCTGATCGGCGTCTCGACGGGCGGCCCGCAGGCGCTGCTGAAGATCATCCCGCGCTTGCCGGCGAACCTGCCCTGCCCCGTGCTCGTGGTGCAGCACATGTCCGCTGGCTTCACCGCTTCGCTCGCCGAGAGCATCGCGCGCTCGAGCCAGCTTCCGGTTCGCGAGGCCGCCGAGGGAGATCTCGTCGAGCCTGGCCGCGTTCTACTCGCGCCAGGTGGGCTTCACATGGAGATCGAGCGGCGCTCGCTCACCGGCAGCCCCGCGATCCGCATCTCGAACGGACCGCCGGTAAACGGCTGTCGGCCCGCCGTCGACGTGCTCTGGAGCTCCGTCGCCGCGAGCTTCCGCGGCGAGGTGCTCGGCGTCGTGCTCACGGGCATGGGCTGCGACGGCCGCGAGGGCATGCGCGCGCTGCGCACGCGCGGCGCCTACTGCGTCGCGCAGGACGAGCCGTCGAGCGTCGTCTGGGGCATGCCGGGCGCGGTCGTGGAAGCCGGCCTCGCTGACGAAGTCCACGCGCTCGACGACATCGCCGCGCGCCTCGAATCCCTCGTGCTGAACGGATCCGAACCTTGTCCGAGCTGAAGCTGAGCCCCGAAGAGTTCGCAGTGATGCGCGACTTCGTCGAGCGCGAGTGCGGAATCTCGCTCGCCGCCAACAAGTCGTACTTGATCGAGACGCGCCTGTCCGCGCTCGTCGTCAAGAGCGGCTGTACCTCCTACGCGGGCTTCTATCAGCGCGCGAAGGGCCCCGACGGCGCCAAGCTGCGCGACCAGATCGTGGACGCGATGACCACGAACGAAACGCTCTGGTTCCGCGACTCGGGCCCGTGGGAGATCCTGCGCAAGGTGCTGGTGCCTGCCTTTTGCGAGCGGCTCCAGCGCTCGGGGCGCGAGAAGATCCGCATCTGGAGCGCCGCGTGCTCGACGGGCCAGGAGCCCTACTCGATCGCGATGTTGCTGCGCGACCACATCGCGGAGCACAAGCCGCAGGGCGTGACCGAGGCCGACTTCGAGATCGTCGCCACCGACATCTCGCACTCCGCGCTCTTCGTCGCGCAGGCCGGCCGCTACGACCGCCTCGCCGCGAGCCGCGGCCTCGACCCGAAGCTGCGCGAGCGGCACTTCCGCGCCGAGGGCAACGCGGTGCGCGTGCTCCCGGAAGTGAGTCGCATGGTGCACTTCAAGCGCCTCAATCTGATGGAGCCGATCGCAGACCTCGGGCGCTTCGACCTCGTGCTTTGCCGCAACGTGCTGATCTACTTCGCGCCCGCTTCGCGCAAGGAAGTGCTGAAGAAGCTCGCGAAGGCGATGCGCCCCGGCGCGTCGCTGATCATCGGCGCGTCCGAGTCGCTCCAGGACTCGAGCGAGATCTTCCGCCTCGTCGAGCCGAGCGCTCACGCCCTCTATACGCCTGTCGCAGGAGCCTTGAAATGAAGATCCTCACCGTCGACGACTCGAAGCTCATCCGCAAAGTGGTCACCGGCACCGTCGAGGCGCTGGGATACGAGGTGCTCGCCGCCGGACACGGCCGCGAGGCGCTGGAGCTGCTCGAGAAGCACTTCGACGAGGTCGGTCTCGTGCTGCTCGACTGGAACATGCCCGTCATGGACGGGCTGGAGTGTTTGAAGGCAATTCGCGCGGACGATCGATTCCGCTCGATTCCCGTGATGATGTTGACGACGGAGTCAGAGGGAGCGCGCATCGCAACCGCGATTCGCGCCGGTGCTTCCCATTACCTGACGAAGCCGTTCTCACCCGAGGCGCTCGCGACGCACATCCTCGAGTGCCTCGGACAAGGAGGAAGCACCGCATGATTCCCTCGACCCGAGCCGCCATCGCGAAAGCGGTGGGCGGCGCCGACTCGTTGCCGGTGATGCCGGCCGCGATCGTCCGCGTTCTGCAAGCCCTCGAAACCGATGCGGGCATCGGCGAGATCGCATCGCTGGTGGCCCGCGACGTCGCGCTCGCGACGCGCGTGATGCGCATCGCCAACTCGACACTCTACGCCCACCTCGGCCCGCCCGTCGCGACGCCGGTGCAAGCCGTGTCGCGCCTCGGCCTCTCGGAGCTGCGCAACGTCGCGCTCTCGATGGCCGTGATCAGCGCGCTGCTGCCGAAGCGCGTGAGCAAGCGGCTCGACTACGCCGACTTCTGGGTGCACTGCGCCACGGCGGGCACTGCGCTCGGCACGCTGGTCGCGCGCGTGAAGGGCGGCGCGCCGTCACGCGGCGGCGACGACCCGTACTTCCTCGCGGGCCTCGTCCACGACATCGGCATTCCCTTGCTCTGGAATTCGCTCGGCGACCGCTACGACGCGGTGCTCGCCGAGAACGACGCGAGCGACGAGCCGCTCTACGTGACCGAGACGCGCGTGCTCGGCTTCCACCACGGCGAGGCCGGCGCCTACGTGCTCGAGAGCTGGGGGCTCCCGCTCTCCGCGCAACTCGCCGCGCGCTGGCACCACACCCCGCTCGCAGCGCCCGAAGAGGTGCGACAGCTCGCTGGCTGGGTGCACATCGCCGACTGGATGACGCACACGCTCGGGCACGGCGCGCCGGTGGACGGCGCGCTCGCGTCGTTCGACGACGAGACGTGGGATCTGCTCGGCGTGACGTTCGAAATGGTGCGCGAGATGGCGATCGACTTCGCCGACGCGGCCGCAAAGAGCCGCGAGATCGTCTCCGCAGCGCTCTGAAGGCAAATGAAGAGGAGGGAAGCCATGGAACCCAAGGACACGATGGAGGCGTTCGTCGAAGCGCTGCGCGAGACGCTCTCGACGATGGCGATGCTCGAGCTCGAGGTGGACGCGATCGAGCCGACGCCCGACGGCGCGATCCAGGCCGAGGTGGCGGCGACGATCGGCCTCTCCGGGGCGGGCCGCGGCATGCTGCTCGTCACGGTCTCGCCGCAGTTGGCTCCGATCATCGCCGCGTCGATGCTCGGCATGGCGCCCGAAGAGATCGGGCCGGACGAAGCGGGCGACACGATCTCCGAGCTCGCGAACATGATCGCCGGCGGCGCGAAGCGTGCGTTCGCGGGGACCGAGTTCGCGTTCAACCTCTCGCTACCGACCCGGCTCGTGGGCGAGAAGCCCGCGATCGCTCCGCCCCACGACGTCCCGGGCGCGCTGATGCGCGGCCGCGTGAGTGGCGAGGCGCTGCAGCTCGCGGTGTGGCTCCAGCGCGGCGAAGCCTAAGCGCCGGGCTCCAGCACGACCTTGATCGCGCCGGCCCTGCGGTCGCGCGCGGTGCGGAATGCCTCCGCGGCCGCCTCGAGCGGGAAGCGGTGCGTGATGAGCAGCTCGCCGATCGCCGGCTTCGCGGCGAGCAGCGCTGCGGCGGAATCGACGTCGCGGCCCTGCGCGCTGCGCCCGTACATCGACGCGACGGTGAGCGCGAGCTCCTTCGCGACGAACGTGAAGCCCGGCAGCTGCATCGGCCCCCACGCGGCGGCGAGCAGCAGCAGCGTGCCGTTCGGGCGCAGCAGCTCGGCGCACTGCGCGAGCGACTCGGTGGTGCCGGCGCAATCGATCGCGACGTCCACCTCGCCGGGCGCGAGCGGCGCCGCGCCGAGGCGCGCTCCCGCTTCGCGCTGCCGATCGTGGCGCGCTGCCAGCGAGACGCGGCAACCGGCGGCGACCGCCGCCGCAGTGGCGCACAGGCCGATCGCGCCGCCGCCCACGATCGCGACGCGCTCGCCGCCGCGCAGACGCGCGCGGCGCATGCCGTGCACCGCCACCGCCAGCGGCTCCACGAGCGCGGCGTGGCGCGAATCGAGGCCGCGCGGCAGCGCGACCAGGCAGCGCGCGGGAACGATCAGCTCTTCCGCCATGCCGCCGTTGCGGCCGACGCCGTAGATCACGTCGGGGATGCGACGGCAGACCTGATGATTACCCTCGCGGCAGAACTCGCAGGAGCCGCAAGGATCCACCGGCTCGATCGCGACGGCCGTGCCGTCGGCGAGGGTGCCGGCGATCTCGTGGCCCGGGATGCCCTCGATCGGGAAGCCGCCGTCGAGCATGGCGAGGTCGCTGCCGCAGATGCCACACGCGCTCACCCGCACGCGCACGCCGTCGCCGCGCGGCGCCGGCGCCTCCACCACGCGCACGGCACCGTCTTCGTATCGCACGGCCTTCACGTCTTTACGACTCTCCGTTCGCCTTCGGCTCACTGCGCGCCGGCTGCACCAGCTTCGCTGGCGCTGGCCGGCTTGCTCACCTTTACGACTCTCCGTTCGCCTTCGGCTCACTGCGCGCGACCTGCGCCAGCTGCGCTGGCGTGGGTCGCTTGCGGCTTCTCGAGCTGCGTTCGGTCGGGGCATCGCCACCCATTCACAGAACGCTTCGCCGAACGCCGGGGCGGAAGCTACGCCAGAATGCGGGTGCCGTGTCGTTCGCAACGGGCTGGGACATCTATGCGCTGCATCGCCGTGCGGACGTGCACGCGGCGCTCGCGGCGCTGCGTGCGGAGGCGGCGGTGCACGCGCTGGGCGGCGGCGTGTTCGTGGTGACGCGCTTCGCCGAGGCCGAGCGCGCGCTGCGGGCGCCGGAGCTTTGCGCGGGCAGCGGCGTCGCGGAGTCGTTCGGCGGCGGCGCGGGCCTCTTGCGCGACGTGATGGGCAGTTGGCTGATGGCGCAGGACGGCGCGCCCCACGACCGCGCGCGGGGCCTCGTACGCCGCGAGTTCACACCGCGCCGCGTGGAGGCGCTGCGGCCGTTCGTGGCGCGCACCGCGGAGCGGCTCGCGCAGGAGGTCGCGCGCGACGCGGCGCGCGGGCCCGTGGATCTCGTGGCGCGTTTCGCCTTCGCCCTGCCCTCCGCCGTGATCCGCGAGCTGTTCCGCATCGCGCCGGACGCGTGGCGAGAGCGCGTCGAGCCGCTGTTCGCGCCGGGCGGCGAGAGCGCCCCGGCGGGCGGCTTCCTCGAGGGGCTCGCGCACTTCTTCTTCGAAGAGAACGCCCGCGCCGCGCACGCGCACCCCGAGAGCCTGCTCGCCCGCCTGCGCGCCCCGGACCCCGAGCTCGGCGCGCTCTCGGCGCTCGAGGTCGTGGCCAACGCGGTGCTGCTCGTCTCCGCGGCGATCGACACCACGACGGGACTCATCGCGAACACCCTCCTCTGCCTGCACCAGTTTCCGGAGGCGCTCGCGCGCGTGCGCGCGGACGACGCCTCGCTCGCGAGCGCGGTCGAGGAGACGCTGCGTTTCGAGCCGCCCGCGCTCTCGTGCAGCCGCTTCGCCGCGCAGCCGATGCCGCTCGGCGGCGTCGCCGTGCCGGCCGGCGCGAACGTGCTCGTCTCGATCGCCGCCGCGAGTCGCGACCCCGCGCGCTTCGTCCGCCCTGACGAATTCGTGCTGCATCGACCGGCGGAGCGGACGCTCGCGTTCGGCGGCGGGCGCCACGTCTGCCTCGGCGCCGCGCTCGCGCGCATGGAAGCCGAGCTCGCGGTGGGCGCGCTGCTGCGCGCCGCGCCGCGCCTCGCGCTCGACTGCGACGTCGCCTGGCGCACCGACAACCCCACCGTGCGCGCCCCGCGCGCGCTCTTCGCCAGCGCATGAGAGGCGATCGCCCGTGAAGCCGTCCGACGCGAGCCTGCTCGACCCCGCGGTGCAGCAGAACCCGTACCCGTACTACGACGCGCTGCGCACACAGGCGCCCGTCACCTTCATGCCCGAGATCAATGCCTGGGTGGTGACGCGCTACCGCGACCTCCAGCACGTGCTCGCGCATCCGGAGATCTGGTCGAACGACCTGCTCGGGAAGGCCGGCTTCTCGATGTTCCGGCATCCCGAAGCGGCCGCGCTGCTCGCGCGCGAGGGCTTCCCGCGCAACACCAAGCTCCAGACCGACCCGCCGGAGCACCGCGGCTTTCGCGCGCTCGTGAACGCGTCGTTCACCGCCAGCCGCGTGCGCGCGAGCGAGCCCTTCCTGCGGGCGATCGTCGCGCGTCTCGCGGACGGCCTGCGCGATGCGAGCGCGTGCGAGCTGATCGAACGCTTCGCCGCGCCGCTGCCGATCCACGTGATCGTGGATCGCCTCGGCCTGCCCGCCGCGGACGCGCCGCGCATCAAGCGCTGGAGCGACGCCTGGGTCGAGCCGCTCGGCTTCACGCTCACGCGCGAGCGCGAGCTCGCCGTGGCGCAGCTCGGCCTCGAGCTGCAGCGCTACCTCGCCGAGCACATGGCCGAGCGCGAGCGCGCGCCGCGCGAGGACATCCTCAGCGACCTCGTGCACGGGACGCTGCCCGACGGCTCGCGCCTCTCGCCCGCGGATCGCATGGGCATCGCCGAGCATCTGCTGGTGGGCGGGCACGAGACGGCGACCAGCGCGATCGCGTGGGGCGTGCTGCTGCTCGCGCGCAACCCCGACGTCGCCGCGGCGCTGCGGCGCGAGCCCGCGCTGATGCGCAACTTCGTCGAAGAGGTGCTGCGCCTCGAGTCGCCGAGCCAGGGCTTCTTCCGCTTCGCCGTCGCGGACGGCGAGATCGGGCGCGTCGCGATCCCGCGCGGGGCGATGGTGCACGTGCGCTTCGGCGCCGCGAACCGCGACCCCGAAGTGTTCCCGCACCCGAACGCGCTCGACCTGCATCGGCCCAACGCCGGCGCGCACATGGCCTTCAGCCAGGGCGAGCATCACTGCATCGGCGCACCGCTCGCGCGCCTCGAGCTGCAGCTCGCGTTCGCCGCGCTGCTGGAGCGCTTCGACGACATCGCGCTCGCACCGGGCTTCACGCCCGAGGTGCTGCCGGGCCTCTCGCTGCGCACGCTGCGCGCGCTGCACGTCACCTTCCGCAATCGCACCTGACGAGGAGAACCCCATGCCCGCCGGCGCCCCGCGCGCAACGCTCACGACCGAGGCCACCGAGAAGCTGCTCGCCGCCGCGACCGCGAAGTCGCGCGAGCTCGGCATCCGCGTCCACATCGCGGTGATGGACAGCGCCGCGTTGATCGTCGGCTGGATCAGCTTCGAGGGTGCGCCGCGCATCGCCGCGCAGACCGCGCGCGCGAAGGCTTTCACGGCGGTGAACACCGGCATGTCCACGCTCGCGTGGAAGCACTACGTCGAGAGCATCCCGGCGAGCGAGCTGCGCATCATCGACAAGCTCGAGGGCTACATCGCGGCCGACGGCGGCTTCCCGATCGTCGAGAACGGCCTCGTGCTCGGCGGGATCGGCGTCTCGGGCGCCGACCAGGAGCGCGACGCCGCCGTCGCACGCGCCGCGATCGCGGCACTCGGGCTCGCCGCGAGCTGATCGGCGAGCAAGCCCGCATCGAGCGGATCAGCGACCCGGTGGAAGCATCGCCTTCGCGACGGCCAACGCACGGACGTCCTCTGCGGGAAGTGCTGCCGCAAGCAGGCACAGGACGTCGCCCTCGGCCCAGGCGACGACGGTGACGTCACCGCGCGCGAAGGAAAAGAACGCGATGCCGTTCTCCGTGAAGCGAAGCGCGTCGCCCGGGAGCTCTCCCGCGCTCGCTCGCAACATCGCGCACAGCAGCGCGCGTCCCGCAGCATCGCGATAGATCACTTCGATTGCGCGTCGCCCCGCGAGCTCGGTGACGTCGCCACCCGACACGCTCCAGCCCATCATCCCGAGGTCGAGTACACGCGCGGCGAAGCCCAGCTCGGCGGAGGCGAAGCGCTTCTCGAGGAGCGCTGCGTCCTCCGCGAGCGTCGACGCAGAGGCGCCGCGCAGCGCGTGCACCGCGACCTGCGCGGGAAGCTCCTCGTTCCCGTCGCGCGCAAGCCAAAGTGCGAACACGGCCATCGAGGCCGCGAGACCTGCCGCGAGCCAGCGGCGCGCCGAGGTGCGACGCGCGCCGCGCGCGCGGCCGAGCCGCGCGTCTTCGCGATCTAGCGCCTCGCGCAGCCGCGCTTCGAAGCGCGCGTCCGGCCCTTGCGACGCGAGCGCGCCGATGGCCGCGCGCACGGCGCGAATTCGCGCAAGCTCCTCGGCGCAGGCTTCGCAGCCTGCGACGTGCGCCTCCGCGGCGCCGCGGTCGCTCGCCTCGAGCACGCCGTCGATGAGGGCGTCCAGCCTCTCGGGCGCGAGGTGGTCGGCGGCGTTCACGGGCGCCCCCGAAACGAACGTGGTGCGAGGTGAGCGAGCTTCGCGGCGAGCGCGCGGCGGCCGCGCGAAAGCCGCGACCGCATCGTGCCGAGCGCACATCCCGCCGCGCGCGCAGCCTCTTCGTAGGAGAGCTCCCCGAGGTCGACCAGGACGACGGCGCTTCGGAACGGCTCGGCGAGAGCATCGAGCTCGCGCGCGACCTCGCCGTCGGTGAGCGAGCTCGCGCTCCCGGTCGCGTCGCTCCCGTCTGACAGCATCGACTCGGGGACCTCCTCCAGGCCGAGGGTGCCCCGGAAGCTCGCGCGCTCGCGCTCGTTGGCGCACACGGAGTGCAAGATGGTGAACAACCAGGCCCGGGCGTTGGTTCCCGGACGGAACGAATCGAAGGTGCGGTAGGCGCGCAGGAAGGTCTCCTGGACCGCGTCGTCAGCAACCCCCGGGTGGCTGCACCAGTGGCGCGCCGCAGCGCGCAGACGAGGCGCGAGCGGCAACGCGAGCCGTTCGAACGCGTCGCGGCGCTGCGCCTGCCGCTCTTGCTGCGCCGAATCCGCCAAGTCGGTACCGCCCGTGGCCTGCCAAACGCCGCAGCCCACTGCTCGGTTACGCAGCGGCGCGAACCAGCGGCCGGCGCACGCGAGAACGCGCGCGGGAACCTTCCCGATGCGTCGCCTGTTGTGCACGGGTGGAGCGCTCTGCGTCTGGAGCGCACGACCCAACTCCAAGGAGGCAACGTTTTGTCGACTCGAATCCTCGTTTCCGTCGTCTTGGCCTCGGCTCTCGCCGCCGCGGCGGGGCTCGCCGACAGCCCGCGGGCGGCGACCTACGAAGTCACCGTCACGAACGCGACCCGCAATCAGCGCTTCACGCCACTGCTGATCGCGACGCACGGCGAGGCCGCCCGCTTCTTCCAGGTCGGAGATCCCGCCCTCCCGGAGCTCGCGACGCTCGCCGAGGAGGGCAACACCGCGCCCTTCGCGGCGCTCCTCGACTCGCTCCCGGCCGTTCGCGAAGTCACGAGCACGAGCGGCCTGCTCGACCCGGGCGCTTCCGTCTCCGTCACGATCGAGGGCATCCCGGGGCAGCTGCTCAGCATCGCCGCGATGCTCATCCCCACGAACGATGCGTTCATGGCGGTGAACCGCCTCACGCTTCCGCGGGGCCGCGAGGTCGTGACGACGACGGCCGTCGCCTACGACGCCGGGAGCGAACGGAACGACGAGGCGTGCGCGTCGATCCCCGGCCCCGTCTTCGTCGAGTGCGGCGGGCCGGGCGGCGGCGGCGCCCCGGCTGGCGGCGAAGAGGGCTTCGTGCACGTGCATGCGGGAATCCACGGCGTCGGAGACCTCGACCCGGCCGAGCGCGACTGGCGCAATCCCGTCGCGCGCGTCGAAGTCCGCCGCATCCGCTGAGCGTGCGCGCGCGGCGCGGGTGGTCTATGGCAACGCGCCATCCACCGCGCGCCGCGCGCCTTCGGGGCTCGGGAGACGAGGCCGAGGGTCGCCGCGGGCGTGCGTCGACAGGAGCCCCATGCCCGCCTCGCTTCAAGCCGTCGGTCTGCTCGCGCTCTCGAACCTCTTCATGACCTATGCCTGGTATGGGCACCTGAAGACGCTCGCCGACAAGCCGTGGTGGATCGCGGCGCTGCTCTCGTGGGGCATCGCGTTCTTCGAGTACCAGCTCCAGGTGCCCGCCAACCGCATCGGCTTCACCGTGATGACGCTGCCGCAGCTCAAGCTCGTGCAGGAAGTCATCACGCTCGCCGTGTTCGTGCCCTTCGCGATCCTCTACATGCGCGCGCAGATCACGCTCGACTTCTTGTGGGCAGGGCTGTGCCTGCTCGGCGCGGTGTTCTTCGCCTTCCGCGCCGTGGGAGCGCCGGCCTGAGCCGCGCAGGCGCGCCGCTCGCAACCGATCAGGCGCGCCGCACGACGCGTCCGCGCTTCAAGACGAGGCTGAGGCCCTCGAAGGGGTCGGCGAGCACCGAAACGTCGCGCAGCGGATCGCGGCGCGCGATCAACACGTCGGCCCGCGCGCCGGGCTTCAGGACGCCGATCTCGCCTACGAGCCCACACAACCTCGCGCCCACTCCGTACATCGCGCGCAGGGTCTCGGCGGGCTGCTCCACCTCGGCGCGAATCGCGAACTCGCGATTCTGGCGCGCCTGCGCCTCTCCGATCAGGTCGGTGCCGAACCCGAGCTCGACGCCCGCCGCGCGCGCGCGCTCGAGCGAGGTGAGGCCCGCGCGCAGGACGACGCGGTTCTTGTCTCGGTTCGCAGCCGGCAGGCCGAGCTGCGCGCCGAGCGCCTCCATCGCTTCATAGGTCGCGAGCGTCGGCACGAGCACGGCGCCGCGCTCGGCCATCAGCGCGGCTGCGCCGGCGTCGATCAAGTTCCCGTGCTCGACGGCCTGGACGCCGTTCTCGACGGCGAGGCGGATCGACTCGGGCGAGTAGGCATGTGCCGACACGTAGGTGTGCCGATTGCGCGCTTCCTGGCAGACGGCAGCGACTTCCTCGCGGGTGTACTGGATCGAGTCGATCGGGTCGCTCGGCGAGGCCACTCCGCCCGAGACGTGGATCTTCAGGAAGTCCGAGCCCTCGCGCAGGTTGTGGCGGGCCGCCTTGATCACGGCGTCGACGCCGTCCGCGACGATGCCGAAGGCCGTGTGGCGCATCTCGCACGCGCATTGCGGAACCGGGCGCGGCCCGCTCTCGGCGTCGCCGTGCCCACCGGTCTGCGTGAGCATGCGTCCGGCCCGCACGATCTCCGGGCCCTCGGTCATCCCGGTGGCGATCGCCCGCCGGAGGCCCTCGACGTCGCCACCGAGGTCGCGCACCGTCGTGAAGCCGCGCTCGACCGTCGCGCGGGCGAGCTTGGCCATCGCGACGCCGTATTCGACCTCGCTCCAGCTCGCGAGCTTGCGGAAGTCCATCGTCGCGAGCCGGAAGTGCACGTGCGCGTCGATGAAGCCAGGCAAGACGAACTGGCCCCGCGCATCGATCGTGAGATCGGCGCCGCCGCGCGCGGCTTCCCCGATCGACACGATGCGGTCGCCTTCCACGACGAGCGTCGCCGCGTCCCCGAGCGCCATACGCTCCGTGTCGAGCACGTGACCATTCTCGATGACGATGCGCATGCCGTCTCCTCGTGCCCGCGACCAAGCGATCGCGCGCTCAACGGCTGAGAGAATGGCGCAGCGAGGAGAAGCCAGGCCGGGTCAAGTCCTGTACGCCTCCCTGCCCCGCCCCTGCACCGGAATCCCCTGCGCCGCGAGCACCTCGTGCTGCAGCGCGAACATCGCCGCCGCGGCGCGATCGATGGCGCGCGTGAAGGCGAGCGAGCCCGCGAGGATCGGCAGCAGCGCCTCGGGATCCTGCACCCGCGCGCGCGGGTACTCGTGCTCGACGATCAGCGGTGTGGTCGCCGGGTCGAGCGGCAGGAGCTCGCGCGCCGCGAGCTGATGGTCGAGCCAGTCGACGCTGCGGTTCTGCAGGTACGCGAGCGGATCGTGCTTCGCGGTACCGGGCAGCTCGTGCTCGGCGAACGCGCTCTGCTTCTTCCACGCCGCCGCCGGGTGCGCGCCGCGCTCGAGCGTCTGCCCGCCGTAGCCCCACGCGGCAAGGCCCTTCGCGTCGATCACCTGGCCTTTCACGTGGAAGCCGGCGATCAGGAAGCCGTAGCCTTCGTCGCGCAGCCACTGGAAGATCGAGCGCGTGTCCTGCCCCATCAGGATCGCGTGGGACGGGTCGTAGTGGATGCGCAGCGCGTCGCCGACGCCGTGGCGCTCGCAGATGCGGTGGAGCGCGACCCACGCGGCGGGCACGTAGGCGAGGTTGTTGTGGAAGTTGTCGCCCGCGCTCCAGCCGGGCATCGGGCACTGCTCGATGCGGTACTGGAGGCCCCGCGCCTTCGCCTCCTGCAGCAGCGGAACGAACGAGCGCTCGAAGTCCGCGAGGTTCTCGTCGAGCGTGAGCGACTGATTGCGGCCGACGAAACCGCACACCGCAGGCGCGCCGAGCAGCACCGCCGCGTCCATCGTGCGCAGCATGAAGGCGTGCTTCCTCGCGCGCAGCGCGGGGTCGGCGTGCAGCATGTCGTCGAAGTAGCCGAGGTCCGCGATCGCGACGCCGCTCGCGCGCACGGCGGCGAGCACGCGCTGGGCGCGCTCGCGCGTGAACGGCGCGCGCAGGTCGAGGGTGTTCGCGACCGGGTCGAGCAGGGCCTCGCTCGGGACGTCGGCCTCGCTCGGATGCAGCGCAGCGGAAAGCTGGATGCAGTCCGCGCCCATGCGCCGCGCGTAGTCGAGCCATTCCTCGATCGCGAGATCGGGGTCGGCGTCGCGCCGCGCGCGCGGCGTCAGCTCCTGGAGGGCGGCCGTGAGGATTCCCACGGGCATGGGCTTCGGCTCGAAGGATCGGATCGGCGGCACTTCGCGGACTCCTCGCGCAACTCCGGCGCGGCGCGTGGGTTGGCAGCACACGGAGCCGCTGCGGACCCCGCCAGCGTGCGCGGGTTCGGCTCCGTCCACAACAACCCCTTCAAGGAACGAACCATGCTCATCAGACGCCTTGCGCCTCTCGCGCTCCTCGGCCTGCTCGCGCTCGCCTCTCAGGCCAGCGCCCAGACCGTTCCCGACGGCTCCGGCACGCTCACCGGCCGCGACCGCCTGCGCATCCCCGGCTGCGGCCGCGAAGCCGGCCCCATCAGCGTCGACGTGACGCTCGCCGCGAACGGCGCCTGGACCGCCGACGTCGGCGCCGTCACCTACTCCGGCACCTCGACGCAAGCGACCCAGCGCCTCGCTCGCCTCACGCTCGACGCCGGCTCCCTCACCGCGCTCGACGCCGCGCTCGAAGCCGACGCCACCGCGCTCTGCGAGCAGACCGTCACGATCAGCTCGCTCACGACGAACGCGCAACTCAAGGTGAACAAGCGCCAGACCCGAGCCCGCCTGCACTTCGGCGTGCGCGCCACCGGCTCCAGCACCAGCGGCGACGGCAGCGGCACCTACCGCATCCGAGCCAACGGCCCCTGGACCGCCGTCGGCACCTGATCCGACTCCAACCCCAAGTCCGACTTCGACTCCAACTCCAAAAAACGAATCCGGCGGCGCTCGACGCGCCGCCGGATTCGCTACCCCTAACAGCACGACGCGCAGCCCCGCCTTCGGCTCAGCGCCCGCGCCGAAGCGCCCCGCGCCAGCAAGCGCGCGAGGGGCGGGAGGGGCTCCCGAAGCGGAGTAGCGCGACGCCGGCTCCACGCCGGCAGGCGCCGACGCAGCTCACGTGAGTCCCCACGCACCGCTACGCCCGGCTGCGTTCACTTCGCGTTCGCCCGAGCGCCCCGGTACACCGGCGTTCGCCCGCAGGTGCATCCCGCGAGCGTACGACGCGGAGCGGAGCCCCTCCCGCCCCTCGCGCGCAGCCCGCAACGAGCCCCGTCCTCCGGCGCCGAGTCCCGATGGCGCCGGATCCGCATCAACGCCCCGCTTCACCCCACGACCGCCGAACAAACTCCAACCCCTCCCGCGCCAGCACTTCCTCGTCGACGAACATCCGCCGCCAGATCCGCGTCGCCGCCGCGAGCGCAGGCATCGCCGCCCCAAACGCCTCGATCGTGAGCCACCCGTCGTAGCCCACGCGCTTCAGCGCCGAGAACGTCTCCGCCCAGCGCACCTGCCCGCGCCCCGGCGTGCTGCGGTCGTTCTCCGACACGTGCACGTGCCGGATCGCGCTGCCCGCGTTCTCGATCGCGCGCGCGACGTCCTTCTCTTCGATGTTCGCGTGGAACGTGTCGTAGTGGACGCCGACGTTCGCGCGCGCGACGCAGCGCGCGTAGCGCGCCGTCTGCGCGGTGTCGTTCAGCAGGTAGATCTCGAAGCGATTCAGGAACTCGAACACGAGCGTCACGCCGGCGCGCGCGGCGTGGTCGGCCGCGGCCTGCATCACGTCCACGCTCGCCTCCCACTCGTGGTCCGTGGGCGGCTGGCCCGAGAACTTGCCGATGGCGGCGTAGAGCGGGCCGCCGAGCAACTCGGCGCCCGCGGCCTCGCAGCAGTCGATCGCGCGCGCCAGGTGCGCGACCGCCGCGCGCCGCACCGCGACGTCGGGGTGGATCGGGTCGGCCTCGGGGGGGCACACCGCGGTCGCGGTGCGCGCGAGGCCGAGGTCCGCGAGGCGCGCCCCGAGCGCGCGGAAGCGCTCGGGCTCGCCGCCGAAGATCGGCAGCTCGAGGCCGTCGTAGCCCATCTTCGCGAGGCGCTCGTAGAGCGGCAGATGGCGCTCGTCCGTGGGGTCGTCGGTCCAGAGCAGGAGATTGATTCCGGTTCGCACGGCGCGGAAGACTATCGCGCGGCATGCTCCACCCCTTCCGGAGGCCCCCGTGACCGCTCGCTCGCGCCCGCTCGTCGCCCCCTGTCTTGCGCTCGCCCTCGTGCTCGCCGCCTGCGGCGAGGACGAGGCCAAGCCCGCCGCGCCAGCGGCGGACGCGAGCCCGGAGGCGCCCGCGAGCGCCCCGGCCGACGCCGCAGCCACGCTCGCCGACGCCACGCGCGAGTTCGCGGGGGGCAACTGCGCCGTCGCGCGCCGCAAGCTCGAGCAGTGCGCGGCCTGCGAGTCGGCCGAGCAGAAGCCGCAGCGCGATCTCCTGCTCGCCTACTGCAAGGAGCGCGAGGCGCCGGCCGAAGCGCGCGCGCTCTACGAGGCGATCATCACGGACCACCCGAGCACCGAGGCGTCGGTGATCGCGATCATGCGCGTGCGCCAGATCGACGCCGCCGAGCTGCCGCCGCTCGCGGAGGCCGCGGGCGCGAAGCCGGCGCCGCGCGATCGCCCGCAGCCCGCGTACCCGTCGCTCGCCGAAGCGGCGGGCGTCGAGGGCAAGGTGCGGCTGCGCTTCGACGTGCAGGACGACGGCTCGGTCGCGAACGTGCGCGTGATCGAGTCCACGCCGCCGCTGCTGTTCGACTCGGTCGCGCTCTACGCGGTGTCGAGCTGGCAATACGAGCCGGGCCAGGCCGCCGCTTCCCAACAAGTCGCGCTGCGCTTCGATCTGCCCGAGGACGAAACCACCGTCGCGCTCCCGGAAGCCCCCGCGGCGAGTGCGGGAGAGACCGCGAAATGACCGACGAGCAGCTCTTCACGATCGCGAACGTCTCCGTGATGCCGGCCTGGGCGCTGCTCGCCTTTGCGCCGCGCTGGGCCTTCACGCAACGCTTCGTGCACTCCGCGCTCTATCCGCTCGTGCTCGGCGTGGTCTACACCGCGGGCCTGCTGACGAGCGGCCCCGGCGGCGCCAGCAGCCCCGAGGACGCGGGGATGAGCAGCCTCGCGGGCATCTACGCCGCCTTCGGGAACCCGCGCACGCTGCTGGTCGCGTGGGTGCACTACCTCGTGTTCGACCTGTTCGTCGGAGCGTGGCAGGCGCGAGACGCGCAGCGCACGGGCGTTCCGCACTGGGCGCTCGTGCCGTGCCTCTTCCTCACCCTGATGGCGGGCCCGATGGGGCTGCTCGCGTACCTCGCGATTCGCTGGGTGCGCACGCGCGACGCTTCGCTCGGCGAGGAGGCGCGCGCGTGAGCACGGCCGACGGCACCCTGGGCACCTGCCTGTGCGGCGGCGTGCGCTTCCGCGTGGCGCTGCCGACGCTCTTCTGCGCGCACTGCCACTGCACGATGTGCCGGCGCAACCACGGCGCGGCCTACGTCACGTGGGTCGGCGTCGCCCGCGAGCGGCTCGCGCTCGAGGCCGGCGCCGAGCTCCTCGCGCGCTACGCGTCCTCGGAGCACGGGACGCGCAGCTTCTGCTCGCGCTGCGGCACGTCGCTGTTCTGCGAGAACGCCGAGCACCCCGAGCGCGTGGACGTGCCGCTCGCGAACCTGCTCGGGCCGATCGACCGCGCGCCGCAGCTGCACGCCTACTTCGACGATCGCGCGGCATGGACCGCGGCGGACGACGGCCTGCCGCGGCTCGGCGGCAAGACGGGCCTCGAGCCGATCGGCTGAATCGCGCCGCGAGCGCTCAGTCCTCGGGCACCGCGACGCCGTCGAAGAACGCCTGCGCCTGCTGCGCGAGATCCGCGTCGATCGACTGCGCTCGCTGCGAGTAGGTCGCCGCGAAGCCGAAGCCCGCGCGCCGCGTGTAGCGGCAATAGAGCGCGTGCAGCGCGTGCGGAAGCGCGCCCCCCGGCGCGCGCGTGTCGGTGGCCTTCGCCTCGACGCGCACGCACGCGGTGCCGGCGTGCTCCGCGTGGGCGGTGCTCGCCGTGGCGTCGGCGAAGCGCTCCGCGGGCATCTCCTGCTCCGCAATGCCGCGAACGAACGAGCGGAAGGCGTCCGCGCTCAGGCCCTCGGGCAGCTCGAAGAACGAGACCTTCGCGACCGTCGACTCGGGCTCGCTCGCACCGCGGCGTCCGAACGCGATCTCGGTGGCCGTCTCGCGCACCAGCCAGCCCTCGCCGCTCGGCGGGCGCACGCGCAGCGCGGCGCCGCCGAACGTCTCCCCCGGCTGAACGGCTCGCTCGCGCGGTGCGTCGGCCGCCGCCGGCGCCGCGAGTGCCGCGAGCGCGAGCCCCGCCAGCGCGAATCGCAGCCCGCTCACCGGCGCGCGAGCTCCGCCATCAGCTCCATCGCCTCCGGGTTCACGCCGTTCAGGATCAGCCCCGTCGCGCCCGAATCGCGCCACTCCGCGTAGCGCTCCACGATGCGCGCCCGCGGGCCGACCAGCGCGCCGTCGTCGAGGTACTCGTCCGGCACGGCCTCGACCGCCTCCGCCTTGCGCCCGGCGAGGTACAGCTCCTGGATGCGCTTCGCGGCCTCGCCGTAGCCGCGCCGCACCATCATGTCGTTGTGGAAGTTCTTGTTCTTGTGTCCCATGCCGCCGACGTAGAGGGCGGTGTGCTCCTTCGCACGGCGCAGCGCCCCGCGCACGTCGTCGGTCACGTGCACGAAGCACATCGGCATGATCTCGAACTGCGCGAGCGACTTCCCGCCGCCCGCGCGGCGGAAGCCCTCGTCGAGCCACGGCCGGTAGGTCTTCATCATCCCCGGCACGAACGAGAGCGGCAGCCAGCCGTCGGCGATCTCGGCGGTGAGCTTCACGTTCGTCTCGGTGCCGGTGCCGAGCCAGATGGGAATGCGCGGGTTCGTGTGCAGGATCGACTGCAGCGGCTTGCCGATGCCCATCGCGCCGGGGCCCTTGTACGGCAGCTGGATCTCGGGCCCGTCGTGGGACACCGGCCCGTTCCGCAACAAGACCTTGCGCACGATCGTCACGTAGTCCTTGATGCGGTGATACGGGCGCCCCCACGGCTCTCCGTACCAGCCTTCGACGATCTGCGGACCCGAGACGCCAAAGCCCGCGATGAAGCGATCGCCGCCGGCGAGCGCGTCGATCGTGGCGGCCTGCATCGCCGCCATCGCCGGCGTGCGCCCCGCGAGCTGCATCACCGCCGTGCCGAGCTTGATGCGCTTCGTCAGCGCCGCGATGTAGGCGAGCGGCGAGGTCGCGTCCGAGCCGTACGCCTCCGCCGTCCACACCGAGTGGAAGCCCAGCGCCTCCGCGCGCTGGATCGTTTCCATGGGCAGGTCGAGCTTTGCGCCCGAGTAGCCGAGCATCAGTCCGAGCTTCATCGCGCGAATCCTCCACCGGCAATTCTCGCGCAGATTCGCGCGCCGCGAACGCGAACCCGGTGGGGCGGCAGGCTGCGACCGGAGCGTGCTAGCCAATTTGCGTTGCGAGGGAGCGACCCATGCGCCAGCGGCTTTTGCGACTTGCATTCGGACTCGGTCTGCTCGCGTCGACGACCGCGCGCGTCGCGCTCGGCGCCGGCGAGCTCGAGATCAACCAGACCTGCGCAGAGCTGACCGGCTGCTTCCCCGGCGACGCGCCGGGCTTTCCGGTGACGATCGATGCGCCAGGCACCTATCGGCTCACGAGCAATCTCGACGTCCCTGATGCCGGCACCACCGCACTCCAGGCCACGGCGGTAGACGCCAACGTGACGATCGACCTCGGCGGGTTTGCGATCCAGGGCGTCGTGAACTGCTCGGGCGTCCCGGTCTCGACCTGCGCGCCTGCGGGCGCCGGGATCGGCGTGTTCGCGCAAGGCGCCGTGCGCGTTCGCAATGGCTTCGTCACCGGGATGGGCAGCCACGGCGTCTACCTCGGGTTCGTCGGCAGCGTCGAGGACGTGATCGTGCGCAAGAACGGCGGCAACGGCATCGGTGGCGGCGACGGCATTTCGGTTCGCGGTGTCACGGCGAACAGCAACGGCCTACGCGGCATTTCGCTCGGCATCGAGAGCGTCGTCACGCACTCCTCCGCGATCGGGAATCGCCAGGGCGGCATCGTGGTGACGGGCGGCGTCGTCTCCGAGAACGCGGTCGCGCGCAACGGTGCGCGAAGCTCGGCCCAGGGCGCGAAGCGGTACTACGTGACGGGAGGCGCGGCGGCGAACGGCTCTCAGGCACTCGGCGTGTGCGATGCCGGCTACCACATGGCGAGCCTGTTCGAGATCCTCGACCCGACCGCGCTCGCCTACGACGAAACGCGCGGATTCGTCACCGGAGATTCGGGTGAAGGCCCGCCCAGCTCGGCGATCGGCTGGGTGCGCACGGGCCGCGGGAGCTCCAACGCCGCAATCGCAGGCGTCGGAAACTGCAATGGCTGGACGAGCGCGAACCCGTCCGATCAAGGCACGATCGTCTCGCTGAACTCGTCGTGGCCGGCGGTGCCGGGGATCCCCGGTTGGATCGTGCTCACGCGAGCGTGCGATCAGACCGCGAACGTGTGGTGCGTCTCGAACTGAGTCTACGTCCGCGCGCTCACTCGCAGCCCGCGCCCTCTTCGCGCAACCCCCACGCGAGGGCCCCCTCGAGCAGCGCCTGCATCTCCGGCTCGTCGTAATAAGCCGCCTGGTGCCCCAGCGCGGAGTAGAACGCGCGCCCGCGGCCCACGCAGTGCCACCACACCATCGGGTGGTCGCCGCCCGGCATCGCGAGGTCGCGGTCGTGCCACAGGATCTTCTCGCGCGGCGAGTAGGTGCTCTCGTCCACCGAGACGAGCACGTGGAAGTCGGCGCGCGCGCGCACGCTCTTCTCGAAGGAGTAGATCTCCTCCTCGCGCTGCCACTCGGCGGGCAGCTTCGCGCTCGCGGGGTGGCTCGCGTCCTCGGTGCGCCAAGTCGCCGTCTGGAATTGCGGCCCCATCGGGTGGCCGATGAACTGTGCGCCGACGAGCTCGTTCACGTACCAGGGCCAGTCGTAGGAGCGGTCGCCGCCCGCGCCGTGGATGCCGACCCAGCCCTTGCCGCTCTCGACGTAGCGCCGCAGCGCGTCGCGCTGCGCCTCGTTCAGCACGTCGCCGCTCACCTGGTGCCATACCGTCGCGTCGAAGCGCGCGAGCTGCGCGTCGTTGAAGACGGCGCCGTTCTCCGTGTGGAACACGGACCAGCCGCGGCGCTTTGCGATCGCCTCGATCTGCGCGACGCCGGCGGGAATGGCGTCCGTGTGCCGGAAGCCGTTGGTCTTGGTGAAGACGAGCAGCGCCGGGCGACCGAGGTCCGCCGGCAGATCGGGCGGCGTCGTCTCGTGGGCGTGGCTCGGGAAGAACACGCGCAGCGTGTCGCAGCCCGACACCGCGAGCGCGGTCACGGCGAGCAGCGCCGCCGCGCCGACGCGACGGTTGCGGTTCGTTCGCGGCATGGAGTCCTCCGTTCTTCCTGCGCTGCGCGGGGGCGTCAGCGCGTCTGCAGGTGAGCGATCAGGTCGCGCAGGTCGCGCGGCGAGAGCGCGAGCGCGGTCGGCGGCATCGCGCTCGCGGGCGGCGTGCGCGCGGCGACGTCGCGCAGCGCGATCCGGCGCGGCGAGCCGTCGCCCGTGTCGACCACGACCTCGCTGGCGCTCTCCGAAACCTGCACGCCGTTCACGACGTCGCCGCTGCGCAGCGTGACGGCCACCGAGCCGAAGCCCGCCGCGATCTGCGCCTGCGGTGTGAGTACGGATTCGAGCAGGCCGCGGGCATCGTGGCGCTGCGAGACGCCCGTGAGGTCCGGGCCCGCGCCGGCGCCGTGGCCGCCGCTGCCGTGGCAGCGCATGCACTCCGCCGACTCGCTCTCGAACACGCGCGCGCCGCGCGCGGGGTCGCCGCCTGCGAGGGCGAAGGCATTGCGCGCGACGAGGTCGTCCGCGGGCAGCGCGGCCTCCCACGCGGCGAGCCGCGCGGCGAGCGCGGCGCCGCCGCGGGCGCGGGCGGCGTCGAGCGCGTCGAGCTGAACGTCGGCGGCGAGCGTGCCCGCGAGCACCGCGTCGAGCGCGCGCGCGAGCGCGACCTCGGCGCGGGGATCCTGCGCGCGCGCGAGGGAGGCGTAGGCGGCCTGACGCTCGACGAGCGGCGCGTCCGGCGCGAGCGCGTCGAGCGCGGCCACGCCCTCCGCGGGCGCGAGCTGCGCGAGCACGTCGCACGCGGCGG
>CAZCTH010000045.1:0-36835 GCA_964501435.1 uncultured Spirochaetales bacterium | reverse complement strand
CCGCGACCAGCGCCAACTTCAGGAGGCGCCGCTCGGGGCGCACGGGCGCGAAGCCGCCCTTCGTGAGGCCGAGCCGGTTCGCCTTGCGCTTCCACGGCCAGCGAATCGCGATGCGCTTCGTCATGCGCGCTCCTCGGGAGCGCGGCGCCCCCAGATCTTCACCTCGGGCTCGAGCTGGACACCGGTCTTGAGCCGCACGATCGCGCGCGCGTGGCCGATCAACGCGAGCACGTCGCTCGCGGTGGCGCCGCCCGTGTTCACGATGAAGTTGGCGTGCAGCGGCGAGATCATCGCGCCGCCGCGTTGCTCGCCCTTCAGGCCCGCCGCCTCGATCAACTGGCCGGCGAAGTGGCCGCGCGGGTTCTTGAACACAGAGCCGCACGAGGGCTGGTCCACGGGCTGCGTCGCACGCCGGCGTGCGAGCAAACGCTCGCTCTCGTCCTCGACCTGCTTTCGGTCCGCGATCGCGACCGCGAAGAGCGCAGAAACCACTACGGAACCCTCGGCGAGCCCAACAAGTGCTCGATAGCGGAAGCGCAGCGACTCGCGAGGGAAGCGGCGCAGAAATCTTCCGCACGGGCTCATGACTTCGAGCTCGCGCACGGCGGCCTCGATCTCGCGCGTTCCGATGCCCGCGTTCATCGCGACCCAGCCGCCGATCGTGCCGGGGATGCCGACGCCGAACTCGAGGCCGGCGAGGCCGCGCTCGCGGCAATAACGCGAGAGCGAGGCGTGCGAGACGCCGGCCTCGACGCGCAGGCTGCGCGCCGGCCGCGCGTCGAGCCGCTTCAGCTGCGAGAGCTGCACGAGCACGCCGTCCACGCCCTCGTCGCGCACGATCGTGTTGAAGCCGCGGCCGATCACGCGGCGGGGCACGCGATGCTTTGCGCACAGGCGCAGCAGCGCCGCGAGCGCGCCCCGGTCGGGCGGCGTCGCGAGCGCGTCGGCGATGCCCCCGACGCGCAGCGAGGTGAGCTTGGCCGTGGGCACGTCGAACTGGATCGCGCGCCCGAGGGTCGCGGAAAGCTCCGAGCGCACGGCGTCGGCGATCACGGCCGCCGCTCCAGCTCGGCCAGCAGCTGCGGCCCGAGGCGGGTGATCGAGCCGGCGCCGAGGGTCAGCACGAGGTCGCCCTCCCGCAGATCCGGCGCGAGGCTCGGCGCGATCGCGTCGAGCTCGGACACGAAGCGCACGTCGCGGTGGCCGCGCTCGCGGATCGCGGCGGCCAAAGCCGACGCCTCGACGCCCGGCAGCTTGGGCTCGCTCGCGGCGTAGATCTCCGTGAGCACGAGCAGGTCGGCCTCGTGGAAGGCCGCCGAGAAGTCGTCGAAGAGGTCGCGCGTGCGCGTGTAGCGGTGCGGCTGGAACACGACGACGAGCCGGCCGGGGTGGTGCTCGCGCGCCGCCGCGAGCGTCGCGCGGATCTCGGTCGGGTGGTGGCCGTAGTCGTCCACCACGCGCACGCCGCGCGCAGTGCCCTTGAGCTCGAAGCGTCGCTCGACGCCCGCGAAGCTCGCGAGCGCGTCGGCGGCCTGCGCGAACGGCACTTCGAGCTCGGCGGCCACCGCGAGCGCGGCCAGCGCGTTCGCGACGTTGTGCCGCCCCGGAATCTGCACGCGCGCGGTGCCGAGCGCCTCGCCGCCTCGCTTGACCGCGAAGCGCGAGCCCGTGCCCGACGGCGCGACGTCGTGCGCGATCCACTCCGCCTGCGCGCTGAAGCCGTAGGTCGTGCGACGCCGCGCGATGCGCGGCAGCAGGCGCTGAACGCCGGGATCGTCGATGCACAACACGGCGCGACCCCAGAAGGGCAGGCGGTTCGCGAACGCGGCGAAGGCGTTCTCCATCGCCTCGGCGGTGCCGTAGTGGTCGAGGTGCTCGGGCTCGACGTTCGTGATCACGGCGACGACCGGCGACAGGTGGAGGAAGGAGCCGTCGCTCTCGTCGGCCTCCGCCACGAGGAACGGGCCGCTGCCGAGCCGCGCGCCGGTCCTCTCCGACTCTCCGCTCGGCTCACGCGAGCCTGAGCCTCGCGTGGGCTCGCTGCCCGCGAGCTGCCCGGCTTCGCGGTGCCGGCCCGCTGGCCGAGCCGGTCGCTCGCTGGCGGACGTGCCGGCGCCGATCACGCGGCCGCCGACGACGACCGTCGGGTCGAGGCCCGCCGCGGCGAGCAGGTGCGCGATCAGCGACGTCGTGGTGGTCTTGCCGTGGGTGCCCGCGACCGCGATGCCGTCCTTGAGCCGCATCACCTCCGCGAGCATCTCCGCGCGCGGGATCACGGGCGTGCCGCGCGCGTGGGCGGCGAGGACCTCCGGGTTGTCGCGTCGCACGGCGCTCGACACGACCACGACATCGGCCGCGCCCACGTGTCCCGCGTCGTGTCCGATCGCGACGCTCGCGCCGAGTCGGCGCAGGCGCTCGACCGTGGCGCCCGTCGCGAGATCGCTGCCGCTCACGGCGTAGCCCTGGGCGAGCAGCAACTCGGCGAGGCCGCACATGCCGATGCCGCCGATGCCGACGAAGTGGATCTGCTTCACGCCGCGGAAGCGCGCCATCAGCGCCGTCCCCCCGCGAGCGCGAGGCAGGCCTCGGCGATCGCTTCGGTGGCATCCGGCTTCGCGGTGGCCGCGGCTTTCGCGCTCATCTCCGCGAGCCGCGGGCGATCGGCGAGCAGCGCGAACAGCGCCTTCGAGAACGTGGCCGCATCGAGCCCGCGCGACTCGAGCACCCGCGCGGCGCCGGCGCGCTCGAGCTCGCGCGCGTTCGCGAACTGTTCGCCGCCGCCCACGTGGCCGAGCGGCACGAGCAGCGCGGCGCGGCCGGCGAGGGCGAGCTCGGCGACCGAGATCGCACCGGCACGGCACACGACGAGGTCGGCCCAGGCGTAGCGGCGCGGCATGTCGCGCTCGAAGGCGACGACCTCCGCGCGGGCGCCCGCGGCCTGATAGGCGGCGGCGACGCGCTCGCGGTCGGCCTCGCCGGTCTGGTGGAAGATCTCCACGCCGGCGTCCGCGAGGGGCTTCGCGAGCTCCATCATCAGCTCGTTGATCTGACGCGCGCCGAGGCTGCCGCCGAACACGAACAGGTGCGCGGGGCGCGACGCGTCGGCGCGCGCGGCGCTGGACGCGCCGGCGAACTTGTCGCGCAGCGCGCGGCGCAGCGGTACGCCCGTCACGCTCGCGCGCCGCGCGCTGGCGCCAGGCAGCGACGCCACGGTGCCGGCGAAGCCCGCGAAGATGCGCGTCGCGAAGCGCGCCATCAGCCGGTTCGCGGCGCCGGGCACGGCGTCGGTGTTCACGAGCGCGAGGGGCGTGCGGGTCCACGCGGCGGCGAGCGCCGCCGGCACCGAGGCGTAGCCCCCCACCGAGACGACGAGCGCGATCCCGCGCGAGCGAAGCAGGGCGCGCGCCTGCACCGTGGCGCGCGCCAGCGCGGCGAATGCGCCGAGGCGCTCGCCGAGGCCGCGGCCGATCACCGGGCGCGCGTCGAGGAGCACGAGCTCGAAGCCGGCGTCGGGCACGAGCTTCTTCTCGATGCCGCGCTCCGCACCCACGAACACGAGCTCCGCGCCGCGCTCGCGCAGCGCCTCGCCGAGCGCGAGGGCCGGGGTCACGTGACCGCCCGTCCCGCCGCCCGCGATGGCGATGCGCGCGCTCACGCTGCGCGGCTCCCGCGCGCCGGCTCGCTGGCGCGCGCGACGGAGATCAGCATGCCCGCCGCGATGCAGGCCATCAGCAGCGAGCTGCGTCCATAAGACAGGAACGGGAGGGTCAGGCCCTTCGGCGGCAGGAGCCCCATCACGACCGCGCAGTTCAGCAGGGCGGGCAGGCCGATCAGCATCGTCGCGCCGAAGGCGAGCAGCAGGCCGAAGCGATGCGTCGCGCGCTGCGCGATGCGCAGGCCCGTCACGACGAGCGCCACGAACAGGCCGATCACGAGCGCGACGCCGACGAGGCCCGCCTCCTCGGCGATCACGGAGAGGATGAAGTCGGTGTGGGCCTCGGGCAGGTAGTGGAGCTTCTGCAGGCCGTTGCCCGGACCGGTGCCGAACAGCCCGCCGCGGCCGAACGCGACGAAGGACTGAACGAGCTGGAACCCGATGCCCGTCGGGTCTGCCCAGGGGTTGAGGAACGCGAGCACGCGCTTCATCGCGTACGGATTCAGCGCGCAGTAGAGCGCGACGCCGCCGGCGCCCGTGAGCGCGGGCAGCGCGAGCAGCCGCACCGGTGCCCCGGCGACGAACACGATCAGGCCGACGAGCGCGGCGATCACCACGGCGCTGCCGAGATCCGGCTGCAGCAGGCAGAGCGCCATCGGCACGCCCGCGAAGACGAGGGCGTGGACGCAGGTACGCAGGCTGAGATCGCCGCGCGCGTCGTTGCGCGCGAGGAAGGCGCATACGGCGAGCACCGTGGCGAGCTTTGCGAACTCGACCGGCTGGAACACGACGCCGCCGGGCAGCATCACCCAGCGCCGGGCGCCGCCGGCGACGAAGCCGAGCACGAGCGTCGCGACGAGCAGCGCGATCGCGACGCCGTAGAGCGCGTAGGCGAGGCGGAACCAGCCGAGCAGGGGGATGCGCGCGGCGCCGAGCATGAGCCCCGCGCCCATCGCGAGGCCCGCGGCGTGGCGGACGAAGTGCGGCGAGAACGTGTCGTCGCTGAAGGTCGCCGTCGCGCTGAAGACGGCGACCGCGCCGATCAAGGCGAGGATGCCGACCGCCGAGGTGACGGCGCCGACGTTGGCGTCGTGGCTCGGGATCGAGACGAAATCGGCGGCGCGCATCATCGCGGCTCCTCGGCGGCGGCTCGGGCGAGCGCGGCGAACTGCCGCCCACGCTCCTCGTAGTTGCGAAACTGGTCGAAGCTCGCGCACGCGGGCGAGAGCAGGACGGTGTCGCCCGGCGCCGCGATCTCGCTGGCGCGCGCGACGGCGCGGGCGAGCGTCTCCACCTTCTCGAAGGCGAGCTTCCCGGACAGGCTCGCCGCGATCGCGTCGGCGCTCGCGCCGATCAAGAGCGCTCGCTTCACCCGCGCGAGCGGCGCTTCGAGCAGCTCCGCGAAGTCGAGGCCCTTGTCCTTGCCGCCGAGGATCCACAGCAGCGGGCCGGGCAGATTTGCGACGGCGGCGACCGCGGCGCTCGGGTTCGTCGCCTTGGAGTCGTCGAGCCAGCGCACGCCGCGCGCCTCGGCGACGAGCTCGCAGCGATGCGGCAGCGCGCGAAACGAGGCGAGGGCGCCGAGCGCGCGCTGCGGGTCGGCGCCGAGCGCGACGCACGCGAGCAGCGCCGCGAGCGCGTTGCTGCGCAGCGGGCCCTCGAGCGGCGGAAGCGCGTCGAGCGCGAGCCGGCGCTCGACGCCGTCGACGCGCAGCACGAGCGCGCCCGCGTCGTAGCAAGCGCCGCGCGCCACGGGGCCGCGCACCGAGAAGCGCCGCACGCGCGCGGCGAAGTCGGCGTCGCGCAGGGGGCCGACCACCGGGCAGTCGGCGGAGAGGATCGCGACGTCGCTCGCGTCCTGCCGCGCGAACAGGCGCAGCTTCGCGGCCAGGTAGCCGGCCATGTCGCCGTGCCGGTCGAGGTGATCCGGGGTCACGTTCAAGAGCACCGCGGCCTTCGGACGGAACGCGTCCACCGCCTCGAGCTGGAACGAAGAGACCTCGAGCACGGCCGCGTCGAGCGCCTCGCCGACGAGGCCGAGCGCCGCGTCTCCGACGTTGCCCGCCGCCCGCGCGCGCAGCCCGGCGGCGCGCAGCATCGCCTCGACCAGGCGAACCGTCGTCGACTTTCCGTTCGTGCCCGTGACGGCGGCGAGCGGGATCGGCAGCGCGCGGTATGCGAGCTCGAGATCTCCCCACGCCTGCTTCGCGTGCGCGCCGTAACGCGCGTACGGCACGCCGGGGCTCGGCACCACGAGGTCGAATTCCGCGGGATCGGGCGAAGGCGCGCCGAGCCGCACGTCGACCGAAGCGGGCAGGCCGCTCGCATCCGCGTCCGCGCGGTCGTCCGCGACCGTCACCCGCGCCCCGCGCTCCGCGCAGAACTGCGCCGCGCTTCGCCCCGTGATCCCGAGGCCGAGCACCAGCACGCGCTGTCCCGCGAGGTCGAGCATCAAAGAGCTCCCCAACCAGGCGAAGCCGCGAACACTCCCCGCAGCACGCGCGCATCCAACAGTTCGCAACGGCGCCGACGCGGCTCAAAGCCGCGGAGGCGCCGCCCTCCCCAACACCCGTGCTCGCCCAGGACGCCGACGAGCGCCGAGCGGCGGGCGGGGGGCCGCGGAGCCGAAGTCGAGCGCAGCGAGGCCCCGCGAAAACGCGCGCGCGCAGCGCCGCGCATCGCGGCCAGCCGCCCCGAAGCCCGTGCGCACCGAGGGCCGAGCGAGCCATGAGGCGCAGCGGCCCCCCGCCCGCCGCTCGGCGCGGCGCCCGCATCCACCTCCAAAAGCGTCGACTTCAACTCCACCCCCTCACCGCAACTTGAGGGAAGACAACGCAATCAAGGCGAGCACGATCGACACGATCCAAAACCGCACCACGATCTTCTGCTCGGCCCAGCCGGCCTTCTCGAAATGGTGGTGGAGCGGTGCCATCAGGAAGATCCGCTTGCCGCCGCTCCAGCGGAAGTAGGCGACCTGGAGCATCACCGAGAGCGCTTCGACGACGAAGATCCCGCCGACGACGGCGAGCAGGATCTCCTGGCGAATCATCACGGCCACACCGGCGAGCGCGCCGCCGAGCGCGAGCGCGCCGACGTCGCCCATGAACACCTGCGCCGGCGAGGCGTTGAACCACAGGAAGCCGAGGCCGCCGCCGACGAGGGCGCCGCAGAAGATCGCGAGCTCGCCCGCACCGGGGATGCGCTTGATCGCGAGGTAGTCGGCGAACGTGGCGTGACCCGCGGCGTAGGCGAGCACGAGAAAGGTGGCGGCCGCGATCATCACGGGCCCGATCGCGAGGCCGTCGAGGCCGTCGGTCAGGTTCACCGCGTTGCTCATGAACGCGATGAAGAGCGCGGCGAGCGGGATGTAGAGCCAGCCGATGTGGGGCGTGAACGTCTTGAAGAAGGGCACCTGGAGCATGCCGTCGAAGAGCGGGTCGGTGTAGATCAGCACGGCGACGCCGAGCGCGAGCAGCCCTTGCCAGAACAGCTTGGCGCGCGCGCTGATTCCGTCCGAGTTCTTCTTCGCGACCTTCTGGTAGTCGTCCACGAAGCCGAGCGCCCCGTAGCCGAGGGTGAGGCCGAGCACGATCCAGGTCGCGCGGCTCGAGAGGTCGGCCCACAACAACACCGAGACCGACAGCACGAGCAGGATCAGCAGGCCGCCCATCGTCGGCGTGCCGGCCTTCTGCTGGTGCGCGGGTCCGATCTCGCGGATGGGCTGGCCGACGCGCAGCGCCTGCAGCCAGCGGATCACCGTGTTGCCGAGCAGGAACGAGAGGAAGAGCGCGGTGAGCGTCGCCGCGGCGGTTCGGAACGTGATGTACCGGAAGACGTTCAGCGCGCCGTAGGTGTCCGCGAGCGGCACGAGCAAGTGGTAGAGCATCAGTGTGCGTCCTTCGTTCCGGAGAGCGCCTCGACGACGCGCTCCATGCGCATCGAGCGCGAGCCCTTCACGAGCACGACGTCGCCGGCGCGCAAGGTCTCGCGCAGGGCGCTCGCGATCGCGTCGTGGCTCTCGAGCAGATGGACGCGCGCGGCGTCGAGGCCCGCGCCGAGCGCGGCGTCGCGCACGAGCGGCGCCTGCTTGCCGAGCGGGTAGAGCGCGTCGACGCGCAGCTCGCCCGCCCGTGCGCCGATCTGGCGGTGGCCCGCCTCGGCGTGCGCGCCGAGCTCGCCCATGTCGCCGAGCACCGCGAAGGCGCGGCCGGCGCCGCGCAGCCGCGCGAGGCTCGCGAGCGCGGCCTCCATCGACTGCGGGTTGGCGTTGTAGGTGTCGTCGATGACCAGCGCTCCGCTCGCGAGCTTCACCTGTTGCATGCGCCCCTTCGCAGGCGCGTACTTCGCGAGCCCCGCGGCGACCTGCGCCAGCGACGCGCCCGCGGCGAGACACGCGGCGCTCGCGGCGAGCGCGTTCGTCACGGTGGGCTCGCCGAGCCCGGCGGCGCGCAGCGCGATCTCGCCCTGCGGCGTCGCGAGCGTGAAGGCGAAGCCGTCGCCGTCCGGGCGCACGCCCGTGGCGCGCACGTCGCAGTCGGCGCCGCGGCCAAACAGCACGACGCGCGCGCGGCAGCGCTTCGCCTGCGCACGGCCGAGCGGGTCGTCGCCGGGCAGCACGGCGACGCCTTCCGCGCGGACCGATGCGGTGAGATCGCCCTTCTCCTCGGCGATGTTCTCGCGCGAGCCCAGGAACTCGATGTGCGCGGTGCCGATCGTGGTGACGACGCCGACCGTCGGGTTCGCGATCGCGGCGAGGGGCGCGATCTCGCCGCGGTGGTTCATGCCGAGCTCGACCACGAGCGTGCGGTGCTCGGCTTCGCGGCGCAGCAGCGTCAGCGGCAGCCCGAACTGGTTGTTGAGGTTGCCTTGCGTCGCGAGGCACGGCCCGAGCTCGCGCAGGATCGCGGCGCACATCTCCTTCGTCGTGGTCTTGCCGTTGCTCCCCGTGATCGCGACCACCGGCCCCGCGAAGCCGGCGCGGTGGCCCGCGGCGAGCGCGCCGAGGGCGCGCGTGGTGTCGGCGGCGATCAGCACCGGAACCGCGGCGTCGGCGGGCACGGCGTCCGCCCGCTCCACGAGCAAACCGGCGGCGCCGGCGGCCAGCGCGTTCGCGAGGAAGCCGTGGGCGTCGTGGACGTCGCCCCGAATCGCGACGAACAGCGCGCCGCGCGCGAGCGTGCGCGTGTCGATCGAGGCGCTCGTGAACGCGAACGCCGCGTCGCCGCGGGCGAGCCGGGCGCCGGTCCACGTTGCCGCGTCGCGCGCCGTGAAGGGAAGGCTCATCGCGCCCGCCGGGCGAGGGCGCGCTGCGCCTCTTCGCGGTCGTCGAACGGAAACTTCTCGCGGCCCACGATCTGATAGTCCTCGTGCCCCTTGCCCGCGATCACGATCGTGTCCTCGGGCGCCGCGCTCGCGATCGCGAGCTCGATCGCCTCGCGTCGATCGGCGACCGAGACGTAGGATCGGTTCGCGCCGGCGAGGCCCGCCGCGGGCACGCGTTGCATCGCGCCGAGGCCGGCCTCGACGTCGGCCAGGATGCGCTGCGGGTCCTCGGTGCGCGGGTTGTCGCTCGTGAGCACGGCGCGGTCGGCGAGGCGCGCGACGGCCTCCGCCATCTTCGGGCGCTTCGTGCGATCGCGGTCGCCGCCGCAGCCGAACACCGCGATCAGCTTGCCGCGGGTCAGCGGCCGCACGGCGCGCAGCACCTTCTCCACCGCGTCGGGCGTGTGGGCGTAGTCCACGAGCACGGTGGGTGCGTTCGAGAGCTCCGCGCCCACGCGCTGCATCCGGCCGGGCACTTGCGGGCAGGCGGCGACGCCGCGCGCGATCGCCTCGGGTGCGATGCCGAGGCCGGTGGCGACGCCGACCGCGACGGTGAGGTTCTCGAGGTTGAAGTCGCCGACCAGCGGGAGCTCGAGGCCGAGCTCGCCGTCGGGCAGCGCGAGGCGCGCGCGCGTGCCGGCGAGCGACACGTCCGCCGCGAGCACGCGCACGTCGGCTCGCGCGTCGCGCCGCTTGCTCACGAGGAGGGTGCGCGCGCCGCGCTTGCGGGCGGCCGCCACGAAGCCCGGGTGGCGCGGCTCGTCCACGTTGATCACCGCCACGCCGTCCGCCGCGAGGTAGGTGTGAAACAGGCGCTCCTTCGCGGCCTGGTACGCGTCCATCGTGCCGTGGAAGTCGAGGTGGTCCTGCGTGACGTTCGTGACGGCTGCGACGCGGAACGAACAGCCTTCGACGCGGCCGAGCTCGAGACCGTGCGAGGAGACCTCCATCGCGACCGCCGAGATGCCGCGCGTGCGCATGTCGCGCAGCAGGCGCTGCAGGTCGAGGCTCTCCGGCGTCGTGTTCACGGCGCGGATGCGCTCGTCCGCGTAGCGCACCTCGACGGTGCCGATCAGGCCCGTGCGTTCCCCGGCGGCGCGCAGGATCGACTCCGTGAGGAAGGTCGTGCTGGTCTTGCCGTTGGTGCCGGTGATGCCGATCAGCGAGAGCTCCGACGAGGGCGCGCCGAAGAACGCGTTCGCGATCGGCGCCAGCGCGCGCCGCGCGTCGCGCACCACCACCACCGCCGCGCTGCCGGCGGTCGCGGGCGCCTCCTCGACCAGCAGCGCGACCGCTCCGAGGGCGAGCGCCTGCGCGACGTAGGCGTGGCCGTCCGCGGTGGCGCCGCGCAGCGCGACGAACAGGTCGCCCGGCGCGACGGCGCGCGAGTCGTAGCGGATTCCGCGGATCACGGGATCGAGGGCAGGGCGCTGCGTCGGCGCGAGCGACGCGGGCAGGACGGCGAGCAGCTCGGACAACTTCACGGCGTGGCTTTCGGTGATGAAGGAGCGGACGACAGCGCGAGCGCGCTGCGCGCGCCGAGCGGTGCAGCCTCGCGAGCCGCGCGCGCGGCGTCGGTGACCTCCGTCGCGCCGGCGCCCGGAGGCTCCGCGCTCGCGCGCGGCGCAGGCGGAGGCGGCGCCCCGACCGGCGGGAGCGGGATGGGGCGCGACGCGGGCGTCGGTGCGGGCGCAGCGCCGTGCGGCTGCGGCTTCTCCGGCGTCTGCGCGGCGATCAGTGCACGGCCAACCTCGGGCGGCGCGCTGGGCCAGCGCTCCTGGATCTTCTCGAGGCGCGTCGGCACCCCGTTCGCGGGCGTCCAACCGGCGTACGCGGGCGCCGGGAGGCCGAACACCGGCTGCGTGCGCACTCCCTGGCGCGCGAGGGCGGCGGCGGCAGTCCGCGCGAACAGCGGCGCGGCGGTCGAACCGCCCGTGTGCGCGATGCCGCGCGGCTCGTCCACCATCGCGACGATCACGACGCGCGGCGCGTCGATCGGCGCGGCGCCGATGAACCAGCCGATGTAGCGGTCCGAGCGATAGCGATGCGTCTTGGGATCGAGCGGCTGCGCCGTGCCCGTCTTGCCGCCGACCCGCACGCCCTCGAGGCTCGCGCGCACCGCGGTGCCCTCCACGTGTACGACGCGTTCCATCATCGTGCGCACCTGCGCCGCCACTTCCTCGCGCAGCACGCGGCGGCCTTCGCTCGGCGGCGTCGGCTGCCACACGCCGCCGGGGCTGCGCCGCGCGGAGACGAGACGCGGCGGGCGCAGGATTCCCCCGTTCGCGAGCGCCGCGGTCGCGGTCGCGAGCTGCATCGCGGTGACGCTCACGCCCTGGCCGAACGACACCGTCGCGTGGTCGACCGGGCGCCAGCGCTTCCAGTTGCGCAGGAGGCCCGGGGATTCGTCGGGGAAGCCGCTGCCGGTGCGCTCGCCGAAGCCGAGCGTCGTCAGCATCTCGTAGTGATTCTCCGCGCCGAGCTGGAAGCCGATCTTCGCGGAGCAGATGTTGCTCGAGACTTGGAGTACGCCGCCGACGTCGAGCACGCCGTACTTGTGCGTGTCGCGCAGCGTCTTGCCGGGCACGCGCCACGCGCCGTTCTCGCAATCGAAGCGGTCGCTCGGGCGGATCGCGCCGCGCTCGAGGGCGCTCGCGATCAGGAACGTCTTGAAGGTCGAGCCGGGCTCGATCGCGTCGGTGAAGACGCGCTGACGCGTCTCGGGGTACTTCGCCTTGCGGAACTGATTGGGGTCGAAGCCGGGTGCCTCGGCCAGCGCGAGCACGTCGCCGTTCGCGGGGTCGAGGGCGATCACGAAGCCGCCGATCGCACCGGTCGCGGCGACGGTGTCGGCGAGCGCGGCCTCGGCCTCGGCTTGGAGCACCGCGTCGAGGGTGAGCGCGACGTCCCCGCCCGCCGAGCTGCGCGGGTCGTGGCCGGCGTAGGCGAGGATGCGGCCGCGCGCGTCGCGCTGCACCGCCACGCTCTCGGCGTGGCCGGCGAGCCACTCGTCCTGGGCCTGCTCGATGCCGCGCACGCCGAGGCCGTCGACGTTCGCGAAGCCGACGAGCCGGCCGGCCAGGGCGCCCTGCGGATAGGTGCGGCGCGGCTCGGAGATGAGGCCGATGCCCGGCAGCGCGAGCGCCTCCACCGCCTTCGCGGAGCGCGCGTCGATCCAGCGCGCGACGTACACGAAGCCGCCGCCGAGCGTGAGGCGCGACTCGACGAAGCTGGCCGAGAGGCCGAGCACGGGGGCCAGCGCGCGCGCGGCGGCGCGCGCGTCGCCCACCTGCTTGGGCACGGCATACACCGAAGGGGCGGGCACCGTCATCGCGAGCTCGGCACCGCTGCGGTCCGTGATCGAGCCGCGCGCGGGCGCGAGGCGCAGCACCGTGAGCGCCTGCCGCGGTGCGAGGTCGTGACCGCGCGGATCCACGAGGGACAAGTGCGCCGCGCGCGCTCCCAACAACAGGAAGCCGACGAAGAGGACGATGCCGACGATGCGGACGCGGACGGTCGCGCGGCGCAGGTCGGCGCTCCTCACGGGCGGCTCGTCTCGGTGGGCAGCGCGAGCACGCGCTCGGGGACCACGAAGCCCTGGGCCGTCGCGATCTCGCGCAGGCGGCGCGGGTCGCGCAGCTGCCGGACGGCGACCTGCTCGGCGCGCTCGCGCTCGAGCAGCTGCTGCTCGGTCTGCACCGAGGCGCCGAGCTCGTAGGCGAGGCGCTGGATCTCGCCGCGCAGGGCCACGAGCCCGACGTAGGCGATGAACACGCCGAGCGTGATGGGGACCAGCGGCAGCGCGCGCTGCCCGCTCTCGCGCGGGCTCGCGAGGTCCTTCCGCAGCCAGTCTTCTTGTGTCGTCGCGCTCATGCGGCCTCCGGCAGCTTTTCCGCGGCGCGCAGCTTCGCCGAGCGCGCGCGGGGGTTGTTACGAATTTCGAGATCGTTCGGGCGCACCGCCTTGCGCGTCGCGCGGGCGAGGCGCGGCGTGCGGCCGCAGCTGCAGACGGGCGCGGAGGGCGCGCACACGCACGGGCGCTCCTCGCGCGCGAAGCGCTGCTTCACGAGCCGGTCCTCGAGCGAGTGATAGGCGATCACGCACACGCGCCCGCCCGGGGCGAGCGCGTCGATCGCCGCGCCGAGCCCGGCGTCGAGCGCGCCGAGCTCGTCGTTCACGGCGATGCGCAGCGCCTGGAAGACGAGCGTCGCGGGGTTGTGCTTGCGGCCGCCGCCGATGCGCGCGTCGCGGATCGCGTCCAGCAGGTCGGCCGTCGTGCGCAGCGGGCGCTCGCCGCGGCGCGCCACGATCGTGCGCGCCAGGCGGCCGGCGCCGGGCAGCTCGCCGTACTCGCGGAAGCACTGGGCGAGCTCGCCCTCGGAGGCGCGCGCCAGCAGGTCGGCAGCGGTCTCGCCGCGCGACGCGTCCATGCGCATGTCGAGCGCCGTCGTGCGCGCCGTCTCGATGCCGAAGCGGAAGCCGCGTTCCGCCTGGTCGAGCTGTCGCGAGGAGACGCCGAGGTCGAGCAGCACGCCGTCGACGTGCGGAATGCTCGCCTCGGCGAGCACGCGCGCGAGCTCCGCGAAGGAGGCGTGGGCGAGGGAGACGCGTGCGCCGAAACGCGCCAGCCGCTCCCCGGAGATCCGCAGCGCGTCGCGGTCGCGGTCGAGCCCGACCAGGCGTCCGTCCGGCGCGGTGCGCTCGAGGATCGCCTCGGCGTGTCCGCCATCGCCCAGCGTGCCGTCGACGACGAGGCTGCCCGGCCGGGCGCCGAGCCAGTGGAGCGATTCTTCGAGCAGAACGGGTTGATGGTGCACGATGCTTCCGGGCCGGCGTCACGCTCGAGCCCGATTCCCGCCGCATCCGCGGCACTTGCTGGCACGAATCGAACGGTCCCCCACCGCTCGATCGCGAAGGCCGCATCCGCAGCCGCCGCAAAGAACCCGAAACCGTCCGTGAAGCGATCGGGCGACGGATCAGGGAATCAGAGAGTCAGGGCAGGGGTGTTCCGGAGCACTGCACGACGGCGCGAGTCGAGCCCCCATTCTCTTCTCGCGCGCCGCACACGTACTCCGGAGACACCCCGTCCCTCTCTCGATCGAAGGAACGTCCTTCGATCCCCCCATCGCTCGAGGTCTTCACAGACCCAAACCCGCCGCGATCCGGGCGAGGTCGCCGCCGCGATCCTTCGCGGAGGCCAGCTCGCGCTCGAAGCGCGTCTTGTTCCAAATCTCGATGCGGGCGCCGACGCCGGCGATCACGATGTCGCGATCGAGCTCGGCGTATTCGCGCAGATCCGCGGGAACGAGCAGGCGGCCCTGGCCGTCGAAGGGGCACTCCTGGGCGCCCGAGATCAGCAGGCGGCTCATCGACTGCACGTCGGGCTCGACCTGGGACATGCTCGAGAGGCGATTCTCGATCTCGTCCCAGCGCTCGGGGGAGTAGAGTCCGAGCGCCGTCGCACCCACCAGGTTCGTCAGAACCGGAGGCCGCTTGCTTTGCGCCTGAAGCTCCATTCGCATCACCTGCGGGATCGCCAGCCGACCCTTCGCGTCCATCGTGTAGGTGAACCGGCCTCGGGCCATCCCTGCGCGCTCCGTCCGGTTTCCACCCGATCTGGCGAAGATCACCACTGATCCCCACCAAACCCCACCAATGGCCGCTTTCTACACCGCCGATCGGACGTCATCAAAGGAATCCGCGGGGTCGCGCGAAATTCCTTCACTGCACAATCCGTAGGGATGTGACCCGGATTGGGCCCAACCTGTTGGGCTTCGAGAGGTGATTCTCCTCACACGTTCCCTTCGTTCGCGGGATCTGCCGCGGACGACGCGCGCGAGGCCGCCTCTAGAAAATCCCCACTTCGGGGTAGCGGTCGCGGTGGAGGGCCACCGCGCGCTCGACGAGCCGGGCCGAGCGGCTGCCGGGCTCGAGCGGCGCGACGGGGGGCAGGGAGACCGCGGGGGCGGTGAGGGTATCGACCAACGCACCGACGCCTTCGCGTAGGCCGCTGGCGGAGTACCCGCCTTCGAGCACCGCGGCGAGGCGGCCGCCGCAGGTCTCGTCCGCGAGCGCGCGCACGATCGCCGCCATGCCGCGGTAGCCGGCGGCGGTCAGCTCCATCGACGCCAGGGGATCGTCGCGATGCGCGTCGAAGCCTGCCGACACGAGGATCAACTCCGGCGCGAAGCCGCGCGCGATCGGTGCGAGCACGCGCGCGAACACGGCGAGGTATTCGTCGTCGCCGCAGGCCGCGGGCATCGGCACGTTCACCGTCGCGCCTTCGCCGCGCCCCGTGCCGATCTCGTGCCACGCGCCGCTGCCCGGGTAGTGCGGGAACTGGTGCGTCGAGAAGTAGAGCACCGACGGGTCGTCCTCGAAGGAATGCTGCGTGCCGTTCCCGTGGTGCACGTCCCAGTCGAGGATCAGGATCTTGCCGACGCCGAGCTCGCGTTGCGCCGCTCGGGCGGCGATCGCGATGTTGTTATGGAGGCAGAAGCCCATCGGCTGCGCGGCCTCGGCGTGATGGCCGGGCGGGCGCACGGCCGCGAGCCCCGCGTGCGCGCGGCCGCTCGCCACGGCGCGCACCAGGTCGATCGCCGCACCGGCGGCGAGTCGCGCGACCGCAGCGCTCGCGGCGCACGCATAGGTGTCGGCGTCGATGCGCGTGGGCGCGTGGGCCGCAGCGTCGGCGATCCGGGCGAGATGCGCGGGCGTGTGGATGCGCAGCAACTCCTCGTCGGTGGCGGCGCGCGCGGGCAGGGGCGTCAACGCCGCGCGCCGCGCGTCGAGCGCTTCGCCCACGGCCAGCAATCGCTCGGGCCGCTCGGGGTGACCGGCGGGACCGCGGTGCTCGAGGAAGCGCGGGTCCTCGGAGACGGCGACGACGCGAGAGGGGTTCACGCCGGCGGTTTCGGGGCGCATGCCGCCCGTGCCTCGCTAGCGCTCGTTCGCGCGGCGCGGCGGCGGCGCTGGCTCGGCGGCGCGTGCCTCGCGCGCTTCGCGCTCCTCGATCAGGCGCGTCAGCCGATCGAGTCGCTCGGAGATCTCGCGCAGCTCCGAGCGGCGCGGGATGTCGAGGGCCTGCGCCATGCGCTCGAAGCCGCGCTGGAACACGCGCTCGAGCTCCGTGTGAGAGGCCGACGCGGCCTCCTTCTCCTTGCCGTTCGCGCCCATCAAGCCGCGCAGGTTGCCGCGCAGCTCGTCGAGATCTTCGCGCGCCTCGTCCACGCCTTGCTTGAGGCGGTCCACCAGCGCGCTGCCGCCGCGCTGGAACAGCTCGGTGAGCAGCGACCCGGAGGCCGCGCGTCCGCCCCGCTCCGACTCGACCAGGATCTGGGAGAGGGTGACCGCAGTCATGTCCTCGCCCGTCTCGTTGTCGATGACCTTGACCTCTTCGCCGCCCTCGAGCAGATCCGCGATGCCGCGCAGCGTGATGTAACGGCTCGAGGCCGTGTTGTAGAGCTTGCGATTCGCGTACCGCTTGATCAGGACGGCCATGGCTCGCTCGCTCGGGTGAGGTCGTGGGCGAAACCAGCCGACCTTAGCGGTCGCCTGAGGGGAGTCAGCCCTTCCGCCCGGGTTCGCTCGCACGACACGCCTCAAGCGCACCGTCGGCCCGTCCGAAACCCCAAGCGGCGCAGCGGATCACCCCGCGCGCCTGCCGGGGAATGCGCGTGATCATCGAATGCGAGAGCTGCCATACGCGATTCCGCCTCGACGACGCGCGGATCCCCGCGACCGGCGCCAAGGTGCGCTGTTCGCGCTGCAAGACCGCGTTCATGGTGAAGCGCCCGGGAGCCACCCGAGACCAACTCGTCGACGAGGTGGTCGCCGAGGTGACGGGGTCCGGCGGATCCTCTGCACCTTCGGCGACCGAGGATCTGTTCGACACGTCCGCCGGCGGGGCGAACGGGATCGGCGGTGCGTCCGATGCCGTCGCAGGGGAGTCGTCGAGCGACGAGAAGTGGGAGTTCGACGAGGCGCCCTCGGCGAGCGCGACCGCCGCCGCCTCGAAGCGACCCTCGGCGCCCGCCGCCCCGAAGCCCGCCGCACCGGCGCCCGCCGCCGAGAGCAGCGACGAGGACGAGAGTTTCGACACGCTCGGTTCGCCAGAGGGCTGGGATCTGGTCGGCGGCAGCGCGCAAAAGCTCGCCGCGGAGGCGCGCTTCGACGAGACGGTCGAGCCCGCGCCCGAGCCGGCACCGGCACGTCTCCCGCGCCCGACCGCCCCGGCGATCGCGCCCAGAACGGATCGGAGCGTGGAGCGGGCCCTCGCCGCCGCGGCGTTCGAAGCCTCGGCCGCCGAGCACGCGCCCCCCGTCCAGCCGGGCTGGATCGGCGCCGCGCGGCGCGTGGGGCAGTTCGGCATCGACAGCGGCGTGTGGATCGCCTCGATCCTGCTCTGCGCCGCCGGGCTCGCGCTCGCGTTCGCGCCCCGCGCGAACGGCGGAGCGGTGCCCGCGAACACCCTGGCCGCCACGCTCGGCGATCAACGGCTCGAGGTCACCTTGCACCGCGTCGAGAGCGGCGTCGGCGGCACGCTGACGGTCGTGCGCGGCCAGTTGCCCGAGGCGCTCGCGAGCCGTGAGCCGATGCGGCTCCGCGCGCGTTGGGTGGATGCCCAAGGCGCGGTCCTCGCGGGCGCGTCGGCGATCGTCGGGCCGCCCGCGGCGCACGACGCGCTGCGCAGCCAGTCGGCAACGCGTCTTCAGTCCGCCGCCGAGTCGGGCGCACGATCGCTGTCGGCCAGCGGGCCCTTCGAGGCGGTCTTCGCGGAGTTGCCGGCCGGAGCGAAAGGCATCTCACTCACGCGAGAGCGCGTACCGACACCGCCGCCTGCGGCCACTCAGGAAGAGGCGACTGCGACGGAGCCGACTACGGCTTCTTCCCGTCCGACAGTTCGTCCTTCTTCGGAGTGACGTCGATCTCGTCCTTGCCCGAGAGGCCCGAACGGAAGTTCTTGATGGCGCTGCCGAGGCCCGAGCCGATCTCAGGGAGGCGACGCGCCCCGAAGATCAGGAACGCGATCGCGAGGATCACGAGGAGCTCACCCATGCCCAAGCCGGCGATTCCCAACATGATGTGCAGAGTGGCCCCCGATTGTGGCGCGGTCAACCGCGCGTTCGTCACCAACGGTCGTTGGTAGGTTGACTCCCGTGTCGGTATTCAAGGCCTACGACATTCGCGGAATCGTCCCGACCGAGCTGAACGCCGAGCTCGCGTACCGCATCGGCCGCGCCACGGCGCGCTTCCTGCGGGCCCGCCGCCTAGCGGTCGGACGCGACGCCCGGACCCATTCCCCCGAGCTCGGTGAGGCGATGGTGCGGGGGATCCGCGACGAGGGGACCGCCGTCCTCGACATCGGCCTCGCCGCCACCCCGATGCTCTACTACGCGGTCGACGCCCTCGGCGCCGACGGCGGGATCATGCTCACCGCGTCCCACAATCCCGGCCAGTACAACGGGATGAAGATCTGCGGTCGCAGTGCCGTACCGATCGGCGAGGCCAGCGGGCTGCGCGAGATCGAGCGGATCGCGGGCGAGGTGACGACCACGCCCGCCGCCGCGCGCGGCGGACGCGAGAGCAAGGACGTCGTGGACGGCTACGTGCGGCAGTCGCTCGCGGTGGCGAGCGGCGAGATGGCGCCGCTGCGCGTCGCCATCGACTGCGCCAACGGCATGGCGGCCGCGGGCCTCGAGCCGCTGCTCGACCGACTCCCGCTGAAGGTGGAGCGGCTCTACTTCGAACCGGACGGCACATTCCCGAACCATCCGGCGGACCCGCTCAAGCTCGAGAACTTGCGCGACGTCTCGGCGGCGGTGAGGCGCGTCGGTGCGGACTTCGGCGTCGCGTTCGACGGCGACGCGGATCGCGCCGTGTTCGTGGACGAGCACGGCGAGCCGGTGGCGTCCGACCTGATGACCGGCGTGCTCGCGCGCGGGCAGCTCGAGCGGCGGCCGGGCGGAGTCGTGCTCTACGACCTGCGCTCGAGCTGGGCCACGGCGGACGAGATCCGTGCCGCCGGCGGCGTCCCGCAGATGTGCCGCGTCGGCCACTCGTTCGTGAAGGCGCAGATGCGTGAGACGGGCGCCGTGTTCGCCGGCGAGCTCTCGGGCCACTTCTACTTCCGCTTCTCGGACAGCCTCGTCGCCGACGACGGCATCGCGGCCTTCGTGGCGCTCGCGAGCACGCTCTCGCGGGCCGGGCGGCCGCTCTCGCAGCTCGTCGCCCCGCTGCGGCGCTACAGCGCGAGCGGCGAGATCAATCGCCACGTCGACGATCCGCGCGCGATCATCGAGGCGGTCGCGAAGGAGCACGCGGACGCGAAGGAGACCTCGCGCCTCGACGGTTTGCTCGTCCGCTACGACGACTGGTGGTTCAACCTGCGCCCGTCGAACACCGAGCCGCTGCTGCGCCTCAACCTCGAGGCGAAGACGCTCGCGCGCATGCAGACCGAGCGCGACGCGCTGCTCGCGCGGATCGGCGGCCGCCCCTGACCCGCTGGCGCGGGCGCCTCAGCTCTGCGGGCCCTTCGCCAGCTCCGCGTCGATCGCGCGGCGGAACTCCTCAATGGGGATCGCGCCGGAATAGGGCACGCCGTTCACGAAGAACGCCGGCGTGCCGCTGACACCCGCCGCCTTCCCCGCGGCGAGGTCCGCATCGACGCGCGCGCGGCCGCGGCCCGCTGCGATGCACGCCTGAAGCGCGTTCGCGTCGAGGCCGGCTGCCGTGGCGCGCGCGACCAGCGCGGCGGGGGCGAGCGCACTGCCATCGCCCTTGAAGATCTGGTCGTGGAACTCCCAAAAGCGCCCCTGCTCGTCGGCGCACACGGCGGCTTCGGCGGCGCCGCGCGCCTGCGGGTGGATGCTCTCGAGGGGGAAGTGGCGGTATTCGAAGCGCACCTTCCCGGCGTACTCCTTCAGCATCTGCTCGACGACGGGCTCCGCGCGGCGGCAGAACGGGCACTCGTAGTCGCTGAACTCGATCACCGTCACGGGAGCGGTCTCGGGACCCTTCGCATGCCCTTCGCCCGCGATCGCGATGCGCGGCTGCTCCAGCAGCGTCGCGACCTTCGCCGCCGTGCGCAGCTCCGCGATGAACGCTTGCGCCGCTTCGGTGCCCTGCTGGCGCTCGAGGTATTGGCGAATGCGGGCGGATTCGGTCGCGAGCGTGCGATCGCCCCACTCGGCGGCGTGCTGGTCGAAGAATGCCTTCACGTCGGCATCGCTCACCTTCACGCGCTTCGCCGCTTCGTCGTCGAGGACCTGGTCCGCGTCGACGCCGCGCTTCGCTGCCTCGGCGTCGAGCAGGCGCTGGTCGATCATGCGGTCGAGGCCCCGCTGGCGAAGGCTGAACACCTTCGTGGCGTTGCCGTCCTCGGTCTCGTTTCGCCAGAGCTCTTCCTTGATCCAGCGGTCCAGCTCGCCCTGGGTGATCGTCTCGTCGCCGATCGTCGCGACCGGTGTGCCCGCCTTCTCGTCGACGACGCCCTGCGCGTTGCCGTTGCAACCGGCCAGCGCGGCGGTCGTGATCACTGCGAGCGTGAGAGCGCGAAGGGTCATGCAGTCCTCGGGAGGGGGCGGTGGAAGCGATGCGTTAGCAATCGCTCGCGGAGCGGGACACCCGGGCCGCTCAGCGTGCCAGCGACAAATCGTCGGGCCGCGCGAGCCACGCGAGGGGTTTCGCGCCGGGCGCGGCGCGATCGGCGTCGTCGGCCGCGCGTGCGCCGAGCGCGGCGACGCCGACGACCCGCGCGTCGAGGCGGGCGTACGCGAGCGCGATCGGCAGCGCCTCGCCGAACGCGACGCAGGTGACGGGCGGCACGGGCCCACGCGTCGCGAATGCATCCACCGCGCGGGCGAGATCGCGCACCGCCTGGGCGACGAGGCCGTTCCAGAGCGCGCGGTCGGGAGAGTCCTCGGTCTGGGCGCGCGCGGCGACCGCGCGCCGCGAGAGCTTCGCATTGTGGCGCTCGCCGTGGAGCGGCAGGTCGATCGCGAGGGTGGCCGCGCCGCGCAGCGCCCAGGCGCCCGCAGCAGCCGCGAGCGCAGGGTCGCGGGCGTCGCGCGCGAGGTCGTGTACGGCGACCACGAGGGCCGCGGGCTGCGCTTCGCCGCGCCACGCGCGACCGGTGACGCGGTCGCCGAAGCTGGCGCACTCGAAGCGAGAGACGAACGCTGGGCCTTCGCGCAGCTCGGGCGAGAACCAGGCGGCCAACGGTTCGCCGGGCCGAGGCGCGATCGAGAGGGACGTCACGCGGCCAGTCTATCCCGCTCGCGCGGGGCGCTGCCGCGCGGCGCGGGCCTCAGCGCGCGAGCAGCAGCTTGCGCGCCCGATACAGGTGCGACTTCACCGCGTCGCGGCTGATGCTCGAGCGGCGCGCGATGTCCTCGATCGGCACGTCTTCGAGGTGGTGTAACCGGAAGTACTCCCACTGCGACGGCGAAAGCTGGCGCGCCGCGGTCTCGATCTGCGCGAGCCGCTCGCTGCACTCGTACGCCGCGTGCGGATTCGGCGCGGTCGCGTCCTCGTGCACGCTGCTCGCCGCGTCGGAGAACGCGATGTCGGTGTCGCTCCACGGCACGGTCTCGGCACGCTTGCGCTTGAAGCGATTCGCGATCGTGCGCCGCGAGAGCCCGTACACCCACGCGCCGAAGGGCGCTTCGCCGCGGTACGCCCCGAGCGACGAGAAGGCGGCGATGAAGATCTCCTGGACCGTCTCCTCGACGTCCGAGCGATTGCCCATGCGCTTCTGCACGAACCGGTAGATGCGCGGGAAGAACTTCCGGTACAGCGTTTCGAACGCTTCGCGATCTCCGCCTTTGACCAACTCGACTAACTGCTCGTCGGTCACCATCGCGCGCGCTGCACTCACAGAATCCGCCATTTCGGAGTGTCCCCTTGAGCTTCCCAGGTAGGCCGAACGCTCTACCCCCGAGCCTGTTGTGGCCGGCACTGGGGTCGAGGTGACAAAAAAAGTCACTCCCGTTCAATTTTGGGCAGGGGAGAAGGCCCCAGGGGGCTCACCTTTGGAGGCGTCAGCTCGCCGGCGGGCGAGGCGCCGCGAGCCATCGCGCAACGGCATCGGAGGCTGCGGGGAGGGCGGGCGCGTCGCCTCCGAGCGCAATCCGGAGCGCGGTGTGCGCCGAGAGCGTCGCGAGCGTGACGGCGCCGCGGGGCGCGGCCGCGGGGTCGGACGGGGCGCCGATCGCGACGCAGGCGTGGCTGGCGTCGGGGGGTCCGGCCCAGGAGGTCGCGCTTCCCCGAGCCTCGAGCCTGGCCGTCGTCGAGATCCACAATACCGCATCCGCACGCGGGGTTGGCGAGCAGGTCGCAAGCAGGACCTGCGACTCGGCGAACGTTCCCGTCGGAAGTCCCTCGGCCGCACCGAGCAGCGCGGCGGCGGCCGGGTCGCACGCGACGAGGCCGAGCGACCCGCGCGCCCGCGGCAAGGCTGCGACCAAGCGAGCCGCTACCCGCGCCGCCACGAAGCCGCCCGGATCGACGGCGACGAGGAGGCGCGGCGCGCGGTTCCACGGCGCCGCCGGCGCGACGTAGGCGTCGAGGACGTCGGCGATTCCCCGAACCATGGGACCGTCAGCGCACCACGAGCACGGAGTGACGCCCGCCGAGGGGGGCCGCCGCCCGCTCGGGGTTCACGGGATCTTCGCGCCACTCGCCGTCGACCAGGTAGCGATAGCGGTAGGTCCCGGGCGGCAGCGTCAACACCTTCGTCCACACCCGCTCGCGTCCGGCGACGTGGAGGCGCGAGCGCACGCCTTGGTCCGGCACCCAGCCGTTGAAGTCGCCGGCGATGCGGACGTCGTCCGCGCTGGCGTCGCGGAACGTCACCGTCACCTCCCGCGGCGCCGTCGCGGTGGCCTGCGCGTCGGCGCGCGCCGCCGGCTGCGCGGGCGCCGCGAGCGTCACCTCGAGCGCGAGCGCCGCGTAGTCCTGTGCGCCGGCCGCGCGCGGTGCGAACGACTGGATCGGCAACCCCGCGCGCGCGGCCTCGCGCAGCTTCACGTTCGCGCGGATCACCGTGTCGAAGCACTGCTCCGGAAACAGCGCGCGAATCTCGCTCAGCGTCTCGCGCGCGTAGCGCGTGCGGCCGTCGTAGAGCGTGCACAGGATGCGGACGTCGAGCGCGTGGCCCACGCGATCGGCGAGCAGCGCGATCGTCTCGAGGAGCTTCTGGACGCCGTGCACCGCGAACTCGCTGGTCTCGAGCGGCACGATGACTTCGCGCGCGGCGCGCAGCGCGTTGAAGGTCAGCACGCCGACGTTGGGCGGGCAATCGATCAGCGCGTAGTCGTAGTCGTCGGCGACCGTGACGAGCGCGCTCGCGAGCCGCTCGGTGCGGCCCTCGGCGCGCTCGGCGGTGAGCTTCTGCTCGAGCGCGGAGAGCACGATGCCGGACGGCGCGATGTGGATGCGTTCGGAGTGCGGCTTCAGGATCTTGCGCAGACGCGTCGCACCGGGCGCGCCCGGCGCATCGATCAGCACCTCGTACAGGTTCTCGTCGATCGTCTCGGCGTCGATGCCGAGCGCGAGCGTCGCGTGGGCTTGCGGGTCGAGATCGACGACCAGCACCCGCGAACCTTGCTCCGCGAGGGCCCCCGCCAGATTCGCGACGGTCGTCGTCTTCCCGCAGCCCCCCTTCTGGTTGACCACTGCGATGGTGCGCATCTCGTCCTCCTGCGCGGTGGCGCCGTTCAGGGCGCGACGGGGCGGCGAGCGGGGAGGGGCCTAATGAGTCGAGGCGACTGCGGCCGCCCGCGCGCGGAGGGAGGGCGCGGGCCGTGCGGTTCGCGATGCGAGGACGCGTTCGTCAGCGGCTCCCCCCATTCGTGCCGCGCCGGAGAGTCGCGGTCCGGAGCGGGGCCGTCAACGGTTTTCCTCTTCCAGTACAAATACCTAGGCGACGAGTTGCGAATCGGAGGAGGCGTGCGGCGAACGCCTCGGCTTGCTCGCTGCACCCGGCGCGCTCGGTTAGCTTGGGAAAATGAGTGCTCCGCCGCGCCCGTCTGCCATGCCGCTGGTTGAAGACGGCACCGGAAGGCGGCCGTTCATGCGCGGAATCATGGTTCACTCCCTGCTGTCGCGCGGCGCGAGCTTCGACGCCGCCTATCGGGCCGCGACCGCGGTGCGCGACCAGATTCGCGGCCGCGAGTTCGTGCGCCGCGACGAGCTCGCGCAGATGGTCGAGGACCTGCTCGGCACCACGCTCGAAGCGCCGCCCGACCTCGCGCTCGGGCCGCCGGGCATCCAGGTGCGCGACGACCGCACCGCGGACGGCGACACCACGCCGTTCTCGAAGGGCATCCTCGCCCAGTCGCTGCTCGCCGCCGCGATCGACCCGGACGACGCCTTCGCCGTCGCCCGCGACATCGAGACGTCCCTCCACGCGCGCCGCGTGCGCGAAATCTCCCGCGACGAGCTGCGCCAGATCGCGCAGGAGACGCTCGGCGAGAAGCTCGGCGCACGCGTCGGCCAGCGCTACCGCGCCTGGCGCGCGTTCCAGGAGACCGGCAAGCCGCTGATCCTCCTGCTCGGCGGCGCAGCCGGCGTCGGCAAGAGCGCGCTCGCGCAGTCGGTGGCGACCCGGCTCGGCATCACGCGCGTCTACTCGACCGACGCGATCCGCCAGGTGATGCGCATCATGCTCTCGAAGGAGCTCATGCCCGCGATCCACGCCTCGTCCTACGACGCGCATCTCTCGCTGCCGCTCACGAGCGACTCGGACGACGCGGTCATCGAGGGCTTCCGCGCGCAGGCGACCGCGGTGACCGTGGGCGTGCGGGCGATGATCGAGCGCGCGATCGAAGAGAACACCAGCATGATCATGGAGGGCGTCTCGATCGTGCCGGGCCTGGTCGATCCCGCGCGGCACGCGGCCGACGCGCACGTGATCTTCCTCGCCGTCTCCACGCTCGAGCGCGACGCCTTCCGCACGCGCTTCGCAGCCCGCGCGACCGAGGCCTCGAAACGCGCCACGCACCGCTACCTCGAGAACCTCGACGCGATCCTGCGGATCCAAGACCACATCCTCGAGCTCGCGGAGGCGCAGGACCTGCCGATCGTCGACAACCGCTCGTTCGACGACTCGGTGCTCTCGATTCTGCGCCACGTCACCGAGAGCCTCCGCACCCAAGGAGATCCCCATGGCAATTCGGCCGATTGAGGCTTTGCGCGGCTTCGCCGCCCTGGGCATCGCGCTGACGCTCGCGGCCTGCGCGGCACCCACCATCACCGACGAGGAAGAGCTGGGCCGCCGCGCCGCCACCGAAGTGCGTCAGCACGTGCTCGTGCTGCACGACGACGTGGTCACGGAGTACGTCGAGGACATCGGGCAGCGCCTCGTCCAAGCCTCCGGTCCGCAGCCCTTCGAGTACACCTTCACGGTCGTCGAGGACGACTCGCTGAACGCCTTCGCGACCTTCGGCGGCAACATCTTCGTGCACACGGGCCTGTTGCTGCGGGTGCGCAACGTGAGCGAGCTCGCCGGCGTGCTCGGCCACGAGATCGGGCACGTGGTGAAGCGGCACATGGCCGACAACTACCAGCGCGCGCGCTCGGCGGGCCTGCTGCGCAATGCCGCCGTGATCGGCAGCGCGATCGGCGGCGTGAACCCCGGCGCGGTCGACCTGCTCACCGGCTTCGGCGCCCAGGGCATCCTCAACAGCTTCGGGCGCGAAGCCGAGAGCCAGGCGGACGCGTTCGCCGTCGAGCTGCTGCCGCGCGCGGGCTACGACCCGAACGGCATCGTCACGATGTTCGAGGGCATGGCCGCCGCCGAGAACCGCCGCGTGCCGAAGTTCTTCACGGACCACCCGGCCAGCGAGGACCGCACCGAGCACACGAAGTCGCTGATCGCCGCGAAGGCCCTGCCGCCGAACCTGAAGCGCGACGACAACGGAAAGCTGGAGATCATCCAGCACCGCATTCGCCTGCTGACCAAGCAGCCGGCCGCGAAGAAACGCTGAGCGCGCCTACGCGCTCGCGCGGTCGATCGGGGAAAAGCGCCGCGCGCGTGGTATCCCTCGGTGCATTGCCGAGGAGATCGCAATGACCACGACGCAGGCAGCGCCGAGCGCGAAAACGCTCGGCGAGCTTCGCCGCGCCGGCATCCAGCCGCGCACGCTGCGAGAAGAGATCCGCACGAATCTGCTCGCCCGGCTGCGCAAGGGCGAGCCGCTCTTTCCCGGCGTACTCGGCTACGACGAAACGGTCGTACCCGCCGTCGAGAACGCGCTGCTGTGCGGCCACGACCTGATCTTTCTCGGCGAACGCGGCCAGGCGAAGAGCCGCATGATCCGGGCGCTCGTGCAGCTGCTCGACCCGTGGCTGCCGATCGTCGCCGGCAGCGAGATCCACGACGACCCGTTCGCGCCGGTCTCGGCCTACGCGCGTCAGCTCGTGGCGGAGAAGGGGGACGCGACGCCGATCGCGTGGATCGACCGCGAGGCGCGCTATGCGGAGAAGCTCGCGACGCCGGACGTCTCGATCGCCGATCTGATCGGCGACGTCGACCCGATCAAGGTCGCCCAGGGCCGCTCGCTCGGCGACGAGCTCACGATCCACTTCGGTCTCCTGCCCCGCACGAACCGCGGGATCTTCTGCATCAACGAGCTGCCGGACCTCACGGAGAAGGTGCAGGTCGGGCTCTTCAACGTGATGCAGGAGCGCGACGTTCAGGTGAAGGGCTACGCGGTGCGGCTGCCGCTCGACGTGCTCGTGGTCGCGAGCGCGAACCCCGAGGACTACACGAGCCGCGGGCGCATCATCACGCCGCTGAAGGACCGCTACGCCGCGCAGGTGCGCACGCACTATCCGCCGACCCGCGAGCTCGAGCTCGCGGTCGTCAAGCAGGAGGCGAGGCTGCCGCGCGCCGAGGGCATCGCCGTGCACGTGCCCGCGTTCATGGAGGCGATCGTCGGCGAGCTCACGCTGCAGGGCCGCGCGAGCCCGGACGTGAACCAGGCGTCGGGCGTCTCGGTGCGCATGTCGATCTCGAACTACGAGACGCTGGTCGCGAACGCGGTGCGCCGCGCGCTGAAGCTCGGCGAGGCCCACGCGGTGCCGCGCATCACGGACCTCGAGGCGATCGTGCAGTCGACCGCGGGCAAGCTCGAGCTCGAGTACGCCGGCGAGGAGCGCAGCGAGACGGAGATCGTGCGCGGGCTCGTGCAGCGTGCGACGCGCCTCGTGTTCGACGCGCTCGTTCCGCTCGAAGGCGTGGCGTCGGTGGTCGAGTCGTTCAACCAGGGCTGGAAGGTGGAGGTCGCCTCGGACATGCCAGCCGGCGACTATCTCGAGGGTCTCGAAGAGATCCGCGGCTTGCGCGAGGCGGCGGCTCGGCTCGCCGGAGGCGAGACGCCCGAGCACCTCGCCGCGGCGATCGAGTTCATTCTCGAGGGCCTGCACCTCGCGAATCAACTCAACAAGGCGGCGACCGAGAGCGGCGCGCGGTACGGGGCGTGAAGGCCTGGCGTTACAGCCGCTGGGACGGCTCGCAGAGCGAGTTCTCCCTCGACGTGCGCCGCGCGCTGGACGCGCTCTCGGACCTGATGATGGAGGGCCTCTCGCCGGAGGAGGCGCTCGAGATGATGCGCCGCGGCGGCTTCGAGATGGCCGGCATGGACTTCCGCGTGATGGGCACCGAGGAGCTCATCCAGGAGCTGCGGCGTGAGGCGCAGAAGCTGCTCCAGCAATGGAACCTCGACCACGCCACCGACGCGCTCGCCGAGAAGCTCGAGCAGGCGCTCGAGCGCGAGGAGGCCGCGCAGCGCGAGGCGCACGGCCTCGAGTCGCGCGCGCTGAACGAGTTCCTCGACAAGCGCCACCGCGAGGGCTCGCTCTCGGAGCGGATCGAGGCGCTGCGCGACCACGAATTCCTCGACGACGAGGCGCGCGAGGCGTTCCAGGAGCTGCTCGCCGAGCACGACCGCCTGCAGCAGCTCGAGCAGTTCATGCAGCAAAACGCGCAGCGCTTCCGCGGCAAGCAGAGCGCCGACTACGAGCAGGCGCAGGAGATCCGCGAGCGCATCGAGGCGCTGCAGCAGCTCGCGCAGGACCTGAAGAGCGGGAACTTCGAGCGCCTGACGCCCGAGAGGCTGCAGGAGCTGCTCTCCGAAGACGGCGCCCGGTCCATCATCATCCTGCGCGATCTCGAGCAGAACCTGCGCGAGGCCGGCTTCCTGCGCGACGGCAAGGACGGGGCGGAGCTCACGCCGCGTGCGATCCGCCGCATCGGCGCGCAGGCGCTCGCGGCGGTGTACAGCCAGCTGCGCAAGGGGCGCCCCGGCAGCCACGACACCACCAGCCGCGGCGTCGCGACGGTGCGGCCGGACGAGACGCGGCCCTGGGAGTTCGGCGACGCGCTGAATCTGCACGTGGTGCGCACGCTGCTGAACGGCGTGAAGCGCGCGGCGATCGAAGGGTGGGGCGCGAGCGCGGGGGCCGTGGCGCTCACGCTCGACGACCTCGAGGTGAACGAGCTCGACTTCGCCACGCAGACCACGACGGTGCTGTTGCTGGACATGAGCTGGTCGATGTCGTGGGCGGGCCGCTTTCCGGCCGCGAAGCGCGTTGCGCTGGCGCTCGACCACCTGATCCGCACCCGCTTCCCGCGCGACCACTTCTTCGTGGTGGGCTTCTCGACGCGCGCGAAGGAGCTGCCGATCCAGAAGCTCCCGTACGCCACCTGGGACATGGGCGACCCGTTCACGAACCTGCAGGACGGGCTGCTCGTCGCCGAGCGCTTGATCCAGGAGCACCCGAGCCCGAGCCCCCAGATCCTCGTGATCACCGACGGTCAGCCGACCGCGTACTTCACCGGCAAGGAGCTGCACGTCGAGTGGCCGATGGGCTTCGGCGGCGTCTCTCCGCACGCCGTCGCCGAGACGCTGAAGACGGTGAAGCGGCTGACGTCGCGCGGCATCACGATCAACACGTTCATGCTGGACGACTCGCCGGAGCTGGTGGGGTTCGTGGAGCGCATGACGGAGATCAATCGCGGGCGGGCGTTCTTCACTTCGCCGACGGCGCTCGGGTCGTTTCTCACGGTCGACTACCTGAACCACAAGCGGTCTCGCTCGCGCGGGTAGCGCGGCGGCGAGGCGGCGCGCGGGGGCGGGCGGGGCGGGCGGTCGCGTCTCCGGGGCCTTGGCGCGGTGGCGTGCGGGGTTGGGTGGAGACGGTGCGCGGCGTGTGGGCGCGCTTGCGCGCTCGCGGCCCAGGTTGCGTTGCTTTGGCGGCGTACGGCGCGGTGGGCGCGAACCGGCCCCTCCGCTGCGATCCGCCCGCCCCGCCCGCGTCCGCCCCCGCGCGCCGGCGGGCAGCGTGGAACCCGGGCGCGGCGCTGGCGGGGCACAAAAGGGGTGACGCCGGCGAGAGCGCCCTCGAGGCGCTCTCGCCGGCGCTGTGCTTGGGTGCTGGCCCGACCCTGGGTGACCGCCGCGAAGGCCGTCGCGACCGCTGGGCTCGGAGTCCCTAAGTTTCGCGCCCCATGACGCGCACGCTCAAGACCGACATCCCTGGGCCCGACCGGCGCGTGTCGATCGACGACGTGAAGGCGAAGGGCTGGGATGCGCTGTTCGCGCCGGAGCTCGCGGCGCCGATCGGGGCGCTGGTGGTCGAGATCGGGTTCGGGCGGGGCGAGTTCCTGCGCCAGCTCGGCACGGAGGCGCCGGCCGTGCCGCACGTCGGCGTCGAGCTGTCGTGGAAGCGCGTGCTCAAGATGGCGCGGCGGATCGCGAAGGCGGGCGACCCGAACCTGCGGCTGATCTGCGCGCGCGGCGAGGACGTGGTTCAGGAGGCGATCGCGGACGCGAGCGTGCGGACGTTCTGGATCAATTTCTCGGACCCGTGGCCGAAGGCGCGCCATCACCGGCGCCGCCTCGTGCAGCCCCCCCTCGTCCATCAGCTCGCGAAGCGGCTCGTCCTCGGCGGAGCGCTGCACGTCGCGACCGACGACGTGCCGTACGCGGAGCACATCGACGCGGTGCTCGCGAGCGAGCCGCTGCTCGAGAACACCCTGCCGGCGCCGTTCCTCCCCGAGATCCCCGGGCGCCCGGTCACCGCCTACGAAGCGATGTGGCGCGCGGAGGGTCGCCCGCTGCACTTCTTCACGTACCGGCGGCGCGCGTCGTGAAGCCTGCGCGCCCGAACCTCCGCGATTTCGCGCCCGACACGCTGCGCGCGCGCTTCAAGGCCGAGGGCATCTCGCCGTACCGCGCCGACCAGGTCGTGCAGTGGCTCTACGCGCGCGGCGTGGACGACCCCGCGCAGATGACCGATCTGCCCGCGGAGCTGCGCGAGCGCCTCGCCGCGGACTACGCCGTCGCGGCGCTGCGCGTGCGCGATCCGCAGGTCTCGGTGGACGGCACCATCAAGGCCGCGCTCGTGACCTCCGACGAGCGCGTGATCGAGGCGGTGCTGATCCCCGAGGAGGACCGCACGACGTTGTGCGTGTCGACGCAGGTCGGCTGCCCGCTCGCGTGCTCGTTCTGCGCGACCGGCACGCTCGGTCTCGATCGAAACCTCGGCGTCGCCGAGATCGTCGAGCAGGTCGTGCGCATGGGCGCACTGCTGCCCGAGGGCCGGCGCATCACGAACATCGTGTTCATGGGCATGGGCGAGCCGCTGCTCAACCTGAAGAACGTGGTCGAGGCGGTGAAGACGCTGATCCACCCGAAGGGCTTCGCGATGGCGCCGCGGCGCGTGACGGTCTCGACCGCCGGTGTCGTGCCGCGCATCGCAGACCTGCTCGCGCAGGTGCCGGTGAATCTCGCGGTCTCGCTGCACGCGCCGACCGACGCGCTGCGCGACGAGCTCGTGCCGATCAACAAGAAGTTTCCGCTCGCGGAGTTGTTCGCGGCGCTGCGCAGCATCCCGCGCCTCGGCCGGCGTCACCCGATCTTCTTCGAGTACACGCTGCTCGCCGGCGTGAACGACTCGCCCGACGACGCGCGACGGCTCGTCGACCTGCTGCGCGGCATGCCGGCCAAGGTGAATCTCATCCCCGTGAACCCCCACGCGGGCTCGCCCTATCGCGCGCCCACGGCGGAGGCGGCCGAGCGCTTCATGGCGGTCGTCGCGAACGCGGGGCTCACCGTCACGCTGCGGCGCAGCCGCGGCGCGGACATCGACGCCGCGTGCGGGCAGCTCGCGGCCCGGCCGGCCGCCCGGCGCGAGGAGTCCAGCGCGCCGCTCGGCTGACCGAAAAGGCGGGGAATGCTCTACGCAGTCGGGGACATTCACGGCGATCTGCGCAAGCTCGACGAGCTGATCCGGAAGCTCGCCTTGCGCGAGGGCGACCGCCTCGTGTTCCTCGGCGACTACATCGACCGCGGGCCCGAGGCCGCCGGTGTCGTGAGCCGTCTGATCGACCTCTCGCGCCACTACGCCTGCAAGTTCCTGATCGGGAACCACGAGTCGATGTTTCTCGACTTCCTCGGCTGGCGCGGCGCGGCGTACTTCGGCGGCGACGCGTTCCTGATGAACGGCGGCGATCGCACGCTCGCGAGCTACGGATACTTCGGGAGCGGCAAGAGCGATCCCCAGAGCTTCGCGTTGCCGCCGGCGCACGAGCGCTTCTACCGCGAGCTCGTGCTCACCCACGCCGAGGGCGACTACCTGTTCGTCCACGCGGGCCTCGGCGAGCGCGGCCTTCAGTCCGGCGACCCGGGCTACGCGCTGCGCATGTCGCGGCCCGAGGACCTGCTCTGGAACCGCACGACCGCCGACCTGCCGCACAACCTCGGCTTGACCCTCGTGTACGGCCACACGCCGCGCGCCGACTTCGGCGTGCGCTGGAACGAGCCCTTCAGCATCGGCATCGACACGGGCGCGATCTACGGCGGGCCGCTCACCGCGATCCGCCTGCCGGACCAGACGCTCGTTCAGACCGACTGAGAAGCGGCCCGCGCCTCAGCGCCCGCTCGTCCCCGGCGCGGGCAGCTCCGCAGGCGTCGGGGCCGCCTCGGCCGTCTCCGGCGCGCTGGCGGGCGGCGTCTCGACGGGTGCCGGCGGCGCGGGGAGCTTCAACGTCTGCCCCACGGCGATCTGGTTCTTGTTGCGGATCTCGTTGAGCGCGATCAGCTCGCCCTGCGCGACGCCGGTGCGCGAGGCGATCTTCTCGAGCGTGTCGCCGCGGCGCACCACGTAGGAGGTCGCTGCGGGCGCGCTCGGCTCGGCGTTCGCCACGCTCGCGGCCGCTTCCGCAGCGGGCGCTGCGGGGGCAGCAGGCGCGGGCTCCGGCTCCGGCGGCCCCGGGATGTAGAGGGACTGGCCGATCTTGATGCGGTTCTTGTTGCGGATGCCGTTCAGCGCGGTCAGCTCCGACACCGCGACGTCGAACTTGCGCGCGATCGAGTCGAGCGTGTCGCCGCGGCGCACGCTGTAGGTGCCCGCGTGCGAGCGGTCGCCCACCTTCGCCGTGCGCGAGCCGCCGGGCAGCTCGATCACCTGGCCGGGATGGATCTGGTTCGCGTTCTGGATGCGATTGACGGTCGCGAGATCGCGCGCCGAGACGCCGAACTTGCGCGCGATCGAGGCGAGCGTGTCGCCCCGCTTCACGCGATAGACGCCCTCGGCGGGTGCGGGCTCGGGCACGCTCGCGACCTGCGAGGCTGCGGGCTCCGCGGCGGGGGCCGGCGGGTTGTAGCCCGGCACCTTGAGTCGCTGGCCGACGCGGATGTGGTTCGCGCTGCGCAGGCCGTTGGCGCGCTGCAGCGCGCGCACGGAGACGCCGTACTTGCGCGCGATCGTCGAGAGCGTCTCGCCGCGGTGCACGCGATGCGTCCCCGACGACTCCGCCACCTGCCCCTCGATGCGCTCGCCGCTCGCGATGCTCGCCAGCACCACCTTCGGCGCCGCGCGCATCGGATCGCGGGGCACACGCAGCTCGTAACCGCGCGGCAGCAGGCGGCGCCCGGACCACACCGAGTCGCTCACCGCCGGGTTCACCTCGCGCAGCGCGCTCTCGCTCACGCCGAACGCTGCGGCCAGCGTCGCGGCGCGGTAGTAGTGGTCGAGTACCACGCGCTCCGGGTCTTCCGGCGGATCGCGCCGCACCACGCCGAAGTACTGCTCGGGCGCCCGGTCGATCTCCATCGCGGCCACGAACGACGCGTAGAAGTTCTTCGACGCGAATCCGAACGACCGGCTCTCGTAGCGGTCGATGATGACGCCGATGTCCTTCGTGCCGAGCTGGCGCGACGCGCGCTGCATGCCGCCGAGGCCGTGGTTGTAGGCCGTGATCGCGAGCGGCCAGGCGCGGATGTTGTCGTAGTTCGACTTCAGCAGACGCGCGGCCGCGACCGTCGCGAGGAACGGGTCGTTGCGCTCGTCCACGGCGGAATCGACGCGCAGGTAGAGCCGGCCGGTGGACGGCATGAACTGCCAGATGCCGGAGGCGCCGACCGAAGAGCGCGCCGCCGGGTTGAACGAGGACTCGACGTGGGGCAGGGCGCCGAGCTCCGTCGGCAGCCCGCGGTCGGCGAACACCTGGCGGATGTGCGCGTCCCAGCGCCCCTGCCGCGCGAGGCCGGCGCGGAACTTGTCCGACTGTCCGAGCTGGAAGCGCAGGTTGGCGGCGGCGTTGCTGAAGGTGCGGCTCGAGGTGCCGGGCGGAAAGAGCGCGAGCAGGCGCTGCTCGTCTTCGTTCAGCCCGCTGCGTTTGCCGCGCGCGAGCGTACGAAGCACGTGCGAGACGTGGAGCTTGCGCGCCGAGACGTGCCGGTCGCCGGCGCGGTCCCAGTGTCCGTTCGGAAGGGAGATCTTCTCGTACACGAGGCTGAGGTCGTCCGGATCGTGGAGGAAGCCGCCGTCCGTGCCGACCTCGGTGTAGACGCGCTTCCAGAACTCGACGCGCGGCACGATCGACGCCGGCTTCGGGAAGTCCTCGGGCGCGCCGAGCGCGGCACTCGCGAGCGCGAGCGCACACAGCGCCAACAGGCTTGATCGGATGCGCATGTCCCCCCACCCACGGCTGCGCGTTCTGTGCACTATCGGACGGCGCCGGCGGATCCCTTACTCACGACCGTCGCCGGCCGGGATCAGCGCCGCCCGCGCTTGCGCGCGTCCTTCTCTGCCTTCCGCTTCTTCTTGGCCGCGGACTTGTCCATGGCCTTGGCTTGCCGGCGCATCTGGCGATTCCCGATGGCGCCCATCATCGCCATCGGATCGAACCCCGCCGGCATGCCGCCGGCCCCCGGTCCACCGCCCGCCAGGCGGCCGAGCCCCGGGATGCGCGACAAGAGGCCACCGCCGCCGCCCATCGCCCCGCCGAGCATGCCCATCATCTCGCGCATCTGGCGGAAGCGCTTCACGAGCTCCGTGACGTCGTGCTTCTGGCGGCCGCTGCCCCGCGCGATGCGCGCGGCGCGGCTCTCGTCGATCAGCTCCGGCCGCGCGCGCTCTTCGCGTGTCATCGACTGGATCATCGCCTCGACGCGCCGCAGCTCGCGGTCGTCCACCTGGTCCGCGAGATCGCCGATCCCCGGCAGCTTGCCGAGCACGTCCTTCAGCGGGCCCAGCTTGCCGATCATGCGCAGCTGGGACAGCAGGTCGTCCATCCCGAACTGGCCCTTCAGCAGCTTCGCGGCGTCTGCTTCGGCCTGCTTCTGGTCGACGACCTGTTCGAAATCTTTGACGAGGCCGACCACGTCGCCCATCCCGAGGATCCGCGAGGCGAGGCCCTCGGGGCGGAACTCCTCGAGGCGATCGGTGGTCTCGCCGGTGCCGAGGAACTTGATCGGGACGCCCGTCTTGGCCTTCACCGCGAGCGCCGCGCCGCCGCGGGCGTCGCCGTCGAGCTTGGTCAGCACGAGGCCGTCGAGGGCGAGGCGCGCGGCGAAGGCTTCCGCCACGTTGACGGCGTCGCGGCCCATCAGCGCGTCGCACACGAGGATGCGGTTCGCCGGTGCGACGGCGGCGTCGATCGCCGCGAGCTCGCGCATCAGCTCGTCGTCGATCGCGAGCCGGCCCGCAGTGTCGAAGATGATCGCGTCGCGGCCCTCGGCGCCGGCGCGCTCGCGCGCGTGGCGGCAGATCGCGACGGCGTCGGTGCTGCCGTCCTCGCGGTGGACCGGCACGCCGATCGAGGCGCCGAGCTGCGCGAGCTGCTCCATCGCGGCGGGGCGGTAGACGTCGGCGGCCACGAGCAGCGGCCGGCGGCCCTGCTTCGCGAGGTAGCGCGCGAGCTTCGCGGCCACAGTCGTCTTGCCGACGCCTTGCAGGCCGAGCAGCAGGATCGAGACCGTGCCCGACGCGTCCTTCTTCAGGGACGGGTCCACGGGCCCCATCAGCGCCGAGAGCTCTTCCTCGCACACGGCGACGAAGTGCTGCCCGGGGGTGACCTGCAGCACCCGGCCATCGGCCGTCTTCACCCGCGTCTCGACCTTCTGGCCGAGCGCGCGCTCCTTCACGCGGCCGAGGAAGTCCTTCACCACCGCGAAGTCGACGTCCGCCTCGAGTAGCGAGGCGCGCACGTCGCGCAGGGCCTCGTCCACGTTGGCCTCGGAGAGCTCGCGCACGCCCGAAAGGCGTTCGCGCGCGCTCTTGAACCCTCGGCTCAGCGTCTCGAGCATGAACTCCCCGTCCCGACAGCGAAAAAAGCGCGCGGAAGATACGGGGCCATTCTTGCGCGTCTACCGCTGCCGCGGAACCTTCGCGCGATCGGGGCCCACGCGCGCCTCGTCTCGCGCGGGGCCGGCGGCCGCGCGGCTCTCCCCAGACGCGACAGGACACAGCGATGCCGACCCAGGTCGAAGCGCAGGTCACCGGGAACGTGTGGAAGGTGGAGAAGCGAGTCGGCGACCGTCTCGCGCCCGAGGACGTGATCCTGATCCTGGAGTCCATGAAGATGGAGATCCCGGTCGAGGCGCCGTGCAGCGGGACGCTCGTGGAGCTTCGGGTGCGCGAGGGGCAGAACGTCGAAGAAGGCGCGGTTCTCGCGGTCATCGAGTAGGCGGCGCGATGTCGCGCGTGCGCGTGCGACCGGTCATGGCGCGGGAACGCGACGCCGTGATCGCGCGCCTCGAGCGCGCCGCGCGCCTCAACCTGTACCTGCTCGACCTCGCGCTCGGCCTCGGCGATCCCGCCGCCGGGCGGGCACGCACCGAGCTGCTCGGCGCGTGGCGCGACGAGGAGCTGGTCGGCGTCGCGAGCGTGCAGCCGTCGCTCGTGCTCGACGCGACCGCGGAGCCGGCAGCGCTCGCCGCCTTCTTCCCGTACATGGGAACGGTCGCGAGCGGACTCGTGAAGAGCACCGCCGACGTCGTGACGCCGCTCTACGAGTGGCTCGAGAACCACGGACGCACGATCCAGCTCGACCGCATCGAGCACGCCTTCGCGCTCGAGCCCGCGCGGGCCTCCCAGCTGCCCGCGACGCCGCGCGGCGTGCGCGTGCGCAGCGCCGACGTCGACGACCTGCCGGCGCTGGTCGAGGCGTCGCGCGCCAGCCTGTTGGAAGAAGATCGCCCCGACCCCACCGAGACCGACCCGAGCGGCTTCAAGCGCTGGGTGGCCGGCCGCATCCGCCAGGCGGTCGTCGCCGAAGAGCGCGGGCGCGTCGGCTTCGTGGGCTACGCGGACGTGCGCTCTCCACGCGGGTGGCTGCTCCAGGGCGTGTACACCTGGCCGTCGTTCCGGCGCCGCGGCCTCGCGCGCGCGGGCGTCGCCGAGCTGTGCCGGCGCGCGTTCGCGGAGCGCGCCGAGCACGTGCAGCTCGCGGTCGTCGACGGGAATGCGCCGGCGGTGGCGCTGTACGAGCAGCTCGGGTTCGTGAAGTTTGCTCGCCTCCGGACGGTGCTGTTTTCGTAGCGCGGGTCGCGCGCGTCGAAGACTCGC
>CAZCTH010000044.1:0-37277 GCA_964501435.1 uncultured Spirochaetales bacterium | reverse complement strand
ACTGCGCGACCTCGCCACGCGCCGCGCCGCTGCGCAGCGCCTCGCGCCCGCGCGGCGAGAGCGCGATCGCGCGCTCCGTTCGCGGCGCGGCGCCGGGTGGCAGCGCGGCGTGGAGCGCCACCCCCACCGGGCAGAGCGACGAATGGGCCTCTTCGCGGACCGCGGCGAGCAGCGCGGGCGGCAGCGCGGGCTCGGCGTCGAGCACCGCCTCGATCGCGCTGAGCGACATGCCCGCGTGCTCCGGCGCCTCCGCGAGGGCCACGATCACGCCGGTCACGCGCCGCCCCTTCATGGGCACGCGCACGCGGCAGCCCTCGCGCGCGTCGCTTGCGAGCGCTTCCGGAACCGCGTAATCGAACAGCGAATTCACCGGAACCGGCAGCGCCACGCGCGCGACGCGCGGCGCGTCGATGCGGAACAGGCTGTCGCTGCGCGTGGACACGGCGGGAAGATGACGCGGAAGAGCGGCGGTGCGAAGCGGGGCGCGAGCGGGAAGGGCCGCGGCGCCGGGAAATCGACGCGCTCGCCCCGCGAGCGGATCCAGCTGCGCGTGCGCGGAAAGCGCCGCGAGCTGCGGGTGGACGGGACCTTCGCGTCCTCCTGGACGCCCGGCGAGATCGCGACGCGCTCGGTCTGGGATGCCCTCGCCGCGAGCGTGCTCGCGCTGCCGCCGTCGCGCCGGCGCAGCGTCCTGCTGCTCGGGCTCGGGGCGGGCTCCGCCGCCCGCATCGTCCGCGCCCTGGCGCCGGACGCGCGCATCGTGGGCGTCGAGTTCGACCCCGACGTGGTCGCGGCCGCGCGCCGCTGGTTCGACCTCGACGCAATGCGGGTCGACGTGCGGATCGGCGACGCGCGGCGCGTGGTCGCCGAGCTGCGCGATCGCTTCGACGTCGTGATGGAGGACGTGTTCATCGGGCGCGAGGCCACGCTGCGCAAGCCCGACGGCTTCCCTTTGCCGGTGCTCGATCACGCGCGGCGCCTGCTGACACCGGGCGGTGTCGTCGCCAGCAACACCATCGACGAGGGCCCCGCGGTGCGGCGCGCGTTGGCCGAGCGCTTCCCGCGCGTGGTCGAGATCGCGGTCGCGGAACACGACAACCGCATCTACGTCGGCGGCGGCGCACCCCTCTCCGCGGAGGGGCTGCGCGCCGCAGTGCGGGCGAACGCGCTCCTCGCGCCCACGCTTCCGCACCTCCGCTTCCGCACGCCTGCTCGGTAATTGGGCGCAGGTGCGATGGCGTCGCGCCCTCGAAATGAGTGACGCTGATCGGTGTCAGGCAAGGATCCGCGCTGTTTCGCGCGCGAAGTCTGCGTATTTTTCGCGAGAGAGTGGATGCGGCGGACGCGCGTAAGGTGTAATCACACGATGCATTGAGCGTGAAAGACACGTGGCACTGCTCGTTGTTTCTTCGGGGGGAGAAACCGTGGCAACTCGCGTCGCGATCATTGATGACCACGCCATCGTTCGAGATGGCATCCGGCGGCTGCTCGAATCGACCGGTGAATTCGAAGTCGTCTGCGAATCGGGAGACGGCCGAGCGGCCGTCGACCTCATCCTCAAGGCGAAGCCCGAGATCGCCGTCGTCGACATCTGGCTTCCGCAGTTGTCTGGAATCGACGTCACCAAGCGCATTCGGGAAGAGTTCCCGTATTGCCGCGTCGTGATCCTCTCGCAGCACGAGCGCTCCGACTTCGTCGAGGCGGCGTTGCTCGAGGGCGCGAGCGGATACGTCCTGAAATCGGCCAGCGAGTCGGATCTGTTGTCCGCGCTGCGCGTCGTCCGCCAGGGGAAGTGCTTCCTCTCGCCCGAGATCGCGCAGCACCTCGTGTCCGCCTTCACGACGCCGCCCGAAGAGCGCGCGATGGGTCGGGCGCGGCTGACGGCGCGCGAGCGCGAAGTGCTCCAGCTCATCGCGGAGGGGCTCTCCAGCAAGGAGATCGCCGCGACGCTGGGCGTCTCGACGCGCACCGCCGAGACGCACCGCAACAGCTTGATGAGCAAGCTCGGCGTCCACAAGGCGCCGGGGCTCGTGCGCTACGCGATTCGCGAAGGGCTCGTCAGCCCGTAGCGGCGAGCGACCGGTGCGCGCGCGCCGCCGTCGGCGCGCCGCGCCGGGGCTTCGCCGAAGTTGCGAAGGCGTTGCGCGGCGAGCGCGCGCGCCCGGGTTGTTAGGAGCATCCGCTCCGTCGGAAATGGGCTCAAGTCGCCCGCTGCCCGTCCGAAGTCGAGGGACGGAGGGCGAGTCGTGAGCACGCCGGGCGGGAATCGGCGATCCGTCGCCGCGATCGAGACGCGCAGCGATCCGCGGGTCGGCGTCGAGCTCCGCGGCGAGCTCGCGAGCGACCAGTTCGCCGGCCCGCTGGCCGTGGTGACGCGCGACGTCAGCTTCGGAGGCGCCTGCGTCGCCACGCGCTCGCCGATCGCGGTCGCCTCGCTGCGCCAGCTGGTGCTGCACCTGCCGGAGCGCAGCGTGCGCTTCCCGGTGGTGGGGCGCTGGCAGCACTGGAACCCGGCGACCGGCGCGATCCTCACGGGCCTCGCCTTCACGAATCTCACCCCCGAGCTCCAGGACGTCCTCTGGGACCACGTGCTCGAGGCGACCAAGGACCTCGCGCGCTTCCTGCTGCGCAAGTCCGACCTGCGCGACGTCGGGATCGACGGCGCGATGAGCCTCGCCCAAGCCAGCCGGCTGTGCGTCGTGCCCGCCGGCGGCGCAGTGTTCCAGCAGGGCGGCGACGCCGCGAGCTCCCAGAACTCCTTCTTCGTGCTGCGCGAAGGCAGCGTCGTGCTCCGCACGCGCCTGCGCGGAGCGATCGAGCGCGACGTCGCGCTGGTGCAACCGGGCCAGCTTATCGGCGGGCTGCCGATGCTCGCCGACGTCGGGCACACCGAGTCCGCGATCGCGCGTTCGGCGGCGAAGCTCGTGGAGATCGACGAGCGCGCGTACCTCTATTTGATGCAGGCGCGCCCCTGGATCGCGCAGAAGCTCGCCTTCGCCGCCGCGCGCGCCTACGCGCAGCGCGTGCACGCGACGCTGGAATCGCTCGCCGCGCCCGAGCGCGCGCTCGCCTGAGCGAACCGCGCGCCACGCGCGCGCGGCATTCCCGATCTCGCGTGGCGTTTCACGCGCAGCGCGGCGCGCTCGCGCGCGTGCGCGCCGCCGCCGGGCCTTCGCGACAGGGAATTTCCTGCCGCGCGATCTCGAAACGGAATGCCCACGTTTCAGCAGGGCCGTTCATTTCACGAGCCCGAAATACGCGTTTCCACCGATCCAGGGGCCGGCGAGGGGTCCGATGAAGCTGTCACAAGTCGGCCAACCCACGAAGAAAAACCGCGTTGGTTGCCGGTTCACGAAAAGCACTTCGGAACGAAACGGATCGAACGATGCACGACGACGCCGAGGGAATTCTCAACCCGATCGCACGCCGCACGGCGCCGCCGACGCGGATCCAGCAGGCGACCGGCGCCTCGGACCAGGCGGTGCTGGTCGTCGCGCAGGCGCCGCGCACGCGCGACTTGCTCGCGCGCCGCCTCGCGGCGCGCTTCGCGCGAGTCGACGCGGCGGACGGAGCGGAGCAGGCGCTCGCGCGGCTCGGCGCCGGAGACTACGCGCTCGCGATCGTCGACGAGACGGTGGACGGGGGGCGCGGGGTGGACCTGCTCGAGCGCATGCGCGATCTCTGGCCCGCGGTCTCCCGCGTGCTCGTCTCGTGCAGCGAAGATCCGGCGCTGGCCTTCGACTCGATCAATCGCGCCGGCGCGTCGTACTTGATCCGCGACCCGGCGGCGAGCGAGCTCGTCGACGAGCTGCTCGCGCGCTGCGGAACGCGCCGCCCGCTGCGGTCCGCGCAGCGCGAGCTGCCCGCGGAGCCCACGTTCTCGAAGATCATCGGCGAGAGCCAGGCGATGCGCCGCGTGCTCGCGCTGGTCGAGCGCATCGCGCGCACCGACAGCACGATCCTCGTGCTCGGCGAGACGGGCACCGGCAAGGACCTGATCGGCCGCGCCATCCACGACGCGAGCCAGCGCCGCAACGGCCCGTGGTGTGCGGTGAACTCGGCCGCGTTCCCGGAGACGCTCCTCGACAGCGAGCTGTTCGGTCACCGGCGCGGCTCCTTCACCGGCGCGACCGACAACAGCAAGGGCCTGTTCGAGCAGGCAGACGGCGGCACGCTGTTCCTCGACGAGGTGGCGGAGATGCCGCTCTCGATGCAGGCGAAGCTGCTGCGCTTCCTGCAGACCGGCGAGGTGCGAGCGGTCGGCAGCAGCGCGACGCGCGTCGTCGACGTGCGGCTGGTCGCGGCCACCAACAAGCGCCTCGAGCGCGAGATCGAGAAGGGCGCGTTCCGCGAGGATCTCTTCTACCGCCTCGCGGTGATCCCCATCGAGATCCCGCCGCTGCGGGCCCGCCTCGAGGACGTCCCGCTGCTGGCGCGCCACTTCGCGAAGCGCGTGGCCATGCGCTGGGGCAAGGGGCCGATCGAGCTCGCGCCGAGCGCGATCGACGCGCTCACCGGCTACGCGTGGCCGGGCAACGTGCGCGAGCTCGAGAACGTGATCGAGCGCGCCGTCGCACTCTGCTCCGACGACGAGCTTCGCGCCGACGACTTGCCCGCGTTCGAGCGCAAGGTCGAGGCGCCGGCGGCCGCCGCCGCGCGGTTGCCCGAGAGCCTGCCGACGCTGGAGCGCCGCCACATCATCGAAACGCTCGAGCGCGTCGGCTGGAATCGCCGCCGCGCCGCGGCATTGCTGCAGATCTCGACCACGACGCTTTGGCGGCGCCTCAAGTCCTTCGGGATCGAAGGGCGCAGCGACCTGCACGCGTACGGCCCGAGCTCGGTGAACTGAGGGGATTGCCATGTCCGCACCCGAGAAGAAAGAAGACGAAGCGCCGGCCGCGGCGGGCGCTTCCAAGAAGCCGCTGATCATCATCGGCCTGGTCGCGCTGCTCGCGGGCGCCGGCGTCGGGCTGTTCGTCCTGCCCGGCGTCGTGCACGTCGGGGGCGACGCGCCTGCGGAAGCCGGCGACGAGGAGCACGCCGCCGCAGAGGGCGAGGGCGGCGAGGAGCACGCGGCGGAAGGCGAGGAGGGTGCCGAGGAGGGCGAGCACGCGGAGGGTGCGCCCGACGCGGCCTTCACCGACCGCATCGTCCAGTTCGAGCCGTTCGTCGTGAACGTGTCCGGCGAGAGCTATCCGCGGTACCTGAAGCTGCAGGTCGTCTTCGAGATGAGATCGGTCGAGTCGAAGGCGAAGCTCGAAGAGCGCATGGCGCAGGTGCGCGATCTCACGATCTCGCTGCTCTCGAGCAAGCGCCTCGCGGACATCACCGACTTCGAGGGCAAGGCGCTGCTGAAGGACGACCTGCGCACGCAGGTCGACGAGCTGCTCGGGCGCGACTCGGTCGAGTCCGTGCTTTTCACGGAGTTCGTGGTCCAATGATGGACGCGGCGCAGAGCATCCTCACGCGCGAGGAGATCGATGCGGTGCTCGCGGCGGTCGCCACGAGCGGCGCCGACGACGGGCGCGTGCGCCGAGAGGCGGGCGCCACGGACGCGCCGCGCTTCGTCTGGAGCCCTCTCGCCCGCGCGCTGCGCGACCTCGGCGAGGCCACCGGGCGCTCGCTCTCCACACTCTTCCAGCGCACGGTGTCGTTCTCGATGATCGACCTGCGTTCGCTGCCTGCGGACGACTTCGCCGCCGCGATGCTCCAGACCGACGCGCCGGCGCTGCTCCGCTTCAACCCGAGCGGCGCGGTGGGCGCCGTGCTGATCGGCCGCACGCTGCTGTTCGGATGGCTGACGCTGCGCTTCGGCGGCGAGCTCGACTCGAGCCCGCTGCACGTGCCCGCGCGCCGCTACTCGCACATCGAGCGCAAGCAGGTGGCGCGCGCCGCCGCGGAGCTGCTCGACCGACTCCCGCGCTCGCTCGCGACGCTGGTCGCGACGGAGATGGAGATCGGGGCGCTCGTCGAGCCCGACCTGCTGGCCGGCGAGGTCTCGCCCCGCCTGTGGGTCGCGTCGTACGAGGCGAGCGGCTTCGGCGAGCTCGGCCGGCTGCGCATCGCGCTGCCCGACACGCTGTTCGCGCGCGTGCGCGACGAGCGGCCGGCCGCCAAGGGTCGCGGCTCGATCGGAGAACGCCTTCACGAGATGCCCGTGAAGCTGACCGCGGAGGTCGGCACGGCCGACCTGCCGCTGCGGCGCGTTCGCGATCTGCGCATCGGCGACGTGCTGACGCTGAAACCTTCCGCGTCGACGGGCGTGCTCGTGCGCGTCGAAGGCCAACCCAAATTTCGCGGCGTGCGCGGCCAGCTCGGCCCGCAGCTCGCCGTGCGCATCACGGAGCGGTTGTGAGCTCGGAGAACGCCAAGGAAGTCGCGGATCGGCCCGCCGGCGCGGGCGGCGGTTTGATGGACGTCGTGAGCGACGTGCCGCTGCAGCTGACGGTGGAGATCGGATCCGCACGCATGCTGCTGCGCGACGTGCTGCAGCTCGAGTCCGGATCGGTCGTGCAGCTCGACCGGGATTCCGGGGAGCTCGCCGACGTGCTCGTGAACGGGCGCCTCGTCGCCCGCGGAGATGTTACGGCCGTCGACGACCGGATCGCGGTCCGGATCGTCGAGGTCATCGCCAGCGAGAAGCGCTGACGAGAGCGGCTCGGCCGCATTCCCAAGGAGGGGAAGAACGATGCTCGAAATGACCGGGGCTCTGTTGGTGGTGCTCACGCTGCTCTACGGCGTGCGCGCGCTGCTGCGCTGGCGCGGGATCGGGCTGGCGACCGCCGCCTCGGGCCTGCCGCGGGTGGTGGGCGGCGTGGCGCTCGGGCCGCGCACGCGGCTGTGCGTCGTCGACGCCGCGGGAGAGCGGCTCCTGCTCGGCGTGACGGACGCGCAGATCACGCTGCTGCGCACGCTCGAGGCTCCCGCCGCGGGCGACGCGCGCCCGACCGAAACGGCCGAACCGGCCGCGCCCAAGCCGCGCCTGCTGCAGGCGCTGCTCGCGCTGTGCCTCGTCGTATGCCTCGCGCCGACCGCGAGCCTCGGCGAGACGAAGAAGAGCGGCGACGCGGAGCCGGCCGCCGAGGAGACCGCATCCGCGTTGCCCAGCAGCACCGGGCTGTCGATCTCGCTCGGCGCCCCCGGAGCGCCGGCGCAGGTCTCGTCGGCGCTCGAGATGCTGGCCCTGCTCACGGTCGTCACGCTCGCGCCCGCCATCCTGCTGATGGCGACCTGCTTCACGCGCGTGATCGTGGTGCTCGCCCTGCTGCGTCAAGCGATCGGGCTCCAACACATGCCACCGAACCAGGTGCTCGTCGGCCTCGCGCTGTTCCTCACGCTGGGCGTGATGTCGCCGGTCGTCGAGCAGATCCGCGTGAACGCGTACGAGCCCTACACCGCGGAGCAGATCGACGCGGGCGAGGCGGCGAAGCGCGCGCTCGCGCCGGTGCGCGCGTTCATGGAGAAGTCGACGCGCGAGGCCGACCTCGCGCTCTTCCTCGAGCTGTCGAAGCAGCCGAAGCCGAAGACCGCCGCAGACGTCCCGATGACGGCGCTGCTGCCGGCCTACGTGATCAGCGAGCTGCGCACCGCGTTCGAGATCGGCTTCATGGTGTTCCTGCCCTTCCTGGTGGTGGACCTCGTGGTGTCGAGCCTGCTCATCTCGATGGGCATGATCGTGCTGCCCCCGGTGGTCGTGTCGCTGCCGTTCAAGTTGATGCTCTTCGTGCTCGCGGACGGCTGGAACCTCGTGCTCAGCTCGCTCGCGACGAGCGTGGGGTGAAGCCATGGACCTCGCACAAGTCAGCGGAATCCTTCAGCAGACCCTCTTCCTCACGCTCGAGCTGTCTGCGCCGCTCCTGGCCGCGGCGCTCGTGGTCGGCCTCGGCGTCTCGGTGCTCCAGGCCGCGACGCAGGTGAACGAGCAGACGCTCACCTTCGTGCCGAAGATCGTGGTCACGCTGCTCGTCTTCGCCTGGATCTTTCCCCAATGGATGAGCCTGCTCGTGGACTTCACGCGGCGGCTCATGCTCGATGCGAGCGCGCTGCCGTGAGCTGGATCGTCCCGCACGACGCCTTGATCGCGTTCGGCCTCGCGTCGATCCGGCTGCTCGCGTTCGTGTTCACGGCGCCGTTCTTCTCGCACGCCGCGATCCCGATGCGGATTCGCGGGGCGTTCGCGCTGCTGCTCGCCCTCGCCCTCGCGCCGGCGGAGACCGCGGTCGGCGCGGGCGCGGCGTCGCTCGTGTTGGCGGCCCTCGGCGAGGCGCTGCTCGGCGCGTGCTTCGGGGTCGCGGCGACCCTGCCGTTCGCGGCGATCGGGCTCGCCGCGGAAACCACCTCGGTGCAGGGTGGCCTCGGCGCCGCCGCCGCGCTCGATCCGGCGAGCGGCGCTTCGACGATGGCCCTCGCGACGCTCGCGCAGGGCATCGCGCTGCTCGTCTTCCTCGCGGTGGGCGGACATCACGAGCTGTTGCGGGGGATCGCTCAGGGCTTTGCGTGGATCCCCCCCGGCGAGCTCTCGCTCGAAGCGCTCGGCCGTGTGTCGTCGCTCGGGGCCGAGCTGTTCGTGGACGGGCTGCGCTTCGCGGCCCCGTACACCGGGGCGCTGATGCTATCGAACGTGGTGGTCGGGCTGCTCGGACGCACGATCCCGCAGCTCAACCTGCTCTCGGTCCAGCTGCCGGCGCAGATCGCCATCGTCTTCGGCCTGTTCGCGCTCGGCGCGGTGCCGTTCTGCGACGCCGTCGCCGCGGGCGTGCCCGGCTCCCTCGACCGCGCCCTCGCGCTCGTTGCCGGAGGCGCGCGATGAGCGAGGAGCAGTCCCAGCGCACCGAGCCGGCGACGCCCTCGCGCCTCGACGAGGCGCGCAAGCAAGGGCAGGTGGCCGTCTCGCGCGATGCGCACAACGTGCTCGTAATGGTGCTCTTCTGGCTCGCCATCACCGGCGGCCTCGGCACGCTGGTGGCGCAGTCGGTGGCGCGCCTCGCGGTCGACTTCTGGCACGCGGCGGCGAATCCGCCCGACAGCCTCGGCGCCTACGAAGCCGCGTTCGCCCACGCGGGAATGCAGCTCTCGCTCACGCTGTTGCCGCTGCTCGGGCTCGCCGCGTTCGGCGGGCTCGCGAGCGGCCTGGCCCAGACGAGCGGGCTCTTCACCCTCTCGCTCGCCAGCCCGAAGCTCGAGCGCATCTCGCTCGGCAAGGGCCTGAAGCGCATGTTCGAGATCGATCGCGTGATCGAGCTCGCGAAGGCCTTCGTCTACGTGGTCGTGGCCGGCGCGGTCGCGTGGTGGTGGGTCGGTCCGGACGCCGGCGCGCTGTTCGCGTGGCTGCGGACGCCCGCCCAGCAGTCGTCCGCCGAGATTCTCCGCGAGATCGGCCGGCTGATGCTCGCCCTGCTCGCCGCGTTCGCCCCGATCGCCGGCTTCGACTTCGCCTGGCGGCGCTTCCGTCACGCCCAGCACCTGCGCATGACCAAGCAGGAGGTGCGCGACGAGGCCCGCCAACGCGAGGGCGACCCGCAGTCGCGCGCGCGCCATCGCACGCGCCACCGCCAGCTCTCGCGCTCGCGCATGATCGCCGCCGTCGCAGCGGCCGACGTCGTGATCGCGAACCCGACGCACTTCGCGATCGCGCTGCGCTACGACCCGACCGTCTCGAGCGCGCCGCAGGTGCTCGCGAAGGGCCGCGACCGCGTCGCCCTGCGCATCCGCGCGGCCGCCGAGGCGAACGGCATCCCGGTGGTCGAGGACAAGCCGCTCGCGCGCCTGCTCCACGACACCTGCGAAGTCGGCCGCGCGATCCCGGAGAATCTCTTCCAGGCCGTCGCCGAAGTCCTCGCCTACGTCTATCGCCTCGCGCCCCACCGCGCGCGGCGCTGGAGGAGCGCCTGATGGACGCTCTCCTCCGTCGCGAAGAACTGGCGCTCGGCGGCGCGCTGATCTGGATTCTCGCGCTGCTCGTGATCCCGCTGCCCGCGTTCCTCGTGGACCTGCTGGTCGCCTTCTCGTTCACCCTCGCGGTGCTGATCCTGCTTCTGTCGCTCTACGCGGAGCGCCCGCTCGACTTCTCCGTGTTCCCTTCGCTGCTCTTGATCGTGACGCTGCTCCGCCTCGGCCTGAACGTCGCGAGCACGCGGCTCATCCTCAGCCAAGGCGCGAACGGGCCGGATGCCGCGGGTCACGTGATCGAGGCCTTCGCGAACGTCGCGATCGGCGGCAACGCGGTCGTGGGCGTGATCCTCTTCATCATCTTCGTGACGATCAACTTCATCGTGATCGCGAAGGGCTCCGGGCGCATCGCCGAGGTGGCCGCGCGCTTCACCCTCGACGCGATGCCCGGCAAGCAGATGGCGATCGACGCCGACCTGAACCAGGGCCTGCTGGACGAGGCGGAGGCGCGCCGGCGGCGCAAGGACCTGCAGCGCGAGGCGGACTTCTACGGCGCGATGGACGGTGCGTCGAAGTTCGTGCGCGGCGACGCGATCGCCGGCCTCGTGATCGTGGGCGTGAACATCGTCGGCGGCTTCGCGATCGGCGTGCTGCAGGGCGGCCTCTCGCTCGGCCAGGCGCTCGAGACGTTCACCTCCCTGACCATCGGCGAGGGCCTCGTCGGCCAGATTCCGGCGCTGATCGTCTCGACCGCGGCCGGCATCGTGGTGTCGCGCGCCGCCGGCGGCGAACCGCTCGGCCACGAGATCGGCGAGCAGGTGATCTTCCAGCCGCGCGCGCTCTCCGGCGCGGGCGTGCTGCTCGCCGTGCTGGCGCTGGCGCCCGGCTTTCCGTTCGCGCCCTTCGCGTTGCTCGCGGCGGGGGCGGGCGGTCTCGCGTGGTGGAGCGCCAACCGTCCGAAGCCCGTCACGCCGCCGCCGCCTGCGCGGCCCGCGAGCGAAGTCGCGGAGGCCGAGGCGAAGAACGCGCTCGCCTTCGACGAGATCGACCTCGAGCTCGGCTACGGCCTCGTCGGCCTCGTGGATCCGAAGCGCGGCGATCTTCCGTCGCGCATCCGCGCCGTACGCAAGCAGCTCGCCGTCGAGCTCGGCTTCGTGGTGCCGCTCATCCACATCCGCGACCAGCTCGAGCTCGAGCCGAGCGAGTACGCCGTGCTCGTGCGCGGCAACCGCGTGGCGAGCTCGCGCGTGCCCCCGGGTCGGGTGCTGGCCGTCGCGAGCAGCGCCAACCCCGAGAAGCTGCCCGGCATCGCGACCCGCGACGCCGCCTATGGCTTGCCGGCGGTGTGGATCCAGGAGTCCGAGCGCGCCCTCGCGGAAGCGCGCGGCTACACGGTCGTGGACGCGGCCGCGGCGATCACGACGCATCTCGCCGAGGTCGTGCGCGCCCACGCGGCCGAGCTGCTGACGCGCCGCCAGGTGCGCGAGCTGCTCGACTCCTTCTCGGAGCGCGCGCCGAAGGTGGTCGAGGAGATCGTCCCCGCCGTGGTGCCGCTCGCGACGCTGCACCGCACGCTCCGCTCACTCCTCACCGAGGGCGTCCCGATCCGCGACATCGGCGCGATCCTCGAGACGCTCGCCGAGCACGCGCCGAAGATTCAGCAGCCCGAGCTGCTCACCGACCTCGTGCGCGAGCGCCTGGCCCGCACCGTGGCGCGGCCGCACATCCGCACCGACGGCCAGCTCCACGTGGTGATGCTCGAGCCGAGCCTCGAGCAGACGCTGCAGGGAGCGGTCCAACACACGCCGAGCGGCTCGTTCCTCGCGGTCGAGCCGACGCTGCTCGACCGCCTGGTACGCGCGGTGCAGAGCTCGTTCGGCGCGGCCGCCGGTGCCCGCGACGGGCGCGTGCCGGTGCTGCTCTCGGGTCAGGCGATCCGCGCGCCGCTGCGCCAGCTGCTGGCGCGCGTGCTTCCGCGCATCGCGGTGCTCTCGCACAACGAGCTGCCTCCGGAAGTCCGGATCGTGCTCGCCGGGGAAGTGAGGTTGGCCGATGCTCATTAAGCGCTTCGAGTCGAAGACCATGGCCGAGGCGCTCGCGCTCGTGCGCGCCGAGCTCGGCCCCGACGCGATCGTGCTCGGCACGAAGACGCTTCGCCGCGAGCGCTCGCGCTTCGGGCTGTTCGCCGAGTCGATCGTCGAAGTGACGGCGGGCGTCGATCGCGACGCCGTGCCCGGCGCGACCGGCGGGGGCGCGAGCCACGCCGCCCCGTCGCGAGGCGCCGTCGATCCCTCGTGGAAGGAGCTGAAGCTGGCGCGAGCGCTGGTCGAGCCCCTCGAGGCCGAGCTGCGCGAGCTGCGCCTCGCATTCGACCGCGTCGCGAGCGCGGCGCCGCCGCCGAGCTTCGCGGAGGAGGTCGCCCTGCTGCGCAGCCTCGCGCGCGGCCTCAGCACCCACGTCGACGCGCCGCAGGGTGCGGTGGCGCGCTTCCGCGCCGCCGGCGTCGCGGCGCTGCACTGTCCGAGCCTGGCCCGCGAGGCGGAGCGCATCGAGCGCGAAGGCGCGGACCGCGAGACCGCCGCGCTCGCGAGCCTGGCGCGCTGTGTCGAGTGGCGTCTCGCGACGCCCCGGGCGGAGGAGCCGCGCGCGCGCATGCTGATCGGCGCGGCGGGCGTCGGGAAGACGACGACGATCGCGAAGCTCGCGGCCCGGGCGCAGGCGAAGCGCGTGCGCATCGTGACCACGGACCTCGGGCGCCGCGGCGAATCCGCGCGCCTCGAGGCCCTGGCGCGCGAGATCGACGTCAAGTTCAGCGCGATCGACCGGCCCGAGAAGCTGGCCGAGCTCGCGCGCAAGCGCCGCGACGAGATCCTGCTGGTCGACACGCCCGCTTCGGGTCGCCGCGCGGCCGATTCGCTCGCCGAGCTCGCGCGCATCCGCGAAGCGCTCGGCGAGCCCGAGGTCCAGCTCGTCGTGTCGGCGACCACGAAGGAGCGCGACCTGCGCGCCCAGCTCGCTCGCCACGCCGCGCTCGCACCGAGCTCCCTCGCCGTCACGCACTGGGACGAGAGCACGGGCGCTGCCGATCTCCTCAACGTCCTGCTCGACGACGGCGCGCCTCCGCTCGCCTTCCTCACGACCGGCCCGCGCGTGCCGGACGACTTCGAGCTTCCCGATCCGCACGTCCTGGCGAAGGCCGTGCTCCAAGGAGCCGCATGAGTTCTTCGATCGCACCGCACACCGTCGGCGTCGTCTCGGGAAAGGGCGGCGTCGGCAAGACCAACCTCGCCGTGAACGTCGCCGTGGCGGCACGCGAGCTCGGCGCCCGCGTGCTCGTGGTCGACGGCGACCTCGGGCTCGCGAACATCGACGTGCTGCTCGGCCTCGCCAGCACGCGCAGCGCCGCGGACGTGCTCGACGGCCGTGCGTCGCTCTCGGAGGCGATCGTGACTGGCCCGCGCGGCATCCACGTGCTGCCGGCGGCGTCGGCGCGCGAGGATCTCGCCGCGCTCCGGCCGCGGGATCTCGCGACGCTGCTCGTGCCGCTGTTTCGCGCGGCCGAGAGCTACGACCTCGTCGTCGTCGACACGGGGCCGGGCATCGGGCCGTCGGTGCTCGGCCTCGCGGCCGCGTGCGACCGATTGCTGCTCGTGACGACCCCGGAGCCCACCGCCTTCGCCGACGCCTACGCGATGCTGAAGGTCGCGGGCCGCGAGCTGAAGGACATCCCGGTCGATCTCGTGGTGAACGAGACGCGCGCCGCTCACGACGCGCGCCGGACGCACCACCGGCTGTGCAAGCTGTCGCGGCGCTTCCTGTCGCAGTCGCCGCCGCTGATCGGGTCGATTCCGCAGGACGCCTTCCTCACGCAGGCCGTCTCGCGCCAGCGCGCGGTCGTCGACTCGTTCCCGAGCGCTCCCTCGTCGCGCGTGTTCCAGAAGCTCGCCGCGCGACTCCTCGAATCCCCTCGTTCGCGCATCGCGGAAGCCGCGGTCGCGCTGGAGGCATGACATGGACTCCGAACTGAAACGCGCCGTCGCCGTGGTCGGCGAGCTGCCCTCGATCCCGACGATCGCGAGCAAGGTCATGACGATCGCGAACAACGCGAACGCCTCGGCCGAGGACCTGCGCAAGATCATCGAGCAGGATCCGACGCTCGCCGCGCGCGTGCTCAAGGTGGCGAACTCGTCGCTGTACGGCTTCGGCCGGCAGATCGAGACGCTGCGCCACGCCGTGACGCTGCTCGGCTTCCGCACGGTCGAGTGCCTCGTGATGGCCGCGTCGCTGCGCGACACGTTCAAGCACTTCGGCCTCGCCGAGAAGCTGATGTGGGAGCACTCGACCTACACCGGCGTGGTGGAGGGCAAGCTCGCGACGCACCCGAAGATCAAGGTGGACCGCGAAGCCGCGTTCACCGCGGGCCTGCTCCACGATCTCGGCAAGATCGCCCTCTCGAACGTGTTCCGGGACCGCTACCAGAAAGTGGTCGCGCGCACCTACAACGAGGGCTGTCCGGCGATCGAGGCCGAAACCGAGGAGTTCGGCTTCGACCACGCGATGCTGGGGGCGCTGGTCGCCGAGAAGTGGAACCTCCCGGGCACGCTCGTGAACGCGATCCGGTACCACCACGCCAACCCGAGCGACTATCCGCAGACGGTGCCCGAGCACCATCGCCTGATCGCGCTCACCGCCGTCTCGACGCGCGCCTGCACGCGCCTCGGCCTTGGCCGGCGCGGGCCGGTCGAGTCGATCGACCTCGCCGCGATGCCGGCCTGGGGCGTGCTCGGCCTCGCCGTGGAGGACGTCGAGCCGGTGCTCGAGATCGTGTCCAGCGAGGCGCAGCTCGCGAAGGGCCTGTTCGGCTGAGGCCGACCCGGGAAGGAAGCTTCCCGCGCGCGCGCCGCCTGCAGCGAACCGTTTCGAATCGAATGCCCGGCTTGCAACGACGAGGACCCAACATGAAACGCACCGCGAAGAAATTGCCGCCCCGACCCACGCGCGGGCCGCGCGCGCGCGGCTGGCCGCTGGCACGGCGATTGCTCTCCAAGGGGTCGGGAGGCTCACGATGAGCGCCGCCCTCTACCTGTCCGGTGTCGGAGCCCGAGCGCGCATGTCGCAGCTCGAGATGGTCTCCAACAACCTCGCGAACGCGGACACGCCCGGATACAAGGCAGACGAGCCGCTCTTCAGCGCGGCGCTCGGGATGGCCCTCGAGGGCGAGAACGGCCGCCGTCACGAAGGCGCGCTCCAGTTCGTCACCACGCCCGAGACGCGGGTGCGCCAGCAGAGCGGCCCGCTCGCGCACACCGGCCGCACCCTCGACGTCGCCATCCAAGGGGACGGCTTCTTCCTCGTGCAGACGCCCGAGGGCATCCGCTACACGCGCGCCGGCGCGTTCACCGTGAACGCCGACGGCAAGCTCGCCGGACCGGGCGGCCATCCCTTGATGGGCACGAGCGGTCCGATCTCCGCGGGCGCGGGCGGCGTGCGCGTCGAGCGCGACGGCTCGGTGGTCTCGGATGCCGGCGCCGTGCTCGGCCGCTTGCAGATCGAAGAATTCCTCGAGCCCGAGAAGCTCCAGAAGATGGGCGAGTCTCTGTTCGTGGCGCCGATCGACCTCGTGGGCATTCCGGTCGACGCGCCGCAGCTCGAGGTCGGCTCGCTCGAGCAGTCGAACGTCCAGCCCGTTCACGAGCTGGCGAAGCTGCTGATCCTGCAGCGCGCCTACGACGCATCCATGCAGGCCCTCGCGACCGACGATCGCATGAGTGGCCGCCTGATCGAGGAGATGACCCCGTGAGAGCCCTCTTCACCGCCGCGACCGGCATGGAAGCGCAGCAGACGCGCATCGACACGATCGCGAACAACCTCGCGAACGTGAACACGACCGGATACAAGAAATCGCGCCCCGAGTTCGAGGACCTGTTCTACGAAACGCTCGCCTCGCCGGGCGCGAAGGACGCCTCCGGCGCCGCGCTGCCGACCGGCGCGCAGGTCGGCCACGGCGTGAAGCTCGCCTCGGTGACGCGCGTCGCGACCCAGGGCGAGCGCATCCAGACCGGCCGCGATCTCGACCTCGCGGTCGAGGGCGAGGGCTACTTCCAGGTGCAGAGCGCGACCGGCGAGACGCTCTACACGCGAGACGGCTCGTTCCAGCGCGACCGCGACGGCAACCTCGTGACGCGCACCGGCTTGCTCGTCTCGCCCAACGTGCAGATCCCGATCGACGTCCGCGACGTGACGATCCTCGCGGACGGAACCGTCTCCGGCGTTCCGGCGGGCCAGACGCAGCCCACGGTGCTCGGCCAGATCGAGGTCGCTCGCTTCGCGAACCCCGCCGGCCTGAAGGCCCTCGGCAACAACCTCCTCGCGCCGAGCGACGCCTCCGGCGACGCCGAGGTCGGGACGCCGTCGCAGAACGGTTTCGGCGCGATCTCTCAGGGTTTCCTCGAGTCGTCCAACGTGAACATGGCCGAGGAGCTGGTGCGGATGATCCTCGCGCAGCGCGCGTTCGAAGTGAACAGCCGCGTCATCAAGGCCAGCGACGAGATGCTGCAGCGCGCGGCGAGCCTGTAGGCCGCCGTGGGCGCGAGGGAACCGTCATGAACCACGAACGATCGAAGCTGCGGAGGGCAGGGCCGCTCGCGGCCCTCGCGCTGGCCGTCGGCCTTGCCGCCGCGCCGGCGTTCGCGAGCGCGCTGAGCGAGCAGCTCGCCGCCTACCTCACCGAGCGGGCGGCCGAGCCGGTCGCGCGCATCGACGTGCCGCCGCACGAGTCGCTCGCGGCGGAAGCGGCGGCGCCGGGCGTGCGGGCCGAGCTCTCGATGGCGAGCGCGCGCACCGAGCCGGGCGCGAACGCCGTCACCGTGAAGCTGTACCGCGGCGACGTGTCCGTCCGCCGCGCCGTCGTGACCGTCCGCGTGTGGGTGCTGCGCGACGTGGTCGTCGCGGCGCGCGGCCTGCACTCCGGCGACGTGATCTCCGCCGAAGACGTCGTGCGGGAGCGGCGCGAGTCTGCCGGCCCGCGCGGCGACGAGCTCGGCGACGAACGCCTGGCGGTGGGGCAGCGCGTGGCGCGCCACGTCGGCGCGGGCGAGCCGCTGCGCAGCGCCTGGCTCAAGACGGCCCTGCGCGTGAAGCGCGGCGACCGCGTGACGCTGCGGCTGGCGCGCGGCGCGCTCACCATCGAGACGCAGGGCCGCGCGGAGGAAGATGGCGCGCCCGGCGCGTGGATCCGCGTGCGCAACGCAGCCTCGAACCGCGATCTGGTGGGCCGCGTGGCCGCGGATGGAGTCGTCCATGTGGCGCTCTAGCCGCGCGCTCTTTCTCGCCGGCCTCGCGCTCGCGAGCACGGGCTGCGTCGAGTTCGCCCTGCGCGAGACGATGCGCCCGACGCAGTACGACATCCCGGCCCCCGCTCCGGCAGCCCCGCCGAGCGCAGGTGCCATCTGGACGGGCGGCGCCGCTGCCGGCTCGTTCCTGTACTACGACCGCAAGGCGCGCGGCATCGGCGACCTCGTGACCGTGTTGATCCGCGAGAACCTCGCGGCGCAGGGCTCCGCGAACACCGCGCTCGACAAGTCGAGCGCGATCAGCGCCAACGCGAGCAGCGACCTCGGCTTCGTGGACGCCGTGCAGGACGCTTCGAACAAGCTCTTCGAGCTGCTCGGCTTCGGCACGGACAACGTGATCGCCACGCCCGGGGCGTCGCTCAGCGCGCTCGAGTCGTCGCAGACCAACTCCTTCGAGGGCGACGGGACGACGCAGCGCCGCAGCTCGATGACCGGGGTGCTCACGTGCCGCGTGGTCGAGGCGCTCCCCGGCGACGTGTTCCGCATCCAGGGGCGCCGTCAGATCCTCGTCAACCACGAGCTCCAGCTGATCACCGTCGAAGGGCTCGTCCGGCGTCAGGACATCGCGATCGACAACACCGTCTCGTCCACGCAGCTCGCCGACGTGCGCCTCACGTTCGACGGCATCGGCGTGATCGACGACAAGCAGAGGCCGCCCGTGCTCGGGCGCGTCCTCGACTGGGTGCTGCCATTTTGATTCGACTCTTCGCTCGCCGCCCGCGAGGCAAGGCCTCGCGGGGGCTCGCTGCGCGCGGCCTACACCGCTTCGCGGTGTTGGGCCGCTTGCGGGTCTCGGCGCGCGACATCCGAAGCCACCTGCGCACGCTGGCGCTCGCGCTCTCGATCGCAGCGAGTTGCGCGATCGTGGCGCCGGGGTCCGCCCACGCCGTGCGCGTCAAGGACATCGCGAGCGTGAAGGGCGTACGCTCGAACCAGCTCGTCGGATACGGGCTCGTGGTCGGGCTCGCGGGCAGCGGCGACAAGCAGGGCACGGAGTTCACGGTGCAGTCGCTGGCGAGCGTGCTCGGCGCGATGGGCATCGGCGTCGATGCGCAGGCGATCCAGGTGAAGAACGTCGCCGCAGTGATGGTGACGGCGGAGCTGACGCCGTTCGCGCGAACGGGCGCGACCCTCGATGCGACGGTGTCGTCGCTCGGCGACGCGACCAGCCTCGAGGGCGGGACGCTCGTGATGACGCCGATGCGCGGGGCGGACGGCCAGATCTACGCGCTCGCCCAGGGCCCCGTCTCGACGGGTGGCTTCAACGTGAGCGGCGGCGCTGGCGGCGGCGCGCAGAAGAATCACACGACGGTGGGGCGCGTGGTGGGCGGCGCGACCGTCGAGCGCGAGCTCCCGTTCGCGATCGAGCACGACAGCTCGTTCCAGCTCACGCTCCACCAGGCGGACTTCACGACGGCGCTGCGGGTTTCGGAGGCGATCAATCGCGCGGTCGGCAGCGACGTCGCGTCGCCGCCGGATCCCGGCACGGTGCGCGTCGACGTCCCCGCCGATCGCGCGAGCTCGGTGGTGGCGTTCCTCGCCGCGGTCGAGGCCGTGGAGGTCGAGCCCGACGCGATCGCTCGCGTGGTGGTGAACGAGCGCACCGGCACGGTGGTGATCGGCGCGAACGTACGGATCGGCACGGTGGCGATCGCCCACGGCGCGCTCTCGGTGGTGGTGTCCGCGGTCAACGACGTCTCGCAGCCCGCGCCGTTCGGCGAGGGCGAGACGACGCCCGTGCGCAACGAGGCGATCGACGTCGAAGAAGAGGAAGCCCGGCTGCACGTGGTGCCGGCCAGCGTCACGATCGACGAGCTGGTGCGCGGCCTCAACGCGATGGGCGTCTCGCCGCGCGACCTGATCGCGATCCTGCAGGCCATCAAGGCGTCGGGCGCGATGTCCGCCGAGCTGGAGGTCCTCTGATGGACCCCGTGGCTCGCGTGGGCGCGCCCTCGGCGGCGCAGGAGGCGGTCGACGCGCGCGCGCTCGCGCTGCACCCGGAAGATGCGAAGCCTGCCGCGGCCGCGCGGCAGTTCGAGGCGCTGCTCGTGGGCGAGCTCTTGAAGCGCGCGCAGCAGCCCATGTTCGAGGAGGCGCCGCTTTCGGGGGGCGCCGCGGGCGCGATGTATCGCGACATGTTCGCCGACGAGGTCGCGAAGCGGATGGCCGCACGCGGCGGGCTCGGCCTCGCCGACGCGATGCTGCGCGGCCCCGGCGTGCCGCCGCCGCAGGCGACGCGATGAGCGACTGGCTCGCGCGGCTGCTGTCGGTGCTCGACGCGGAGCACGCGCTCTACGCGCGCTTGTGCGACGCGCTGCGCGCCGAGCGGGTGGCGCTCGCTGCGCTCGACGTGCCCGCGCTCGAGCGGCTCGTGCGAGCGAAGGAAGAGATCGCCGACGAGGGGCGTCTGCTCGAGGAGAGCCGCCTCGTCGTGACGGAAGCGTTCGCGCAGGAGCTCGGCGTCGTCGAGCGACGGCCGCGACTCTCCCGCCTGATCGAGGCCGCCGGCGGCGGGGGCGCGCCGCTGCGCGACGCCCATCGCCGGCTCGGCGCGCAGCTCGCGCTGGCGCGGGAGCTGCTCGAGGCGAACGGCGCCACGACCGCGCGCGAGCTCGCCAACGTGCAGGGCTCCCTGCGCGCGCTCGGCGCGACGCCCGCGAGCGAGAGCTACGGGCGCTCGGCCCGGGCGCCCGAAACCGGTCGGCTGATCCGGCAAGCGGTCTAGGAGGTCGCGATGAGTCTTTCCGGCGCGCTCGAAGTGGCCAAGACCGGCCTCGCAACCACGTCGCTCGGCGTGCGCACGGCCAGCCACAACATCGCCAACGTCAACACGCCGGGCTATTCGCGCCAGCGCCAGATCATCGCGACGGAGTTTCCGGTCGCGGGGAGCGGCGGCTTCCTGGGCGCCGGCGTTCGCCAGGTCACCGTCGAACGCGCGGAGGACCCGTTCATCCAGCAGCAGCTGCTGCGCCATGGCGGCCAGCTCGGCGCCACCAGCGCGCAGGCCGACGCGCTGCAGGTGATCGAGCAAATCGTCGGCACCGGCGGAACCAACGGGCTCGGCGCGACGCTGAATGCGTTCTACGACGCTTGGTCCGACCTCGCGAGCGCAACGACCCCCGGCGCGCCGCTCGAGCGGGCCGCGGTGCGCACGTCGGCGGAGGCGTTGGTCGACCAGTTCCATTCCCTCGATGCGCAGCTGCGGGACCAGATGCGCGCGGTGGACGAGCGCATCCAAGGCCTCCTGCCGCGGGTGAACGACCTGCTCCAGCAGATCGAGACGCTGAATGGCGAGATCTCGGCGATGGAGGTCACCGATCCCGCCAACGACCTCCGCGACCAGCGCGACGGGCTGCTGCGCGAGCTCGGCAGCTATCTCGACATCGACGTGCGCGACGGCGACCGCGGCCGCGTCGAAGTCTCGTTGCGCAACGGCGTACCGCTCGTGAGCGGCGGCAACGCCTGGACGCTCTTCGCCGCGCCCGACCCGACGAATCCGATCGACCCGCGCTTCGTGCGGGTGTACGCGCAGAATGGCCTCTCGTCCGCGGACGTCACCTCCCTGATCGGCGCCGGGGAGCTCGGCGGCCTGATCGGCGCGCGCGACGTCACGATCGCCGGGGCGCTGCGCTCCCTCGACGAGATCGCCTTCAACGTTTCGGCGACGGTCAACACCGTCCACGCCACCGGCGTCGGCGCGAACGGTGCCGTGGGCGACTTCTTCGCGCAGCCTGCGCAGGTCGTCGACTCGTCGCGCGACCTCGCGCTGTCCGCCTCGATCCTCGCCTCCACCGACGCCATCGCCGCCGGCCCCACCGGCGCGGCTGCGGACAACCGAACGGCCCTCGCGATCGCCGGCCTGCGGACCACGCGCGCGGCGCTCTACGTGGTCGGAGACGCGCTCGGCACGCCGACCGGCCCGGTGCGCAGCGTACTCGATCAGTTCAGCGCCGTGATCACCGACATCGGCTCGCAGGCGCGCTCCGCTTCGGCGAACCGCGCGCAGCTCGACAGCGTGATGGAGACGCTGCAGAACCGCCGCGACGAGATCGTGGGCGTTTCGCTCGACGAAGAGGTCACGCGCCTCGTCGAGCTGCAGGCCGCATTCCAGGCGAACTCGCGCGTGATCTCGATGGTTTCGGACCTGCTCGGCGAGCTGGTCGACGTGATCTAGGGGGCCCCGTGCGCGTCACTTCTTCGCTGCTCCATCGCATCGCGCTGAGCGACGTCTCGGCGGCCCGCGCACGCCTGGCACGCACCCAGGAGCAAGCCTCGAGCGGCCTGCGCATCAACCGACCCTCGGACGATCCCGTCGGCGCCGGTCAGGTGTCGCAGCTCGAGATCGAGAGCGCGGCCCTCGCGCAGTTCAAGCGCGTGATCTCGAGCGTGCGGGGTCGGGTCGGCGCGGTCGAGAACGCGCTCGGCGAGACGAACGACCTGTTGATTCGCCTGCGCGAGCTCGCGATCCAGGGCGCCAACGGCACGCAGGATCAAGACACGCGACGGCTGATCGCCGACGAGGTCGCGACGATCCACGACGCGCTCGTGTCGCAGGCCAACGCGCAGTTCGGCGGCGCACACGTGTTCGGCGGGTACGCGGCCGGCGGCGCGCCGTTCAGCGCGACCGGCGTCTTCGACGAGAACGTGCCCTCGACGCCGGCCGTCGCGTGGACCGGCGACGTGAACGAAGTGCAGGTCGAGATCGACGAGGGCGTGAGCACGAACGTCACGCTCAACGGCCAGCGCGCCTTCCTCGGCGACGCGAATGGCGACTCCGTGCTCGACGCAGGCCGCGAGGACGTGTTCGCGGTGGCGCGGGATCTGTGGCGCGAGCTCGTCGCCAACAATCCGGCCGGAATCAGCGCGACGCTCACGCGCATCGACACCGCGAGCGCCCAGATCTCGGCGGAGCGCAGTCAGATCGGCTCGGTGGACGCGAAGCTCGCGCGCGCCGAGCAGAACGTCGCGAAGCGCATCGTGGACGCGGAGCTCCGCACCTCGAATCTGCGCGACGCGGATCTCGCGAAGGTCGTGTCCGACATGGTGCAGCAGGAGGCCGCGCTCGAAGCGGGGCTCAATGCGATGGGCCGACTCGTCCAGACCTCCCTGCTCGACTTCCTGAGGTGAATCGTGCTCGTTCTCACGCGTAAGGCGGAAGAAGGCATCCGCATCGGCAACGACGTGCGCATCGTGGTGCTGTCCACCGCGCGCGGCCACGTGCGCATCGGCATCGAGGCGCCGAGCGGCCTCTCGGTGCTGCGCGAAGAGGTGCACCTGCGCATCGCGGACGAAAACCGCAGCGCGGCCGTGCCCGTGGGCGAGACCGCCGACCCCGCCGCTTTTCTCACGCAAGTCACGGAGGATTCCCAGCTGTGAAGTCCCAACGCCCGATCACCGTGGAGCATCAGCGCGTCGGCCGGATCGATCTCGACGCGAGCCAGCTCCTGCACTTCGCCGGGCTTCCGGGGTTTCCCGGCGCGCGCGACTTCGCCCTCGCGCAGCACGACGACAACTCGCCGTTCGCGTGGCTCGCGAGCCTCGACCAGCTCGACCTCGCGTTCGTGGTGGCGGAGCCCGGCAAGCTGTTCCCCGACTATCCGCCGCAGCTCGGACCGCGCGAGCTCGACGCGGTCGGCGCCAGCTCGCGCGACGAGGTGCTGGTGCTCGCGATCGCGAACCTGGCCGGCGGAGAGCTCACGCTGAACCTCGCCGCGCCGGTGCTCGTGAACGCGCGCACCCGGCGCGCGGCGCAGGTGGTGCTCCCCGATTCCACGCTCAAGCTGCGCGCCCGCCTCGGCGAGGCGGCGCGGGCTCAGATCGAATCGAAGCCCCAGAGATAGATCGCGCCCTCGCGCGCGGCGGACGCGTCGGCGTCGGCGCCGAGCGGGCGCAGCAGGCCGAGCGGGAGCTGCGCGACGTCGGCCCCGGCGGCGATCAGGCGCTCGGCGGGCGCCTCGGCGTGGCCGCTCGCGAGGAAGAGAGAGGCACCCGCCTCGGCGCGCAGGGCCTCCGCGCAGGCGAGCACGCCGTCGGCGTCGCCCGCCCACTCGTGGACGACGCCGCGCAGGTCGTCGCCGCGCCCGCAAGCGGCGTACGCCACGGGCGAGCCGCCGCGTCGCGCGACGCGGAGCGTCACCTCCGGCGCCGCGGCCAGCCGCGCCAGCGCTCCGGGCTCGCGCACGGCGTGCGCCGGCTTGCGGGCGTAGAGGGCCTCGAGGACGGCGAAGTCCGCTTCGCCCACGGGCGCGACCGCGAGGTCGACGGGCGCGGAGGCGCGGGCGCGCGCGAGCGTCTGCGGTTCGAGGGAGATTCGCCGCTCGCGCCCGCCCGGGCGGAAGCCGAGCGCGGCGTAATAGGTGAGCAGGTCGCTCCAGAGCAGCGCGAAGTCGCAGCCGCGCTGGCGCGCCGCTTCGACGCAGGCGGCCACGCAGGCTTGCCCGAGCCCGCGCCCGCGGAAGGCCGGTTCGGTGTAGACGTTGCCGATCAGGCCGAGGCGCGCACCGCCGCCGGGGAACGCCGCATCCACCGCGTGCAGCATGGCGTGGGCGACCGGCCGGCCTTCGGCGAACACGGCGCGGTGGCCACGCAGGTCGCGCGCCCGCATCGAGACCGGGTACTCGGCCTCGAGGCGACCGCGCCTGCCCCCGCGCAGACCGTCGTCGAGCCAGGCCACGAGTCGCTCGCGCTCGTGGGCGCGGAGCGCCCGCGGGCGCGCCGCGTCGCCCCTGCGGAGCGCGCGCTCGTGCGAGTGAGGAGACGGCATCTCGCGGGCACTTCGCAACTTCGGTGCCACGTGCAGCGCGCGCGAGAACCGTCGGCAGTGCGGGCGATTTCGCCCGCACGATGCGCGCTGAAACGTTCGTTTCGCCTTGAAACGCCCCGCCGCCGCGGGGCCGGTCCCTAACACGTGCGCAACAGCGAGCGAAGCGAACGGCCCCCGCGCGGGAACCCCGGATCGGGGCACCCCGCCGCGCCCGTGGCACGTGGCTTGCTCCAAGGAACCGCGGCCCTCGGGGCCAGCGGGAGTCGGGGGAGCGCAAGGCGCGCGAGCCCGATTCCCACGCCCGCCAGTGATCGCGGGCGTACTCGAACACCAAGGAAGGAAATTCATGGGTCTGCGAATCAATACCAACACCTCGTCGCTGAATGCCCAGCGCAATCTGTCGATGAGCACCGAGTCGCTCTCGCGCTCCCTCGAGCGCTTGTCGTCGGGTCTGCGCATCACGCGCGCCTCGGACGACGCCGCCGGTCTGGCGATCTCCGAGCGTCTGCGCGCGGAAGTCCGCGCGTACGACCAGGCTTCGCGCAACGCCCTGGACGGCATCTCGCTGCTCCAGGTCGCAGAAGGCGCGCTGAACGAAGTCAGCGGCATTCTGGTCCGCATGCGCGAGCTCTCGATCCAGTCGGCCAACGGTACGCTCGGTGCGACCGAACGGGCCACGATCGACCAGGAGTTCCAGGACCTGACGGCCGAGATCGACCGCGTGGCGGCGGTGACGGAGTTCAACGGAACGCAGCTCCTCGACGGCTCCGCTCCGACCGTGAACTTCCAGGTCGGCACGGGCAGCACCGCGAACGACCAGATCTCCGTAACGGGCGTCGACGCGACGTCGGCGGGCCTCGCGATCACCGGTCTCGACCTGACCACCGACACCAACGCGCTCGCCGCGAACACCGCGGTGGAAGCGGCGATCGACAGCCTGTCGGCGCTGCGCGGTGGCTTCGGTACGGCGCAGAACCGGCTCGAGTCGACGATTCGGTCGATCGCGGTCGCGATGGAGAACACCTCCGCCGCCGAGTCGCGCATCCGCGACGTCGACGTGGCGTCGGAGACCGCAAAGCTCACCCGCGCGCAGGTGCTGCAGCAGGCGGGCATCTCCGTTCTGGCCCAGGCGAACGTCTCGGCCCAGAACGCGCTGTCGCTTCTTCGTCAATGATCCGGGCTCGCCGGGGGCGGCGCCGAGCCAGGCGCCGCCCCCGGTGGGTACACCGCGCGGCGGTTAGTCGTCGTTAGGGAGAGACGATGGGCCTTCGACTCGGAGGGATCTCGAGCGGCCTCGACACGGAAGCGCTGATCGAAGCGATGATGGCGGTCGAGCGCCGTCCGCTGCAGATCGCCAAGCAGCGGATCGCCGACCTCGAGGCGCAGAAGACGCTGTTCGGCGAGCTCGAGACCAAGCTGAACGCGCTGCGGGACGCTTCCGCGGCGATCGACAATCTCGGCAGCACGTATTCCGCGGCTTCTCTCGACGAGGAGCTGCTCGCCTTCACCGCGACCTCGGCGGACGAGACCGGCATTCGCGCGACCGCCTCCGGTGGTGCGTCGACGGGCTCGGTGTCCGTCCGCGTCGTCTCGCTCGCCTCCTCGGCCCGCGTCGTCTCGAGCGCCTACGCCTCCGACACCGCGATCGTGGCGGCTCCCGGCGACACGCTCGACGTCGCCTACACGGGCGGCACGATCTCGATCGCCGTGGGCGCGGCCGGCGGGTCGCTCACCGATCTCAAGGCCGCCATCAACGGCGATCCGAACAACGACGGCTCGGTGCGCGCCGACGTGTTGTACGACGGCACGGGCTACCGCCTGGTCGTCCGCGGCACGCAGACCGGCGCGGCCAACGCGGTCACGCTCACGACCTCGGTGATCGGCCCGAACGGCGTGCCGTTCGTCGACCCGGCCGCGAGCCAGGTCGCAGCCGACGCGACGATCGAGGCCTTCGGGCTCACGCTGACGCGCACGTCGAACACCGTGACCGACCTGATGGCCGGGGTGACGCTCGAGCTGCGCGCCGTGACGGCCAACCCGATCGAGATCTCCGTGGAGCTCGATTCCGCCTCGGTGGCGACGAAGCTCGAGACCTTCGCGACCGCCTACAACGAAGTGGTCGACTTCATCTCCAAGCAGAGCGCCTTCGACGAGACCACCAAGCGCGCGGGCGCGCTGTCCGGCGACGGTGCACTGCGCTCGATCCAGATGCAGATCCAGCGCACGGTCGTCGACAGCTACGTGTTCGGCTCGCTGAACGGCCTCACCGACATCGGCGTGCGCTTCGACGACGAAGGCCACCTGTCGGTCGACGCCGAGGACCTCACGGCCGCGCTCGTCGCCGATCCGACTGCGGTCCGCCAGCTGCTCGGCGGCGACGGGACGACCGCGGGCCTCGCAGCGACGCTCGCCAAACAGATCGACGCGGTGGTGAAGTCGAACAAGGGCGCGCTCGACCCGAACGCGCCGCCGCCCCAGCCGAACGACCCGAGCGCACCGCCCCTCGTCGAGCGCGCGCTGATCCCCGCGCGCAAGTTCGCCATCGACCAGCGCATCGACGCCATCGAGCTGCAGGTCGCGCGGCTCGAGGCGCGGCTCGCGAAGCGCGAGGAGCTGATCGTCGCGCAGTTCACGCGCATGGAGGCGCTCGTGACGCAGCTGCGCGAGCAGGGCAATTCGCTGGGCGGGATCTCGACGCTGAGGAACGAGAACTAGCCATGGACCACCGATACCTCGCGACGGACCTCGCGACCGCTTCGCCCGAAGCGATCGTCTCGCGCCTCTTGTCGCGTGCCGTGCAGTCGGCGCGGGACGCCCGCAGCTCGCCGCCCGGCGCCGAGCGGACGCGTCTGCTGAAGCGCTCGCTGGACATCCTCGCCGAGCTGCGCCGCGCCCTCGACTTCGCGCGCGGCGGCGAGATCGCCTTCAACCTCGAGCGCCTCTACGAATTCGCGACCGAGCGCTTGCTGCGCGCCGGCGTGTCGAGTGCCGCGCAGGAGATCGACGACGCGCTCGGCGCGCTGATGCCGATCGCGGAGGCCTTCTCCGACATCGCCCACGGCGCGCGCGAAGGGGCGGCGACGTGAGGGGGCTGCGCGCTTCGGTGCAGGGTCTGCTCGACGCCACCCACGCGCTGCTCGCCGCACTCGCCTGCGACGACCTCGCGGCGGTGGAGCAGGGGCTGCGCGCGCGCGACGCCGCGCTCGCGAGCCTGACGCGCGAGGCCGTGCGCGTGCCGCTGCGCGCCGAGGAGCGGAGCGCGCTCGGCAACGTGGCCCGCGCGAGCCAGCAGGCCGAGCGGCGCCTCGCGGAGCGGCTGAGCGAGCTCGCGAACGAGCTCGGCGAAGTCCGCCGCGCGCGGGCGGCGCTGGCTCGCCCTGCCGAGCGCGCGGCGCGCACGCTGGCGAGGGTGTGAGGGGAGCCGCGTGTCCGAGAACGCCATCCAGATCCAGCAGGCCGACGTCGCCGCGCAGCGCGACGCGTTCGCCGAGGCGCTCGCGACGGAGCTCGGCGCGCGGCTCGGGCGCACGCTGACGCTGACCGGCGGCGGCTTCGAGAACCTCGGCGTACTCGAGCTCGCCGACGACGACGATCCGATCGTGCACCAGGCGCTGCCCTACGCCAGTGGCGAGGGCAGCGCGCACGTCGTGGTCCCGCAGCGCATCGGCGCGCTGCTCGCGGCGCTCGAGCAGGGCGCGAGCGGCGACGCGCTCGAGGCGGCGGCCAGCGGGGCCCTCGACGAGGCCGGCACGACCGCGCTCGGGCAGGTGATGGAGTCGGTCGCCGACGTGATGCGCCGCTCGTTCGAGGCGGCCGGGCTGCCGGCGCTCTCGGTCGAAGCGCCGCGGGTCGTGCAGACGCCGAAGTCCGAGCCCACGTGGATCGACGACACGTTCTTCGTGCGCATGCGTTTCGAGCTCGCGGTCGAGGGCTTCGGCGCCGGGTCGTTCGACGTTCTCCTGCTGAAGCGCGACCTCGTCGGAGATGCTGCGGGCGGCGGCGCCATTTGCTTCGTCACGAGCGGCGAGGCCGATCGCAAGCGGGTCGCCGAGATCGAATCCGCGCTCGGCAGCAGTGCCGCGACGCTCGAACCGCGAGAGCTCGCGAAGCCGCTCGACGAGCGCGTGCTCGAGGCCGCCGCGATCGTGATTCCGTGGGACCTCGCCGGGCGTTCCGGCCTCGAGCTCGCGGAATCCCTCGCGCGCGATCCGCGGCTCGCGGGCACCGCCATCCTGGTCGGCGCGCCGCGCCCGACCCGCGCTCACGTGCTCGCCGCCCTGCGCGCCGGCGCGCGCGCGTTGATTCCTGACGCCTTCGACCCGGAGGCGATCCGGGCCGTCCTCAAGTCCGCCGGGGGTGCCACCTCGTGACCGTTCGATCCCAGGATTCGCCCTGTCTTAGGGAAGCCCCGCGCCGCGTCACCTGCGCTGCATGCGGGGGCACTTCCCAACATGCTGCTCACACTGCTCGGGGTCGGCTGCATCGCCTACACGTCGTTCGAGGTCGCCCGCGCCTGGGGTGCGCAACCGACCGGCAACTTCGGCGCAGTGGACGCCTCCAGCGGTCGTCCCATCCACGTGACGCTCGACCGTCGGGCTCGCGCACGGCGCACCTTCTCGCGCTGAGCCGCCGTGCCGGCGGTGGCCGGTAGGGCGACGGCATGGGATTCCTGAACCTCCGCGGATCTCGCCGCCCGCCCGCGCCGCAACCGGCCGCACCGACGGCAGGGCCTCCGCCGGCGCCGTCCGCGAGCGTTGCGCCGGCCGACCGCGACCTCGAGCGGCCCCTGCTCAGCCTCGTCTACGCGCTTCGCACCTGGGGCCAGTACGAAGTGCGCGTCACGGATGCGCCGGATTCCGACGTGCGGTCCGACTCCGATGCGCCGCCGCCGCTTCCGCCGCTCGAGCAGTGGGCGCGCCGCACGCTGAGCTTCTCCGAGGGCGACCGCGTCGACTTCGACGCGCTGGATCGCTTCGTGCTCCAGCATCGCTCCGAAGAGCAGCGCGCCGTCGAGCGCAGCCTGCGCGACTTGCGCGAGGCGCTGTGGGCGTTCGCGGAGTGCTTCTCGAAGTCCCTCGCCGAGGATTCGACCGGCGACGCCAAGTCGCGCGGCTCGGTGGATCGCCTGCGCCAGGCGGTGAGCGCCGGCGACATCGCGACCATTCGGCGCGAGGCCGTCGTCACGGCGCAAACCATCAGCACCGTGATCTCGTCGCGACAACAGCGCCAGCGCGACCAGATCGAGCGCCTCGCCGCCAAGCTCGAGGACGTCTCGTCGGCGTTGATGCGCGCCAAGCGCGAGGGCGAGACCGACGCGCTCACGAACTTGTTCAACCGCGCCGCCTTCGACGCGCATCTGCGGCGCATGGCCGACCTCGCGGTCTTCATGCCCAATCCCCCGGTGTTGATGGTCATCGACGTCGACCACTTCAAGTGGGTCAACGACCGCTTCGGCCACGACGTCGGCGACCTCGCGATTCGCAGCGTCGCAGCGCGGCTCGGCGCCGCGTGCCGGCGCGGTGAAGACTTCGTCGCGCGCTACGGCGGCGACGAGTTCGTGGGCATCCTCGACGGCATCTCGCCCGGCTCCGAAGCGGCGCAGGCGGACCGCATCCTGTTCGCGATCCGCGAGATCGAGATCCCGACGCCGAAGGAGCCCCTGCGCTTGTCGTGCTCGATCGGCATCGCACGCGCGGTCGGCGGCGAGGCGCCGCAGGATTGGTTCCGGCGTGCGGACAACGCGCTCTACCGCGCGAAGCGGCTCGGCCGCGACCGCGCGGCGATCGCGGACGCCACCGCGCCGACGGGCGAGGGCGAGTAGGTCCTCCCGCGCGGAACCTTCTTCCGCGCGCGTCTCGTCTTGAAACGGCGCGCTTTCAATCTGCGCCGCCTCCGCCTCGCGCACGACGCCCGCGGGCTCCCGTCGTGGCACGCGGCTTGCTCGATCGCGCACGCGGAGGCTCGTCATGGAAGCGACTGCCGGTAGCGACAAGCGTGAGTACTTCCGCGTCAGCACACAGCTCCGCGTGGGATTGCGGGCGGTGGCGCGCGAGGAGGTCGCGGCGCTCGCCGCCGACATCGTGCACCGCGAGCCGTCGCCGCCCGCGCGCATCGATCCCGAGCTCGCACAATGGATCGGGCGCATCGAGCGCAAGCTCGACGTGATCCTGAGTCGGCTCGGCGCCGCGCCCGAAGGCGGCATCTTGCCCGGGGGCGAGGAACTGATCACGTTGTCCGGCGGCGGCTTGTTGCTGCCGCCACAGCGCAAGCCGCTCGCGCGCGGGACGACGGTGCTGGTCGAGCTCTCGCTGCCCGAGACGCCCTCTCGCCGCATCCGCGCGCTCTGCACCGTCGCGCGGGACATCCCCGAGGACGAGCCGCTGCCGCTGACGTTCTCGTGCATCCACGAGTCCGACCGCGACGCGATCATCCGCCACTGTCTCGCGGTGCAGCGCAGCGAGCTGCGCCGCGCCTCCCTGAAGCCGCAGGCGGGGTGAGCGCTTGCGCTCGGTGCACTGGATTCGCTGCGCTCTGGCCGGCGTTCTCGTCGCGTGCGTCGCGCGCGCGGAGGCGCCCGTGCCGGCGGAGCTGCCGCATTCGCCGTTCCGCGTGCTGCATCCGACGCGCCGATCCCCGCCGTATCTCGATGCGACCTCGGCGTGCCTGCCCGCCGAGCTGACGGCCAGCACCGAGGTCTCCGTGCGCCTGCGCGACGGCGACATCGTGGGCGTGCGGCGCGCGCTCGCAAAGCTCGAGGCGCGGGCCCCGCGCGAGGCTGCGGCGGCCGAGGATCTGCGCGCGCTCGCGGCCCTCGTCGAGGCGCGTACGGCAGGCAGCGTCGGCCGCGAATCCGCACGCCTCGCGCTGCGCCGCGTCGCCGAGCGCGACGAGCGTCCCGCCGTGCGCGCGTGCGCGCTCCTCGAGCGGGCGCGCCTTTCGCTGCTGCTCGAGCGGCCCTTCGACGCGCGCATCGACCGCTCGCGCGCTCGGCGCGTGGGCGACCCTGGCACCTGGCCCGTCGAGCGCGACCGCATCGCGCGTTGGCTCGAGGCCGAAGAGCTGCATCGCGCCGGCGACGACGCCGCGGCGAAGGGGATCTGGCAGGACCTCGCCGGCGCGAGCGACGCCCGCCTCGCAGTCGCCGCGCAGCTCCGCCTGGTCGAGGCGCTGTTCCCGATCGGCGGCGAGGCCGCGTCCGATCCGGTCGCGGCCTGGAAGACCTTCCCGGGCCTGCTGGCAGGCGCAGCGCTCGCGCGCCTCGACGTCGAGCCGTGGGCGCTCGTGGCCGGCGAGCTCGCGATCCGCGCCGGCGACCTCGCGGCGGCGCATCACTGGTTCGCGCGCGCGGAGCTCGAGTGGCGCGGCGGGCTCGCCTCGGTGCGCAAGGCGGACGTGCTGACCGCGCTCGGGCGCACCGGCGACGCCCGCAACACGCTCGACCGCGTCGTGCGCGGCGCGAAGGATCCCGACGTCCGCGACCTCGCGCAGCTGCGCATCGCGCAGCTCGAGCTCGACGCCGGCAAGGTGCCGCTCGCGCTCGAGCGCGCCGCCGTTCCCGCGCGTTCGCTGCACCCGTTCGTGCGCGGTGAGGCGCTGCTGTTGATCGCGCGGGCGGAGCTTGCAGGCGGCCGACCGCGCGACGCGCTCGAGAGCTACGTCCGCGTGGCGCGCGGGAGTGGCCAGGCCAACCAGGATGCGTCGTTTCGCGAAGGATTCGCGGACACGCTCCGCGAGCTGACCGCGCCGGGCGAGAGCTGCGGGGCGGTGCTCCAGCATCTCGGCACGCGCGCGGCGGTGCTCGAGCGCAGCGTGCGCGACGCGGGGCCGCTGCTGCGCGTCGGAGACTGTTTCCTCCAGCTGCGCATGCCGGGCGCCGCGCTCGACACCTATCGCATCGCGGCGCGGCGTTTCGGCGACGACGGCGCGGCCGCGCTGCCGCTGCGCATCGCCACCGCCGCGCTCGCCGTCGGCGATCTCGACGCCGTGCGCAAGGCGGTCGAGGCGGCGCTGCCGAGCGCGAGCGATGCGCCCGACGACATCGGCGCGCTGCGCTGGCGTTGGCTCGACTTCGCGCTCGCCGAGCGGGAAGGGCGCGCGCGCGACGGGCTCGCCCAACTCGACCGGCTCGCGCGCGCGGAGGCGTTGCCTCCCGATCTGCGCAGCGAGGTCGAGCGCGCATTGCTCGGCCGGCTCGATCGCGAGTCGGAGCGCGACGGCGCGCGCGACGCGCTGATGGCTTCGATCGCGCTCGCGCCCGAGCTCGCCAGCGATCTGCGCGGGACGACCTGGCTGCGCCTCGCGGATCTGGCGCTGGCGGCCGGCGACACCGAGGATGCGCGAGGCGCCTACGAGCGCGCTGCCGCATTGCTCGCGCCCAGCCCGCTCCGCGACCGCGCGCTGCACCACGGGGCGCTGCTCGTCGCGACCAAGCAAGAGCGCCGCGACGCGCTCGCGAGCGCGGCGAGCAGCGACCCGAACAGCGCGTGGAGCCGCGTCGCGGGGCTCGAGCTGCGCTTGCAACGCCTCGCCGAGCAGGTGGACGGCACGCAGGCGCGGACGCCGTGATGGACGCCGCCCTCCGCGCGCTGCTGCGCGAGGCGCTGCTGGCGCTGCGCGATCCGCTCTCGCGCATCGCGATGGCGGCATCTGGGGCGCCGCGCTTCGTGTCGCCCGAGGAGGGCGCGCGCCACGCGGAGCTGGTCCAGCAGGCGCTCGCGGACGCCGACGCGCGCATCGAAGAGATCGCCGCGGCACTCGCCGCGGAGCCTCCCAAGCCCACCGAGCCGAGCTCCGACTGCCGCGCGGACTTCGCGCTCGCGTGCCGGCGCGCTGCGGTCGCTGCGCGCGCGCGCGGCGTCGCGCTCGAGGTGCTCGCGCCTTCGGAGGCCATCGCCGGCGACGCCGGCAGCGTGCGCCGTGCGGCCCTGCGCATGCTGCGCGCCGCATGCGACTGGGCGGGCGCGGAGGGTCGCGTGCGCATCGAGCTCAGCCGCGCAGGCGACGCGCCCGCGCTGTGCTGCAGCGGGGCGCGCTCCGCGGCGGCGCCCACGCGCAGCGCGCCGCTCCGCGAGCTGCTGACGCGCTTCGCGCTCGCCGAGGGCGTGAGGGTGGAGGGCCTCGACAGCCTCGCGAGCGACGCGCTCGCGCTCGCGCTCACGCTGCCGAGCGTGCGGCGGGCCGCATGACGATCTACGTGCACACGCGCGACGCCGCGCTGGAGGAGCTCGTGCACCGTGCGCTCGAGCGCGCCGGCTGGCCAAGCGGATCGTTCCCGGCAGAAGGCTGGCACGAACGGCTGCCGCGCCCGACTGCGCTCGTGGTCGATGCGGATGCCGCGCCAGTCGAGGGCTTCGACCTCGCGCTGCCGCGGATCACGCTGCTTCCCGATGGCGCGCCGGCGTCGTTCGCGCGGAGCGCGCCGCGCGGGGCGCACGTGATCCTGCGCAAGCCGTTCAGCCAGCGCGCGCTCGAGAACGCCGTGCGCTCCGCGCTGCCGGCGCGCTCGCCGCGGGCACCGCGCCCGGTCGCGGTCGACCCGGCGATGCGCGCCGTGTGCGCGCAGCTCGAGGCGCTCGCGGGCACGTCGCTCACCCTCGTGCTGTCGGGTGAGACCGGCACGGGCAAGACGCTGCTCGCGCGCACGCTGCACTCGCTGAGTCCGCGCGCGCCGGGCCCGCTCGTCGAGCTGGCCGGCGGCGCCCTGGCCTCGGCCGGCGCGGCGGACGGCATCGACGGCGCCGGCGCCGACGAGGCCGGCGCGCTCGAGCGCGCGCACGGGGGATCGCTGCTGATCGAGGACGTCGGCGAGCTGCCGCTGCGCGAGCAGCTCGCGCTGCTCCGCTTCCTCGTGGACCGCACGGACGGCCGCGGAGCCGCACTGGATGCGCGGGTCATCGCGACCTCGCGCGCCGGCCTCGCGCGCGACGTGCGCGAGGGCCGCCTGCATCCCGACCTCGCCGCGCGGCTCGCCGCGGCCGAGCTCGCGCTCCCGCCGCTGCGCGCGCGGCCCACGGAGCTCGCGCCGTTCGCCCGCGTGTTCGCGGCGCGCGCGGCACGGGCCGCCGACGCGCCGCCGCCCGTCCTCGCGGACGCAGACTGCGAGGCGCTGCGCGGGCTCGCGCTCGCGGGCAATCTGCACGAGCTCGAGGGCTTGATGCAGCGCGCGGCCCTGCTCGCGCCGGGGCGTCCGCTCGACGTCGCGAGCCTGCTGCTCCGGCGCAGCCCGCAGCCCACGTTCGCGCCCGACGTCCGCGTCCCCGAGACGCTCGACTTGCGCGCGCTCGAGCAGCGCGCGATCGCGCGCGCCCTCGCGCTCAGCCGGGGCGACCGGAACCTCGCCGCCCGGGCGCTCGGAATCCACGTTCGCACGCTGCGCAACAAGCTCCGCGAGGTCGCAGGCTGAGGGATCCGTGCAGGGTCCCCGCAGCCGGGCGAGCGCAACGCGGGGCCGGCCGAGCGCCGTGAGGCGAGGCCCGATGCCGCGGCGAGGGACGAACGTTCCGCGGCGTTTCACGAACGTTTCAAGCTGAAATGGCGCTGCAAACCCGCTCCGCGGCGCGCCCTCCCGAGGCGTTCCAGGTCGGGATGGAGCGGCACGGCGATTGCACAAGCGTTCCTCCGCAACGGAGGCGCGTCATGATCGACAAGTTGTTGGGCGGTTCGCTCGGCGAGCTCGAGCACGCGCTGGAGATGCGCGTGACGCGGCAGGCCGCGCTCGCCGCGAACGTCGCGAACGCCGACACGCCGGGCTACCGGCGGGTCGACGTCGAGTTCCTGCCCGCCCTCGAACGCGCGGCCGCTTCGCTCGCGACCACGAGCGGTGCGCACATCGGGGGGCCGGAGAGCTCGGGCGTGCGCATCACCCAGGGGCCGCGCGGCACGCGGCCGGACGGAAACGGCGTCGACCGAGACCGCGAGCTGATCGCGGTCTCGCGCAACGCCTCGGAATTCGGCGAGCGCGCGGACGTGCTCGCGCGGGTGTTCACGCTGCGCCGCATCGCGGCGACCGGAGAGCCGCGCTGAAGATCGGCGCGTTCACGAGGGAGAGAACATGAAGTTCGGCGACATCTCGGACATGGCGGTCTCGGGCCTGATCGCGCAGCGCGCGCGGCTGGCGGCGACCGCCTCGAACCTCGCCAACGCACAGACCACGCGAACACCGGAGGGCGGCCCGTACAAGCGGCGCGATCCGGTGTTCGGCACCGAGTCGGTCGGCGGCCCGTTCGCCGACGCGCTCGAGCGCTCCTTCGAGCGCGTGACGGTCGAGGGCGTCGCGAACGACCGCCGCCCGCCGATCCTGCGCTACGACCCGGGCCACCCCGACGCGGACGCGACCGGCATGGTCGCGTTGCCCAACGTGAACGTGGTCGAGGAGGTCACGAACCTCCTCAGCGCGAGCCGCTCGTACGAGGCCAACCTCGCCACGCTGCGCAAGGTGCGCGAGATGGCGCAGGCCACGCTCCAGATCGGGCGCGCGTGATGGACGCGATCCGCGCCGCCCGCGGCGCACTGCTCGCACCGCAGGAGACCGCCGCTCAGGACGCGCCCGCCGCGAGCGTCGGCACGCCGTTCGGCGAGCGCATGGCGAATGCGCTCGGCGCCGCCAATCGCGAGCTGGTGGCCGCCGAGGACGCTGCGGGCCAGTTCGCACGCGGCGAGATCGGCACGCTCGAGACCGTCGTCGCCATGAGCAAGGCCGACCTCACGCTCCGCCATCTGGTGACGCTGCGGAACCGCGCCCTCGAGAGCCTCCAGGAAGTCCTGCGGCTCCCGCTCTAATCGTTCGAGAGGACCATGCCCGAATCGTTTCGACAACTTTTCGCGAATCTCGGCGCGCTCTCGGCGGGCCGGAAGGTGGGGCTGGCCCTCGCCACCGCCGGTTCCCTCGCGTTCTTCGCCTGGCTCGTCGCGAGCGCCGGTGCGCCGAGTTATCAGGCGCTCTTCCGCGGGCTCGAAGCGGAAGAAGCCGCGCGCGTCGTCGACGGGCTGGCCCAGGAGAAGATCCCGTACCGCCTCGAGGACGGCGGCACCACGGTGCTCGTGCCGGCGGTGCAGGTGCAAGAGGCGCGCATCCGCATGGCCGGCCGCGGCCTGCCGAGCGGCGCGTCCGCGGGCTTCGAGCTGTTCGACCAGAACGCCTTCGGCGTCACCGACTTCGTGCAGCGGGTGAACTTCCAGCGCGCGCTCCAGGGCGAGCTCGCACGCACCATCGAGCACCTCGACCCCGTCGAGCGCGCCCACGTGCAGCTCGCGATTCCCGAGCGCAAGGGCGTGATCGCGGACGCGCAGCGCGCGCCGCGCGCGTCGGTGATCGTGCGGCTCAAGCCGGGCCGCGATCTCGCTCGCGGTCAGGTGGATGCGATCGTCCACCTGGTCGCGTCGAGCGTCGAAGGGCTCGACCGCGGCGACGTCGCGGTGGTGGACGGCACCGGGCGGCTGCTCGCGCCGCGGGAGGGCGAGTCGGACGACCTCGCGACGCCCGACGGCACGACGAATCATCAGGGGCGCGTCGAGGGCGAGCTCGCGAAGCGCATCGAGGCGATGCTCGAGAAGACGGTCGGAGCGGGAGGGGTCGTCGCGCGCGTTCGCGCCGAGCTCGATTGGACCGAGAGCTCCGTGACCGAAGAAGTGTTCGACCCGGAGGTCCAGGTCGCGCGCAGCGAGCAGCGCAGCGAAGAGCTCACCACCGAAGGCGGCGGCGCGGACGCGGGCGGCGGCGCCGCCGTGACCGCAGGCGGGGTCCCGGGTGCGGTCGCCAACGATCCGGCGGCGGCGGGCGCCGTGGCGGGGCCGGGGACGCCCGACTCGATGTCGTCGCGCAAGACCGAGACGATCAACTACGAGATCAGCAAGAAGGTCGTCCGCAGCAACACGCCGCGCGGCCAGGTGAAGAAGCTCTCGATCGCGGTGTTGGTGGCGGATCCGACCGCGCCGCCGCTCGAGGACGGGACGCCGGCTCCGGCGCCGGAGCCGTGGAACGCGGAGCAGCTGAAGCGCTTCGAGGATCTCGCGCGGCAGGCCGTCGGCTTCGACGAGAAGCGCGGCGACAAGATCACCGTGACGAGCGCGCCGTTCCGCGGCGTGGACGCGGCGGTGTTCGAGGACTCGCCGCTCGCGATGAACTGGCTGCCGCTCGCCGAGTCGCTGCTGCGCGGCGCGCTGGTGCTGGTCGCCCTGCTGGTCTTCGCGCGGCTGATCGTGAAGCCCGCGGTGGGCGCGCTCGCCCCCGCGCGAGGCGCCATCGGCGACGGCGGCGCGTTCGCCAGCGGAGCTTC
>CAZCTH010000043.1:0-37429 GCA_964501435.1 uncultured Spirochaetales bacterium | reverse complement strand
AGCCGCGGCGGCGCGCTCTCGCGCGGCCGCGGCGCGCGCGTTCCCGAGCGTGTCGTCTTCGGCTTCTGCGCCGTCCACGTCGATCTCGAACGACACCTCGTCCGGCTCGCTCGCCGGTGCGGGGTCGCTCGCCGCAATCGCGGGCACGTCCATCTCGACCGTGCTCGACGCCTTGATCTCCGCGAGGCGAGCGCGCGCCCGCGCGTGCTCCGGTGACGCCGCGAGCACCCGCTCGTAGAGGCCGCGCGCTTCGTCGAGCATGCCCTGCTCGCGATAGAACTCGGCCTCCTCGAAGTCCTGGTCCGGATCTGCCGCGGGCGCAGGCGGCGGCGCCTTCGCGACCGGCGCCGCCACGGCTGCCGGCGCGGCGGCCCGGCGCTTCGTGGGCGGCGGCTCGGGCTCGGGCTCCGCTTCCGGCTCGGGCTCCGAGACGTCGAAGGTGATCTCGGGGTCCTCGGGCTCGTCGTCGAGGGCAATGTCTTGCGCGGAATCGCCCGCCGCTTCCGCCTCGGCGGCAACGGGCTCGAGATCGGCGGACACGTCGATGTCGATGCCCGAGAAGTCGTCGTCCGCCTCGCGCGGAAGGTCGCCGGCGGGCGGGCTCGCGACGGGGGTCATCGTCTCGTCTTCGAGGTCGGCATCGATCTCGATGTCGAGCTCGCTCGTCTCTTCGGCCGGCGGCGCCGGCGCGGCCGCGACCTTCGGCAGCGCGGCGGCGGCCTTCGCGTCGATCGGCGCGAGCAGCCCGCGCACCCGCTCCACGGCCGGACCGAGGCCCGCCTCGGCATACGCGTTGCCCGCGCGCGTGAGCGTCGACGCCGCGTGAGCGCGATTGCCGATCGCGATCAGCGACTCGCCAAGCCGCTCGAGCGCCGCGGCGTTGCCGGGCTCGACGCGCAGCGCGCTGCGCAGCGTTTCGATCGCACGCTCGTGCTTGCCATAGCGCGCGAAGACGCTCGCCTCGGCGAGCAGCTGATCGAGGTCCGCCTCGCCGTCGGCTTCGCCTGCGCCCTCGCCTTCGTCTTCCCCTTCGACGGCAGACTCGGTCGCTTCGACCAGCCCTTCGCTCGGCTCGAAGGTCTCGTCCGCGAGCGCATCGGCCGGCTCGTCGACCGCATCGTCCAGGCTCCGGTCGTCGGGGCCGATGCCGAGCGATGCGTCGAGGTCGGGGTCGATCTCGAGGTCCGCGGAGTCGCCCTCGAGCACCGTCGCGTCGGAGCCGCCGATGTCGAAGACTTCGCCGGCGGCCCAGCGCTGCATCAGCGCGCGCGCGCGGTCTTCGTCGCCGCGCGCACGGAACTTCTCGGCGAGACCGCGGAACACCTCGGCGGCCTCGTCGGTGCGGCCCAATCGATCGAGCGCGGTGCCGCGCAGCTCGATCGCCTCGAGGTCGTCGGCATTCGCCGCGATCAGCGCCGCCGCGGCGCGCTCGGCCTTCGCCGGCACGCTGGCTTCGATCGCCGCGCGCGCGAGCGCGCGCAGGCTCTCGGGCCGCGTCGGCTCGATCTCGAGCGCGCGCTCGATCACGCGGATCTGCTCTTCGACGTTGTTCTGCCGCTCGAGCTCGCGCACGACTTCGTCGTACTCGGCGAGCGCGTCCTCCGTCTTGCCCTCCGTCCGTAACAAGTCCGCGACCTTGAGGCGGCTCGCGGTGTTGGTCGGGTCGAGCGCGGCCATCCGTCGCAAGAGGCCGAGCGCCTGGTTCTTGTCGCCCACGCGGTGCGCGCCATCCGCGGCGAGCTGAATCGCCTTCATCGCCTCCGAGGCGAGGCCCATGCGCTGGTAGAGCTCGCCGAGCTGGGCGTGCACTTCGAAACGCTTGTCGTCGAGCTTGGTGATCTGCTTGTAGAGCGCGACCGCCTTCGCGTCGAAACCCTCGTTCGTGAACTGCTGCGCGACGCGCAGATACGCGTCGATCGCGTCCTGCGCGCGGCCGAGCTTCAGGTGCAGGTCGCCGACCTTCAGGCGGATGTTCGAATCCTTGGGATCCGCCTTGAGGAGCGTCTGGTAGTCCTCGAGCGCCTTGTCCAAAGCCCCGCGCTGCAGGTGCTTCTGGGCAGACTCGAGGATCTTCCGCTTGTTCACCGCCAACGAGCGCCCCTTCTCCGCCGACACGGCGCAGCGGTCCGCAAAGCGGGCCGCTCCCCCCATTCCGAGGACGTATCGGGCCGGCGGGAGGGGCTCTTGAGGCGGAGCGACGGAAGGCGAGCCCGGCGGCGAGGGCCTTCAGCCGGCGAGGCGGCCCAGCAGTCCCTCGAGGCCGAGCCGGTAGCTGTCGGCCCCGAAGCCCGAGATCACCGCCACGCACACGCCCGAGATCAGGGAGCGGTGCCGGAAGTCCTCGCGGGCGAAGATGTTCGAGAGGTGGACCTCGATCGTCGGCAGCGCGACGCCGGAGATCGCGTCCCGCAGGGCGACGCTGGTGTGGGTCAGGCCGCCCGCGTTCACGATCAACCCGTGGGCCCAGCCCCGGGCCTCGTGGATGCGGTCGATCAGCCCGCCCTCGTGGTTCGACTGGAAGCAGCGCACCTCGGCGCCGCGGGCGCGGCCGAGGGCGACCAGCCCCGCGTCGATCTCGGCGAGGGTCGTCTTGCCGTAGACCGCGGGCTCGCGGACGCCGAGCAGGTTCAGGTTCGGGCCATGCAGCACCAGGACGTTCGCCATGCCGCGCACGGTAGCCGCGCGTTCGCGCGGCCCCACCCTCTCGCGTCGCGCTTACAGCTGCTCGCGCACGTCGATCACGTGGCGGCGCAGCAGGTAGCGGGCCTTGCCGAGGTTCCCGGTCGGGTCGAGGGCGAGGACGAAGAACGTCTCGCGGTCGATCGCGCGCAGCACGACCTGCGTCCGCGCCATCGCGATCACGAGCTCCTCGAGCTCGCCGCCGTTCACGGTGGACGCGACCTTGCGCGCCTCGTCGAGCACGCGGCCGAACTCGACGCCGAGCAGCGTGACCTCGTCGCTGTCGCCCGCCCCCGCGGCCTCGGCGATCGGGATGCCGTCGGCGCCCATCAGCGCGATGCCGACGCAGCCCGGACACTGTTTCACGATCCCGCGCAGAATCGCCTCGAAGCTCATGCCGTCCGCCTCCGCAGGTTGTCGAGCCAGCGCGTCAGCGTCTCGACGACGCGCTCTCGGCGCGCATCGTCGAGGCGTTGCTCGCGGAACTGTCCGCGCAGCCGCGCCGCGCTGCGCACTTCGTCCGCCCGATCGCGCTGGCCCTGGCGCTCGAGCAGGGTCGCGACGGTCTCCGTCGCAAAGGGCGACTCGACCGAGGTGAGGTCGACCCCCTCCGGCACGCCGTCCTCGACGAGCTCGAGCGCGGCGGCCGCCACGTGATTCGCGTCGTGCATCTCGTCGCGCTGCGCCTCGGCCGCGTCGAACGCATCCTCGAGCTCGCCGTCCTCGAGCGCGGCGAGCGCGAGCGGCGCCGGCTCACCGGGCCCCTCCGCCTCCACGCCTTCGATCTCGCCGCCGAGCGCGTCGTACGCGGCTTCGAGGGCGTTGTGGGCGCTGACGAGGTCGCCGGAGTCGATCAACGCGAGCACGAAGGCGACGTGGGCCGCGGCGTTCGTGGCATCGGCTTCGAGCGCCGCCGAGGCCAGCTCGCGCGCGCGCTCGGGCTCGCCGGTGCGCCGCAAGCGTTCCGCGCGCGCGGCGAGCGCGACGACGTCGGTGCCGTTGCTTCGTTCGTTCGCCATCAGCGCCTCGTCCCCGCTCGTTCGCTCGGCGGAAGGATTTCCTCCGGCCGCAGCGGCACCGTCTCGGCGCGCCCGATGTTGCGTAGCGCGACGAAGCGAATGCGCTCGTCCCGCTTCTTCTTATCGGACGACACCGCATCGAGATAAGCCCGCCGCGGAAACGGGGGCAGCTCGGTCGGCAGGCCGGCCCGGGCCAGGAGCGCCACGAGCCGCACCGCGCTCCCGGGTGTGGCGAGGCCCAGCTCTTCGCTGCGCCGGGCCGCGAAGGCCATGCCCATGGACACGGCCTCGCCGTGGAGCACGCCCCGGTACTTCGTGAGCGCCTCGACGGCGTGGCCGAGGGTGTGCCCGAAATTGAGCAGCATCCGCTCCCCGGACTCGCGCTCGTCGCGGGTGACGACGCCCGCCTTGATCGCGCAGTTGGCGGCGAGGAACGGCAGCACGACCTCGGGCTCGAGGTCGAGCAGCCGCTCGAGGTCGCGCTCGAGAAACGCGAACAGCTTCGCGTCGGCGATCGCGGCGTGCTTCACCCCCTCGGCGAGGCCCGCCAGGAGCTGGCGCCGGGGCAGCGTCTTCAGGGTGGCGGCGTCGATCCAGACCAGCTTCGGCTGATGGAACGCGCCGACGAGGTTCTTACCCCGCTTCACGTTCACGCCCGTCTTCCCGCCCACGCTCGAGTCGATCATCGCGAGCAGCGTCGTCGGAACCTGCACGAAGGCGACTCCGCGCAGCAGCGTCGCCGCGACGAAGCCGGTGAGGTCCCCCACCACGCCGCCGCCGAGGGCGACCAGCACGCAGCCGCGGTCCGCCTGCGCGGCGAGCAGCGCGTCGTAGAGCTTCTCGGCCTGGCGCAGGCTCTTCGTCGCCTCGCCGTCGGGAACCACGAGTCGCTTCACCTGGATCCCAGCGCCCGCGAGCGAGCGCTCGACGGGCGCCGCCCACTTCTTGGCGACCGGCGGGACGGTGACCACGAACGCGCGGCTCGCGCCAGTGCGCTGCTTCACCGCCGCGCCGAGCTCCGCGAGCGTTCCCGCGCCGATGTGGATCGGATAGGCGCGCTCGCCGAGCGCGACCGTCACGGTGACGGCGTTCGGCGTCGCCATCACGGGCTCTCCGACGCGAGCAGCGCCGCGATCTCGCGCGCGATGCGGCGCGGATTGCCCGCGTCCGTATCCACCACCCGCTGCGCCTGCATGTACGACGGCTCCCGCTGCGCCAGCAGCTCGCGCAGCTTCGCGAGCCGCCCGGCCGCGTCCAGCCCCGCGAGCAGCGGCCGTGAGGTGGCGGCTCCCACGCGCCGCGCGAGCGTCTCGGGTCGCGCGCGCAAGTACACCACCGTGCCGCTCGCGCGCAGGCGCTCCGGCGCCCCAGGCTGTGCCATGGCACCGCCCCCGAGCGCCACCACGGCACCCATCCCCGCGAGCTTCTCGACCGCCGCGCGCTCGCGGGCCCGGAACGCCGCCTCTCCCTCGCGCGCGAAGATCTCGGGGATCGTCATGCCCGCATCCTGCTCGATCACCGCATCCGAGTCGAACACCGGCCGCCCGAGCACCTTCCCAAGCTCCACCGCCACGCTGCTCTTCCCAGCGCCCATCAACCCCACGAGAAAAACCGTCCCCGCCATCCCGACCATCTTAGTCCCAGACGCCCCAAGGCAACGACCTCACCCAGCCGCCGTGACGCTGCAGCCGTATGCCGCACGGCCTCCGTGGCAGGACGTGCTTCGCGCTCACCGGCTTCCAGCCCGCCCCCACCCACGCAAGCGAAGCGCGCAGCGCAGCGGCGAGTCTTCGAGCCGCGGAGCGAAGTAAACAAGGCTCGTTCGTGACGCCCTGAACGGCAAAAGGCCCGGCATCGCGAAGCGATGCCGGGCCGATGCCAGCAGGACCCCGTGCCGCTTACGAGCCCAACTCGGGGTTCACCACGATCCGCGGCGTCACGAACACCAGGAGCTCCTGGCGAATGTCGCGGACTTCCTTGTTCTTGAAGGCGTTGCCGATCACCGGCACGCGGTGGAAGTAAGGCACCCGGCTCTCGCGGTCGGCCGTGCGCACCACGTAGATGCCGCCGATCACGAGCGTCTGGCCGTCCTTCACCAGCGTCTCGGTGCTGGCCTCGTTCTTCGCGATGGCCGGCGAGCCGGTCGGCGTCGGGACGCTGTCGTCCGGCGCGTTCCGCTGCACTTCCACCTTCATGATGATGCTGCGGTCCGCCGTGATGTGCGGCGTGACGTCGAGGCTCAGCACCGCGTCGATGAACTCGAGCTTGGCGTCGCCGTCCTCGAAGGTCTGGAAGGGGATCGACACGCCCTGCTCGATGCGGGCCTTGCGGTTGTCGAGGGTCACGACGCGCGGGCTGGAGATCACCTTGCCCTCGCCGTGGCTCTCGGCGCCGGCCAGCGTGAGATCGACGTCGAAGCGCTCATCCAGGATGAACGCGCCGAGGTTGATCGCGCCGGTCGCCAGCTCCGTGATCGGGTTCGAGACCGCGAAGCTGTTGCTGCCCGTGCCGCCCGGGCGGAGACGGAAGCCGTCCGAGCCCAGCGCCTTGCGCGGCGTCGTGCTGGTGAGCGGATCGCTGTCCGGATCCCAGGCGTCCTCGTTCGGCTGGACGCCTGCGCCCCAGCGCGAGCCGACCTCGCGGAGGAAGTCGAGGTTCGCCTCGACGATCTTCGCCTCGACCATCACCTGCGGAGTCTGCGTGTCGATCGCCTTGATCAGCGCGGTCGCCTCGTCGATCACCGCCGCGATGTCCTTCAGGATCACCGTGTTGGTGCGCTCGTCGACGTCGACCGTGCCGCGCGCCGACAGCAGCTTCTTGACCAGCTTCGCCACGTCCTCGACGTCGGCGTAGTTGACCGGCTGCAGCTTCACCACGAGGTCCTCGAGCTTCTCCTTCGCACGGCGCTCCTGCAGGCGCGCCTCTTCCTCGGACTTGAGCACCTCCGAGGGAGCGATGCGCAGCACGTTGCCGACGCGAACGAAGCCGAGGCCCTTGGTCAGCAGGATCACGTCGAGGGCCTGGTCCCAGGGCACGTCCACGAGGCGGATCGTCACCTGGCCGTTGACCTCGTCGCCCGCGATCACGTTCAGCTCGGACACTTCCGCGATGAGGCGGAGCACGTCGTCCACCTCGACGTCCTTGAAGTCGAGCGAGATGCGGCGGCCGGTGTAGACCTTGCCGTTCAGCAGGCCGCCCTCTTCCAACTCGTCGATCGAGCCGTTGGTCTCGATCGAGGCCGGCAGCGTCTGCGAGCCGTCGCTCGCCATCTTCGTGGCCGGCGCCGCGGCCTTGGCCACCGCGATCGGCTCGCTCGGCTCGGCCTTCATCACCGGCACCGCCGCCGCCTTCGCCGTGTTGGCGAAGTCGACGACCAGCATCGCGCCTTCCTGCGTGACGGTGGGCTTCACGCCCTCCGCCCGCGTGATCACCACGCGGACTTCCGGCTTCTTCATCTCCGGCTGATCGAAGGCCGTGACGAGCGAGACCACGCCGGGGTTCTCCGGAGCGATCCGCACCTGCGCGGCCTCGTCGATCGTCGCGTCGCTGATGCGCACGACGAACGTCTTCGCGTCCGGCTCCCACGCGCTGTAGCTCGCGGTGCCGTCGCTCACGATCACGATGCGATCGCGGTCGCTGGCGGAGTCGAACTGCACGCCGAGCACCTTCTGGGACGCGGCCGCAACGGCGACCGCCTCCTCTTCGGGCATCGCGGCCGGCTTCGGCTCCGAAGCCTCCTCGACCGGCGTAGCGTCCTCGTCCGAGCCCGCCTCGGCGAGCGCCACGGCCTCCGTCGCCGCGCCCGGCGCCGCAGCGCCCATCGCGATCGACAGGCCGCCCGCAAGCGCCTGGGAGGTCTGCGCCGGGAAGCTCGTCACGCCGTTCGCGGCGTCGACGACGACGCGCACCTTCGCGTCGTGCTGCGCGACGCGGACGCGCGACACGATCGCGCCGCCCGTCTCCGTCTTCGCCGGCACGCCGTCGCTCGTCAGCCCCGGCAGGTCGATCACGAGGCGGAGCGGATCCGCAACCGTGAAGACCTCGGCGCCGTCGATGCGGCCGTCCGCCGCCAGCTCGACGATCACGCCGCCGTCCGCTTCACGAGCGGCGACGCCCGTGAGCTTCTTGGCGGGCGCAGCGGCCGCGGCCGCTTCGGCGGCGACGCGCGAGGCGTCCTCCGCCGCGAGCGAGTCGCTCGAGGAGCCCGAGGCCGAAGCCCACGGGTCCTGGGGCGCTTCGCTCGCGCTCTCGTCGCTCGCACCCTCGGCGAGCCCGATCTCGGAAGACGAACCCTCGTCCTCCGATGCCGTCGGCGTCGGGGCCGAGGCACAGCCGAAGGCCAGCGACAGCGCCAGCATTGCAGCCGCGCGGGTGAGGACCCCGCTCATCAAGTTGTTACGAAGTGCGGACATCGTGCTCACCCTCCAGTGCTCTGCCGAATGCGCATCTCGATTTCCTTTTCGGTCTTGTCACCGTGGAAATCGATGTAGGACTCGAGAACCACCAGCGACGAGTCACCGATCTCGGTGACCACGCCATCGTTCTTGCCGATCCGGTCGCCCGTCTTGACGACGTAGGCCTGACCCGCCGGGTCGAGGACCAGCGCGCGGCGGCGATCCGCCTGCCACACGACGCCCGAGATCGTCAGCTGGCCGAGCTCGAACTGCTCGAGCGGGCTCTCCGCGATCGCGTCCTCGCTCAGCTTGTCGCGAACGAAGGAGCGGAAGGGATCGCGCTTGCCCGTCGGGTCGTAGGTGTAGTTCGCCGAGCTGGCGCCGTAGTTGGTGTGCGCGGCGACCTCTGCCGCGGGGCCGCCCTTGCCGGGCTTGCCACCCTTGCCGCCCTTGGCGCCCTTGCCCGGCGCCGGGTTGTTCTTCGCGGCGGTCGCCACCCGAGCGGCTTCCTCTTTGCGCGCCTTGTCGAAATCGGCGGTCGTCGCGGTCGGCGGCTGCTCTTCGCATGCCACCAGCACGAACGCCACCGCCAGCGCTGCGATGCGCGCGGTCTTGTTCATCCCTGGCCCCCCTTCGCCTTGGCTCCGGCGCCACCCTTGCCGGGCCTGCCCGCGGGCGCAGCCGCCGCCGGTGCCGGCTCTTCGTCGATGAACCGGAACGTCGTCGCGCGGCCCGCGACCTTGAGCAGCGTGCGGTCGTCGCTCTCGCGGGCGATCGTCACTTCCATCTCGCCCATGTTCACGATGCGCGGCAGCCGCGAGATGTCGTCGAAGAAGCGCGCGATGTCGTGGTACTGGCCCGTGAACTCGAGGTCGATCGGGACCTCGGCGTAGAAGGCCTTCTTCGACTCCGACCCGGGCTTGAACGACTTGAACTCGAGGCCGGCGTTCTTGCCGAGGCTCGAGACGTCGGTGAGCAGGCCCGGGAGCTCCTTGTCGTTCGGGAGCTGCCGGAGCGCTTCCTTGAGCCGCTGCTCGAGGCCAGCGATCTCTTCCTTCACCTTCGCTTCGTTGCCCGCGACCGCGCGCACTTCGGCGAGCCGCCGCTGCAGCTGCAGCTGCTGCTCGCGCGCCGCGTTGCGCTCGGCGCGCGCCGGCATGTAGAACAGGTACCCGTACGCGCCGAACACGACGGCGCAGAGCGCCGGCGCGAGGCCGAGTCGCACGCCGCGCGGCAGCTTCGCGAGCTTGTCGAGCTGCGCCTGATATTTCTCGAGACCGAGATCCATCGCCGCCTCCTACCGCGCCGCGAGAGCGGGCGTACCGGCGCGAGCCGCCGCCTGCTTCGGGTTGGGGTTCGTCGCGCCCGTCGGCTCCGCATCGGTCGCGGCCGAGCCGCCCTCGAGCTCCGCGGACATCTGGAAGGCGTTGAGCTTGTAGCCCTCGACCTCCTTCGCCTGCGTCTCGAGCAGCTCCACGTTCTCGAAGTACGGCGACGCGTTCATCGCCGTGAGGAACAGGGCGACGAGCTCGTTGTCGAGGCTGACGCCCTCGATCGTGAGCGACTGGCCCTGGACTTCCATCTTCGTCAGCCACATGCGGTCGGGCATGTGCGTGGCGACCTCGTCGAAGAGGTGCACCGGGCCGCTGCGGGCGACCGACAGCTCGTCGATCACCTTCAGCTTCTTCTCGATGTCTTCCTTCGCGGCGCGGAACTTCTCGACCTGCGCCAGCTGCGGCGCGTAGGCGTCGACGTCCTTCTGGATCTTCGCGGCCGCGTTCTTCGCCGCGACCACGTCCGTGCGGAACCACCACAGGTGGATCGCCGAGACGACGACGGAGGCGGCGACCGCCGCGCCCACCACGAGCAGGAAGCGCCGGGCCGAAGCCTTGCGACGTTCCTCGCGAACCGGGAGTAGATTGATGGTGATCATCAGTCGTTCATCCTTCGCAGCGCGAGGCCGGTCGCGACCGCGAGCATCGGGCCGCTCTCCTCGAGCATTCGCGCGTCCAGGCTTCCGGCAGCCACGATTCGCGCGAGCGGATTGAGGCGCGCCACCGGCAAGTTCGTCTTGCCCTGGAACGCGCTCTCGAGGCCGGAAACGAGCGAGCCGCCACCCGAAAGGTAGACGCGGCCGATGCGGCTCTCCGCCGCCGTCGCCGCGAAGAAGTCGAGCGAGCGGCTGATCTCGCCGAGCACCGTGTCGGTGACCTGGCGGATCGCGTCCTCGACCTCCTGCGGAACCACGTCCTGGCTCTCTTCGTGGCGCGAGCCGCCGATCTTCATGCGCTCCGCTTCTTCCCAGCTGATCGAGAGCGCCTTCTGGATCTCTTCCGTGTAGGCGTTGCCGCCGGTCGAGATGTCGCGCGTGAACGCGGGCGCGCCGCGCGACACGATGTTGATGTTGACGGCCTGAGAACCGATGTTGACGAGCGCGATCACGTCGTCGGGCGAGCTCTCGTAGTTCGCGTGGAACGCGTTCTCGACCGCGAAGGCCGCGACGTCGATCACCGCGGGTTGAAGGCCGGCGTCGGCGATCACCTGCGTGTAGTCGTCGATCAGGTCCTTCTTCGCCGCGACCAGCAGCACGTCCATCTGGCCTTCGGCTTCGCTGCCCTCGACGATCTGGAAGTCGAGGTTCACCTCGTTGATGTCGAACGGGATGTACTGCTCGGCCTCCCAGCGGATCGACTCGTCGAGCTCTTCGCGCGACATCGCCGGCAGGCTGATCTTCTTCACGATCACGGAGTGGCCCGACACGGCGGTGGCCACGTGCTTGGACTTGATGCCCGCGCTCGCGACCGCCTCCTGGATCGCGCTCACGACCGCGGCGGAGTTCAGGAAGGCGCCCTGCACGATGGCCTCGGGGGGCAGCTTGGCCACGCCCACCTTCACCATCTCGATGCCTTTGCTCTTCACCGCGCACTCGACGGCCTTCACCGTGGAGCTGCCGATGTCGAGCCCGATGATCGACTTGGCTTTTCCGAACGAAAACAGCACGCGTCCCTCCTAGGACCGCTCGGCGCGGTCGCTCGGAACGAGGGCCGACGGAGCGAACGCGCCCTCGCCGGCCTCGAACACCCTCTCGCGATCCGAAACCTTGAGACCGAGCGCAATCAGGACCTTGCGCTTCGTGTCGAGGCGGCACGGACGCCCGGCCTCGATCCGATCGACCGTGAGCGTCGAGAGCCCCGCCTTCCGAGCGAGCTCCGCCTTGCTCATCATCAGCGCCTCGCGAAAGCGCTGTACGTTGTTCCTCGGCACGATCCCCTCCGCCGGAGCTCACTGCGGGCACTGCCCGGTGTGACCGCGAACTCTTTCGGCCTTCGCTTCCGAGGACTTGAGACGGCTTCGTCATTCGCTCGGTGCGGCAGATCACAAGCCGTTCTCCGGCGCGCCTCCGGCCCCCTGCCGATCAAGCGCCGAGGCGCTTCCGGCCGATGAGGCCTCGCGGAGGCGAGCGTGACGACACGGGTCCTGGTGGTCGACGACGACGACGCGTTGCGGGAGAGCCTCGAGCTGTTCCTGGCCGGCGAGGGTTTCGAGGTCGCCGCCGCCGCGGACGGCCCGGCCGCGCTGGCGCACCTCGAGCGCGCCCCGGCGGACGTCGTGCTGTGCGACCTGCGCATGCCCGGCATCGACGGCCTCGAGCTGCTGCCGCAGCTGCTGCGCCTCGCGCCCGGCGTGACCGTCATCCTGATGAGCGCCTACGGAGCGCGCGACCTCGCGATCGAGGCGCTGAAGCGCGGCGCCTACGACTACCTCGCGAAGCCGTTCCCTCCGTCGGAGGCGCTGCTCGCGATCCGCAAGGCGCAGGAGCGGGAGAAGCTCCGCCGCGCCAACGACTTGTTATTGCGGGACCTCGAGCGCGCGGTCGGCGATCGACCGATCGTCGCGGCCTCCGCCAACATGATGGCGGTGCTCGAGCTCGTCGAGCGCGCGGCGGAGTTCAAGACCACGGTGCTGCTCACCGGCGAAAGTGGCACCGGCAAGGAGGTGCTCGCCCGCGCACTGCACGCGCAGTCGGCCCGGCGCCACCAGGCGTTCGTGGCGGTGAACTGCGGCGCGATCCCGGAAGCCCTGCTCGAGAGCGAGCTGTTCGGCCACGCCAAGGGCGCCTTCACGGGGGCCGACCGCGCGCGCCGCGGGCTCTTCACCGAGGCGGACGGCGGCTCATTGTTCCTCGACGAGATCGGCGAGCTCCCCCTCCCCTTGCAGGTGAAGCTGCTGCGCGTCCTCCAGGAAGAGGAGGTGCGGCCGGTCGGCGACTCGAAGTCGCGCTCCGTCGACGTGCGCGTGATCGCGGCGACCGCGCGCGACCTCTCGCGCGAAGTCGCCGAGGGCCGCTTCCGCGAGGACCTCTTCTACCGCCTCGACGTCGTGCGCGTGACCGTGCCGCCGCTCCGCGAGCGGCGCGAGGACATCCCGCTGCTGGTGGACCACTTCCTCGCGCAGTTCCGCGCCTCGCTCGGCAAGAACGTGCGCGGCGTGGCGGACGACGCACTCGGCAAGTTGGTCGCCTACTCATGGCCGGGAAACGTGCGCGAGCTCGAGAACGTGATCGAGCGTGCGGTGATCCTCGCCAACGAGGATCGCATCACGCTGCGCGAGCTCCCCGAAAACGTGAAGGGCGAGCCGCAGGCGACGCTCGCGATCCCCGCGCCCCCGGTCGCGGACTTCTCGCTCGGCGCCGCGCGCCGCCGCTTCGAGACCGCATGGATTCGCGATGCGCTCGAGGCGGCCAAGGGCAATCGCACCCACGCGGCGCGGCTGCTCGGCATCAGCCACCGCGCCCTGCTCTACAAGCTGAAGGAGTACGGCCTCGGAAAGCCGTGATCCTCGGGCGCGCAGAATCTGGGTGGCAGCGGAAAGCCCAGCGCTGTTCCGGATCTCCCCGCTCCGCCCTCAGGCGCGATTGCGCCGCCGGGGCCGCGAGTAGAACGCGAGGCCGCCGAGGCCCGCCGCCAGAAGCGCCGCGGTCTGCGGCTCCGCGACCGCCGAGCTCATCACGAGGGTCTGGCCGGCAGCGAGCGTGATCGTGTACTGGAAGGCCGCCGTCACGTCGCCCGGGTTCGTGGAGAGCGCGTTCGTGTTCGTGAGGTTCTGCGCGCTCGTCCAGCCGTTCAGCTGGTTCTGCAGCCCCGGATACGCACCGACCTGAAACCCCGTCGCCGCGCCGTTCAGCGCGGTCCAGCCGAACGGATGCGCGCTCGGGTTGGTCGCGTCGAGCACCGAGATCATCTGATTCCCCGCGCCGACGCTCACGAGGTCGTTGCCGGGCGTGCCGAGCAGGTCGAGGTCGAGGTAGGTGTAGAAGACGAAGCTGATCGCGCTGGAGGTGTTGTTGGTGAAGGAGACGTCCCAACCGAGCCGGTCGAAGTCGTTCGCCGACTGGTCGTCCACCAGGGTGAAGCCGTACGTGAGCGTAAGCGCGTTCCGCGCGAGTCGCGTCGCGCCATTGCCCACGTTCTGGTTCAGCACGATCGACGACGTCGCGGTGTTCGCACCGGTCTGGGCAATCGCGCTTCCGCACAAGCCAGCGTTGCAGCCGGTCCGAAACGACGACGCGTTCACCGCGGTCATCCCGCTCGCGGTGCCGATGTAGCCGAACATCTGATACAGCTGGTCCGTCCCGCTCGAGCCGTTCCAGTCGGTCATCAGCTGGCTGTTCGTCGACGTGAAGCCCCAGCTGTCGAGGTTCGCGACGGCCACATCACCGTTGGACAGGTTGAGCGCCGAGGCGGAGCTCGCGGCGGCGACGAACGCAGCGGTCGCGAGCGCTCGGACGGAGCGGGTGAGGTCGAGCATGGGGGGTGGCCTCCTGCCGGGGGTCGAGCATCGTGCTCCCCATCACCTTCGGTGCAGTGCGGCAGTTCCTTGAGTGCTTTCCCCCACGTTCTACGGAGCTGCAGGACTCGGTGCGGAAGGCCAAGCGCAACGGCCCCGCAGGTCCGGGGGACCTGCGGGGCCGCGCCTTCTCAGCGAGCGTTCAGTTCGCGATCTCTCGCCAGTAGAGCGTTCCGCCCTTCGCGCCGCCGCCGGGCACGCAGTTCGGATCCGTCGCCGGGTTGCACGCGGGTGCGCACGGCGGCGTGTTGCACTGCGGCCGGCTCGGGTCGATCAGATCGCCGTTCTGGTTGTTGACCACGATCGAGCTCTGGCCGTTCGGGTCGGTGGTGATCGTGATCTGCGGCGCCGTCGGCAAGCCCGAGCCGATGTCGACGCTGCGGTCGTTCGCCGCCGCGGCCGCCGACGGACCCGTGAAGAGGCCTTCTCCGCACGTGATCTTGAAGCCGTAGATCCGGGCGTTGCCGCCCGAGGTGCACGGTGTCGAGGCGCCGGTCGGGATGTAGGAGGCCGTGAGCACGAAGTAGTTGAACGTCTCCGGCGGCGTCACGAACTTCTCTCCCTCGCTGGTGACGAAGAAGAAGCCCTTCGACGGGGAGATCACCGGACAACCCGTCAGCGCGGTGACGTCGGCGAGATCCGACTCCGTCAGCGGCGCCGCGACGCTCGAGGCGTTCAGCGGGTCGTTGTCGAGCACCGAGTAGAAGCGGTTGTTGTCCAGCGTCGTCGTCGCGCTGCTCGTCCAGCCGAGGTTCGCGCGCTCACCGCTGCCGAGCGCGATCCACAGCTTGTTGTTCTTCAGCACCGCGGTCGGCGGGTAGAAGAAACTCTTCCACCAGCGCTGACCCGTAGAGGTGTTCAGCCACGAAGGCGACTTGAAGAACAGGCTGAAGTCCCAGTTCGAGTCCTGGTCGTAGTCGGGCGCAGCGCTGTTCACGGAGTCGTGACCGATGTCCTCGATCACCCACTTCCAGATGTTGCCGCCGAGGTCCGAGGCGTAGACGACGTCGGCGTAGCCGTCGAAGTCGAGGTCGTAGACCGCGGGAGTCGCCGCGAACGCGAAGTGCATGCTGCGCTCCGGGTGTGCAGGGTCGTAGGCGACCGACGACGGATCGGTGGTCGGGGCCGCCGTCGCCGCGGGGTCGAACTCCTTCTTCGCGATCAGCTTGCCGGTCTGCACGTCGATGATGAACAGCGCGCGGCCCGAGGTCGATGTGGCGCTGTAGTTCGCCTTGTCGTTCGGATTGCTGGTCTTGTCGTAGCCCGCACCCACGATCGCCACCCAGCGCTCGAAGCCGGCGCCGGAGTTGTCGTTGGCGTCCACGCGCACCTTGATCTTCGTGATGATCGGCTCGGACCAGGTCTCGCCCATCAGCGCGAGGTCGGCGGCCGCCGCGTTCTCACGCGGGAACTCCCACAGGTAGCAGGGGTACCCGGTGTCCGACGGGCTGCGGCTGTTCGGACAGCTGTCCGACGGAGCTGCGGCGGGGTTCGTGATGTCGAGCGCGAACAGCTGCTTCCCGCCCTGGCGCATGCCGGACACGAGCACCGTCCGCCATTCCGAACCGTCGGTGAGTTGGGAGTTCACCGTCGGCGACGTGTAGAACCAGGCGTCCGACACGCGCGGCGAGCCGTCGACCATGTAGAAGTCGCGCACGCCCGAGTCTCGCGGAAGCTCCTTCGCCTTCACGCGCGCGCTGTACGGCATGAAGCCGAACACCTCGTTGCCGTTGCCGGTCGTGTAGGCGGGCGGAGTGGCCGTCGCGTTCCACGTGCCGGCGTTGAAGGCGTGGAGGAAGCCGTCGTTCGAGCCCACCAGGATGCGCCGATCGCGCGTCTTGAAGTTGAGGCGGTACTGCGGGTTGCCGGCGCCCGGAAGCGGGGACGGCGGACCGGGCACCACCACCGGGTCCGAGTGGAACAGGTCGCCGAGCTTCCACGGGCGATCGACGCAAGTCGCGAACTCGGTGCCGAGCTCGCAGCCGCGCACCACCGCGACGATGTCGTCGCGCAGCTCGTCGACCGTGGTGGCCGGAGCATGCGGGCCATAGCTGTACGTGCCGAGATCGGCGGCCGTGATCGCGAGATCGGTCGGCACGAAGTTCGGGCGGAACCACTCGATCTTCTCGCTCTTCAGCGAGACGCTGTTGATCTTCGAGGTCCACAGCTTGCGGCTGCCCTCGCTCGTGAGACGCAGCTGCGTGCCCGCATCCCAGTACGGCGTCGCCGACGACTTGAACGCTCCCATCGAGCACTCGGCCGGCGCTTCCGGATCGTTCAGCGCGCAGTTGCCGGAGGAGTCGAGGATGTGGCCCTGGACATCGATCTTCCAGGCCTCGAGGTGGCCCTCCCAGAAGCCGTCCGTGTTCGAAGGCACGAACCGGCTCGTGTAGAACATGCCGCCCGACGACGTGCGCGCCGCCGGCACCGTCGCGGCCGTGAACGACTGCGACTTGCGCACGATGTCGCTCACCGCGGACACGATGTCGTTCGCGAGCTGGTCGGGATCGTTGCTGGTGTAGAACTGGCCGCCGCCCACGGAGGCCGTCTTCGCGAGCGCCGCGTTGGCGACAGCGTTCGTGGTGAAGCCCACGGTGTACACGTCGATGGTCTGCGGCACGCCGTTCGGGTTCGCGAGATCGGGGCGGAAGTCGACCTCGTGCATGAACTTCGCGATGTCGTCCAGGTAGAGAGTGCCGTTGCTCGGCTGGCCGGTCTCGACCTCGCCGTCCGCGTTGTAATCGCCGATCAGATTCTGGAAGCTCGCGAAGCCGTTGGCGGTATTCGAGGGGGAGACGACGGCGAAGTCGTCCTGCGTCGACTCGCCGTCCGTGATCAGCACGACGAAGTTCTTCTGGCAATCCCACTGCACGGGGCTGTCGGGCACCGTCGGAGCGCCGGCAGTGCTGAACGTGCCGCCCACCGTTCCGCCGCTGCTGAGCACGGTGTTGTACTCGTACTTCGGGAACACACCCGACACGCGCGGGGCCGGACGCTGCGTGATGCCGCGGCCATGGAAGTACGTGTAGATCTGGAAGAGCGACTCGGCGAGAGGCGTCCAGCTCTCGCCCGTGAGGTCGTTGATCACGAAGTCGAGGTGCTGGCCGTGGGTCCGCGTGACGCCGTTCAGCGAGTAGGAGGTGGGCACGCCGGCCGTCAGGTAGTCGTTGATCGGCACGGCCACGAAGCCGCCGTTGGGATCGCTGCCGGCACCCACGCGGCGGAACTGTGCGATGCCGAAGCGAACCGCGCCCGCGGCGTTCACCTGACAGATGACCTCGCGGAGGACGGTCTTCGCGGCCGAGACGCGCGCGCGGCGGTAGCGATTGAAGGTGCCGCCGCCGAGGCACGCCGAGAGGGTGCCGTTGTTCGTCGCCACGATCGCCGGCACGTTTGCCGCGTTGGCCGAGCTGTAATACCAGTTCAGATAGTGACCGTTCCAGCGGGTGAAATCCGGCACTGCGTTCACCTGCGGATCGACGAAGATCTCCCGCGGCGTGGCGACGCATCCGGCAGACGCGATCGTGTACGTACCGGCGCGGAACTGCGTGTCTCCTGCGCCGCTGGGGAACGTGTCGCCATCGGTCGAGTTGACGTAGTAGTCGGTCGCGTCGTTCCAGTAGTTACAGGTATTGACGGCACTCGGGCTGTAACTCGGGTGGTAGACGATCGTGTTCATGGACCCCGAGTTGTCGACCAGCAGCATCACGTTCGGCGGCACCACGGCGGTGAAGAGCGCGGTGTCGTTCACCGTCTGTGCCTGCGCGGGCGCCGCGAGCAATGCGACGGCAGCGAGCGCGCAGCTGAAACGGGCGAAGTTCCGGGTCATGGCGTGTGCCTCCTGGCGAATCCAACCGCCGCTCTTCAGAGCAATCGGCATGCCCATCGCGCGGCGGCGCGAAACGCGGCCTCGGGCGTCTTCGGACGAACGGGCTGCGCACTGAATTGCGCAGTCCCGCAAGCGCTTGCGGGCGCTACTCGGCGCGAGCGGCCGGCGGCCCGGCCGCGTTCACGGAGACTTCCCACTCGAACAGCGAGCCGTCCCCTTCGCTGTCCTTGACGCCGACCTTCACGAGGTGCTTGCCAACCTGGTCGGCGCCCGGGCTCCACGTGAGCAGGCCCGTCAGCGGGTCGATCTCCATGCCGTCCGGGGCGTCCTTCAGGAAGAAGCGCAGATTGCGATCGCCCTCGGCGTCCTCGGCCTCGAACTGATACGTGAGCGCGCCCCCCTGCCGCTCGAGCACGGGCAGCTGCTTGATCACCGGCGCCGAGTTCTCGAGCGCGATCGGCCCGAGCTCGCGCGGCATGCTCTCGAGCGAGCCGTCGTTCGCGACGACTTCGAGGGTGACCTTGTCGCCACGGCGCAAGCCCTTCGTGTCGAAGGTGCGCTCCTCGCCGGCATCCGTGCCGTTCACCCGCCAGCGATACGCGTACTCGAGGTGGTCGTTGTCCGGGTCGCTCGCCTCGGGCACCGCAGTGAGCACGTCGCCGCGCCGGATCCGCTTGTTCTGCGGGGTCGTGTAGAGGAACGTGATCGTGGGCGCGCGATTCTCGAAGCGCGCCGTGACCGTCTTCGCCTCGCTCTCGAGCGTGCCGTCGTTGGCGCGCACGACGAGCTCGATGCGGTCGCCGCGCTCGAGCACGGGCAGCTGGATCGACGTGCGCGCGCCCTCCTCGAGCACGCGCCCGTTCAGCTTCCAGGTCAGCAGGAACTGCACGAGCCCGCCGTCGGGGTCGCTCGCCTCGATGCGGGCTTCCATGCGCCCTTCGGAGACCGGGTAGGCGGGATTGAGCGACACGGCGGAGATCGTCGGCGGCTGGTTGTTCGCCGCCGCCGCCGGCGCGTCGGGCGAGCCCGCGCGCGCGCGCTCGCCGCCCGCCGCCATCGAGCGCGACGGATCGAGATCCGTGGAATCGTCTCCGCACGCCATCGCGAACGCGAGCGCAGCGCCGAGCGCCGCCGCCCGCGCGACCTTGTGACTCATCACCCCTCCCCCCGATGTCGTGGCCTCAGCTACTGGCCTTCGTAATCACTGCCCGCGTTCGTGGGCTCGCCCCACATCATCTCGACGCGGGAGGTCGACATGCGACCGTCGATTCCGCCGCCCGCCGGATTCGGACTGCGGCCTTCGACGTTGATCCGCCACTTGCCCGTCTTCCAACCACCGCCGGCCTCCGGTGCGACGCCCTCCGCCGCCCCGAAGCCGGCACTCACGATGCCGTTCGGGTTCGTGCCCACCGGCAGCGGGTTTGGGTCCGCGCGGTAGCTCGGCAGCGTCGGCTCGCGGTCGTAGACCGTCGCGTCGCTGAGCGCCGTGACCGGAATCGTGGTGATGTTCTGCTTCGCGAGCTCGGCCGCGTGCGCGACGCCGGCCTCGGCCGCCGCGAAGGCGCTGCTCGTGCGATTCTGGAAGCCCGCGATGCGGCGGTCTTCGCTCGCGCCGTCGAGGGCCACGAGGCCGAGCGCGCCCATCAGGACGAGCAGCAGCACGGCGATGAACATCGCCGCGCCGCGCTCGCGCTTTCGCATGGTTCGGTTGCGATGCGCCATCAGCTGCAACCTCTCGGGCTCGAGCCCGCGTTGATCGGCGAGTTGCGCGGAAGCACGGTGCGAGAGAACACGCGGCGGCGGAAGCCGTCGAGGCCCGCGCGCGCCGGGGCGTTCTCGGTCTGGATGAAGGCGCTCTGCGCCGTCAGCGGGTCCGCCGCCACCGTCGCGTCCTGCGCCGCGGTGCGCACGACGAAGTTGAAGCGCACGGCGCGCAGCACGCAGTTGTCGGTGTTGAGCGAGTCGTAGGCGTTGAAGCCCTGGACGCCGGGGTTCGGGCAGTCGCCGCCGCTCCACTCGTTCGCGTCGCAGGCGCCGTCGCGATCGGCGTCGTGGAAGTACGCGACCTGGAGGTCCTCGACGTCGTCCGCGAGCAGCATGCCATCGCGCATCAGCTGCGGCGCCTGCGCGGGCAGCGGCGGCGCGGCGGCCTGCGCGGGCCGCACGTAGTAGATGTGCGCGGGGATCGCGACCAGCGTCGAGCCTGCGACCGGCAGATTCGCCGGCGCGGGGATCAGCGGCGTGCCGTCGACGGTCACGTTCCAGTCGACCGTCACCCGCGTCGGGCCGAGCGAGACGTTCTGGATGATTCCGCACTGGCTCCCGCTCGCCGGGTTGGCCGCGTCGATCACGATGATGCCGCCTCGCTGCTGGGTGAGCGGGGCGAACAGGAAGTCCGAGTCCGGGACGTTGTCCAGCGGGAACAGGTTGTCGTACGTCGCCGCCGGGGCCGCGAAGGGGTCGTCGCGCTGCTCGAGGGTCGGCACCGTGAGCGCGAGCGTGTTGGCGCCCGTGCCGGTGTAGCCCGCAGTGATGCGAATGCCGAACAGCCCTTCGCCCGCAGAGGTCGGATCGAGCACGGCGTCCGGGTCCGTCACGCACAGCACGTCCGTGCTCTCCGGACCGGTGTTGTCGACTCCGCTCACGACGCCCGCGGCGCGCACCAACATCCCCGTCGCGAGCACGTCGCGCTCGAGCAGATCGCCGACGGCGCGCTCGGCTTGCTGCGCGTCGGAGACGTCCTCCACGATCTCGTAGCCGCGGGACTGCTGCACGAGCATCCCGGTCATGTAGACGGTGATCATCGCCAGCACGACCACCGAGATCATCATCTCGATCAGCGTGAAGGCGGCCTCGCTTCGCTGGGCGCGCTTCATGGCGGAGTCCCCGCACCGTTGAACTTCACGCTCGAGACGGCGTAACGCCGCAGCGGCATCGCGGGCGTGTCGCCCGGCTCGCGCCACGTGACGCGGACGTCGATCTGGCGGCGCACGATGATCGGGCCCGCGCCGAGATTCTGGATTCGCCAGCTCACGTTGAAGTTCTGCGGCGTCTCGTTCGCGCGTACGGTGATCGACTCGGGGCCGGTCACGACGGCGGGCACGGTCCACGCGGTCGCGGGCGTGGCGGCCCAGCCCATGTACTTGAGCGTCTCGAGCGTATCGAGCCCGATCCGCATGGCGTCGGTCACGTGCCGTCCGTTCGAGGTCGAGTTGAGCGCCTGGACCTGCATCGAGAGCGCACCGACCAGACCGATCGCGAGGATCGTGAGCGCGATCATCACCTCGATCAGGCTGAGGCCGGCGGCAGAGCGCCGGGCACGCAGGGGAGTCATTGCGTCCACCTCCCGTTCGCGGCGTCCCAGGTGTACGCCTTCGCGGTGCCGATCGGGCTCACGATGACCGCGAGATCGCGGCGCTCGCCCGCGGTCAAACCGGGGCGGCCGTTCGTGAAGTAATACCCACCGGCGCCAGTGCCGACGTTGCCGAGCGCGCACGCCGCGGAGAACGCCACCGGAATGCCGTCGCCGCGGAACGCGACGCCGGTCGACGCGCCGCCGCCGAGCAGCGTGAACGTCGAGCCGGTCGTCATCGCGCCGCCGCCGCCGTCTTCCGGAACGCGCGCTGTGGCATTGGTCACGCCCCAGAACGCCGTCTGCTGGACGATCGGGTCGTTGAGCTCTTCGGGCGCCCACGACGGCTCGGCGGCGTCGACGCAGCAGTCCTGGTCAGTGTCGTCGAGCACGAGCAGCGGCGACGGGATCGCCGTTCCGCACGCATCGAGGCCGAGGCCCGTCTGCGCGAACACGATGTGGCGTCGGCCGGTTCGCACGGCTTGCTCGCGCGCGTAGGTGAACGAATCCTGCGCCGCGCGCGCAGCGGCGCGCAGGTGGATGTTGTCGTTCATCCGCTGCCAGCTCGGATAGGCGAGCGCGACCATCAGGGCCGCGATCGCCACCACGAGCATCATCTCGACGATCGTGAAGCCTGTTTGGGTTCGCTGGCGCAAGCGCTCTCCCTCGCGACCTCGCCGTAGCAAGCCGCGTGCCCTGCGCTGTATCGGGTGAAGCGCGCAGCTGCTTGAGCCTCGCGGCCCCGGGCGCCCGCTTCGCCCCGCAGCGGATTGCGCAGTGCGCAGCCGGCTTCGCACCGACGTCACGCGGAGCGCACCGCGCGCGAGGCGTCCGCCCGGTCGGGCGAAGGCGCCGCTGGCAAGCGGAGCGCGAAGGCCGTGCGGAAGCCCTCGGGAGCCGGGTCGAGCTCGAGCGATCCGCCCTGCTCTTCCGCCATGCGGAGCGCGTTCGGCAGCCCGAGCCCCGTGCCTTCGCCCTGCGTGCGGGTCGAGAAGAACGGATCGAAGACGCGCTCGCGGTCCTCTTCACGTATGCCGCAGCCGTCGTCGAGCACGAGGCACGTCACCGCGTCGGGCGTGGCTCGGCTGGCAGGCGTCGCCGCCTTGTCGCCCGAACGCCGGCGGAGCGCCCCGGCGGCGAGCTCGATCCGCACCCGTGCGCCCGCGCCGTCGCGCACGGCTTCCGCAGCGTTCACGAGCAGGTTGCTGAGGACTTGCTGCGCCGCATTCTCGTCACCGAGCGCGAGGGGAAGATCGCTCGCCGCCGACACCGCGAACGAGACGCCCTGATAGCGCCGCTGCGCGGCGACGAGGGAGACGGTGTCGCGGGCCACCTGCGCGAGGTCGAACGGACGCCGCTCCATCCGGACCGGCCGCGAGAGATCGAGCAGCTGACGCAGAATGCGCCGCACGCGCTCGCCCTCGCGCAGCACGCGCTCGAGCTGCCCCTTCGACGTCGCCGACAAGCCCGGATCGCGCGAGACGATCTCGGCGAAGGCGAGAATCGCGCCCAGCGGATTGCCGACTTCGTGCGCGACCCCCGCCGCCAGGCGCCCCACCGAGGCGAGCCGCTCCGCGCGCGCGAGCCCCGCGTGGGTCTGCTGCAGGCGCGCGTTCGTCTCGCGCAGCTCGACGACCGCGTCGCCCAGCTCCTTCGCACGCCGCGCGAGCGCGACGCTCATCTCCGACAGCGCCTCGGCGACCGCGCGCGCTTCCGGCGGGCCCGCGATGCGCGCCTGCACGGGCTCCCCGGCTTCGCCGATCTCGCGCACGAGCGCAGCGAGCGCCTCGAGGGGCGCGACCACGCGGCGCTGCAAGAGCACGAAGCCGAACGCCCCGAAGACGAGCGCGTCGGCGAGGGCCAGCGCCGCGAACACCGCGGCGGGCCGCACGCGCAGCCGGCTCGACTGCGCGGGGGAGAGCCGCGCGACCATCACTTCGCCCGCAAGCCCGGGCGGCGCGGCGAACACGATCGGATCCCACAGCGCGCCGAAGTCGAGCAGCGCCGCATTGCGCTCGCGGGCAGCGCGTGCGATCGCGAGCTCCCGGTCGGTCGCGGGCGACCGGGCCCGGCCCACCGGGGCGGCGAGGCCGCTCGCGTCGGCGCGCCACCATTCAGTGTCGGAGCCGAGCGGCGCCGCCATGCGCGCAGCGTCGCGCGACTCCGCGAGCAAGGCCGGCCCGAGCGTCTCGCGCAGCGTGTTCTCGTGATTGCGGTAGGCCGCCGCCACGAGCACCAGCAGCGCGAGCGCCATCACGACGCCGAGGCTCGCCATCACCTCGACTCGGACGCTGGTGTGGATGCCGCGCGAGAGCCGGCCCACGAGCGAGAGCGGCCCGCGCACCGCGCTCACTCCGCTTCGTCGGGGCCGCCGTCGAGGCCGAGCTTCTCGAGCCGATACCGGAACGATCGAAACGTGATGCCCAGCAGCTGCGCAGCGCGCTTCTTCACGCCGCCCGTCTTCGCGAGCGCCGCCTGCAGGAGGTCGCGCTCGAAGGCGTTCATCAGGTCGTCGAGGGAAGCGCCGCTGGCGGGCAGCTGCGCCGCCCCCACGGGCGCCGTCCGCGGCGCGAGCAGCGCCGCGGGCAGAAGCTCCGGCTCGATGACTTCGCCGCGGCACAGGGCGACCGCGCGCTCGATCGTGTTCTCGAGCTCGCGCACGTTGCCCGGAAAGTCGTGGGCGAGGATGCGCGCGAGCGCGCCTTCCGAGAGCCGGCACTGCGAGCGCGCCTGCTCGCGTGCGAATTTCTCGAGGAAGTGCTGCGCGAGCAGCGGCACGTCCTCCATGCGCTCGCGCAGCGGCGGCAGCGTGAGCTGAATGACGTTGAGGCGGTAGTAGAGGTCTTCGCGGAAGCGGCCGGCCTGCGCGTCGGCGTGGAGGTTCCGGTTCGTCGCCGTGATGATGCGGACGTCCACGGCCGTGTCGGTGTTCCCGCCCACGCGGCGCACCTGCTTCTCCTGCAGGGCCCGGAGCAGCTTCACCTGGAGCGTCTGGGGGAGGTCGCCGATCTCATCGAGGAAGAGCGTGCCGCCGTGCGCCACCTCGAACAGTCCGGGCTTGTTGCTGACCGCCCCGGTGAACGCGCCCTTCACGTGCCCGAACAGCTCGGACTCGAGCAGATTCTCGGGAATCGCCCCGCAGTTCACCGCCACGAAGGGTTTGTCGCGGCGATCCGAGAGGTCGTGGATGCCGCGCGCGACGAGTTCCTTGCCGGTGCCGCTCTCGCCGCACACGAGCACGCTGGTGCGCGTCGCCGCCACCTGCGCCATCAGGTCGTAGACGCGCTGCATCGCGGCGCTCGTGCCGATCAGCACGCGCTGCTTCGCCTGGGTGCGCAGCTCGCTGCGCAGGCGCTTGTTCTCGACGCTGAGCAGCTTCTTCTCGAGCGCCTTGTTCACGACGAGGCGCACCTCGTCGAGCTTGAACGGCTTCGTCAGGTAGTCGTAGGCGCCCTGCTTCATCGCCTCGATCGCCGTCTCGGCAGTGGCGAACGCGGTCACCACGATCACGATCGTCTCGGGCGACGCCTCCTTCACGGAGCGCAACAGCTCGAGCCCGTTTCCGCCGGGCATCTGCACGTCGGTCATCACCAGGTCGTACTCGTCCGCTTCGAGCGCGGCGCGCGCTTCGGCGACGCTCGCGGCCGTCGACACGTCCATGCCTTCGCGGCGGAAGAAGATCTCGAGGAAGTCGCGCATGCCGCGCTCGTCGTCGACCACCAGCACGCGCGGGGCGCCGCTCATCGCGATCCCCGTGCCGCGGGCAAGAGCACGCGGAAGCGCGCACCCGCCCCGGGCGCGCTCTGGACGTCGATGGCCCCCGCGTGGGACGTGACGATGCGATGCACCGTGGCGAGGCCGAGGCCCGTACCCGACGGCTTCGTCGTGAAGAACGGATCGAAGATCCGCTCGAGCGCATCGGGCGCGATGCCCGGGCCGTCGTCGGCCACCACGATCTCCACCGCTTCCCTCCCGCCCGCCGCTCCGCTTCGGGCCATCGCGTCGCCGTCTTGAGGCAAGCAGCGGCCCGCCCTCGCCGTCTCGAGACGAATCTCGCCGCGCTCGCCCACGGCCTGGATCGCGTTGCGCACCAGATTCCACAGCACCTGGCGAAGCTGCGTCGGGTCGGCCTCGACCGCGAGCGCCTCGGGGGGGGCGTTCACGCCCACGCGCACGCCCAGCGGGCACGCCGCCCGGCACATCTCCGCCACCTCCTCCAGCAGCGCCCCGACCGGCACGGCCTCGAGCTTCGGTGCCGCCGGCCGCGCGAACGACAGGAAATCGGCGATGAGCGCGTCGAGCCGTTCGATCTCGCGCAGCACGATGTTCATCAAGCGCTCTTGCTCGAGGTCTCCCGTGCGCTCGCGGTTGGTGGCCCGCAGGATCTCCACGCATCCCGAGATCGCGGCGAGCGGGTTGCGCACCTCGTGGGCCACGCCGGCGGCGAGCTCGCCCACCGCCGCGAGCCGTTCGCTCTGGCGGACCGCGAGCTCGAGGGCGACCACCTGGGTCACGTCCTGGAAGATCACCACGTGCCCGGCGTCGGTGCCGTTCGCGGCGCGCAGCACGGAAGCGGCGACGCCGAGATGCCGCAGCTCTCCGTTCCCGACCTTGAGGGACAGCCGTGCGCGGCGCGCGCTCGGCGCCCCCTGCGAGATCAGCTCGGCGATGCCCGGGATCAAGGGCTCGATCGGATGGCCGACGATCTCGCAAGCCTCGCGCGCGAGGATGCGCATGCCCTCGGCGTTGCACGTCGTCACGACGCCGCGGGCGTCTACCGACATCAGCCCGCTGGTGAGCGACTCGACCGTGCGCTCGTGCAGGCCCTGGAGCTCGCGGAGGTCGCTCGCGCTGCTCTCGAAGCGGGCGCTCGCGAGCCGCGAGTCCCGCGCGAGGGTGCTCGCGAGCATCGCCACGAGCAGCAGCGCACCCGTGTGGGCGCCCCACACGCCGAAGCGCCACTCCCACGGCAGGGTTCGGCCGCCCAGCCCGAACGCGCCCGCGGAGTCGAGCGCGAACATGCCGGCGATGCACAGCGAGGCGCCGATCGCCGTCGCATAGGCGCCGCGCCGCTCGAACTGCATCGCCGCGTATACGGTGAGCGGCAGATACAGGAAGCTGAACAGCGAGCGCGCGCCCTCGGTGAAGAGCAGGATCGAGGTGACGGTGACGAGATCGAAGAGCAGCTGCGCGGCCGCGAGTCGCCGCGGGCGTGCGACCCGCGGCAAGAGTGCGGCGCACACCGCGGTGGATACGAACGCGAAGGTGAGCGTGCCGTAGAGCCCGCGTTCCGCGAGCTCGGCCCCTTCCTTCCCCGCGCCGACCAGCAGAAGCGCCAGCGCGAAGACCGTGAGCATGAGCAGCAGCCGCGCAGCCATCAGCTGCGCGAGCCGCCGCTTCGGATCCGCGCTCGCGGCCGGCGCGCTCCCGGCCGGGGTCTCCACGTCTACTTGATGTTCTCCGCGATCTTGAAGATCGGGAGATACATCGCCATCAGGATACCGCCGATGGTGCCGCCGAGGAACACCATCATGAGCGGCTCGAGCAGGGCCGTGAGTGCGGAGACCGCGGCGTCGACTTCCTCGTCGTAGAAGTCGGCGATCTTGCCGAGCATGGTGTCCATCGCGCCGGTGGCCTCACCGACCGCGATCATCTGCACCACCATGCCGGGGAACACGTTCGACGCCTCGAGGGGCTCGGCGATCGTGCGGCCCTCCGAGATCGCGGCGCGCGTCTTGAAGAGCGCGTTCTCGATCACGAGATTGCCGGCGGTCTTCGCGCAGATCTCGAGGGCGTCGAGGATCGGCACGCCCGACGAGATCATCGTGCCGAGCGTCCGGGTGAAGCGCGACACCGCGACCTTGCGGAGCAGCGAGCCGAACACCGGCGTCTTCAGGAAGAACGCGTCGGTCGCGAGCCGGAAGCGCGGCGAGCGCTTGCGCGCTTGCAGGAATCCGACCACGGAACCGATCATCAGGCTGAGGATCAGCGCGATCCACTTCTGCATGAACTCGGAGAGGTCGACGACGAACTGCGTCGGCGCGGGCAGCGTCCCGCCGAACTCCTCGAACATCTTCTTGAAGACCGGAATCACCTTCACGAGCAGCAGCACGATCACGCCGATCGACACCACGACGATCGTCGCGGGGTAGACCATCGCGCCCTTCACCTTGCGCTTCAGCTGCTCCGCCTTCTCCATGTACTGCGCGAGGCGGTTCAGGATCGTGTCGAGGATGCCGCCCACCTCGCCGGCCTGGACGAGGTTCGTGTAGAGCTGGTCGAAGGTCCCCTCGTGCTTGCGCAGCGCGTCGGCGAACGTCGAGCCCTGCTCGACGTCGGCCTTGATCGCCTTCAGCACCTTCTGGAAGCCCTTGTTGGGCTGCTGCGTCGCCTGGATGTCGAGGCACTGCACGAGCGGCAGGCCGGCGTCGATCATCGTCGCGAACTGGCGCGTGAAGAGCACGACGTCGGCGTTGCTGGGCTTGCTCTCGAAGAACGCGATGCCCTCGAGCAGATCCTTGGGCTTGGCCTTGACCGCCACCGGCACGATGGCCTGCGCGCGCAGCTGCGCCATCACGGCGGCCTCGCTGGCCGCCTCCATCACGCCCTTCTTGGTCGTGCCCTGCCGGGTCCGGCCTTCCCACGTGAAGACTGCCATGTCTTCCCCCTTAGCTCGCCGCTGCGCTGCGCTTGATCGCGGGCGCGCCTTGGTTGATCAGATTGCGCAGCTCGTCGGGATCGCTGCTGCGCGCCAACGCATCGTCCATCGAGATCAGGCGCTTCAGGTAAAGCGACGCGAGCGACTGATTCATCGTCTGCATGCCGAACTTGTCCTGGCCGATCTGCATCTGCGAGTAGATCTGGTGGATCTTGTCCTCGCGGATCAGGTTGCGGATCGCGGGGTTCGGGACCATCACCTCGAGGGCCAGCGCGCGGCCCGGGCCGTTCGCGCGCGGCAGCAGCGTCTGCGACAGCACGCCCTCGAGCACGAAGGAGAGCTGCGCGCGCACCTGCGGCTGCTGGTAGGCCGGGAACACGTCGACGACGCGATTGATCGTCTGTACGCACGAGTTCGTGTGCAGCGTCGCGAACGCCAGGTGGCCGGTCTCGGCGACGGTGAGCGCGGCCTCGATCGTCTCGAGATCGCGCATCTCGCCCAGCAGCACCACGTCGGGGTCCTGACGCAGGATGTACTTGAGGGCGTTCTTGAAGCTCGAGGTGTCGGCGCCGACCTCGCGCTGGTTCACGACGCAGGACTTGTGCGGGTGCAGGTACTCGATCGGATCTTCGATCGTGACGATGTGCTCCTGCCGCTCCGTGTTGATTTTGTCGATGATCGTCGCGAGCGTGGTCGACTTGCCCGAGCCCGTCGGGCCCGTCACGAGAATCAGGCCGCGCGGCTTCTTCGACAGGTCCGTGATCACCTTCGGAAGACCGAGCTCTTCGAAGGTCTTGATCTTGTACGGGATCGCGCGGAAGGCGCCGGCGACTGCGCCGCGCTGCATGAACACGTTCGCGCGGAAGCGCGAGAGACCGCGCACGCCGAACGAGAGATCGAGCTCGTTCGTCTCCTCGAACTTGTGCTTCTGCGCGTCGGTGAGCACCGAGTAGCAGAGCTGCTTCGTCTCCGGCGGAGAGAGCGGCGGCATCTTGAGCGGCTGGAGCTTGCCGTCGATCCGCAGCTGGGGCGGGCTCGACGTCGTGATGTGAAGGTCGCTGCCGCCCTTTTCGATCATGGCCTTGAGCAACTGATGGAGATTCGCCATCGGGGATTCGCGCTCCTGATTCCGATTAGAAGTCCGCCGCCGAGACGCGGTGGACCTCGGAGAGCGTGGTCACGCCCTCCTTGAACTTGTTGAGGGCGCTGCGCCGCAGCGTGGTCATGCCGAGCCGGATCGCCTCGCGCTTGATCTCGGTCGCCGAGGCGCCGTTCAGGATGAACTCCTTGAGCTCCTCGCCCACGCGCATCACCTCGTAGAGCGCGACGCGGCCGCGGTAGCCGGTGTTCGAGCAGTTGTTGCAGCCGCGGCCCTTCATGGGCTTGGTGGCGCGCGCTTCTTCCTCGCTGAGGCCCGCGGCGACCATCGCCTCCTTGAGCGTCTCCGCGTCCTGCTCCTTGCACTCGGGGCAGACCCGGCGCGCGAGGCGCTGGGCGAGGATCGCGTTCACGGACGACGCCACGAGGAAGGGCTCGATGCCCATGTTGAGCAGGCGGTTGATCGTGGACGGGGCGTCGTTGGTGTGCAGCGTGGAGAGCACCATGTGACCGGTGAGCGCTGCCTTGACGGCGATTTCCGCCGTCTCGAAGTCGCGGATCTCGCCGACCATGATGATGTCGGGGTCCTGACGCAGGAACGAACGCAGCGCGGCCGCGAAGTTCAGGCCGATGTCGTCGTGCATCTGCACCTGGTTGATGCCGGCGAGATTGAACTCGACCGGGTCCTCCGCGGTGGAGATGTTCTCGCTCGACTTGTTGAGCTCGGCGAGGGCGGAGTACAGCGTGGTGGTCTTGCCCGAACCGGTCGGCCCCGTCACGAGCACCATTCCGAACGGCTGATGGATCGCGTGCTGGAAGACGTCGAGCTGCGCCTGCTCGAAGCCGAGCTTGGTCATGTCGAGCTGCAGGTTCGACTTGTCGAGGAGGCGCATCACGGTCTTCTCGCCGAACAGGGTCGGGAGGACCGAGACGCGGTAGTCCATCTCGCGGCCGCGTCCCATCTTCAGCTTGATGCGGCCGTCCTGCGGGAGCCGGCGCTCGGCGATGTCGAGCTCCGCCATGATCTTGATGCGCGACGTGATCGCGTTCTTCAGCTTGAGCGGCGGCTTCATCACCTCGTACAGCACGCCGTCGATGCGGTAGCGGACGCGGAATTCCTTCTCGTACGGCTCGATGTGAATGTCCGAGGCGTTGCGCTTCACGGCGTCGGTGAGGATCAGGTTCACCAACTTGACGACCGGCGCGTCCTCGGACTCCTTGGCGAGCGCGCTGACGTCGACGTCGTCGCCCTCGCTCACGACCTCCATGTCGGAGTCGTCGAAGCCGCCCATGATGTCGTCGAGCGCGCTGGCCTTGTCGTAGTAGCGATCGATCGCGCGCTTGATCTGCTCTTCGGCGGCGACGACGACCTCGACGTTGTATCCGGTGAGGAACTTGATGTCGTCGATCGCGAAGATGTTGGACGGATCGGCGGTGGCGAGGATCAGCGTCGAGCCCGCGCGATTCACCGGCACGACGCTGTGCTTCTGGGCGACCTCCTCCGGGATCAACTGGATCACCGCGGGGTCGATGTCGAACTCGTCGAGGTTGATGTCGGGGACGCCGTACTGCTTCGCGACGAACTCGGAGAGCTGGTTCTCCTGCAGGAAGCCGAGCTTGGTGATCTGCGCGCCGAGCCGCTTGCCGCTCGACTTCGCTTCTTCGCGGGCCTTTCGCAGCTGCTCCGTGGTGAGCAGGTTCTGCTTGACCAGCAGCTCGCCAATCCGCTCGTTCAAGACGGTTCTCCGCGCTGTCCGCCGCCCGCGCGAACGGCGGCGCCCCTCGGCACGCCCCCCGCGCGAAAACGTCTTTCAGCCCGCCCGGTTATCGGCGCGCGGGGAGTGCGGCTTTACGGGCGTCTCCGCGGAGAGACTGCCGCGGGCCTTCAGGCGGGCTTCGAGCCCTGTGCGCCGCGCAGGGTCTCTGCGAGCGAGGAGCCGGTGCCGCGCAGCGCGAGCAGCCCGTACCCGGTGATCGAGGTCCAGAAGAGCGCGTGCGCGAGCGTCCCGACCGCGATCGCGGTGCCGCCGTCCACCCCGAGCGCGACGAGCAGGGTCTTGCAAGCCGCGTGGTAGACGCCCACGAAGCCCGGCGCCTGCGGCAGCCCGACCGCCGCCGCCACCGCGACGGTCGTCATGGTGGCGCCGAGGAGGTCGAGCCGCAGCGAGCCGAGATCCACGCCGAGGGAGCGCTGGGCGAGCAGGAACGGGATCGGCGAGACCACCGCCCAGAGCAGGATCGTGTGGAAGATCACGAGGGCGAGCCCGCGCACGTCCCGGATCCCCGCGAGTCCCGCGACGATCTCCTCGACCAGCGCGACCGCGCGCGTCGCGAGCGCGGTCGGCAGGACCGCCGTGAGCACGCTCCGCCCGACGCCGACGAAGAACGCCGGCCAGACGCGCAGCGCCGCGATTCCCAACATCGGGACGAACGCGAAGATCCGGTAGCCCCAGGCCAGATCCACGCGATCCGCGATCAGGAAGATCGCGAGGCCCATGATCGCGGCCATGTCGAAGGCGCGCTCGAGTACCACGGTGCCGAACCAGGCCGCCGCCGAGCCGCCGATCTCCCGCGAGATGACCCACGGACCGACGATCTCGCCGAGCCGGAACGGGAACAGGTTGTTCACCATGAAGCGGATCGCCGTGGCGCGGTAGGCCGCGCCCAGCGGCAGCGCCCCGACTCCCGCGGCGAGGTGGCGCCAGCGCAGCACGCGGATCCAGAGCGTCGCGAGGTAACAGGCGAACGACGGCACGACCGCGACCCACAGGTCCGCCCCCGCCAGCGCATGCCAGAGCTCGCCCAGCGGCACGTCGCGAAACGCGTACCAGACGGCCGCGGCCGACACGGCGACGCCGAGCGCGAGACGCGGGTCGAGCAGGCTCGGCCGCTTTGCCTCGGTCATTCCGCCGCCAACCGCGCGCGGGCTGCCTGCGAATCGCGCGCGATCTGCGCGCGCAGGGCGTCGAGATTCGGGAAGCGTTCCTCGCCGCGCAGCCGCGCCTCGAAGGCGACCTCGATGCGCTCGCCGTACACGTCGCCGGAGAAGTCGAAGAGATGCGCCTCGACGGCGATCGGGTCGTCCGTCTTCACGGTGGGGCGCCGCCCGACGTTCGCGACGGCGCCGAACCAGCGGTCCTCTGGGAGACGCGCCCCGCCCAGGAACCGCACGCGACAGGCGTAGACGCCGACGCACGGAAGGATCTCGTTCTCGGCGGCGAGGTTCAGCGTCGGGAAGCCGATCGTGCGCCCGCGCTGGTCGCCCTTCGCGACGGTCCCGCGCACGCGGTAGGTCTGGCCGAGCAACTCGGCGGCGTTCTCGACCTCGCCCGTCTCGAGCAGCTCGCGCACGCGCGTCGAGTTGACGTCGCGTTCGCCGAGCTTCACCTCCGGGATGATCGTCACGGCGAAGCCGAGGTGCGGGCCCAGCTCGGTCAGCGTCCGCATCGATCCCTCGCGGTCTCGCCCGTAGTGGAAGTCGTATCCGACGTATACCTCGACCGGACGCATGCGGGCGTGGAGCACGTCGCGCACGAATTGCTCCGCAGTCTGCCGGGCGAACGCGAGGTCGAACGGCTCGACGACCACGGCGTCCACGCCCTGCGCAGCGAGCAGCTCGAGCTTCTGCTCGAGGGTGGTGAGCAGCCGCGGCGCCCGCTCGGGCGCCAGCACGCGCCGCGGGTGCGGATCGAAGGTGTAGACGAGGGACTGGCCGCCGAGCGCGCGGGCGCGGGCCGTCACCGTCTGCATGATGCGCTGGTGCCCGAGGTGGACGCCGTCGAAGTTGCCGGCGGTCAGGACGCAGCGCGGCAGCGGCGATTCGAGCTGCGCGCTGCCTCTCACGACTCGCAACGGGTTAGTCTCCTGCGCCGTGTTCACCGTCTGGCGCCATTACGCCGCGCGCTTCCTGCGCGCGTCCGCAGCCGCCTTCGCGATTCTCGCGCTCCTGCTGATCGCCGTCGACGCCATGCTGCATCTCGGCAGCCTCTTCGAGCAGGCGCGCACCCCACTCGAGGCGCTGCGCTTCCTGATCGACCGCGCGGCGGGGACCTATGCGGAATACCTGCTCCCGATCTCGGCCTTCGTCGCGGCGTTTTGGTGCGCGGGCACCGCGACCCTCCAGCGCGAGGTGCTCGCCCTGAAGGCGGGCGGCGTGTCGCCCCTCGCCGCCTTCGCGCCCCTGCTCCTGCTCGCGCTCGGATTGTCCGCGCTCCAGGCCAGCGCGATCGAACGCTTCGGGGTGAACGCCGCGGCAGCGCTCGCGCAGCGCCGCAACCCGGCGGGCGGCGACGCCCAGCTCCGCGGCGGCGCCGCCTGGGTTCACGCGGGGCGCGTCGTCTACGTCGCGCGCGAGGTCGACGCCGCGCGCGGCATCGCGCGCGAGGTCCGGCTCTACGAACGCGACGCCGCGGGCCGGCTGGTGCGCACGATCTCCGCCGCGCGCGCGCAGCGCCTCGCGCCGCAGCGCTGGCGATTCGAGGACGCCCTCGTGCGCGAGTTCCCCTCAGGCGACCGCTTCGCGCCGCCCCGCGAGCACCGCGAGGCGGTCGCGCTGCTCGACCTGCCGAGCGAGCGGCGCCCTCGCCTGCGCCGCGACGAGCTCGCGGGCCTGCCGCGCGAGGCGCTCGAGGCCTACCTGGCTTCGGCCGCAGCGGCGGGCATCGACCCCGGCGACGCGCGCATCGTGCTCCACAATCGGCTGAGCGCACCGATGGCCGTGTTCGTGTTCGCCCTGCTCGGCTTCGGGCTCGCCATGCGCAGCGACGGGCGCCGCAGCCTCGCGCGCGCCGCCCTCCAGGGCGCCGCGCTCCTCGTCCTGCTGCTCACCGCGCGCGACATCGGTTCGACCTTCGCCGCGCGTTCCGCGCCGCTCGCGGCCACGTTCCCGTGGCTCACGCTCGCTGCGCTCGGTGGGCTCGGTCTTCTGCTGCTCGGGCGCGTCCGTCGCTGAGCCGCGCGCTCAGGTCGTCGTCGGCCGCGCGTGCGTGCCCTCGAGGAACGGCTTCAGCAGCTCGATCGGCAGCGGGAACACGATCGTGCTGGCGTTCTGGGTCGTCGCCATCTCCGCGAGGGTCTGCAGATAGCGGAGCTGAAGCGCCGCCGGCTCCTGCGCGAGGGTGCGCGACGCGTCCGCGAGGCGCTGCGCAGCCAAGGCTTCGCCCTCCGCGCGGATGATCTTCGAGCGCTTCTCGCGCTCCGCCTCGGCCTGCTTCGCCATCGCGCGCTGCATGTCCGGGGGCAGGTCGATCTGCTTGACCTCGACGTTTCGCACCTTCACGCCCCACGGCTCGGTCTGCTGATCGATGATCGCCTGGAGGCGCCGGTTGATCGACTCGCGCTCCGAGAGCAGCTCGTCGAGCTCCGCCTGGCCGAGCACGCTGCGCAGCGTCGTCTGCGAGAGCTGCGAGGTGCCGTAGAGGTAGTTCTCGACCTGGAGCAGCGCCTTCTCCGGCTGCAGCACGCGGAAGTAGAGCACCGCGTTCACCTTCACCGAGACGTTGTCGCGGGTGATCACCTCCTGCGGCGGCACGTCCATCACGATCTCGCGCAGGCTCACCCGCGTCATCGTGTCGACGAAGGGAATGATCAGCACCAGGCCCGGCCCTTTCACGCCGGAGAGCCGGCCGAGTCGCAGGACGACGCCGCGCTCGTACTCAGGCAGCACCTTCGCCGCCATCATCAGGAAGATCACCGCCAGCACGAGCACGATCACGATCGCCATGCATCCCTCTCCTCAGTTTCGTTTCGGCGCGCGCCGAACGCGCAGCCGCATCCCGTCGACCTGGACCACCTCGACGCCTTCGCCCGCCGCGATCGCACCGTCGGCTTCCGCGCTCCACAGCTCGCCGCGCAGTGCGACGGTGCCGCTCGGATCGAGCGGCGTCGACGCGACGCCGTGCATTCCCAACAACTCGCCCTCGCCGAGCCGGCTCGGTTTGCGCATGACGCGCCCCACCGCGAAAGCGACGAGGCCCGCGAACCCGGCGAAGCTGCCGACGATCGGCGCGACCACCGACCAGAACGGCACGTTCAGGTCGGACGCGTCCGGGCGGTCGAACACGAGCGAGCCGCCGAGCATCATCGAGACGACGCCGGCGGCGAAGAGCAAGCCGTGCGCCGGCGTGACGAGCTCGAGGCCCATCAGCACGAGCCCGCCGCCGAACAGCACGAGCCCGAGCCACGAGAACGGCACCACGCTGAGCGACACCGCGCCGACGAGGATGCACGCGACGCCGAGCACGCCGGGAACGCTCACCCCAGGCGTGCTGAATTCGATCCAGAGCAGCACGCCGCCCGCGGTCAGCAGCATCAGCGCGATGGTCGGATCCCAGATCGCGTGAAGAAAGCGGGCGAGCAACCCCATCGGCAGCTCACGCGCGTCGCGGTCGCCCAGCGCGAGGCGCACGCGCCCGTCCGGCAGCTCGACGACGCGCCCGTCCACGGCCGCGAGCAGCGCGGCGCGATCCCGCACCACGAAGTCGATCACGCCGAGCTCGAGCGCCTCGTCCGCCCGCGCCGCGATCGACTCGCGCACCGCCTTGGCCGCCCACTCGACGTTGCGCCCGCGCTCCTTCGCGATCGCCTCGATGAACGAGACGGTGAAGTTCTCGGCCTTCTCGAGCTCGATGTCCGCCGGCGGCGGCGTCTCGGGGCCGCCCTCGGCCGCCGGCGCGCGCTCGTTGCCGCCGAACGGATTCACCGGGTGCGCGGCGCCGATGCTCGAGTCCGGTGTCATCGCGGCGATGTGGCCCGCCATGGTGATGAACGCGCCCGCGCTCGCGGCCCAGGCTCCACGCGGCGAGACGAACACCGCCACCGGCACGTCGGCATCGAGGATGGCTTGCACGATCTCCTGCGCCGCGGACAGGATCCCCCCCGGCGTGTCGAGCTCGAGCACGAGCAGCGCCGCGCCCTCGCGCTCGGCTTGCTCGATCGCACCGACGATGTAGTCCGCCGACGCGGGGTTGATCGTCCCCTTCACGGTGGCGACGAGCACCGGCCCTTCGCGCAGCGTCGGCGGCGGCGCGGACTCCGCGGCGGCGACGGTCGCCGGCTGCGCTGCGGCAAGCTCGGGCACCTCAGCGCGCAGCGCGCTGCCCGCGAACGCGAACGACGCGGCGAACGCCAGGGCCGCGAATCGGAAGGCGCTCACGCGCGCCGCCCTTCGCGCAGCTTCTCGATGCGGTCGAAGATGCGCGCGGCGACCTCGCGCTTCGCGAGCAGCGGCAGCTCCTCGACCTGGCCGTCCGGCGTCAGCAGCATCACCGCGTTCTGATCGGTGTCGAAGCCGGCGTCGCTGCGCGAGATGTCGTTGGCGACGAGCAGGTCGCAACCTTTGCGCGCGAGCTTGCGCCGTGCGGCGGCGAGCACGTCGTGACTCTCGGCCGCGAAGCCGACCACGATCCGCGCGCCGCGATCACGGCTGATCTCCGCGAGAATGTCGGGGTTCGCGACGAGCTCGAGGGTGAGGCCGACGCCTTCGCCGAGCTCTTCCTTCTTGATCTTGCGCGCCGCCGCTGCGGCGGGTCGGAAGTCGGCGACCGCGGCCGCCATCACGACGATCGCGGCGCTCGCTTGCTCGCGCAGCACCGCCGCCCGCATGTCCAGCGCCGATTCGACGTCGATGCGCCTCACGCCGGGCGGCGTCTGCTGCGCGCTCGGGCCCGCGATCAGCACGCTCTCGGCGCCGCGCAGCGCCGCTTCCGCCGCGAGCGCGAAGCCCATCTTGCCGGAGCTGCGGTTGGTGAGCGCGCGCACGGGGTCGAGCGGCTCGCGGGTGCCCCCCGCCGTCACGACGACGCGTGCGCCCGCGAGGCTGCACGTGGCGAACGCGAGCTCGGCCTCGGCAGCGATCGCGGCGGGCTCGCTCATGCGCCCGACGCCCTCCCACCCGCACGCCAGCTCCCCGGCGTCTGGACCGACGAAGCGCACGCCGCGCGCGCGGAGGGTGGCGACGTTCGCCTGCGTCGCCGCGTGGCTCCACATGTTCACGTTCATCGCGGGCGCCGCGAGCACCGGCGCGCGGGTCGCGAGCAGCACGGTCGAAGCGAGGTCGTCGGCGAGGCCGTGACTCATCTTCGCGAGCAGGTTTGCGGTCGCAGGCGCGACCACCACGAGCTCGGCCCAGTCCGCGAGCGCGATGTGCCCGATCCGGCTCTCTTCGCCCAGGTCGAAGAGCGCGCTGCGAACCGGCTCGTTCGAGACGGCTTGGAGCGCGAGCGGCGCGACGAACTGCTGCGCGGCCGCGGTGACGACGCAGCGCACCGCGTGGCCGGCCTTGACGAACGCGCGGACCAGCTCCGGCGCCTTGTAGGCGGCGATGCCGCCGCTGACCACGAGCAGGATGCGCCGCTTCGTCATGGCCGATTTGCCTCCCGCACACCCTAACGAAGGCGCGCCAACCCGGCTTCGAGGCGGCGCGCGAGGGCGGCGCGCGTCGGCGCCTCGCCGTACACGCGGACGACGGGCTCCGTGCCCGAGGCGCGCCACAGCAGGAAGCCGTCGTCGAAGCCCACGTGGACCCCGTGCGCCACGGACGCCGTGCGCACCGCC
>CAZCTH010000042.1:0-37850 GCA_964501435.1 uncultured Spirochaetales bacterium | reverse complement strand
CGCCTCGACGGCGGCGCGCCGCACGCGCTCGCTCGGGTCGCTGAGCAGCGCGCGCAGCCGTGCGACGTCCGCCGGGCGCGCGAGGCGCGCGAGCAGGCGCGCGGCGGCGACGCGGGCGCGTTCGGGACCGCGCGCGAGGCGCGTCTCGATCAGGGCGACGGAGGCGTCCACGCCGTCGCCGCCGTCGCGCTCCGCGAGCCGGGCGACGGCGTCGACGAGGGCGTCGACCTCGTCGTCCGCGACGTCGCGCGCGGCGCGCGGGTCTTCGAGCGCGAGCATGGCGAGCAGGTCGCCGAGGGCGGCCGCCGTGCCGCAGCGGGCGATGCCTCGCGCCGCTGCGGCGCGCACCTCGCTCGACGGGTCGCGCAGGGTCGCGCGCAGCATGCGCTCGGCCGCCACGTCGTCGCCGCAAATTTCGAGCGCCGTGCACGCGAAGGCGCGCTCCGCGGGCGAAAGGCGCGGCCACGCTTCGCCGAGCGCGGTCGGCAGCGCCCCGCCGAGCCCTGCGAGCGCTGCGCGCGCCGGCTCCGCGACGCCGGGATCGGAGGCGCAGCGCGCGAGCGGGGCCGCGAAGGCGGGCGAATCGAGCAAGGCGGCGAACTGCACCGCGGCCAGACGGCGACTGGGCGCGGCGTCGTCGAGCCGCTCGCAGGCGTCGCGCAGGATCGAATCGTGGGCGATGGCGAGCGCGCGCACGCGCTTCGCGATCAAGGCCGCGTCGTCGGGGCTGGAGCGCACGAACAGGCTCGTGGCCGCGTTCGCGGCGGCCTCCCGCACGCTCGGCCGCCGGGCGAGCAATCCCTTGCCGATCGTCTCGACCGCCTCCGGCGCACCGCCGAGGGCGAGCGCGGCGTAGCCGATGCCGGCGAGCAGCGGCTCGGCGAGCGCGGCGTCGACCAGCGCAGGCGGGATCGGGGCCTCGAGGCGAACCAGCGCGCGCAACGCAGCCGCGCGCACGAGCTTCTCGGGGTCGGCACTGGCGAGCCGCTCGAGCGCCGCGGCGCAGCGCAGGCTGCCGACGCCGGCGAGCGCGTCCGCCGCGGCCGCGCGCACGTTCGCGTCGACGTCCTCGAGGGCGCGCACCAATGGCTCCTCGGCCCGCGGGTCGGCGATCGCGCCGAGCACGTCCACGACTTGTTTGCGCACGTCGACGTCGGGCGACTCCAGCTCGCGGGCCAGCAGCGGCGTCGCGCTCCGGCCGCATGCCACGAGCGCCTCGAGCGCCGCATTGCGGCGGCCGGGGTCCTCGCCGTCCGCGATGGCCTCGAGCAGCGCGCTCACGGCGGCCGCGGGCTCCGGCAGTGCGGCGAGCCGCGCGACCGCGGCCTTGCGCACGCGCCAGCTCGCGTCGCCCATCCGCTCGACCAGGAGCGGCAAGGCTTCGCTCGCCGGCAGGAGCGTCGTCCGCTCCACGGCGAGGCGTCGCACCTCCTCGTCCCCGTGGACGAGCTGTGCGAGCAAGCTCTGGCGCTCGGCGCCGTGCATCGCGCTACTTCATCCCCCGCTGCTTGGCGACGCGCAGGAGCTCGTCCGCGAGGTAGTCGCGCTCGCCGCGCACGCGCGCGTCGATGCGTTCCTGGAAGAGATGGCGGCCCTCGGCGAGGTCGCCGTCGAGCGCCTCGACGACGTTCCGGTTGCGGATCGCCTCGGCGAACTTCTGCTCGTTGTAGAGCACGATGTCCGACACGATGATGCGGGCGAGCCGCTCGGCCTTCGCGCGCTGCTCCTCGAGTCCGTCCGTGGGCCGCGGCCGCGCGGGCTCGGGCTCCGGCGCGCGCGGGGCGGCAGCGTTGGCCGTCGGCGCGGGAGCCTGCGGCGCGCGCGGAGCCGCCGGCGCCGGGAGCGGAGCGACGTCGCGCAGCGCGATGCCGCCCTTCTGCAAGAGCGCGAGCGCGCCGTCCGGAAGATCCGGCCCCTCGAGGTACGCGTCGGCGCCGTAGGTGTCGGTCGCCGGGCGCCGGTAGCGCTCCTGGTTGTGGATCGCGCCCGCGAGCACGATCCACGTGCCGCGCAGGCTCTCGTTGCGCTTCACGAGCTCGCAGAGCTGAAACCCGAACATCTTCGGCAGATGCGCCGCGACCACCGCCGCCTTCGGCAGCTGCCGCTGCAGCTCGAGCACGGCCTCGACGCCGTCGTGGGCGACGATCGTGCGCACGCCGCGCGCGGCGAGCACGTCCGCAAGCCGCTTCGCGACGTCGGCCTCGGGGATCGCGATCAGCACGAGGTCGCCGCTCGGCGCGGGAGCCGCGGGCGGCGCAGGCTTCTCCACGGGCGCCGGAGCGGGTCGCTCGGCGACCGCGCGCGCGGGCGGCGCCGGGGCGGCGGGCACCGGGCCCAGGTGGATCTGCGTGCGGTCGCTCGCCTCGGGCGCGTCCTCGGGCGCGCGCACGCGGAAGACCGCCTCGCATTTGGCACAGCGCAGCCGCACTCCGCCGGCCGCGAGCTTCTCGCGCTCGACGCGATATCGCGCACCGCACTTCGGGCATCCAGCAATCATGTCGTACTCCTGATTTCCTTCAGGCGATCCGGAACTTCCGCACGTCCTCGCGCAGCGCCTCGGCGAGCCGCTGGAGAGCGGTCGCCGCACCGGCGAGCGCATCCGTGGCCTCGTCGTTCGTGCGCGTGCGCTCGAACACCTCGCCGAGCGACGCGGCCGCGCTCTGGCAGCTCTCGTTCTGCTGCTGCAGCGCGCTGTGGATGCGGTCCACCGCGTCGCGCACGCCTTCGATGTTGTCGCGAATTCGCTTCGCGCCGCGCGCCTGTTCCTCGGTCGTGCGCTGCGTCTGCTGCGCCACGTCGCGCATCACCAGCGAGCCGCGCATCACGACCTCGTTGCCGCGCGCCTGCTCGCGCACCGAGGTGCGGATCTGCTCGACGCGCTCGCCGACGCCGTGCGCGAGCTGCTCGACGTGCCCGACCGCCCGCGTCTGCTCGCGCATCGCGTGCACGATCTCCTGGATGCGCTCGCTCGAGTGGCGGGCCGCCGAGGTGATCTCCTCGAGCGCGACGCCGGCCTGGGCGGAGAGGTCCACGCCGCCCTGCACGCGATCGGCACCCTGGCGGATCGACTCCGCCGCCGTGGCGCTCTCGTCCTGCACCGAGCGGATCAGCCCGCCGATCTCCTTCGTGTTCGCGAGCACGCGGTCGGCGAGATCCTTGATCTCGTCCGCCACGACCGAGAACGCGCGACCCTGGTCTCCCGCCTGCGCCGCGATGATCGCCGCGTTCAGCGCGAGCAGGTTCGTCTCGTCGGCGATCTCGTCGATCACGTCCACGATCGCGCCGATCTCGTGCATGCGTTCGGCGAGGCCGCCGATCGAGCGGTTCGCCGCGTCGGTCGCGTCGCGAATCACCTCCATGCCGCGAATCGTCTCCTGCACGCGGTCGCGCCCGCCGTCGGCGAGCTCGATCACGCGCGCGCCGAGCCGCGCGGTCTCGGCGGCGTGCGCGTCGACGGACTGCATCGAGCGCGCCATCTCGCCCACCGACGAGTTGGTGTCGACCACCGCGACGTTCAGCGCCTCGCTCGCCTCGCTCGCCTGGGCCACGCTGCGCACCATCTGGTCGATCGAGGTGCCGACGGCCTCGACCTGCGCGGTGAGCGCGATCGCGGTCTGGTTCAGCTCCTCGCTGGCCGCGCCGAGCTCGAGCACCGAGCTGCTCGCGTCCTCGACGCCGCCGATCAGTTCCTGCGCAGAGCTCGTGATCGTCGCCGCCTGGCGGTTCACCAGCGACACGGAGACGTTCGCGCGCTCGATGCCCGCGACCTGGGCGGCGGTGGCGCGGCGCACCGCGGCACCGATGCCGGCGAGCTCGCTCGCGGCGCCCTCGATCTGCGTCGCGGTCGCGACGACCCGACCGACGGTCCCGCCGAGTGCGTCGATCATCTTCGCGAAGGCGTGCGCCACCGAGCCGAGCTCGTCGTCGGACTCGATCGGGTCGCGCGCGGTGAAGTCGCCCGCGCCGACGCGCTGCGCCTGCTCGCGCAGGCGATCCGCCACGCTGCGCGTCTCCCCCGCGACGAGACGGGCGATCAGCAACGAGATCGCGATCAGCCCCGTGAGCACCACGCCGGTCACCCAGAGCGCAGGCGTCACGTCGCCCACGATCGCGTCGAGCGGGCTCGCCGCGACGAGCACGCGCTCGCCGTCGAGCAGCACCCACGCGAAGCTGGCCGCGGACTCGAGCCCGATGCCGTTCGTCTGCTCGCCGCCGCCCGCGCGGATCCAGGCCACTTCGCGGGGCGAGAGGCCGAGGCCGGCCGGCGCGGTCTGCGCGAGCGCGAACACGGCCACGCTCTCGGCGATGCCCCGGCGCTGCGCGCTCTCGCGCAGGTGGCGCTCCGTCGCGGGGTTCGCGCGTACGCCGGCGGCCGCACTCTCGACGAAGGACTGCTTGAAGCGCGCGTCGTGCGCCTCGATCATCTGAACCGCCACGGAGTATCCGAGCAGCGCGAGGAAGGCGACCGTGGCCGCCGACGCGGAGGCGACGGGCAGCGCGAGCTTCGCCGCGAGCGTCATCGGCTGGCCGTCGGCGGCGCGCTCCTCGGCGCTCAGCTGGCGCGCGAACCAGTCGCGCGTCGGCTCGGCAAAGCGCTGCATCGCCCACGCGCAGAACGGGATCGTGACTGCGCCGCCGACCAGCGGCGCGACGGTGAGCACGACGAGCGTGAAGACGGTCGTGTCGGGGATCGCGAGCTTCATCCACACCGGGCAGAGCAGCGCGCTGAACGCGTAGCTGCTGAGCTGCGTGCGGATCGCGTGGTTTTGCAGCCGCCGCGCCGCGTGGAAGGCGGCGACGTACTCCTCGCGCGTGCAGCGATCCTCGGCGATGCGATCGAGCGCGTGCTCGATGTCGCGGCTCGCGCGGCGCTGCATCCACTGGGCGACGATCGTCATCACGACCGCCGCGACCGCCACGATCCACGCCATCTGCACCCAGCCATCGCGGCCAAGGTCGACGACCGCGGCGATGTAGGCGCCGAGCACGACGGCGCCGATCGTGCCGGGTACGCCGGACGCTGCGGTGAATTTCTTGCGGAACTCGCGTCCGCTCGCGATGGGCGGTCGCTCCATCACGCCTCCTCCTGGGACCGCGCCGAGCGGTAGATGCGCTCGAGCAGGTGCTCGACCGAGATCACGAGCGCGGGCGGCAGGCCCTCGCGGCGCACGACGGCGCGCACGGCGTCGTAGCCGGCGTGCGTGGCGAGCGCGGGCGGCTCCTCGAGCGCCGAGCTCGCGAGCGTGACCACCTCCGCGGAGTGGCCGACGCGCAGGCCGAACACGAGCCCTTCGGCCTCGAGGATCGCGACGCGCGCGAGCGGGTCCTCGGCGAGCGGGCGGTCGAGCAGCGCGCGGCCGAGGTCCACGACCGGGATCACGTGTCCGCGCAGGTCGATCACGCCCTCGATCAGGCGCGGCGCCTTCGGCAGCGGCGTCACGGCGGGACAGCGCGCGACCTCGCGCACCTGCTGCACGTCGACGGCGAGCGTCACGTCGCCGATCGGGAAGCAGGCGAGCTCGATCCCCTCGTGGGCGGGCGCGGCGGCTTCAGCTTGCATGCACGTTCACCAGGAAATCGGGGGAGACGAGGCTGACGAAGCGGCCGCCGCGCGGCGCCAGCGCCGTCACCATGCCGCCGTCGCTGTGCGCCGGCGCGCCGAGCGCGCTCTCGTCCACGCGCAGCACCTCGTGCACCGCGTCGACGAGCAAGCCGGTCACGTCGCCGTGGTCGCCGCTCATCACGATCACGCGACTGCCGCGGCTCGGCGGGACGCTCGGCAGGCCGATGCGGCGCCGCGCGTCGACTACCTGCACGATCTCGCCGCGCAGCGAGATCACGCCGAGCACCTCCGCGGGCACGTGGGGCATCGGCGTGAGCGCGCGCGGGCGTACGATCTCGCGCACGCGCTCGATCGGCAGCGCGTAGGCCGCGCCGTCGAGCGAGAACACGAGCAGCTCGCGCTGCGCGCGCGCGGGCGCCGCCGTCTCGCGCGCCGCGGCGGCGCGGGCGAGCACGTCCCAGGAGCGAGACTCTGCGCTCATGCGGCCTCCGCGCGCGAACCGCTCGACACGAGCGCGGCGACGTCCAGCACCAGCACCGCGCTGCGGTCGCCGAGCTCGGTGGCTCCCGCCACGCCGCGCACGCTGCGTACGGGGCCCTGAATCGGCTTGATGACCGTGTCGCGCTGACCCTCGAGGCGGTCGACGAGCAGCGCGAGGCGCGCGTCGCCGAGGCCGAGGATCACCGCGAACGGCTTGGCGGCCGGCGTGCCGCTCGTCACCGCGAACTCGTCGCGCAGCCGCAGCACGGGCAGCGCCTCGCCCCGCAAGGCGAGCAGCTCGCGCAGTCCGCTGCGCTGGAGCGCAGACGCCTCGGGGATCAGCACCTCGCGCACCGCGTTCAGCGGGATCGCGTAGCGCTCCTCGCCGACGCCGACGACCAGCGCCTGGATGATCGCGAGCGTGATCGGCAGCGTGAGCGCGACGGTCGTGCCCACGCCGAGCTTCGAGTCGATCCCCGCGATGCCGCCGAGCGCGGAGACGTTGCTGCGCACGACGTCCATGCCGACGCCGCGACCGCTGGTCTCGGTCACCTCGCCGCGCGTCGAGAGGCCCGGCGCGAACACGAGATCGAGCAACTCGCGCTGCGAAAGCTGCGCGCCGGCTGCGACGAGGCCGCGCTCGAGCGCCTTGGCCCGCACCCGTTCGGGGTCGATGCCCCGGCCGTCGTCGGCGACGGTGATCACGACGTCGTTCCCGCGCTGCGTCGCCTCGATGCGGATCGTGCCCTCGGCGGGCTTGCCCGCTGCGCGGCGCTCCTCGGCACTCTCGATGCCGTGGTCGAACGCGTTGCGCACGATGTGCATCAGCGGGTCGACGAGCTCTTCGACGATCAGCTTGTCGAGCTCGGTGTCGGCGCCCTTGATCTCGAGCCGCGCTTGCTTGCCGAGGTCGAGGCGCAGCCGGCGCGCGACGCGCGACAGCTTGTCGAACACCTGGCGCAGCGGGACCATGCGCACTTCGATCACGCTGGCCTGCAGCTCCTGCAGCTTGCGGTCGAGCGCCTTGTGGATCTTCTCGAGCTCGGCACCGAGCTTCGCGGCGCCCGGCTCCGCGGCGAGGCGGCGCGCGAACGCGGTGAGCGCGCCGCGCTCGAGCGCGAGCTCGCCCACGAGGTTCATCAGCTCGTCGAGCTTGCGCACATCGACGCGCACCGTGTCGCTGACGGAGCGCAAGGTCGCCGCGTCGTTCTCGGCGCCCGCCTCGCGGTGCGCGCCTTCCGCCTCGGCCGGATGCGCGTCGCCCTCTTCCGCGGCAGGGGCCGCGAGCGCGGGGCGCGCCTCCGCGCGCGGCGCGGCGACGGCGCCCGCGCGGGCGGTGTGGACCGCGCTGGGCGCGACCTCGAGTCGCGCGGCCAGCGCCGCCGCGTCGAGGTCGGTCGCGGCGAGCAGCGCGAAGCGGATCTCGCCGGGGCCCGAGCCGCCCGGCGACGGCAGCATCGACAAGAGCTCGCCGACCTCGCGCAGCGCGGCACCGATTTCGGAGAGCTTCTCCTCGAAGCTCGCGAGGGGCAGGCTCACGGTGAGGACGTGGATCGCTCGGCCGCGCGTCAGATTCTCGCGCAGGCGGTGCTCTTCGTACTCGGTGAGCGCGCGCAGCAGCGCGGGCGGCGCGTCGAGCGCGTCGAGGCCCGGCGCCGCGGCGGCCGCGGGCGGCGCCTCCTCCGCTGCGATGCGCGCCATCAGCGCGTCCACCGTGCCGGCGAAGTCGGGCGCGAGACCGCCGTCCGCGAGCTGCTCGAGGGCGCGGCCGAACAGCGCGACCGCTTCGTCGAAGTGCGCGAGCCGCGCGGGCGTCGGCTGCGCGCGGCCGAGCCGAAAGGCGTCGAGCAAGTCCTCGACGCGATGCGCGAGGTCCGCCAGCGCTTCGAGGCCGAACATGCCGGAGAGGCCCTTCAGCGAGTGCGCGGAGCGGAACAGGCGATTGAGCACTTCGGGCGCGAGCTCGCTGCCGGCGCTCGCGCGCTCGAGGCACGCGCCGAGGTCGTCGCGCATGCGCTCGAGGATCTCCTCCGCCTCCGACAGGAACTCCCGTTCGGCGCGGCCGGATCGGCCCTTGTTGCCCCGCGCGGCCATCAGTCCTCCGCGCCTTGCAGCAGGTCTTCGACGGCGCGCAGCAAGTCGGGCGCCGCGAACGGTTTCACGAGGTACGCGTTCGCACCGAGCGCGAGGCCGCGGCGGCGATCTTCCTCGCTGCTCTCCGTCGAGACGATCAACAGCGGCGTGCGCGCGTGCCGTGCGTCGCCGCGCACGAACGAGATCAGCTCGAGGCCGTGGATGTCCGGCATGTTGATGTCGGTGACGATCAGCGCGTACTGCTGGCGCGGCAGCAGGCGCAGCGCCTCGAAGCCGCTGGCCGCGAGGTCCACCTTGAGCGGCGCGCTGGCGTCTTCGAGCACGGCCGCGATCCACTCGCGCATCGTTTGCGAGTCTTCCACGACGAGCACGCGTTGCACGCAGACCCCCTCCGCACGCGCGCGAGCGCGTGCCCCGCAGTCGCATCGGAGCCGCCTCCGCGATTCTTGAGCGAGTCCGCCGGGTTCCGGCGGCTAGCCGCGCGCTTTCCGCAGCCCCGGGAGCACCGCGTGAGGCCGGGCGCGAGCTACGAGCGCGTCACGTCGCCGACCTCGGCCAGCGCGCGCTCGAGCAGCGTGCGGTCGAGGGCGAGGCCGGCTTCGTGCAGCACGACCTCGAGCGCCCCGGTGTCGGGCAGCATCGCGCGGCCCGGCAGGTTGTCCGCGTAGAGCACCGCGACCACGCGGTTCGCACTCTCGATCGGCGCGACGAAGGCCTCGGACGGCGATTCGTTCCCGAGCATCACGCACAGGCGATGATCGCCGTCGTCGATCGGGCGCCCACGCACGGGCTGGAGCGTGTCGAGCACGCGACGCACCCACGACGACTCGCGCGCCGGCAAGTGCACGTCGCGCAGCGCGGCGTCGTCGGGCCCGCCCGCCTTGCCGAGACCGAGCTGCGCGATTCCCACCAGCGTGTCCTCGCGCAGCATGAACAGCGCGGCGCGCGAGAAGCTCTGCGCCGCGAAGGTGAGCACGTTCGAGAGCACCTCGCCCTGCCGCGCGCGCTCCCGCATCCGGTGGCTCGCGTCGCGCAGGCGAGCGAGGTCGGGATTCGGGGCGGCGGCCGCCGGCTTGGGCGGCGGCGGCGCGTCGGGCAGGCGCTCGACGGCGGCGCGCAGCGCGGCGGCGAGCACGCGACGCTCGGCGCTGCGCCGCGCATCGGCGAGCGCGCCGTCCTTCGGCCGCTCGGCGAACGCGTTCGGGCCGGCGCCGGCGCGGCGGCGCGCGGGCGGGCGCGCTCCGGCGGCGGAGATCACCACGATCGGCAGGCGCGGCGCCTGGCGCCGCAGCCGCGCGGTGACGTCGTACACGTCGCGCGCGCCCGAGACCGGGTCGGGCGGCGTGTCGGCGGCGAGCAGCACGACGGGCAGCTCGCGCCGCAACAAGTACTGCCGGATGCGCTGGATGCCCTGCTCGGTGTGTTGGAACGTGTGGACGCGGGCGTGTCCGGTGAGCGCCGACTTCGCCCATTCGAGCGCGGCCAGCGACGGATCGATCACGACCACGGCGGGCGGCTGCGTCGGCGCGCGCGCGCTGGACGCAAGCGGCGCTTCGGCCGCGGTCCCCTCGGCTGTGTCGCCGACCGGCGCGGCTGCGTCCGCGCTCGCGCGCGCGTCGTCCGAGGGAGCGAGCTCGAGCGCCGTCTCCACTTCCGTCGTCGGCTCTTCGTCGGTCGCCGCGAGCGGCGCGACGACCGGCGCCGGATCGGCGAACGGATCCGCATCGGCGTCGAGCGGCGTCGCGCTCACGACGTCCGTCGACTCCTCGCCGTCCTCGCCATCCGCCTCCGCGGCCTCGTCGTTCTGCCGCGTTCCCTCGAGCGCGAGGAACTGCGGGTTCATGCCCTTCGCGAGCTCGAGGTCGCTCGCGCCGCGGACGTACTCGCCCACCTCGAAGCTGAATTCGCCGGCGCGCCAGCGGAACATCTCGAGCACGGCGTCGGAAGCGCTCTGCGCGCGCAGCTCTTCCAAGGCGTCGCTGGTGATGAGACCGCGCTGCGGCAGCCAGTCCGCGAGCGGCGTGCCGGCGCGGCGCGCCTCGCGCACGGCCTCCGCGAGCGCGTCCGCGGGAACCGCGCGGCGACGCGCGATCAGCTCGCGGAGGTCCTGCGGGTACCCGCGCACGGTCGCCGCGCGCAGGAGGCCGCGATCGAACACGATCTGGCCCTCGCCGATGTCGCCGCGCAGCGCGAGCACGCCGGATTTCCCGGAGAGATGCACGATCTGGAGGATGTCGCCGAGGCCGAGGTCCTCGAGGCTTCCTACCAAGCTCATCGTGGGCCGCCCCCGCGCAGGCACACCCGAACCGCTCGGGCTGCCGCCGCTGGACGCATCGGCCGAGGGGATGGCGAACTGAATGCGCGCGGCGGGGCCGCGCAGCGCCGTTCAGGCCGGGCTGACGCCGGACCGCACCGGCGCACCGAGCGGCGCGAGGCCGGGCCGCGCGGACGCCGCGTCGCCGTCGGGCTCCGGCTCGACGCGGTCGATGCGGACCGCGACGCCGCCGGGGTAGGCGCGCGGCGCCGCCGCGAGGGCGTTCTCGGCGCGGGCCACGTCCGCGGGCGTCACGATCAAGCGCAGCCGCAGGGCGCTCGGCCGCGCCGAGAGGGCGGCGGCGACGCCCGCGAGGGTCGCGAGGATCGTGCGGTCGAGGGCGAGCCGCGAAATGCGTTCGGGGGCGAGGGCCAGCGCGAGCGCCCCGACGCGCAGGTCCGCCGCGCGGGAGGCGACGTCGGCCGCCCAGCCGCGCGCGCCGTGCTCGCCGAAGGAGGCGGGGTCGCCCGCACCCGCGAACAGCGCCCAGCCCGCGCGCATCCGGCCGCGGGTCGGCGCGAGCAGCGCGCGGCCCGGCTCGACCGTCCCGCGGTCCAACAGCGCGCTGCGGGCGGCGATGCCGCACAGGCGCCAGTCGAGCGCCGCGGCCGGTCCGCGCATCGGGAGCCCGATCGCGAACAGCGGCGCCGCGACGAGGTCGCAGGGCACGCGGTGGAGAGGCCGCGGATCGAGGTCGACGGGCAGCGTGACGCTCATTGCGCGGGCTCCGTCTCGGCTGCGCGCGCCAGCGCGTCGAGCACGCCGTTCACGAAGCGGGGCGAGGCGTCGTCGCTGAAGCGACGCGCGAGCTCGACCGCCTCGTCGATCGCGACCTCGCGCGGCGTGTGCGCGAACACGATCTCGTAGGCGGCGAGGCGCAACACGTTGCGGTCCACCGCGGCCATGCGCTCGAGCCGCCAGCGGTGTGCGACGGCCGTGATGCGCGCGTCGATGTCGACGCGATGCTGCGCGACGCCGAGCACGAGCTCCTTCGCGAACGCGCGCGCGCCGGCCGGCAGCTCGAAGTGCTCGGCCAGCGCGTCGAGCGAGGCCTGGGCGCGCGCGAGGTCGGGCTCGCCGCCGATGTCGGCGGCGTAGAGCGCCTGCAGCGCGGCCTCGCGCGAGCGATGGCGAGGCGTGGTGCGGGACGCGGTCACGCGCGCTCCGGCGGCTGCGCGAGCGCGCGCACGAGCCGCGCCATCTCGATCGCCGCCGCGGCGGCTTCGTTGCCCTTGTTGCCCTCGCTGCCACCCGCGCGCGCGAGCGCCGAGTCGAGGTCGTCGGTGGTGAGCACGCCGAATGCGACCGGCACGCCGGTGTCGCGCACGACGTCGCCGACGCCCGCGGTCACGCCCTGGCAGACGTACTCGAAGTGCGGCGTGCCGCCGCGGATCACCGCGCCGAGCGTGATGACCGCGTCGTAGCGGCCCGACGCCGCGAGCTTGCGCGCCGCGAGCGGGATCTCGAACGCGCCCGGCACCCAGGCGACGTGCACGTCGTCCGCGGCGGCCCCGCGCGAGGAAAGCTCCTCGCCGCAGCCGTCCAGCAGCGCGGAGGTGATCGGGTGGTTGAAGCGCGCGACGACCACCGCGAAGCGGAGGCCGGCGGCGTCGCGACTGCTGGGATAGGTGCGCACGGTGGTTCACGCCTTCGGTCGAGAGCGGGACTGTGACGGACGTTCAGGAACGCAGCAGTGCGTGAACGTACAGATCCGAACCGAGCCGTCGCATGTCCGCGATCTCGAAGCGAACCCGGTCCGCGAGCGTGGCCACGCCGAGGCCGGCGATCGCGCTGCGGGCATCTCCGCCGAGCAGGCTCGGCGCCGCGAACCAGTGCAGCTCGTCCACGAGCCCCGCCTTCAGCAGCGCTGCCGCAAGCCCGCCGCCGCCTTCCACGAGGATTTGCGTGAGGCCTGCGCCCGCGAGTTGCTCCAGCGCCCGCGCGAGATCGACGTGGCGGCCGCGCCGGGGCGTCTCGATCGCGCGCGCGCCGCGGGAGGTGCGCGCGGCCAGCGCTCGGGCCGGGTGGCCGGCCGCCGTGACGAGCCAGGTGCGCGTCGCCTGCTCGTCGCGATACAGGGCGAGCCGCGCCGGCGTCGCGAGACTGCCATCCACGACCACGCGGATGGGCGCGCGCTTCAGCGTGCCCTCGGCGTCGCGCACCGTGAGCGCGGGGTCGTCGGCCGCCGCAGTGCCGGAGCCGACCATCACCGCGTCCGCCGCATCGCGCAGGCGGTGGGCGAAGGCGCGGGCGGCGTCGCCGGTGATCCACTGCGACTCGCCGCGCGCGGTCGCGATGCGGCCGTCGAGCGTCGCTGCGAGCTTCAGCGCGACCCACGGGCGGCCGCGGGTCTGCACGGAAAAGAAGCCGCGGTGCTGATACGCGCAGGCGTCGGCGCACACGTCGGTCGCGACGGAGATGCCCGCCCGCCGCAGCGCGCGGATGCCGCGGCCCGAGACCAGCGGATGCGGATCGCGCGCGCCGATCCACACGCGCGCGATGCCGGCAGCGCGGATCGCGTCGGTGCACGGCGGCGTGCGGCCGTGGTGGGCGCACGGCTCGAGCGTGACTGCGAGGGTCGCGCCGCGCAGCGCGCGCTCGCCGTGGCGCCGCAGCGCCTGCCGGATCGCGCGCACCTCGGCGTGCGCCGAGCCGGGCGGCTGGGTCTCGCCCGCGCCCAGCACGCGCTCGCCGCGCAGCACGACGGCGCCCACCGCCGGGTTCGGGAAGGTGCGACCCGACGCGCGCCGCGCCCGCGCGAGGGCGAGCTGCATGGCCTCCTCGGGGCGCATCGCCGGCCCTAGGCGCCCGCGCCGGAGTCGTCGTCGCGCGCCGCGTGGGTCGCGAAGAACGCCTCGTAGTCCGCGGGGCTCTTCCAGTCCTGGAAGACGGAGGCGAAGCGCGACGCCGCGATCGCGTCGACCGCCGTCAGCTCCTCGAGCACGAGCTCGCCGACGACGCGCGTCGTGACCTCGCTGTCACCCATCTCCGCGAGCCGTCGCTCGATGCGATCGAGCATGTTCTGGATCGCGTTCTCCGAGACGGGCCGCTTCACCACGGCCTTCTGGATCGAATGCTCGAGCTTCCCGCGGTTGAACTCTTCGCGCCGCTCGTCCCGCTTCACGATCTTCGGCACGAGCTCTTCCACGCGCTCGCGCGTGGTGAAGCGGCGCCCGCATTCGTCGCACTCGCGGCGCCGGCGGATCTCCTGCCCCTCGCGCGTGAGGCGCGAGTCGATCACGCGGTTGTTGAGGTCGTTGCAGTACGGGCACTGCACGCGCGCTCCCTAGTTCTCGCGCCGCCAGCGGCTCGGGTAGAGAGGGAAGCGGCTGCACAGCGCGCGCACGTCTTCGCGCACCGCCGCGTGGACGGCGGCGTCCGCGGGCTGCTCGAGCACGCGCGCGATCAGCGCCGCGATCTCGCGCATCTCGGCTTCGCGCATGCCGCGCGTGGTGAGCGCCGGAGTGCCGAAGCGCAGGCCCGAGGTCACGAAGGGCGTGCGCGGGTCGAACGGCACCATGTTCTTGTTGGCGGTGATGCCCGCGTGGTCGAGCGCCTCCTGCGCCTTCTTGCCCGTGAGCTCGCGGCCCACGAGCGAGAGCAGGAACAGGTGGTTGTCCGTGCCGTCGGAAACGATCCGGAAGCCGCGCTCGCCGAGCGCCGCCGCCAGCGTGCGCGCGTTGGCGATGATCTGCCCGCAGTAGTCGCGGAAGCTCGGCGCCAGCGCCTCGCGGAACGCGACCGCCTTCGCGGCGATCACGTGCATCAGCGGGCCGCCCTGCCCGCCCGGGAAGACCGCGCTGTCGACCGCCTTCGCGAAGGCCTGGTCGCACAGGATCATGCCCCCGCGCGGGCCGCGCAGCGTCTTGTGCGTGGTCGTGCCGATCAGCTGCGCCTTGCCGACCGGGCTCGGGTGGTGCCCCGTCGCGATCAGACCGGCGATGTGCGCGATGTCGGCGAACAGCAGCGCGCCCACTTCGTCGGCGATCTCGCGGAAGCGCGCGAAGTCGATCACCCGCGAGTACGCGGTCGCGCCGCACTGGATCAGCTTCGGCCGGTGCTCGCGCGCGAGGTCGCGCAGCTGGTCGTAGTCGATCCGCTCGTCCGCCTGGCGCACGCCGTACGGGACGATCTTGTAGAGCTTGCCCGAGAAGTTCGCGGGGCTGCCGTGGGTCAGGTGGCCGCCGTGGTCGAGATTCATCGCGAGGATCGTGTCGCCCGGCGCGAGCACCGCGCGGTACACGCACTCGTTCGCTTGCGAGCCGGAGTGCGGCTGCACGTTCACGTGGTCGCTGCCGAACAGCTCCTTCGCGCGCGCGATCGCGAGGTCCTCGACCTCGTCGACCACTTCGCAGCCGCCGTAGTAGCGGCGGCCCGAATAGCCCTCGGCGTACTTGTTGGTGGCGACCGAGCCGACCGCCTCGAGCACCGCCTCGCTCACGAAGTTCTCGGAAGCGATCAGCTCGAGCCCTTCGGCCTGGCGGCGCGCCTCGCGGCGCAGGATGTCCGCGACGATCGGATCGGCCGCGGCGAGCGCGCCGTCGTGCGCGACCGTGAGCGAGTCGATCGCCGCGACGCGGGCGGCGTGGCGGCCCCCCTCGAAGGGCGTCGCGAGCCAGCGCTGCACGATCTGCCAGGCGGTCGCGGGGTCGGTCTTGTCGCCCGAGAGCGCGAGCATGTTGGCGTCGTTGTGCTGGCGCGCGACGGCCGCGGTGTCGGCGTCGAGCACGAGCGCGGCGCGTACGCGCGGGAAGCGATTCGCGGTGTACATCACACCGAGGCCGCTGCCGCAGATCACGATGCCGCGGGCCGCCTCGCCGTTCGAGACGGCGCGCGCCGCGCGCGCGGCGAACTCCGGGTAGTTCACCGATTCGGTGCCGTGCGGGCCGAAGTCGCTCACCGTATGGCCGGCCGCCTCGAGCTTCGCGCGCAGCGCCTGCTTCAGCGCGTAGCCCCGGTGATCGCTGCCCATGGCGATGGTGTCGGCCATCGGTTCTTTCCCTTTCGGATTCACTTCGTTCGCCTTTGGCTCGCTGCGCGCTGGACTTCGCCCAATGCGAGGTCGCCGTCAATCCGCTCTTCCGAAGATCAACGCCGCGTTCACACCGCCGAACCCGAACGAGTTGCTGAGCACGGCGCGCGCCTGCCTGCGGCGGGCGGTGTTCGCGACGTGGTCCAGCGGGAAGGCGGGGTCGGGGCGATCCAGATTCAGCGTCGGCGGCAGCATACCCGTCTCCAGCGCGCGCACCGAGAGCAGCGCCTCGAGCGCCCCGGCGGCGCCGAGCAGGTGGCCCGTAGCGCCCTTCGTCGAGGAGACGGCGAGGCCGTCCGTGTGGGCTCCGAAGACGGCGCGCAGCGACTGCGCCTCGACGCCGTCGCCGGCCGGCGTGCTGGTCGCGTGGGCGTTGACGTAGTCGATGTCGGTCGGGGCGAGCCCCGCGCTCGCGAGCGCGGCGCGCATGCAGCGCTGCGCGCCGCCGGACTCGACGTCGGGGGCGGCCATGTGGGCCGCGTCGGCGGAGGCGCCGTAGCCGAGCAGCTTCGCCCGCGCGCGCGCGCCGCGCGCGCGGGCGTGCTCCGCGCGCTCGAGCACCAGCACCGCGGCGCCCTCGCTCAGCACGAAGCCGTCGCGGTCCACGTCGAACGGGCGGCTCGCGCGCTCCGGGGCGTCGTTGCGCTTCGAGAGCGCCTGCATGTTGGTGAAGCCGGCGATCACGAGATCCACGACCGCGGCCTCGGTGGCGCCGACCAGCATCGCGTCGGCCTCGCCTGCGCGCAGCAGGCGCAGCGACTCGCCGATCGCGTGGGCGCCGCTCGCGCACGCGGTCACGTGGCAGAGGTTCGGACCGCGCAGGCCGTGATGGATCGCGACCATGCCGGCGGGCATGTTCGCGAGCGTCATCGGGATGAAGAACGGCGAGATGCGGTTCGGGCCCTTCTCGACGTAGATGCGGTCCTGCTGCGTGAGCGTGTGGATGCCGCCGATGCCCGAGCCGATCGCGACGCCGATGCGGTCGCGGTCCACCGCCGCGCCGATCGCTCCCGCGAGGCCCGCATCTTCGATGGCTTCGCGCGCGGCACACAGCGCGAGCAAGATCGCGCGATCCATGCGGCGCAGCTCTTTGTGCTCGACCGCGCCTGGATTCAACTCCCCCGTGACGCGGCCCGCGATGCGCACCGTGAGGCGGGCGTCGTACTCGTCGGGCAGCGGCGTGATGCCGCTCCGGCCCGCGACGATCGCGTCCCACGTGGCCGGCGCGCTCGTCGCGAGCGGCGAGACGCAGCCGAGCCCGGTGACGACGATCTCGGGCGCTTCGGCCACTTCGCTGACTCCGCTCGGCTCCGCCTCGCTGCGCGCTCGCGCTTCGCGCGAGCTAGGTCAGGCGTCGAGGCGTTCCTTAGATTTCGGCCCCGCCCCGATCCGGGCATCGAGGCCCCTGTTCGACTCCGCTCGGCTCCGCCTCGCTGCGCGCTCGCGCTTCGCGCGAGCTGGCTCAGGCCTCGAGGCGTTCCTTCAAGTACTCGACCGCCGAGCCAATCGTCTGCAGGCGATCGGCGTGCTCGTCGGGAATCTCGATGTCGAACTCTTCTTCCATCGCCATCACGAGCTCGACGATGTCCAGCGAGTCGGCGCCGAGGTCGTCGATGAACGAGGCCTCCGGCACGACTTCTTCCGGAGTGACGCCCAGCTGCTCGACGATGATCGCCTCGACTCGCTTCGCCAAACCCGCGTTCATGGAGAGCCCTTCCTTGTCGCGCTGCGCGATTGCGCCGGACCCTAGGCCGCGCCGCCGCCGGACACCACGGCTTCGACGTCTTCGCGCGTCGCGACGTTCGCGCGCGCGATGCCGCGCTCGATGCGCGCGACGAGCCCCGTGAGCACACCGCCCGGGCCGATCTCGATCACCCGCGTCACGCCCAGCGCGGCGAGCTGCTGCACCGTCTCGGTGAAGCGCACGGGCGCGGTGACCTGCTGCTCCAGCAACGCCGGGATGCGCGCGGCGCTCGCGTTCGGCGCCGCCTCGACGTTCGTGACCACCGGGACGCGGGGGTCCGTGAACTTCACGCGCGCGAGCTCGACGGCGAGCTTCTCGGCGGCGGGCCGCATCAGCGCGCAGTGGAAGGGAGCCGACACGGGCAACGGCACCGCGCGCTTCGCGCCGCGCTCCTTGGCCAGCGCGATGGCGCGCTCGACCCCGGCCGCGGCGCCGGCGATCACGGTCTGCTGCGGCGAGTTGTAGTTGGCGGAAGAGACGACCGACTGCGTCTCGGCGGCCGCTGCGGCGCAGGCGGCGTCCACGCCTTCGGGATCGAGGCCCATCAGGGCGGCCATCGCGCCCTGCCCGGCCGGCACGGCCTCCTGCATGAAACGCCCGCGCCGATTCACCAGCACGACGGCGTCCTCGAAGGCCAGCGCGCCGGCCGCCACGAGCGCGGAGTACTCGCCGAGGCTGTGCCCCGCGACGAAGGCGGGCGCGAGGGCGCGCCGCTCTTCGACGGCGCGCAGCAGCGCGATGCTGGTGGTGAGGATCGCGGGCTGCTGGATCTCGGTGCGGCGCAGCTCGTCCTCCGGCCCCTCGAAGCACAGCTTCGAGAGCGAAAACCCGAGCGCGCGGTCCGCGGCCTCGAACGTCGCGCGGGCGGCGGGCGAGGCATCGACGACGTCGCGGCCCATGCCGACCGCTTGCGAGCCCTGCCCGGGGAAGAGGAGCGCCAGCAACGCTCTACTCCTCGTCGGAGACCTTCAGCACCTGCCGCCCGTCGTAGGTGCCGCAGAAGCGGCACACGCGATGCGGCGCGCGCGGCTCGTTGCACTGCGGACACGCGGCGGCGGCGGGCGGGGTGAGGAAATGGTGCGCGCGGCGCATGTTCTTGCGCGACTTCGACACCTTCTTCTTCGGTACGGCGGACATGCGGAACTCCGATCGGGACTAGGCGCGGCGGCCTTGGCTTGCGGTTGTCAGGCAGGGCCGTCCTTCTTCAGCTTGGCGAGGACGGCGAACGGGGATTCGGGTCGGGACTCGGCACAGTTGCACGACTCGACGTTGAGGTCCACGCCGCAGTGCGGACAGAGACCCTTGCAGCCTTCCTTGCAGACCGGCTGCATCGGCAACGCGAGCGAGATGACCTCCCCAATGAAGCGATCGAGGTGCAGAACCTTCCCGCGAAACCAACCCGTCTCGGCCTCGTCGCCCAGGTACAGCCCATCGCTGGAGAGAGCTTCGGCGCCCTCGGGATCGGCAGGAACTCTGGCTCCGGCGGGCTCCAGCACGAGACGGAAGGATTCGCGGATCGGCGCACGGTAGCGGCTGAGGCATCGGCTGCACGCGACTTCGACGCTCCCGCGGACGGTCCCCTCGATCAGCAGGTCGTCGACCGCCCGGTAGCCCCGACCGTCGACCTGGAGGGTCTCGGAGAGCTCGTCGCCCAGTGCCGCCTTGGCCGGCATGCGCTCTCGAAACCACCCCGGCGTCGCCGTGAAATGGAACGGCGACGGGGTCTCGGTCAGGGAGTCGACGACGAGCTTCACGGGCAACCTGGGCGCGGCGCGCGCGTTCGCGGTGACGGTCGCGGGCCGGCAACGCACGAGAAGAGCGGCTTTGGATCCCCGGCGAGGATTCGAACCTCGACTAGCAGAGTCAGAATCTGCGGTCCTACCGTTAGACGACCGGGGAAAAGCGGCCGGCAAGATACCGGCCCTTTTCGGCTCCGCCGCGGGTTTCCGGAGCTTCTGCGCGTCCCTGGCCGATCAGGGCCGGCGCGCGGTCACGACCCAGATCGCGCTCGGCAGCTCGACGCGCCCACCCCGGGCATGAGGGGCAATCGCATCGCGGATTGCTGCTTGGGCCTTCAGCCGCAACGGCTCGCCGCCCCCGGCCTCCCGCACGGCACGGCTCGCAGGTCCGAGCTCGGTGAGGAACGCCGCCGCCTCGTCGACCCCGCCGAACGCCATCGGCAGTTGCTCGCCCTGCACGCGGACGTCGGCGAACCCCGCCTCGCCCAGGATGCCCCGCACGCGGTCGGCGTCTGCGAACGCGAACGGGCCGGGCGCCCCCGGCGGGGGCGGAGCCGGCAGCGGGACGACGCTCGCCAGGGCCGCGAGCGGCACGGAGACCCAGAGGTTCGCCGCGGGCGGCTGCCAGCACGCGAAGGCCAGGCGGCCGCCGGGGCGCAGGGCGCGCGCGAGGTTCGCGAAGGCGGCCGAGGGATCCGCGAAGAACATCACGCCGAAGCGCGAGAAGAGCGCGTCCTGGCTGGCGGCCGGCAGGGCGATGGCCTGGGCGTCGGCCTGCTCGAACGCGACGTTCGCGAGACCGGCGGCCAGGGCGCGCTCGCGCGCGCGGGCGAGCATCGGCGCCGAGAGATCGAGGCCGAGCACCCGGCCCGTCGGCCCGACCGCGCGCGCGAGGGCGAGCGCGGTGTCGCCGCAGCCGCAGCCGACGTCGAGGATGCGCTCCCCGGGCTTCGGCGCGAGGGCCGCGAGCGCGAGCGCTCCGTGCGCGCCGATCTGCGCGTCCATGCGCTCCTGCAGCGCGACCCACACGGGCCCCGCCTGCTCGTTCCAGTACGTGCGCTGCTCGGCGTTCGTGTCGGCCATCGTGCCCTCCTCGGTGGGGAGAGGGCGACGGTAACGCGCCCGGTCAACCGCGCGGCGCGCGTCCCGGCGTGAGCCCGTCGAGGATCGGCTGGAGCTGCACCGGCGGCGCGTAGGGCGGCGAGATGCGATTCGCCTCGGCCTCGCGCCCGTGGGTGCGCAGCATGCGCGCCAGCACCCGCGGTGCCGTGCGCGTGCGATCGCGCGGTACGAGCGAGCGCAGGATCGGCTCGGCGCGGTCGATCTCCTCGCGCGCCGCGTAGACGATGGCGAGGCGCGTCGCGAGGCGAACGTCCTTCACCGCGTCCTTCGCGAGCGCCAGCTCCTCGCGCGCCTTCTCTTCCTCGCCGTAGCGCGCGTACTGGATCGCGAGCCGCATGTGCAGGCGGTCGGGCGGCTCGGTCGCGCGGCGGATGCCTTCCTGATAAGTCGCGATCGCGCGGTCGTACTCGCCGGCGTACTCCCAGGCCTCGCCGCAGGCTTCGACCGAGCTCGGGCGGTTGCCGCCGAGCTCGAGGCCGCGCTTCGCGTGCACCTCGACCTCTTCCACCGAAGCGCCGAGCTTCAGCTTCCACATCATCGCGAAGTGCGCGCCCGCCTGGTTCGGGTCGAGCGCGAGCGCCTTCTCCATCTCGGCGACGCCGCCGGCGTAGTCGCCCATCTTGAAGCGGATCTCGCCGAGCAGACCGTGCGCGCGCGGCGACTCCGGTGCGAAGCGGATCGCGTTCTGCGCTGCCACGACAGCCATCGGCTCGCGCCCCGTGCCGAGGAAGATGCGCGCCATCGCCTCGTGCAGCGTCGCGCTGGTGGGCATGTGCTTCAGCGCCTCGAGCGTCATCTGCTCGGCTTCGGCCCACGCGCCGATGCTGGTGAGGTACGTGCTGTGGAACGCGAGCTGCGAGTACTTCTCGAGATCCTTCGGGTCGCCGACGCCCGCGCCCTTCCGCTCGCCGCCGCTCGGCACGACGTAGCCGAGCGCCTCGATCTGGGCGCGCGTCTCCGCGTCCACCGCCACCTGACTCGCCTTCTCTTCGCGCGCCACGAGCTCTTCGATGCTCTGCTCGGCATGCGCGACTCGCTCCGGGTGCGCCTTCGGATCCGGCTCGAGCAGGTTCTTCTGCTCGCCCGGATCCGCGTCGAGATCGAACAGCTCGGCGCGCGGCGCACGGATGTACTTCTCGGCGCGCGTGCGGATCGCATGGATCGGCGCCCAGCCGTGGTCGAGATAGCCGGCGAGCGACTCGGAGTAGGCGAACTCGTCACGCGGCTTCTCGCCGCGCAGGAGGCCCGCGAACGACGTCACGTCCGCCTCGGCCAGCGGGCCGAGCTTCGCCAGCTCCGCGAGCGTCGGCGCGATCGCCGCGTTCGAAACCACGTCGGCGATGCGCGCGCCCTTCGGTACGCCGGGGCCACGCACGATCAGCGGCACGTGCATCGTGCTCTCGTAGATCAAGTACGTGTGCGTCAGCTCGCCGTGCTCGCCGAGTCCCTCGCCGTGGTCGGCGGTGACCACCACGAGGGTGTTCTCCCAGCGGCCGCTCTTGCGCAGCGCCTCGAACACGCGCCCGAGCTCGCGGTCGACGTAGGCGACCTCGCCGGCGTAGAGATCGCTCGCGAACTCGGTGCGGAACGGCTCGGGCGGCTCGTAGCTCGCGTGCACGTCGTAGTAGTGCACCCAGGCGAAGAATGGCCGGTCCGTCTGCGCGATCCAGTCGAGCGCGCGCGCGCTGGTCTCGCTCGCCAGCACCTGCGCGAAGCCGCCGGTGTTCGAGACCTGATCCGACGTCTCGTCGCGATAGACGTCGAAGCCCTGGTCGAGGCCGAACTCGCGCGCGAGCACCGCGGCGCTCACGAACGCGCCGGTCGCGTAGCCCGCGGCCTGGAAGCGCTCGGCGATCGTCTCCTTCTCGGGTCGCAGCTGGTGGATGGTGTTGTGGCGCACGCCGTGCCGCGGCGGGTACTGGCCCGTGAGGATCGAGGTGTGCGACGGCAGCGTGAGCGGAACCGTGGCGGAGGCGTTCTCGAACAGCGCGCCGTCTGCGGCGAGCGCGTCGAGGGTCGGCGTCTTCGTCGCGTGTTTCGCGGTCGCGCCCACGTAGTCCGCGCGCAGCGTGTCGATCGTGACGAGCAGGACGTTCGGCCCTTGCGGCACCGGACGCACCCGCGTCTCGATTTTGTTGCAGCCCGCCGCCGCGAACGCGGCGAGCGCGATCGAGAGCAGGCAAACACGCGCGGAAACGGCCTTCGGCACGAGCGAAATCCCCCGTTGGATCTCGCTCGTCTTCGGCAGCCGCGCGGCCAGGGTTGAGGCTTTCGCGCGACCCGCCCTAGAGGAACGCCGAGACGGGCGCGACCGTCGCGAGCAGCGCGGCGGCGGCGATCGCCGGCCCGAACCCGAACGGCGTCGTGAAGGTGCGGCGCGCGATCAGCGGCGCGACGCCGAGCGCGAGCCCGATGAAGGCCGAGAGCAGGATCGCCTCGAGCGCACCGAGCGGGCCGAGGAACGCCCCCACGGCTGCCATCAGCTTCACGTCGCCGAAGCCGAGGCCGGGGAACCAGGTCCAGTAGTCGAGCGTCCCGACCGTCGGGAGCGACTCACCCTCGCCCGGCCAGTGCTCGAACTCGCGACCGAGCGCCTGCGAGACGCGCGCGTGGGCGAAGCCGACGCTCCACAGCGCGCCGCCGCCGAGCGCGGCGCCGAGCGCGGAATCGGCGAGGGCATCGAGGTACGCGCCGCCCGAGAGCCAGTGCGCGAGCGGCACGAGCGCGAGCCCGCCGGCGAGCCCGCCGAGCGAGATCGAATCCGGGATCCAGCGCTCGTCGAAGTCGATGCCCGCGGCGGCGATCAGCCCGGACGCGAACACCCACCAGATCGCGGTCAGCGCGCTGGCGCCGTGGGCCACCGCGATCGCGACGAACGCGAGCGCCGTGAACGCCTCGATCAGCGGATAGCGCAGCGAGATCGGGGTGCGGCACGCGCGGCAGCGGCCACGCAAGAGCAGCCACGAGAGCACGGGCACGTTGTCCCACGCGGCGATGGGCTGGCGGCAACCGGGGCAACGCGAGCGCGGCTGCACGATCGACTCGCCGCGCGGCACGCGGTGGATCACGACGTTCAGGAACGAGCCGACGACGGCGCCGAGCGCCGCGACGAGCGCGAGCGCCGCGGGCGCGAAGGAGTACTCGGCGTGCGCCGGCGTCATCGCGCGCAGCCTATCGGAAGTCGCGCCGTTCGAACGCCATCACCGCCACGAGCAGGAAGCCGAAGATCCAGCACAGCCCGAGCACGAGGCTCCAGGCGACCTCCGTGGGCGGAATCGGAAGGCCGTGCACCGCTTCGATCGTGCGGTTGAACGCCTCGAGGTCCGGCATCAGGCGCTTCACCCAGAGCGTGAACTGGCGCGCCGCCGGAGAATCCGACACCTGCCCGATCGCGTAGAGGTCGCGCGTCAGGTGGCCGACGATGTAGATGCCGAGGCTGTAACAACCGGCGAGGAACGGCGTCGCGAACGAGGAGAACAGCGTCGCGAACGCGACCACCACGGCGAACTCGAGCGCGATCAGCCCGAGCGCGATCGCGTGTCCGGAATTCAGCGGCGCGCCGGCCGCGAGCGAGGCGCCCACGAAGCCGAGCGACATCACGGCGAGCAGCGCCCAGAGCGTCGCGACGAAGCCGAGGTACTTGCCGGCGATGAACGCGCTGCGCTCCACGGGCTTCGACAGGATCGTGAAGATGGTGCGCCGGTCGACCTCGCGATGCACGAGACCGACGCCCACGAAGATCGCGATCGCGGCGCCGAAGAAGCGGATCGCGCCGAGGCTCACGTCCTGCAGGATGCGCTCGCGCTCGACGTAGGAGAGCGTCGCCAGCGTCGCGCTGGTCGCGATCAACAACAGCGCGAAGAACAGCAGCACGTAGAGCACCTTGCTGCGGATCGCGTCGCGCCAGGTGTTGATGGCGATCGCGAGCACCGAGCCCGTCCAGCGCTTCATCGCGCGCCCCCCTGGATGCGGCCGGCGACGGCGTCGAGGAACAGCGACTCGAGGTCCGCGCGCACCGGCACGACCTCCTCGATCACTGCGCCGTGCGCGATCGCCACCTGCATCAGCTCGTTCACGTGCTTCTGCGAGACGCGCAGCGTGATGCGATCCGCGCGGCCCGAGAGCTTCGCCTCGAAGCGCGTCTCCGCCTCCTCGGCGATCTCGGGCGAGAGCGCGGAGAAGGTCACGTCGAGCTCGCGGTCGCCGCTCGGCAGTGCGCCATCGAGCTGTCCCTGATACGCGATGCGGCCCTGCACGATGATCGCGACGCGGTCGCAGATCGTCTCCACGTCCGAGAGGATGTGGGTGTTCATGAAGATCGTCTTGCCGTCGGCACTGAGCCGCACCACGAGGTCGCGGATCTCCTTGCGGCCGACCGGGTCGAGCCCGCTCATCGGCTCGTCGAGGAACACCACACTGGGGTCGTGAACGATCGCCTGGGCGATCGCGATGCGCTGCAGCATGCCCTTCGAGTACGTGCGCAGCCGGGCGTCGGCCGCATGCGCGAGGCCGACGAGCTCGAGCACCTCGCGCACGCGCTCGCGGCGGCGCAGCGCCGGCATGCCGGAGAGGCGCGCGTAGAACTCGAGGATCTCCGCGCCGGTCAGGAAGTCGTAGAAGTAGGGGCTCTCGGGCGCGAAGCCGATGTGCTCGCGGAACGCCGTCTCGCGCACGTCGTGGCCGAGCACCTGCGCCTCGCCCTCCGTCGCGCGGATCAATCCCATCAGGATCTTCAGCGTCGTGGTCTTGCCCGCGCCGTTCGGCCCGATGAAGCCGAACAGCTCGCCGCGCTTCACCTCGAAGTCGATGCCGTGCAGCACGCGCTTCTTGCGGATCCCGAGCCCCGGGCGGAAGTCCTTCACGAGGCCCTTCACGCGAACCAGTACTTCCCCGTTTATCATTGGTCCTGCTTTTCGAGCGAGCGCTCGCGAAAGGCCGCGATCTGCTTGCGGCTCGTGCCGTCGATCTTCACGTCGTACCGGAAGCGCAGGCGCTTCGAGACGATCTCGCCCGTCAGCGTGCTGATCTGCCAGCCCTCGCCGTAGGGGTCTTCCGGGAGCCGGCGCAGCACGCCGCCGCTCACGAGGTCGTCCACGCTCGCGATGTCGCGCTTGTGGCGGCGCACGTACTCGGCGCGCGCGGTGTCGAGGAAGCGCGCGCGGCGCTCCGTCTCGATCTCTTCGAGGGCGGCGACGAAGGCCGCGCGCTCTTCGTCGTTCGCGGCCTGGCGGGCCATCTCGGAGAGGAACGCCGCGGATGCCTCGAGGCCGCCCGAGCGACTCTCGAGCCGCGCGGCCAGCAGCTTCAAGTACTCGGGCGCGCCGGCGAGCCCGAGCGCGGGCTTCAGCGCGCGCGCCGCCTCGTGCTGCTCGTCGAGGTAGAAGAAGTGGTTGAACGCCAGGTAGAAGTAGCCGCGCCAGTCGTCGGGATGGTGCTTGATCCCGCGCCGGATCAGCTCGTTCGCCTGGCGGACCGACGTTTCGTCGTCGTTCATCCACACGGCGGCGAAGCGGTAGGGATGGTCGACCCAGGGATCGAGCGTCGTCACGACGTCGATCAGCGCGCCGATCGTCGCGCCGTGGCCGATGTGCGTGCGCTCGGAGCCGATGATCTGGACGGCGCGGATCCAGTGCAGATCCGCGAGCACCGCCTCGAACCCGACGGCCGCGATCTTCGCGACGTCCGGGTCCGGGATGAAGGCGCTGTCCGTGTGCGCGACGCGGTTCGGAATTCCCGCCGTCGCCGCGGCGATGCCGGTGATCACCCCCGCCGCAAGCGCGAGGCGAATGAAGATCTTGCGCATGCCCCCCTCTGCGCGCGCGGCCTAGAAGTCGTCCGCCATGGCGATGACGACCGTCTCGTCGAGCCGCCATCCGCCGCCGCTGAGCGGCGGGAAGAGGGGCGGGATGCCGCCGAACACGTAGGGGCACGGAGCGCCGGCGGTGCCGGCGTGGAAGTAGCCGACCGCGCCGGGGTTCGCGTCGCCCTCGAGATCCGAGAGGCCGATCACGGTGAACTCGTCCTGCGCGCACTCGAGGCCGGAGACCGGCGCGAGCGCGCTCACGTCGTAGCGGTAGAAGACGCTGCCCTCGGCGCGGAAGCCCGTGGCGCCGAACGCGGCGGTCGAGGCGTTGTCCCACGCGGTGCGCGGGCCGATGATCGCGGCGGGCCAGTAGAGGTCCACGCCGGGGTAAAAGCCGGCCTCGCCGAAGTAGCCGCGCACGTGCTTCGCGATCGCCTCGACGTTCGTCATGCCCTCGGCGCGCTTCGAGCGCAGCTGCTGCTGGCTGAAGAGCGTGATCGCCGTGGCGGCCAGCGCTCCGATGATCGCGACGGCCATCATCAGCTCGATCAGCGTGAAGCCTGCGTCGTGATGCTTGTTGCGCATTTGAACCCCCCAAGCTCTCCATCGAACGAAAGGAATGGCTGCTGTAGAAAAAAGGGAGGGCCGGAGGATTGGCTCCGGCCCTCCCGAGATCAGGTCCAGGCCGGGAGTCTTAGAACTCGCTCTGGCCGTCCTGGGGCGTGCACGGGCCCACGGTGTTCAGCAGGAGGCCGGTCGGCGTACCGTCCGACACACCACCCGCCGCGCACGTGCGGCCCGGGGCGCCAGCCGTCGCACCCGGGACCGGGTGGACGTAGCCGAAGTCCGACAGCACGCCGTCGCCGTCGAGGTCGGCCTGCGCGTCCGCCGTGTAGTTCGTCAGCGAGGTGCCCACCGCCGCGGTGTTCGCCACGGAGTAGTTGAAGAACACCTCACCTTCCGGCGCCCAGCCGAGCTGGGTGAAGCCGGTCGAAGGCGCCCACAGCTGCTTCTGCGGAGCGCCCGTGTTGCCGGCCACCGACGCGACCACGTAGGTGCCGAACTCGGCGAAGTAGCCTTCCTCGGACGTGCGGATCGCGGCGAGGTTCGTCTTCGCCTCGCCCGTCTTCGAGCGGAGCTGGAACATCAGGAAGTTCGGGATGGCGATCGCCGCCAGGATCCCGATGATGGCGACGACGATCATCAGCTCGATGAGCGTGAAGCCACCCTTGCGCGTGTGAAGCTTGCGCATTGCGTTTGTCTCTCCTTGGTCCGAGGAGCCTTCACACGGCGACTTGCCGGGATCGTGACTGGCTCGGATTGGCGTTGGCAGGGGACATCGCAACCGATGTGCCAAGGCCTCTGCCGACGGCAGCGTGTCGGCAACGGTCCGAGCGAACTTGACGCGGGTGTGACGAAAGCCACGCACGTGCCCCGCGGCACTCCGGTGCTCGAGGAGCCCCGCGAAGTGACGCTCCGCGGCGCGACGCGAGCCGGGATTCGTCACCGCACCGCGCGAGGGCGAACGCGCGGCGACGAAGCTGCGCATGCGCTGCACGCGGGGTGCACGCCACCGGCCCGCCAAACGCAAACTTCCCGAATCGGGGTCTGACCCCGATTCGGGAAGTCGAGGGCGCACGCGCGCCGGCAGGGCGCGGGATCAGAACCAGGTCTGGCCCGAGAAGGCGTCGCAGGGACCGACGGTGTTGAGCAGGTCGAACGCCGCGGGTGCTGCGGGGTTGAAGACGCCCGTCGCGCCGCAGTTCGGCGGCGCGGCGGTGACGGTGGGCGACGGCGGCGCGGGATGGATGTACCCGTACGACGACATGTTCGTGTCCCCGTCGAGGTCCGCGAACGCGCTGGCCGCCCACTCCACGGAGACCGGCCCGCTCGTCACGATCGAGTAGCGGTAGAAGACTTCGCCTTCGGGCGCCCAGCCGATCGTGTCGAAGCCGGGCGCGGCGCCGACCCCGGGCCACGGCGCCTTCTGCGGCCCCGGCGCGACCAGCGGCTGCATCGGCGCCGCGATGTAGGTGCCGAACTCCGAGAAGAAGGCCTCTTCCGCGGTGCGGATGCTCGCGAGGTTGGTCTTCGCCTCGCTCGTCTTCGCGCGCATCTGGAACATGATGAAGTTCGGGATCGCGATCGCCGCGAGGATCCCGATGATCGCGACCACGATCATCAGCTCGATCAGCGTGAAGGCTCCGGTTCGCTTGTCGAGCTTGCGCATGGTTTGGCCTCGGTTCGGGGATGCGAGTACCCACCGCAAGCCGTGTGCCCACCCCTCGCCGGCCGGCAGCCGCGCCCGGAAGTCTTGGGCGCGCATCGGGAAGCGCCTCGGCGATTCGCCGCGTGACCTTCCCGCGCGAGGTGACGCCGCGCGGCACTCGCACGCGGGAATCGAGCCGGCGCGTGGCCAGCCGGCGCGCGCGCGCCGAGAATGCCGCGCATGCCCCGCGACTCCGGCTCGCCCTCGCCGCCCGTCCCGACGCGCGGCGAGCTCGCGCGCGCCGAGCGCATCAGCGTGGGCGGCTTCGCGAACCCCGACGTCTTCCTCGTCGAGCGCGCGGGCGTGCGCCTCGTGGTGAAGGACTTCGCGCCGCGCTCCGCGCTCGTGCGCGCGACGCTCGCCCGCTTCCTCGCGCGCCGCGAGCAGCGCGCCTGGCGCGCGCTCGCCGGCCACGCGGCGGTGCCGCGCTTCGTGGGCCCGCTCGACGCGCTGGCGTTCGCGGTCGAGCACCGCGCCGGCCGCCCGCTCTCGCGCAGCGTCGCCCGAGAGACGCCCCCCGCGTTCTTCGCGCAGCTCGACGCCGCGATCGCGGAGATGCACGCGCGCGGCGTCGTGCACCTCGACCTGCGCCATCAGGGCAACGTGCTCGTCGGCGACGACGGCGCGCCCGTGCTGATCGACTTCGGCTCCGCGCTCGTGCTGAAGCCCGGCAGCTTCGCCGCGCGCGCAGCGTGCGCCCTGCTCGGCTGGATCGACCACGGCGCAGCGCGGAAGTGGCGCGCTCACGCGACCGGCGTGGGCGCCTCGTCGCGCGGATCGCGGGGCGACAGCCGCCCGACGTAGTGCCGGAACGTCTCGAGCGTGAGGCGCGCGTCGGCGAGCGCGCGGTGCGCGACCTTGTTCTGCGCCAGCCCCGCCCGCGTCGCGGCCTGGCGCAGCGAAAGCGCTTCCACCTTCTCGCCGGCGACGAGCGACCAGGCGTAGAAGAGCGTCGCGAGGTCGATCACGTGGTAGTCGAACGGCCACGCGATCCCGCAGTTCTTGTAGGCGCGCTCGAGGAACATCACGTCCATGCGCACGTTCTGGCCGGCGGGCACGACCTTGCAATTCTTCGGCAGCATCGCGGCGAGCTCGCTTAGCGCTTGCCGCACGGGCACCGCTTCCCGGGCCCACACGGCGGCGTCGTAGCCGGAGATCTCGATCGAGGTCGGCGTGATGCGCTCGGCGCGCGCCGCGACCTTCCATTCGCGCTCGCCCAGCTCGGCGAGGCGCGCGTCGGTGACGATCACGCCGATCTCGGTGATGTCGTGCAGCTCGGGGTCGAGGCCGCCGAATTCGCAGTCGAGGAAGAGGAAGGAGAACTCGGCCATGGGCTCACGCGCTCACGCGCGCCGGGCGCCGCGCGGGCCGCGCCGGCGTGGCGACCGCGGCCGCGCTGCGCGTGGCGCTCTGAAAGTGGCGCTCCCTATGGGAGTCGAACCCATGTTTCGGCCTTGAGAGGGCCACGTCCTAGGCCACTAGACGAAGGGAGCGAAGGGCGCGCACGGTAACGGGCCGAGAGAGGCGTGCAAGCGCAAAAGGAACCCGCGCGCCGCTTCGCGAGGCCGCGAGCGATCGTGGCCTGGCGGCGGCGCGCCTCAGCTCGGGCCGAGCTTGTTGCCCTTGGCGTTCGCCTGGACGATCGCCCAGAGGTCGTCGCGGAGCTGCGCGCGGAACTCCGGGCGGGCGTCGGTCGCGTGGAGGTCGCCCTCCAGGAACTCCGCGAGCTCCTCGGTAGAGAACTCGGCGGCGATCTCGCGCAGCTCGGAACCGCGGTCGCGTCGGCGCATGCGCGTGAAGCGCTCGCCGATGCGCGCGAAGAGCGCCCACTTCATTCGTCGTTCTCCTCGAAGTCCGCGGCCTCGAACATCAGGCGCTTGGCGCGATACAGGCCGGACCGCACGGCGTCCTCGCTGCGCGTGGTGCGCCGCGAGATCTCTTCGATCGGCAGATCGTCCACGTGGCGGTAGCGGAAGACTTCGAGCTGCCAGGGCGCGAGCTGCCCGAGGCGGCGCTGCAGCTCTTCTCCGAGGCGGTCTTGGCGGACCTGCTCCTCCGGCGTGAACGACCACTCGGGCGCGGGCGGGGGCTGCGACCCAGAGGCGATCCGGGCCTCGCGCGCGCGCTCGATCTTCCGCCGCCGCATGTAGTTCAGCAGGGTGTTGCGCGCGATCCCGTAGATCCACGAGAGCGGGGTCGCGCGATCGCCGTAGCCGCCGGCGGAGCGGAAGACCGCGGTGAAGATTTCCTGGGTGAGCTCTTCGGCGTCCGAGCGGTCGGCCACGCGCGCGGCCACGAAGCCGTAGATGCGGCCGAAGTAGCGCGCGTAGAGCGCGTTGAAGTGCGCCTCGCTGCCCGCGCGAACGCCGGCGAGCAAAGCTTCATCGCCGAGGCTCGCCGGATCCGGACCCGACTCCGGGCACACTCCGACGGTCGCCCCGCGCCTGCGCGCACCGGCCCGTGCACTCGCCACGCTCGACTCCCCCAGGAGAGTCGCTTCCCTGGTGCGGCCCTCCGCTCAGGGAGTGGCGAGCCACATGCAGAAGTGGCACGGAAATGCGCAACCGTCGGTGTGAAGTGTACCGACGGAGTGTGTTTCCCGCGGGCTACGCGCGCAGCACCTGCTCCAGGCCCGGCGCCGCCTGCGCGATCGCGCGGCGCATGCGGTAGAGGTTCGCCTTGACGGCGTCCTCGGACTTCCCGAGCGCCTCGGCGATCGAGCGGATCGACTGCCGACGCAGGTGCTTCAGCTGGAAGATGCGCCGTTGGAGCGGCGTCAGACGGTTCTCGATCGCCTCTTCGCACTGTGCCAGCAGGATGCGCGCCTGCACCTGCTCGTCGGCGGGCGCGTCCTGCGACGCGGCCTGGAACGTCTCGGGGTCGATCGACTCCATCCACGGCCGCGCGCCGCGGAAGCGGCGATTCACCTTGTTTCGCGCGATGCCGAAGATCCACACCAGCAGGCTCGAATTGCCCTGATAACTCTTGAGCGCGCGGAAGACCGTCACGAACACTTCCTGCGTGACGTCCTCGGCCTCGGCGGTGTCGCGCATGCGCTTCAGCGCGAAGCGGTAGACGCGCGGGAAGTAGGCCTCGTAGAGCATCTCGAAGTGCTCGCGGCTGCCCGCGAGGATCTGCTGGACGAGCTCGGTGTCGCTCTCCCAGGCGACGGCGCGACGGCGCGACGGCCGGGCCGGGGCGATCCGGCGCTTCGGCGACGGGGCGGAGGAGGTCGAGGGGGTCGGACGCGCGGAGGCTTCGGCGTTCAAGGGGGGCTCCCTGGCGGGTGAAAGGCTTCTCGAGGGGGTGTGGGACGGCGGGTCCCGGGGAGAACGGAGAGCAACCGCCGTGCCAGCGAAAGACTCTACGCGCCCCGCAAGGCGAAATGCGTGCGGAATCGTGGAGTTTGTGGCCTCAAAGTGAAAAGAGTTCCCTCCGCAAGGAATTGCGAGTGTGGAGCCGCGTTCCCATCCGCGGACAACCGTGCACACCCGAGTCCCTACCGGCCGGCTCGGTGGAAGCGGAGTTCCCAGGCCGTCGCCGCGGAGCCGCCGGGGGCCCGGTTCAGATGCGGCCCGGCGAGATCCACCAGCGCTCGCCGACGCGCTCCCACTTGTCCTCGCGGGTCAGCTCGACGTCGGTCCAGCGCAGTGGGCGGCTGTTGTCGCCGACCAGGCGCGTCACGACGACGGCCTTGCCGGGGCCCTCGGCGCGCACCTCGACGATCTCGACCGAAAGCGGGCGGAGGCGCTTGAAGCGGGCGAAGCGCAGGGCGCCGGTCAGGTTCGCGTAGTAGTCGGCGTAGGCGGATTCCGTCCGGAAATAGGCGCCGAGCTTCGGGTCCATGAACGTGTTGCGGTCGTTGAAGCGGCGCAGCGCGAGGCGCGCGTAGAAACCGTGGGCATAGGAGAAGAAGTCCGCCAGCTCGGCGGAGTCCAGCTCGGTGACCCCCTGCGACGCGTCGGGGCGCGCCACCTTCACCGGATCGGGCTCGAACCACGCGGTGGTGCGGCGCCACGCCGCACACCCCGTCCCGAGCGACGCTACCAACGCCAACGCGAGCAATCGCCTCATGCGCGCTTCGCCCTCCGCGCCGCGAGCTGCTCGGCGGCGGCCTGCGCCGCCGCGAGCCGCGCCACGGGGACGCGGAACGGGGAGCACGAGACGTAGTCGAAGCCGAGCCGCGCGCAGAAGCGCACGCTCTTCGGGTCGCCCCCGTGCTCGCCGCAAATCCCGACCTTCAGGTCCGGGCGAACCCGCCGCCCGTTCTCGAGACCGATGCGCATCAGCTCGCCGATGCCCTCTTCGTCCACGGAGACGAACGGATCGTCGCTGAGGATGCCCTTGTCGACGTAGTCGGGCAGGAACTTCCCGGCGTCGTCGCGCGAAAGGGCGTAGCCCGTCTGCGTGAGGTCGTTCGTGCCGAACGAGAAGAAGTCGGCGAGCTCGGCGAGCTGGCCTGCGATCAGCGCCGCGCGCGGCACCTCGATCATCGTGCCGATCGTCGGCTTCACCTTCGCCCGCGGCCACTCGCGCAGCACCGCCGCGACCTCGTCCTCGACGAGCTTCCGCAGTAGCGCGAGCTCGCCGCGGTGGGCGATCAGCGGGAGCATGATCTCGGGCTGCACGCGCGTGCGGTCCGCCGCGACCTCGCACGCCGCCTCCATGATCGCGCGCACCTGCATCCGGTAGATCTCGGGGAACGAGATGCCGAGCCGGCAGCCGCGGTGGCCGAGCATCGGGTTGAACTCCGACAGCTCCTCGACCTTCGCGCGCACGACGGCGGCGTCGCTGCCGAGCGCCTCGGCGACCTCGTGGATCTCCGCATCAGTGTGCGGGAGGAACTCGTGGAGGGGCGGGTCGAGCAGCCGGATGGTCACCGGCAGACCGGACATCGCGCGGAAGATCCCGGCGAAGTCGCCGCGCTGCATCGGCAGCAGCTTCGCGAGGGCGCGCTCCCGCGCCGGAAGATCCGCGGCGAGGATCATCTCGCGCACGGCGAGGATGCGGCTCGGCTCGAAGAACATGTGCTCGGTGCGACAGAGGCCGATGCCCTCGGCACCGAACGAGCGCGCCACCTGGGCGTCGCCCGGCGTGTCGGCGTTCGTCCGCACCTTCACCGTGCGGATCGCGTCCGCCCAGCGCATCAGGTCGGAGAACGACCCACCGAGCTCCGGCGTCACCGTCGGCACCTGGCCGCGGAACACCTCGCCGGTGGCGCCGTCGAGCGTGATCCAGTCGCCCGCGTGCAGCACGTGACCGCCGACGCGCACCTCGCGCGTCTCCTGGTCGATGCGCAGCGCGCCGCAGCCCGCGACGCAGCACTTGCCCATGCCGCGCGCGACGACGGCGGCGTGGCTCGTCATGCCCCCGCGCGCGGTCAGGATGCCCTCGGCGGCGTGCATGCCGTGGATGTCGTCGGGCGAGGTCTCGATGCGCACGAGCACGACCTTCTCGCCGGCCTTCGCGCGCGTCTCGGCCTCGTCGGCGGAGAGCACGATGTGGCCCACCGCGGCGCCGGGCGACGCAGGGAGGCCCTTCGCGATCAGGTCCTTGGCCGCGTCCGGGTCGAGCGTCGGGTGGAGCAGCTTCTCGAGCGACTCGGGCGCGACGCGCGTCACCGCGACCTCGCGCGAGATCAGCCCCTCCTTCGCCATGTCCACGGCGATCTTCACGGCGGCGCGCACCGTGCGCTTGCCGGTGCGCGTCTGGAGCATCCAGAGCTTGCCGCGCTCGATCGTGAATTCGATGTCCTGCATCTCGCGGTAGTGCTTCTCGAGACGCTGCTGCACGCGCATCAGTTCCTTGTACGCGCGCGGCATCTCCTTCTCGAGCGTCGGCAGGTGCTCCGACTCGGTGGTGCGGCTCTGCTTGTTGATGGGCTGCGGCGTGCGGATGCCCGCCACCACGTCCTCGCCCTGCGCGTTCTTCAGGTACTCGCCGTAGAAGATGCGGTCGCCGGTGGACGGATTGCGCGTGAAGGCGACGCCGGTGGCGCAGTCGTCGCCCATGTTGCCGAACACCATCGCCTGCACGTTGACGGCCGTGCCCCACGACTCCGGGATGCCGTGGATGTCGCGGTACTTCTTGGCGCGGTCGTTCTGCCAGGAACGGAACACCGCCGCGACGGCGCCCCAGAGCTGCTCGTGCGGGTCCTGCGGAAACGGCCTGCCCGTCGATTCGCGCACGATCTCGAGGTACTCGCGCGCGAGCTTCTCGAGGTCCTCCGCGCCGAGGTCGGTGTCCTGGAATACGCCGCGCTGCTCCTTGAGCGCGTCGAGCTGCGCCTCGAAGCGCTCGTGCGGGACGCCTTCGACGACGTCGCCGTACATCTGGATGAAGCGGCGATAGCTGTCGTACGCGAAGCGCGCGCCGGCCTTCTCGGCGAGGCCGGCCGCGGTCGCGTCGTTCAAGCCGAGGTTCAGGATCGTGTCCATCATGCCCGGCATCGAGGCGCGAGCCCCCGAGCGCACCGACACGAGCAGCGGATTCGACGGATCGCCGAAGCGCTTCTCGACGACGCGCGCCACCTTCTCGAGCGCGGCGAGCGCGTCGCGTTTCACCGCCTCCGAGAGCTTGCCGCCGGCGGCGTTGAAGGCCGCGCACACCTCGGTCGAGATCGTGAAGCCGGGCGGCACGGGCACGCCGAGCCGCGTCATCTCGGCGAGGTTCGCGCCCTTGCCGCCAAGGATCTCCTTCATGTCGCCGCGGCCCTGGGCCTGGCCGTTGCCGAAGAAGAACACCGCGCGCGCCTCGGCCGTGCGCTTCGGAGCCGCCGCCTTCTTCGCCTTCGCTCCGCGCTTCTTCATCGCCAACTCTCGAGCCTCTCGTCGAGATAGCCGCGCAGCGCATCCACCGCGATCCGGTCCTGCGTCATCGAGTCGCGCTCGCGCACCGTCACCTTGCCGTCCGATTCCGAGTCGAAGTCGTAGGTGACGCAGAACGGCGTGCCGACCTCGTCCATGCGCCGGTAGCGGCGCCCGATGTTGCCGGCCTCGTCGTGGAACACGTTCCAGCGCTTGCGCAGATCCGCCGCGATGCGCTGCGTCTTCTCGCTCAGCTTCTTCGAGAGCGGCAGCACCGCGACCTTGATCGGCGCGACCACCGTCGCGAGGCGCAGCACCGTGCGCGTCTCGCCGTCGGGGAGCTGCTCTTCCGCGTAGCCGTTGCAGAGGATCGCGAGCGCCGTCCGGTCCACTCCGACGGAGGTCTCGACGACGGCGGGCACGAAGCGCTCCTTCGTCTCCTCGATCGTGACCGACATGTCCTTGCCCGAGAACTCGGCGTGCTGCGTCAGGTCGAACACGCCGCGGTCGTGGATGCCCTCGATTTCCTGCCAACCGAACGGGAACAGGAACTCGATGTCGACCGCCGCCTTCGCGTAGTGCGCGAGAGTCGTGTGGGGAATGATGCGGAGCTGATGGTCGCCGAAGCCGAGATCGCGGTGGAACTTGATCCGCAGCTCGCGCCAGTGCTCGAACCACTTCGCGCTCTCGTTCGGGTGGCAGAAGAACTCCATCTCGGCCTGTTCGAACTCGCGCGAGCGGAACGTGAAGTTGCGCGGGTTGATCTCGTTGCGGAACGCCTTGCCGATCTGCGCGATGCCGAACGGGATCTTCTGGCGGCCCGCTTCCCGCACGCGGCGGAAGTCCGTGAAGATCGAGCCGCAGGTCTCGGCACGCAGGTAGGCCACGCTCGCGGCGTCCTGGGACGCGCCGACGTTCGTGCTCAGCATCAGGTTGAACGCGCGCGCCTCGGTGAAGTCGTGCTGCGACGTGCCCTCGCGCGCGTCGCAGCCCGCGATGCCGTCGAGTTGGTCGGCGCGAAAGCGCTTCTTGCACGCGCGGCAGTCGACCATCGGGTCGCTGAAGTTCGCGACGTGGCCCGAGGCCTCCCAGGTGCGCGGGTGAGTGATGATCGCGCTGTCGATGCCCTCGACGTCGTCGCGCTCGCGCACCATGCGCTGCCACCAGAACGCCTTCAGGTTGTTCTTGAGCTCGACCCCGAGCGGGCCGTAGTCCCAGAATCCGTTGATGCCGCCGTAGATCTCCCCGCTCTGGAAGATGAACCCGCGCCGCGCGCAGAGGGAGACGATGTCTTCCATGCGGACGGGGGAGCGTTCCGGGGCAGCGGCGGTCATGCGGAGGTTTCCTGGATGCGTTGCGGCGAGGGGGCGCAGTCTCTCGTTGGGGTTTCCGGGTGTCAACGCGGCAGCGGGGCGTGCGCGGACCCGGGGAGATCCCGGACTCTGTGTTCCCCGTTGCTTCGCTCGCCTCCGCAGACTCCGGCTCGCTGCGCGCCGCGGCATGCTGGGCAGCCCCCACCTGCTGGGGCGCTCGCGGCTTGCGGTGCTCGATCCGTGCAGGCTGCCGGCGCGGATCGAGGTCGTTCGGACCGCGCCTCACCGCGCCAGACATCTCGCTCGCCCGCGCATCTCAGCGCCTCGGCGCATCGCACCGCCTGCGCGCGCGCCGGTGGCAACCGGCATGCCGCAGTGAGGACATGCCCGGCCGACCCCGAACCCTGCCAGCACCCCGTGCGCGGCGAGCACCGCAAGCCGCGAGCGCCCCAGCGGGTCCATCCACCCCTGCATGCCGCGGCGCGCAGCGAGCCGGAGTCTGCGGAGGCGAGCGAAGCAACGGGAAGAACCGCACGAGGGACTAGGAGAAGTCTCTCGGATCCTTGCCCCCCTCCAAGCGTTCCCGAAGAAATCCCTCGCTCCGGAGCTCCACGCCGACGTGGAAGCGTAGGAAGCGCCCGATCACGGTCTGAGCTTCGCGCAGCGCGAGGTCGCTGAGGGCGATGCGGCCGGTGGCGGCGAGGGGGAAGGCGAGGCTTTGCTCGAGGCTGCGCAGCGTGCCGAGGTGGATCGGGATGCCCTGCTCGTGCGGGGCCGTGCACGCCTCGCAGATCGCACCGCCCTCCGCGATCCAGAACTGGGCGCGCGGCGTGGTGATCGGGCGACCGCAGCGCACGCAGGTCGCGAGCTCCGGGCGCAGGCCGACCGCGGCGAGTAGGCGCAGCTCGAGCAGTGCGCGCAGGCGCGGCGCCGGCGGCAGGGTGTCGATCGCGCCGAGCGCGTCGAGGGCGAAGCGATAGAGCGCGGCGAGGTCGCCGCGCCGGCCGCCCTCGGGCGCGAGCCGGTCGAGCAGCTCGAGCAGATAGCAGCCGAGCGCGAAGCGCCCCGCGTTCTCGCGGATGCCGTGAAACGCGCGGATCAGCCGCGCGTGCTCGAGCCGCGCGAGCTGCGCCACGCCCTTCTTGCGCTCGAGCTGGACGTTCAGCTGATTGAAGAAGTCGAGCGTGCCGGGAAAGCGCTTCACGCTGCGCCGCGCACCCTTCGCGATCGCGGCGATGCGCCCGGTCTCCGGCGTGAGCAGATGCACGACGCGATCGGACTCGCCGAGATCGACGGCGCGCAGCACGAGCGCCTCAGTCGTGATTTTCTGCATCGGGCCTCGGCGACGGCGCGGCGTCCGCGTCGTTCGCCGCGTTCGCGGGCGGCGTGGTCGCAGGGCGCGGCGCGGCCTCGGCCGCGACTGCGGCGGGGGCCTCCGCGCGCTCCGGCGGGGCCGCGTTCGCCTCGGGCGGGATCGCGCTCTCGGCGACCACGCCCGGGGCGGGCGCGGTGCGGGGCGGAGCGGCCGGCGCAGACCGCGTCGGAGCCGGCGGCGCGCTGGGAGCCGCATC
>CAZCTH010000041.1:0-38712 GCA_964501435.1 uncultured Spirochaetales bacterium | reverse complement strand
GCGCCGCTTCGGGCGGCGGCGTGGCCGCGGCGCGCGGCTGCGCGCGCGCCCGGGTGATCTGCGGAGGAGGCTCCGCGGGAACGCGCTCCGGCGGCGGCGGGGGAGGCGGGGGTGGCGGCGTGAAGAGCGGTTCGACGAGCTCGATCTCGCGCACCGGCGCGAGCGGCGGCGGCGGCGTGAGATGCGCCTGATAGATCGCACCGATCACCAGCCCGTGCACCGCGAGCGATGCGGCGCGGGGCGCAGCCCGCGCGAAGCGATGCAGCAGGGCAGCTCGCTCGTTCGTGCGCATGGCTCAGCTCCCCGCCTCGATCTCTTCCGCGACGAGGCCCACGCGGTAGAAGCCCGCGTCCTGCATCGCGTTCATCACCTGCATCACGCGGCGGTACGGCAGGCCCTGGTCCGCGCGCAGATAGATGCGCTCGTTCACGTCGCCGCCCGTCTTCTCGCGCAGCCGCGCCGGCAGCTCGGCCAGCGTGGTCTGCGCATCCATCACGTAGAGCGCGCCGCCCTTCTCGAGGCTCACGAACAAGGGGTCGCGCGGCTTCGCGGCCTCCGCGGGCTTCGTCGTCGCCGGCGGCAGCTCGACCGGAACGGTCACCGTCGAGAGCGGCGCGGCGATCATGAAGATGATCAGCAGCACCAGCATCACGTCCACGAACGGCGTGACGTTCATCTCCGCGTTGGCGGGGAACGCGGCACCATCCGCCGCGCCCGGCAGCTTCGCGCCCATCTCAGCGCCCTCCGAGGTCGAGCTGGCGCGCGAGCGCGAGCGAGAACTCGCAGCGGAAGGCGGCGAGCCGCCCGAGGAAGCCGCCGATGTCGCGCGCGAACTTGTTGTAGAGCACGACCGCGGGGATCGCGGCCACGAGCCCGACGGCCGTCGCCAGCAGGGCCTCGGCGATGCCGGGGGCGACCACGGCGAGGTTCGTCGTCTGCGTCTGCGCGATGCCGATGAACGAGGTCATGATTCCGTAGACGGTTCCGAACAGTCCGATGAACGGCGCCGTCGCGCCGATCGTCGCGAGCACGCTCATCGAGCTGCCGAGCGCGTGGGCCGCCTCCGCGTGCACCAGCTGTTGAGCGGCCTCGATGCGCTGCGCGAGCCGATCGCGCACCTCGCCGGCGAGGGGCGCGCCGATGCCCTGCGAGGCGCGCAGCTCCGCGATGCCTGCGCGGCACATCGCCGCCATCGGGCCGACCTCGGACTCCTGGAGGTCGTCCGCGAGCGCCTCGAGCGAGGCGGCCTCGCGAAAGCGCGCGAGGAAGCGATCCGCGCGGCGATTCGCAGCGCGCAGGCGCAGCGTCTTCTCGATCCAGATCGCGCCGTTCCACACGGAGCAGGCGGCGAGCAGGACCATCACCGCCTTCGCGGCGGTCCCGGCGTCGCGGAACATGCCCCACACGGACAGGTCGCGGCCGAGCGAAGGCGCGGCCGCGTGCAGCGCAACCGGCGCGAGCTCCGTCGAGAGCGCGGCGGTCGGCAGCGCGAAGGCGGTGAAGGCGAGCCAGGCGAGCGGGCGTCTCGTGCACATCGAATTTCTCCTCTCGTGTTCTCGGCCAACCTCCCACGCCCGCCGCTCGCCGCCTAGCCGCGCTTCACGCTGGCTTCATCCCGCGTGTTAGGCTCCGCGCATGCCCAAACGCGCGCGCGCCACGCGACCGCACATGCCCGGCTACGGCCTGCCCGACGCCTCGGCGGGCCTCGCGCCGTGGAGCTGGGCCGAGGCGGTCCTGCGCGAGGCGCACAACTATTGGGTCGCCACCGCGGGCGCCGATGGGCGGCCGCACGTGATGCCCGTGTGGGCGCTCTGGCACGACGATGCGCTGTGGCTCAGCACCGGCGGCGAGAGCCGCAAGGCGCGCAACCTCGCGGCGCGCGCCGAGTGCAGCGTCGGCGCCGAGCGCGGACCGCACGCCGTGATCGTGGAAGGCGTCGCTCGGCGCCTCGCCGCGGCGGAAGCGCCTGCCGCCGTCGCGCAGGCCTACGCGGCGAAGTACGGCGGCGGCTATCCCGAGGATTCGCCGCTCTTCCGCATCGAGCCGCGCGTCGTGTTCGGCTTCAGCGAGGCGGCCGACGAGTTCGGCCAGGCCGCGACGCGCTGGGTGTTCGACCTGGAATGAGCGCGGCGGCCGGCTTCGAGATCGTGCCCGCGCGCGCGGAGCACTTCGCGGCGATGCGTGAGGTCGAGCGCGCGGCGGAGGCGCTGTTCCCGCTCGAGGACTTGCCGCTCGCGCTGCGCGGCGAGGCACTCACCTCCGACGAGGAGTTCGCGCAGGCCCAGCGCGAAGGGCTCTTGTGGTGCGCGCAGGACGCGCGCGGCGCTGTGGTCGGCTACGCGATCGCGCTCTGGCTCGGGCGCGATCTCCATCTGGACGAGATCGACGTGCACCCCGACCAGCAGGGGCGCGGCATCGGACGCGCGCTCGTGGCCGCGGTGCGCGCCCACGCGGAAGCGCGCGGCGCCTCGCGGCTCACCCTCACCACGTTCCGCTTCGTGCCGTGGAACCAGCCGTGGTACGCGCGCCTCGGCTTCGTCCCGCTCGAGGGCGACGCGCTCGGCGGCGAGCTGGCGCAGCTCTTCGAGGTCGAGATCGCGCGCGGTCTCGCGCGCGAGCGGCGCGTCGCGATGGCGCTCGCGCTCGCGCGATGAACACCCCGGCGCACGTCGCGATCAACGCCTTCCTGGTCGGTCGCGGGCCGTTCGCACGCTTCGCGTGGCCCGTGGCGTTCGGCGCCCTGCTTCCCGACCTGCCGATGTTCGCGTTCTACGCCTACCAGCGCGGCTGGCTCGCCGCGCCCGAACGGGCGATCTGGTCGCAGGCGTATTTCCTGCCGCAGTGGCAGGCCTTCTTCGACGCCTTCAACTCGCTGCCGCTGATCGCCCTCGCGGCGTTCTTCGCGTGGCGGGCGAAGCGGCCGGCCTGGCTCGCGTGCCTCGCCAGCATGGCGCTCCACTGCGTCGCCGACCTCGCGCTCCACAACGAGGACGCCCACGGCCACTTCTGGCCATTCAGCGACTGGCACTTCCGCAGCCCCGTCAGTTATTGGGATCCGCGCAGGTACGGCGCGATCGTCGTGTGGCTCGAGCTCGCGGCGTCGCTCGCCGCGTGCGTCGCGCTCTGGCGCCGGGGCGGAAGCTGGCGCGCGGTCGGCGGCGGCACCGCCGCCCTCTACGCCGCGGGCCTCGCGTTCGCGCTCTGGACGTGGAGCGGCCTCGGCGCGTGAGGCGCTGCTCAGCGCGCGGCCTGCACGAAGCGCGTGCCCAGCTTCGGCGCGTCGCCCGTGGGTAGCGCGAGCGCGCGCGGCGCTTCGACCTCGATGCAGCGCGGGCCGGGCTCCGCCGCCGCGTCCACGTCCACCGTGATCGTGAGCGGCGAGTCGGGCCACGAGAAGACGAGCGCGTCGCCGTGGCGCGTCTCGGCGCCGCCCATCAGCTCGGCCCACTGCCGGCGGGCCGCGGCGGCGCTCGTCGCCACGAGGCGCGGCCCCAGGATGCGTGCCGCGCCCGCGTGCGGCTTCGCGTCGGCGGGGTCGAAGCCATCCGGCCGCGGCCGGTGCTCCACCAGTTGGATCACGAGGCCTTGCACCTGCTTCGGGTGCAGGAACGCCTCCTGCCAGAACGGGTCGCTGCGATCCTGCGAGGCGATCGCGAAGTCCATCGCCTGCGCGCGGGCGATCATCTCGTCGAGGCTCGAGACCTTGAACGTCACGTGATGGACGCGCGGGCCACCGCGCGCGAGAAAGCGGTGCAGGAAGCCGTCGGCGCCGCTCGGGAAGATCGCCTCGATGCGGCCGCCGCCCGCGAACACCCACTGCATGAAGCCGAAGGGCGGGCCGCTCGCGAAGCCGCCCGCCTTCGCGCCGCCGAGTGCATCCTCGAGCAGCGGCTCGGCGTCGGCGACGTCGTTCAGCCCGAGCGCCACGTGATCCAGCTTGATCTTCAGCACGAGCCTCGCCCGTCCGCGCGTCAGTCGCCCCGCGCGAGCAACACCCACAGCCCCACGGCTATGAAGCCCGCGCCCGCCACCCAGCGCAGCACCCGCGGGCTCACGTACTCGCCGATCACGCCGCCGGCGAGCACACCGAGCGCGGAGGTGAGCACGAGCGCGCTCGCCGACGCGGCGAACACGGTGAGCTTCGAGACCTCGCGATCCGAGGCGAAGAGCATCGTCGCGAGCTGCGTCTTGTCCCCCAGCTCGGCGACGAAGACGCTGGCGAAGATCGTGAAGAAGACGCGCAGGTCCATGGGAAGTCTCCCGGCGAGGGGCCGCCTAGCGTGCTTTGCCGTCGCGCGTCACGCTAGGTCGCTTTCCAGAGGGAGTGCATGGCCGCCGTTCGCTTCGACGTCGATTCGCTCGTGGCCGACGCGCGCGAGCAGACGGGCCTCACCGACTTCGGAGACGATCCGTGGCGCGAGGCGCTCGCCGTGCTCGCGAGCTCGCTCGACCGCGAGGCGAACCTCCACGACGTGGGGCGGGCGGTTCAGCGCCAGCGCCTCGTGGACTCCCTCGCCGTGCGGCTCACCTTCGTGGACGCGTGCAAGGGGGCCCCCGAGATCCTCGCCGAGCGCGTGGACGATCCCGTGGTGATCGTCGGCCTCGCGCGTACCGGCACGACCATGCTCCACCGCCTGGTGTCGAGCGATCCCGGCCTCTACTCCGCGCGCTGGTGGGAGGTGCGCTTCCCGGCGCCGTTCCCGGGCTGGGACTGGCGCGGCCCCGATCCGCGCATCGCCGCCGCGCGCGCGCAGGTCCAGGCGATCCTCGACGGCATGCCCGTACTCGCCGCGATTCATCCCTGGGACGCCGAGGGCCCCGACGAAGAGATCATGTTGATGGAGCACGCCTTCGTCTCCCACGTGCCGGAGTCGAGCGCGAACGTGCCGAGCTACCGCGCGTGGATCGACCGCCAGGACCAGCGCGCGCAGTACGCGTTCCTGAAGAAGATGGTGCAGTACCTCCAATGGCAGAAGCGGAAGCGCGGCGAGCGCGCGGACCGCTGGGTGCTGAAGGCGCCGACCCATCAGGGAAATCTCGATCGGCTGTTCGAGACCTTCCCCGGCGCGGTGGTGATCCATACGCACCGCGATCCCGTCGAGACGATCGCGAGCGTCGCGAGCATGTACTTCTCGCTCTGGGGGCTGAACGCGGACGCGCCCGACCCGCTCACCATCGGCAGCCAGGTCCTCGAGCGCTACGCGCGCGCAGCCGAGCGCTCGATGGAGCTGCGCGAGTCGATTCCGGCGGAGCGCATCGTGGACGTTTCCTATCGCGACGTCGCCAAGGACGCGGTCGGCACCGTGCGCCGGATCTACGCGCAGATCGGTCGCGCGCTCACGCCCGCGGCCGAGGCCGCGATGCAGGCGTGGGTCGCGAAGAACCCGCGCGAGCATCGCCCGCCGCACGAGTACACGGCGGAGAAGTTCGGGCTCACGCGGGAGCGCATCGAGCGCGCGTGCCCGAGATATCGCGCGCGATTCGTCGCGTAGCGCGGAGGTGAGGATGGATCCGGTGATTCGCCCCGGCTGGGGCATGGGCGAGCTGCGCCTCGGGATGTCGTACGACGAGGTGCGCCGCGCCGTGGGCGAGCCCGAGCAGACCGAGGAAGACGACGAGGGCGGCACGCTGCGCATCGGCTGGCATTACGACGCCGCCGAGTTCTCGCTCTACTTCGACGAGGACGCCGGCGGCCTGCTCACGCTGATCATCTCCGAGTCGGCGCGCACGCGGCTCGGCGACGCGTTCCCGATCGGCATGCGCGTGGAGGCCGCCGCCCAGGCGCTGCGCGCGATCGGCGCGCTCGAGCGCGACGACGAGGTCTCGGGCGAAGGCCTCGAGTTCCACACGCTCGCCGAGGCGGGCGTGGGCCTCCTGTTCGCCGACGGCGTGTGCGAGTCGATCGACATCGCCGCCTTCAAGGACGAGGACGGCGAGTACGTGTGGCCCGAGGCGGCGCTGCCCACGTGAGCGCGGGCGCGCTCCACCGGCCGAGCGGCGACGCCGCGCTCGGCGCGAGCTTCGCCGGCGCCACGATGCTGCTCTGGGCCGTGCTCCCGTTCGCGCTCGCAGGAGCGCTCGCGCGCGTGGAGCCGGTGACGCTCACCTGGGCGCGCTTCGTGATCGCGAGCGGCGCGCTGTTCGCCTGGCTCGCGCTGCGCGGCGGGCTCCCCGAGCTGCGCAAGCTCGCGGGCGGCGGCTGGCGGCTGCTCGTCGCGGCGGTGCTCGGGCTCGCGGTCAACTACATCGCCTACCTCGTCGGCCTGCACCGCACGACGCCCGCCGGCGCGCAGGTGCTGATCCAGCTCGCCCAGGTGCTGCTCTCGCTGGGGGCGATCTTCGTGTTCGGCGAGCGCTTCACGCGCGTGCAGTGGGCGGGCTTCGCGACGCTGCTCGTCGGCCTCGTCACGTTCAGCTGGGCGCAGCTCGCCCAGCTCGCTGCGGGCCTCGATCGCTACCTCTCGGGCGTCGGGCTGATCGTGTTCGCGGCGATCACCTGGGCCGGCTACGGGCTCGCGCAGAAGCAGCTGCTGGTCCGCCTCGGCGCGCAGCCGCTCATGCTGCTCATCTACGCCGGCTGCGCGCTCTGCTTCACCCCGTTCGCCCACCCCGCGCAGCTCGCGAGCCTCGACGCGCGCGGCTGGTCGCTGGTCGCCTTCTGCGGCGCGAACACGCTGCTCGGCTACGGCGCGCTCGCCGCGGCGCTCGCGCATTGGGAAGCCTCGCGCGTCTCGGCGCTGCTCGCCGCGGGCCCGCTCGTGACGCTCGCGATCGCCGCCTTCGCGGGCGGCGCGGTGCCGACCGAGCACCTCGACGGCGCGAGCTGGCTCGGCGCCGCCTGCGTCGTCTTCGGCTCCGCCGCCACCAGCGCCGGCGGCCGCAGGGCCTAACAGTCGTCGCAAGCCGCCCGCGCGTTCGACGAGCGCAGACACCAACGAATCGAGAGCGCCTCGAAGGCGCTCTCGATTCGCCCCCCAACTCGGTTGAAGCAACGCCGCGCTCTTCGGGCTCCACCCGACCCCGCCGGCGCAGGGGCGCGGGGTGGGCGAGTCGCAGCGGCGGGCCCGGATCCCACCCAACCCGTCGTACACCGCCGCGCCACGCAGCCTGGGCCGCGAGCGCGCAAGCGCGCCCAGCCGCAGCGCGCCGCGTCCACCCGTCTCCGCACACTCCCACGCCAAGGGCCCAGAGTCGCGACCGCCCACCCCGCGCCCCTGCGCCGCCTCGATCTCGGTGGCGAGACACCAGACGCCCGCGGAGAATGCCGCCGCCACTCCTCCCGGGGGACCCGCATGCAGAAGCTCGTCTGGATCCTCGTCTCGCTGCTCGGCGCCGGCGCGCTCGCGGTGATCGCCACCGCCAACGGCGAGACGATCTCGAGCGCGTGGTTCCTGGTCGCGGCGCTCTGCGTCTACGCGATCGGCTTCCGCTTCTACTCCGCGTTCCTCGCCGCCAAGGTGCTCGCCCTCGACGACGCGCGCATCACGCCCGCGCATCGCCTGAACGACGGCCGCGACTACGTGCCCACCAACAAGTGGGTCGCCTTCGGCCACCACTTCGCCGCGATCGCCGGCCCGGGCCCGCTGGTCGGCCCCACGTTGGCGGCCCAGTTCGGGTACCTGCCCGGCACGCTCTACATCCTGATCGGCGTCGTGGTCGGCGGCGCGGTGCAGGACTTCACGATCCTGGTCGGCTCGATGCGCCGGAACGGCAAGTCGCTCGGCCAGATGGTGCGCGAAGAGATCGGGCCCGTGGGCGGCGCCGCCGCGCTGTTCGGCGTGCTCGCCATCATGGTCATCCTGATGGGCGTGCTCGGGCTCGTCGTGGTGAACGCGATGTTCGGCAGCCCGTGGGCCACATCCACCGTCGCCGCGACGATTCCGATCGCGATGGCGATGGGCCTCTACATGGTGAAGGTGCGCCCCGGCCGCGTGATGGAGGCGACGATCTGGGGCCTCGCGCTCGTGCTCTTCTCGGTGGTCGCGGGCCGCTGGGTCGGCGAGAGCGCCGCGCTCGCGCCGTTCTTCACGCTCTCGAAGACGTCCCTCGCGTTGTGCCTGATCGCCTACGGCTTCACCGCGAGCGTGCTGCCGGTGTGGCTGCTGCTCGCGCCGCGCGACTACCTCTCCGCGTTCATCAAGATCGGCACCGTGGCGCTGCTCGCGGCCGGCCTCCTGATCGTGCAGCCCGACGTGCGGCTGCCCGCGCTCACGCAGTTCATCGACGGCTCGGGGCCGGTCTTCTCCGGCAAGCTCTTCCCGTTCTGCTTCATCACGATCGCGTGCGGCGCACTCTCCGGGTTCCACGCGCTGATCTCGAGCGGCACCACGCCGAAGCTGATCGACAAGGAAACCGACGCGCGCTTCGTCGGCTACGGCGCGATGTTGATGGAGTCCTTCGTCGGCATCATGGCCCTGATGGCGGCAGTGGTGATGGACCCGGGCATCTACTTCGCGATCAACTCGCCCGCCGCGATCATCGGTACGACCGCGGAGAGCGCGGCCCAGGTGATCTCGGGCTGGGGCTACGCGCTCGATCCGCTCCACCTGACGGAGCTCACGAAGCAGATCGGCGAGTCGACCTTGCTGTCGCGCACCGGCGGCGCACCGAGCCTCGCCGTGGGCATGGCCGAGATCTTCGCCAAGGTGTTGGGCGGCGAGGGCGTGAAGGCCGTCTGGTACCACTTCGCGATCATGTTCGAGGCGCTGTTCATCCTGACCACCCTCGACGCCGGCACCCGCGTGGGCCGCTTCATGGTCCAGGACTTGTTGGGCCACGTCTCGAAGCCGCTGGGCGAGACGTCGTCGCTCGCTGGAAACCTGATCGCCTCGGCGATCATCGTCTCCGGCTGGGGCTACTTCCTGTATCAGGGCGTGATCGATCCCCTCGGCGGAATCAACTCGCTCTGGCCGCTGTTCGGCATCGCGAACCAGCTGCTCGCGTCGATCGCGCTCACGCTCGCGACCACGATCCTGATCAAGACCGCGCGCCCGCTGTATGCGCTCTGCACCGCGGCGCCGCTCGCCTGGCTGCTCTCGGTCACGATGACCGCGGGCTGGCACAAGATCTGGAATCCGGACCGCCGCATCGGTTTCCTCGCCCAGGCCGAGCACCTGAAGGAGCAGATCGCGACGGGCGCGATCCCGGCGGAGAAGCTGCGCGAGACCGCGGTGGTGATCTTCAACAACCAGCTCGACGCCGTCATCACCGGCGTGTTCATGGTCGTGGTGTGGATCGTGCTTCTCGACGCGATGCGCACCTGGGCGCGCGTCCTCGGCGGCGGCGCGGCCGCGCGCGCCAGCGCGGGAGCCGCGTGATGGCGGCTCGCACACTCGCCGTCGCCCGCGGCGCGTTCGCAGCGCTCGCGGGGTTCCTGCGCGGGTTCGTGGGCACCACGCAGATCGGGCGCGATGCTCACAGCGTGCGGTGCGCGCTCGCGAAGCGGGCGGAGACGCGGAGAGGGTGTTGCTAGCGCGGCTGCTTCGGGTCGCGTGGGTTGCTTTGGCCCTCGCGTGTGCGCCCCCGCTGGAAACGCCGGGTACGCAATCCCTTCCCGTGCCGTGCGCGATGTCCTGGAGACAGGCGCGGTCGCTGTTGCGCAGTGGCACAGTGCGGACGGTGACGCTGGGCAGTCACGGCGTCGTGGCCCTGCGGACCGATCGCGGCGAGTGCGTGACCGGCGAGCCCGAGAGCGGGGACGTGATTCGCGCGATACGCAGACTGGCGCCGAACGCGAGCGAGATCGCGATCGAGTGGGAGTGAAGCGGGCGCGTCTCGCGCTAGAGCAGGGTCCCGCTCAGCACCACCGTCGCCACGCTGAAGTAGATCACGAGCCCGGTCACGTCGACGAGCGTCGCGACGAAGGGTGCGCTCGCGCTGGCGGGGTCGAAGCCGAGGCGGCGCAGCGCGAAGGGCAGCATCGCGCCGGCGGTCGCGCCCCACATCACGATCCACACCAGCGAGAGCGAGACGGTCACGCCGACCAGCACGAAGTGCTCGCCGAAGTTGGATTCGGCGCCGGGCAGAAGGGCGACGCGCACGAGGCCGATCGCGCCGAGCACGAGGCCGAGCAAGAGGCCGATCACGACCTCGCGGCGCAGCACGCGCCACCAGTCGCGCAGGCGGACCTCCTCCATCGCCATCGCGCGGATCACGAGGGTGCTGGCCTGCGAGCCGGAGTTGCCGCCGCTCGAGATCACGAGGGGAATGAAGAGCGAGAGCACGATCGCGCGGGCCAGCTCGTCTTCGAAGAAGCTCATTGCCGAGGTGGTGAGGAACTGCCCGACGAACAGCACGGTGAGCCACACCGCGCGCTTGCGCACGAGCTCGAGGATGCCGGTTTCGAGGTAGGGCGCGTCGAGGGCTTCGGTACCGCCGATCTTCTGGATGTCCTCCGTGGCCTCCTCGCGCACCACGTCGACGACGTCGTCGATGGTGACGATGCCCTGTAGCTGACCCGAGGCGTTCACGACGGGCACGGCCATCAGGTCGTTCTCGGCGATGACGTTCGCCACCTCTTCCTGGTCGAGGTCGTCGCGCACGGTGATTACGCGCGTGCGCATGACCTCGCGCACGAGCTTCTGCGGGGGCGCGCCGAACAGCTCGCGGAAGGAGATCACGCCGAGCAGGCGGTTCTCCGCGTCGAGCACGTAGATGTAGTAGATGGTCTCGACGCGCTCGCGCGCCGCGCGGCGCAGGTAGGCGATCGCCTCGTCCACCGTCATCTCGGGGCGCAGCCGCACGTAGCGCGGGCTCATCAGGCCGCCGGCGTCGTCCTCCGCGTAGGCCATCAGCGCGGTGACCTCGCGCCGCGCGGTGGCCTCGAGGGCGCCGAGCAGCGTGTCGCGCTGGTCGGCGGGCGCCGCCTGCACGACGTCGGCCGCGTCGTCCGGCTCGAGCTGACGCATCCAGAGCTGGCGCTCGGTGGGGGTCAGCGTCGAGAGCAGCTCGAATTCTTCGCGCGCGTCGAGGGCGGTGAAGAAGCGCTCGGCCTCCTCGGGCGCGAGCAGGCGGAAGCCCTCGAGCCGCTCCTCGGTGTCGAGGAACGGCCAGGCGTCGGAGAGGTCCGCGGCTTGGAAGCTGTCCGTGTCGTGCTGCATCGGCGAGTCCGCGGTGCTCGGGTTCTCGAACGCGTACGGTCGAGCCTCCGGCGCGGCGCGTCAACCGGCGCGGCGCGGGAACTGCCCGTCGGCTCGCTCAGCCGGGCGCGTCGCCCGCGTGGCAGACGACCTCGACGCGGTTGCCCTCCGGGTCGAGCAGGAACGCGGCGTAGTAGGCCGGGTGATACGCGGGCCGTAGCCCAGGCGCGCCGTCGTCGCGGCCGCCCGCGCGCAGGCCCGCGGCGTGGGCGGCGCGCACCTGCGCAGCGCTCGACGCCCGGAAGCACACGTGGCGGCGCGCGCTCGGCGCGGCGTCGGCGGACTCGAACACGCTCAGGTAGGAGTGCGCGTCGTCGCCGGCCGCGCTGCGCGCGCCGAAGCCGATCGCGCGCGGCTCGTCGTAGGCCTCGGGCGCGCCGAGCGCGCCGAGCACGGCGCGGTAGAACGGCTTCGCACGCGCGAGGTCGCGCACGGCGATCGAGGCGTGGTCGAGCAGCTGCATCGCCGCTCGTGTAGCGGCGCGCACTCCCGCGCGCTCGGCCATAATGCGCGCATGAAGCGGAAGCTGCTCCTCGCGCTCGCGGCGCTGTGCCTGCTCTACGTCGCCGCGCTCTCGGCGTGCACCTCGCTCGCGCACCACACGGCCGCGCCCTACGACCGCGACCCGCAGGCCGCCGCCGCGATCGAGCGCCGCGCGGCGGATTGGTGCGCCGAGCGCGAGACCCCGGGCGGCGTGCCGCCGCTGCCGTTCCGCTTCGACGGCTGCTCCTTCTGGCCCGACGGCCTCGGCGACGCCGACTGGCGGCACTGCTGCGAGACCCACGACTACGCCTACTGGTGCGGCGGCTCCCCCGCCGACCGCGAGCGCGCAGACGACGCCCTCGGCGCCTGCGTCGCCGCCGACACGAACGCCGCGTTCGGCTGGCTGATGCGCATCGGCGTCCGCGTCGGCGGCCACCCCGTCGTCCCGATGTACTTCCGCTGGGGCTACGGCTTCCCCTACGCCGGCGGCTACCCCGAGTCCCGCTGAGCCCGGAGTTCCGAATTGGGGTCTGACCCCAATTCGGAATTCTTCACTTGGCGGGCGTCGGCGCTTCGGCGAGCTGCGGCAGGGCGTCCGCGATCTCGTGCCAGGGCGCGCGCTGCGAGGTCCAGATGTGCAGGCGCGGCTTCGCGCCGGGGTCGGAGTCGAGCGAGCCCACGCGCACCACGACGTCGGGCGAGCCGTCCCATGCCGCCATCAAGTGGGCGCCGCAGCGCGGGCAGAAGAAGCGCTTCTTCCCCGGCGTGGACTCGAACGCGGCCAGCTCGGCCTCGCCGTGCGTCCAGCGGAAGCGAGCGCGCGGGATGCGCGCCGACGTGTTGAATGCGGCGGCATGGGTCTTCCGGCACGTGCGGCAGTGGCAGTTCACGACGGCGCCGAGCTCGCCCTCCACCGCGTAGCGGATCCGTCCGCACCCACAGCTGCCTTCGAGCATCGCGCCGCCCTCCTCGCTGCGCCTACTCTACGCCGCGATGATCACCCTCGAAGAGTTCGTCGAGCGCCTGCTGAAGCTCGGCGCCGATCGCGGGCCGCGGGGCTTCCCGAAGGGCTCGCGGGATCGCGAGATCCTGATGAAGAGCTTCGCGCTCGAGCTCGACGAGAAGGCCGTCTACGGCGAGCGCGCCATCAACGAGCACCTGAAGCGCTGGAAGCGCGAGATCGCGCCCGCGCTCGACGTGGACCACGTGACGCTGCGCCGCTGGCTGTGCGACTACGGCCACCTCGAGCGCACGCGCGACGGCAAGGAGTATCGCGTGGGCTTCCCGCCGAAGGCGCTCGCCTTCGACGTCGAGATCTACGACGTGGATCTGCGCGCCACCGTGCAGGCCTTCCTCGCCGAGCAGGAGCGCACGGCCGCACGCAAGAAGGCGGCGCGCGGCGCGCTGCTGCAACCTGTGGGCTCCGCCGGAGCCGAAGAACCCGAAGTGAAGGAGTGAAGATGTCCCGCCCCACGTTGCGCACCGCGTTCTGCGATCGCGTCGGAATCGAGTACCCCGTCGTGCTCGCTGGCATGGGCCCGGTCGCGGGCACCGGCGCCCCGGTCGCCACCGCGGAGCTGGCCGCGGCCGTCTCGAACGCGGGCGGGCTCGGGGTGATGGGCGGCGTCGCCTACTCGCCCGACGTGCTGCGCGCCGAGATCCGCAAGATCCGCTCGCTCACGAAGAAGCCCTTCGGCGTAGACCTCTTGCTCTCGCCGAACTTCCTCGTGCCGCGCCGCGCGGGCGCGGGTGCCGCGGGCGCGCCGCGTGCCGACAAGCTGCCGAAGGAGCACCTCGCCGCGATCGCGCGCATCGCGGAGTCGCTCGGCATCGAGCTCAAGCAGGCGCCGCCGGAGATCGGAGAGATGAGCGACTGGGTGAAGCCCGGCGAGAGCTGGGCCGGCTCGCAGATCGAGGTGCTGCTCGACGAAGAGGTGCCCGTGTTCGCGTCCGGCCTCGGCACGCCGAAGATCTTCGCCGACGCGCTCCACGCGAACGGCACGACGATCCTCTCGCTCGTCGGCACCGTGAAGGCCGCGCGCCAGGTCGCCGCCGACGGCGCGGACTACGTCGTCGCGCAGGGCACCGAGGCCGGCGGGCACACGGGCAAGATCGGCACGCTCGCGCTCGTGTCGCAGGTGCTCCCCGCGGTCGCGCCGAAGCCGGTGATCGCGGCCGGCGGCGTCGCGAGCGGGCGCGCGCTCGCCGGCATGCTGGCGCTCGGCTGCGAGGCCGCGTGGTGCGGCACCGCGTTCCTCGTCGCCGACGAGGCGCACCAGCCCGCGCTCCAGAAGCAGCGCATCCTCGCCGCCGCGGCGGAAGACACCGTCGTCACGCGCCTCTACAGCGGCAAGACGATGCGCAACGTCACGAACCCGCTCATCGAGGCGTGGGAGCGCGAGGGCCTGCAGGCGCTGCCGATGGGCGCGCAGGGCCTCTTGATCCGCGACCTCCAGTACTCGATCGAGCAGGCGGGCCGGCACGAGCTCTTGATGAACGCGGCGGGCCAGACCTCCGGCCTCGTGACGAAGACGCGGCCGGCGGCGGAGATCGTCGCGGAGATGGTGGCCGAGGCGGCGGAGACGTTGGGGTCGCTCGGGAAGCGCGTGCAGGCGTCGCGCTGAACGGGGCGGGCTCATGAAGACCGTGCTCGTCGCCGGCGCTTCCGGCCTCGTGGGACAGGCCGCGGTGAGCCACTTCCTCGCACGCGGCGATCGCGTGATCGCCCTCTCGCGCCGCGCGCCCTACGGCGCGGACGGCGCTCGCTTCGTCGCCGCCGACCTCGTGGATCGCGACGCCGCGCGCGCGGCGATCGCGCCGCTCGCCGACGTGACGCATCTCGTCTACGCCGCCCTTTTCGAGAAGCCGCGCGTGATCGAAGGCTGGTTCGAGGACGACCAGATCGACACGAACGACCGCATGTTCCGCAATCTCTTCGACCCGCTCGTCGAGAACGCGAAGGGTCTGCGCCACGTGACGCTCCTGCAGGGCACGAAGGCCTACGGCATCCGCCGGCCGACGCCCATCGCCGCGCGCGAGGACGCCGACGAGGCGCATCAAGAGCCCAACTTCTATTGGCGGCAGGAGGGCCACTTGCGCGCGCTGCAGCGGGGCGCGCGCTGGACCTTCACGATCTTGCGCCCGCAGATCATCTACGGCTTTGCGCTCGGCGGAAACCTGAACGCGATCCCTGCGCTCGCGGCCTACGGCGCCATCCTGAAGGAGCGCGGCGAGCCGCTGCACTTCCCGGGCGCCGCGGACGGCGCGGTGCAGGAAGGCGTGGACGCAGACCTGCTCGCCCGCGCGATCGGCTGGGCGGGCGAGCGCCCGCCCGCGAACGAGATCTTCAACGTCACGAACGGCGACGTCTACGCGTGGCCGCGCATCTGGCCGCACGTCGCGAGCGCCCTCGGCATGAGCGTCGGCGAGCACCGGCCCGCGAGCCTCGAGGCCGCCGCCGCCGGTTGGTCCGCGGAGTGGGACGCGCTGCGCGCGCGACACCGCCTGGTGTCGCCCGGGCTGGGGGCGTTCGTCGGCCGCTCCTTCCAGTTCACCGACATGATCCTGAAGCAGATCCTCGGCGCGCCCGGCGCGCCGAATCCGCCGTCGCTCGTCTCGACGGTGAAGCTCCGGCAAGCGGGCTTCCACGAGACGATGCACACGAGCGACATGTTCCGCGCCCAGATCCGAAGGCTGCAGGAGATGCGGCTCGTGCCGAAGCCTTAGGGCCGCCGCGCGCGCAGCGCCGCCCACGCAATCCCCGCGCCGAGGGCGACGAACGCGAGGAAGTGACTGCGCCCACGCACGACGAGCGCGGCGACGCCGAACGCGAGGTACGCCGCACCGACTGCGAGCGCCGCGCGCCAGCCGAACTCGCCGCCCGCGCGCACGTCGCGCGCCGCGAGCACCACCACCGCGCCGAGCGCGAGCATCGCGACGCTGCCGAACAGCCAGCCAGCGCCGACGCCGCCGATCGCGTCGGGCGGGACACCCGCAGCGACGAGCGCCTGCGCGATCGCGGGCCAACCGAGCAGCGCGTGCGGAACGGCGCTCGCGGCGACGAGGGCGCCCAGCACGGCGAGCGCGCGATCCGGCCGCACGGTCACGCGCGGCCACCCAGGATCGCGTCGGCGCCGGCGCAGAGATCCGCGACGATCTCCGCGACGCTGCGAACCGAGCTCACGTTCGCGACGGACTCGCCCGCGTAGAGCGCCATCGCGTCGATCTGCCCGGCGGTGTCGCGCGTCGGCGGCTGCGGAGCGAAGCGCGGCAGCGCGATCTCGCGGCTGCCGAGCGTGAGCGTCGCTGCGGGGTCGCTCGCGAGCGCGCTCGCTGCCGCGATCGCGGAGCGCAGCACGCGATGCGGCGCGTTCGGCCAGCCGACGCCGAAGGCCTCGGTGAGCACGGTGTCTTCGGCGCGCGCCGCGAGCAGCGCGGCGACGTAGCGCGGATGCGCGTCCGACTCGCGGGACGCGACGAAACGCGTGCCGATGCGCGCCGCGCTCGCGCCGCACGCGAGCACCGCGGCGAGGTCGCGCGGCGTGGCGATGCCACCCGCCGCGACGATCGGCACCCGCAGCCGCTCCGCCGCCTGCGAGAGCAGGGGCAGGAGGCTCGCCGTTCCGCGCACGTGCCCGCCCGCCTCGCTGCCCTGCACCACGACAAGGTCGCAGCCCGCGTCCTGCGCGGCGAGCGCTTCGTCCAGCGAGCCCGTCTGCCACGCCGCGAGCGCGCCGTGCGCGCGCGCCTCGCGCACGAGCGCGGCATCGGGCGCGCCGTAGAAGAACTCGACGACGCGCGCCTTCCGCGCCGCGACATCGAGGCACGCGCGGTCGAGGAACGGCACGAGGAAGTTCACGCCGCGCGCGCCGTGCCCGCCGGCGGCGAGCGCGTCGAGCTCCGCGCCGAGCGCGGCGGCGTCGGGCACGTGGGTCGCGATCATGCCGAGCCCGCCGGCTGTGCACACGGCCTCGACGAGCCGCGCGCCGCCCACCGGCGCGAGCTGAATCGGAACGCGGCAGCCCACGAGACGCGTGAACGCGGACTCGAGCATGTCGACACCTCCGCGCGTCAGGCTCGCGGTGAAGCGAACCTCGCCTGCAGCTCTCGCTTCAGCACCTTCCCCGAAGGATTGCGCGGGAGCTCCGCCGCGAGCTCCACCTGCTCGGGCAGCTTGTAGGTCGCGAGGCCGCGACTCCGCAAGTAGCTCGCGACGTCGGCCACGCTGCGCGGCGCGGAGTCGTCCCGCGCGACGAGCACGGCGCACACGCGCTCGCCGCGCTCGGCGTCGGCGAGCCCGATCACGGCGGCCTCGCGCACGCCGGGGTGCGCGTGCAGGTGGTCCTCGATCTCTTTCGCGGAGACGTTCTCGCCCTTGCGGATGATGACGTCCTTGAGGCGCCCGGTGATCGCGAGGAATCCGTCGCGATCGAGCACGCCGAGGTCGCCGGTGCGCAGGAAGCCGCGCTCGTCGAGCGCGTCGGCGTCGAGCGTGGCATCGACGTAGCCGCGGAACAGGTGCGGCCCGCGCACGCGCACCTCGCCCTCCTCGCCGCGCGCGGCCTCGCCGCCGTCGAGCTTCACGAGGCGCAGCTCCGTCCCGCGCGAGGCGCGGCCCTCGGTGGCGGCGAGCTTCGCGTGCGGGTCGCGCACCGAGCCCATCACGGCGATCGGATGCTCGGTGAGCCCGTAGCCCGAGACGATCGGCGCGCCGGTTTCCCCCAACAAGTCCCAGAACAGCTGCGGCGGCTTCGGCGCACCGCCACCCGGATACGCGCGCGCACGCGGGAAGAGCTTCGCGGGCGCGGCCTCGCGCGCGGCCGCGAGATAGGCCTGGTGGAACACCGTGCCGGCGGCGAGCTGCGTGACGCCGTGCTGCGCGAGCCAGCGCGGCGTCCCCTTCGCGTCGAAGACTTCGACGACGAGGTGTGCGAAGCCGAACATCAGCGACCCGAACAGCCAGTTGACGCCGCCGACGTGGGTGACCGGGAAGACCAGCGCGATGCGGTCGTCGGGCGCGAGCGCGAGCGATTCGCACATCGCGCGGCCCGGACACGCGACGGAGTGATCGGTGTGCCGCGCGCCCTTCGGATCGGCGGTGGTGCCGGAGCTGTAGAGGATCCAGCGTACCGGCGCGTCGGCCGGCTGCGTGGCGGCAGGCGCCGGCGGCAGCGTCGCCGGATCGCCGCTCGGGAGCCCGTCGTCCACGCAGTGCACCGCGAGGCCGGGCTGCTGCGCCGCGACGTCCCGAGCCATCGCGGTGAAGTCGAAGCCGCGGAACGTGCGCGGCACGAACAGGTGCCGCGCGCCGATCTGTCGCGCGATGAACGCGACCTCGCGCTCGCGCAGGATCGGCAAGATCGGGTTCTGCAGCGCGCCGAGTCGCGCGAGCGCGGCGCACAGCACGAGCGCGTCGATGCGCGTCGGCAGCTGCCACGACACGGGGACGTCGCGCCCGATGCCGAGCGCCGCGAGCCCACCGGCGCAGCGCAGCGCGGCGTCGCGGAACTGCGCGAACGTGAGCGTGCGGCCGCGCTCGTCGAGGGCGAAGAGCGCGTCGGGTGTGGCCGCCGCCCGCGCTTCGAGCAGGGGCCACAGATCGGTGAGGTGCGCGAGGGACGCCATGGGCGCGCCAGCGTCGCGCGGGGGTGCGGGGCCGTGCAAGCCACGGAGCCGATCGCGGAGGGGCTCGTGGCGCGCCCGTGCGATTCGCCACGAGCCCCCGGCGATCTGCCGTCAGCGGCTCACTCGAAGCGGCGCCCCACCTGGGTCGAGCAGCCGGTGCGATACGAGACGCCCGCGGCGTCGAAGAACTCGACGGTGCCCGTCGAGTCGAAGTCGTTGTCGCCGCGGAGAGTCACCGTCTGGCGGAGCGTGACCGAGCCGGTCCGATAGCCGGGCGAGACGGGCAGGCTCGGGTCGAAGCCCGGCTGCCCGGGCAGGTTCGCGACCGAGTCGAAGCGGATCAGCGCGACGACGTCCTGGCTGTAGTCGCTGCGCCCGAGCCGCCGCCACACGCCGTGGCCATCCGTTCGTTGATTGGGTTGGAAGCCCAGGTTCGCCACGCTCTCCGAGATCGTGCGGCCCTCGTGGAAGGTGAGGAGCGCCGCGATCGGTGCGCCCGAAGCCGCCCCGGTGGTGCAATTGCGCGGGGTCACCTGGACCACCCAAACGCCTGCGATGCCGCTCGCCGGTGCCCCGGCTTGGCTGGGCACGGCGCCAGCCAGCGCCACGCCCGTGAACAGTGCGAGCATCGCCCCAATCTTCCGCATTCCTTGCAGCTTCATGATGCCTCCGAGATGCACCGCCTTCGTCGGCGGCCGTGTCGCGCGCGCCCCGCCGCGGAATCTCCCGGCGAGCCCTTCACGCACGCGCACGCGGTCACCGTGCGCTCGAGCGTTCGAGGTCGCCTGAGCCGAGCCTGGGCTCTTCATAAGCGAGTTCCCAGCGGCGGCCGTCTATCTAGAATCCACGTGGGGCCGATGGGGGTCGTGGCGCGCATGGAGCGTCGGGAGGGAATCGTCGCCTTCGGCGAGTGGGAGCTGGACTTCCAGCGCAGTGAGTTGCGGCGCGCCGGGTCGGCGGTCGATCTGCAGCCGACCCCGCTACGGGTCCTCCTGTACCTCGCGGCACACCGCGACCGCGTCGTCGCGCGCACCGAGTTGCTCGGACACGTCTGGAAGGGCGTCGTGGTCGGCGACGAGGCGCTGACGACCGCGATCGCCGAGGCGCGCCGCGCCATCGGCGACGACGGGGCCGCGCAGCGCGTGCTCCGCACCTTCAAGGGGCGCGGCTACCGCTTCGTCGCGGACGCGCGGCGAGCGGATCCGACGGAGCCCGTTCGCTCGCTGCCCTTGGCGCTGGCGGAGGCGGCCCGCTTGCGCGGGATCGGACGGGCAGCCGAGCTGCGCACGCTGACGTCGCTCTGGGACGAAGCGCGCGGGGGATCCCGCAGAATCGTGCTCGTCTCCGGCGAGCCCGGCATCGGAAAGACGGACCTCGCGAGCCGCATCGCGTCGCACGCCACCGACGGGGGCGCGGTCGTCGCGTACGGCCGGTTCGACGAGGATCACGCGGGCCCGTTCCAAGGGTGGTCGCGCGCACTCCGCTCCGCGGGCCTCGCCTCGTCGCTTGCGGCGGGCCCGCTCGAGCGGACGCTCGCACCGCTGCTGCGACTCCTGCCGGAGTTGGGGGAGTTGGAAGAACGCAGCGACGCCATCGCCCACGGCCCGCTCGAGCATGCCGCGGAGCTCGCCGCTCTCGGCGAGGCCGTCGACGAGGTGTTGGGGCGGCTCTCCGACGAGCGTCCACTCCTGCTCGTGCTGGACGATCTCCACTGGGCGGATCCGGGCTCGCTCCTCGTGCTACGTCACGTCGCTCGTTCGGCGCGGCGCGGGCGAACGCTGGTCGTCGGCACCCTGCGGGATTCGGACGTCGCCGCGGCGCCCGCGCTCCGAGACCTGCTTGCCGACCTGCGCCGCGAGCACTCCGCGGAGCGGCTCGCACTGCGGGGCCTCGACGAAGGAGAGGTCGGCGCGCTGATCGCTTCGCGCGGGGGCTTCGAGCCCGGCAGCGCGTTCGTTCGCTCGATGCGAGCCAAGACGAACGGCAATCCGTTCTTCGTGGTCGAGCTGCTCCGACACCTTCGGGAGCTCGGCGCCGTGCGCGTGGATCCCCAAGGCTGGCTCGCGCCCGACGACGTGGACGCCTACGGGATTCCCGTCGGCGTCCGCGAGGTGGTCGCGCGGCGCCTCGAGCGCCTTCCCGAAGACGCCCGCGCGGCGCTCGAGCTCGCGAGCGTCGCCGGCCAGGAATTCGAGGTCGCGCTGCTCGGGGCGGCTGGGCGCCTGGCGCGCGCCGATCTCCTCGGCGCGCTCGACGCAGCCGCGGCGTCGCAGCTCGTCGCTTCGTTGCGCGCCGACGCAACGCGGTTCGTCTTCGTGCACGCGCTCGTGCGAGAGGCGATCTACGCCGGACTCTCTGCCGCGAAGCGCGCACATCTCCACTGGGCGATCGCCGATGCGCTCGAACGCCGCGACGACGCTGGCGGCGATCGGGACGTCGCGATCGCTCGCCATCGCGCGGCGGGCGTGCTCGCCGGCGACGCGGCGGCTGCGGCGGCAGCGTGCCTTCGCGCAGCGGAGAAGCTGGGCACGCTCGGTGCGTACGAACAGTCGGAGAGCGAGGCGCGCCGCGCACTCGAGCTCCTCGCTGCAGTCGAAGGCGAAGCCGAGCTTCGCCAGCGCACGCACATGGCGCTCGGTCGCGCGCAGCTCGTGCTCGGGTCTCCCGAATTCGCGGCGAGCTTCGAGGCCGCCGAGCGGATCGCGGCGGCGAACGGATGGAACCAGCGCGCAGCGGCTGCCGTGGTGGCGTCGACCGAGATCATCGAGTTCACGCTCGGCCACCACGCGCGCGTGCGGCCGCGGATCGAGGCGGCGCTCGGCGGTGTCGCGGCGGAGCCGACGCGCGAGCGCGCGCTCTTGCTCACCCGCCTGCTGTCCTGCATCGCGATGGAAGGCAGGGGCGAGCCGGTCGATGCGATCGCCGACGAGGCGCTCGCGCTCGCCCGCGCCTTCGGCGACGAACAAGCGCGCATCGAGGTGCTCCACGGCGTCTCCGTCGTGCGGCTCGGGCGGCCCTCGTGTCTGTCGCTGTTTCGCGAGGGCGCAGCGCTGGCGCCGTGCGCCATCGGCGTTGCGCAGAGGCACCGCGCGCTCCGCCTCGCCGTGGCGGATCGCGCGAGCCGCGGCGATCGCGCCGGGCTCGATGCGCAGCTCGGCGCCTTTCGGCGCGCGGGCGCCTCGGCCCCGATCTTCTCGGACGAGCTGCCGCTGATCGAGGCCAGCATCGCGCTCGCCGACGGGCGCTACCTCGAGGCCCAGCGCCTTCTCGACGAGTGCGCGGCGCTCGCGCCTCGGCAGGGGAGAGACGTCTTCCAGGCCGATGTTCGCTACGCGCTGCACGCCGACCGCGCGGACACGCGCGCGCTCGCCGAAGTCTCTCTTCCCGCGCTCGAAGCGGAAGGCGTCGCGCGACCGGCACTTCGCGCGGCGCACGCGGCGCTCCTCGCCGAGCTCGGCCGCGTGGAGGAAGCCCGCGAGGCACTCGATTCGCTGCTGCGCGAGGATTTCGGCGCCCTGCCGCGCGACTGGAGCTGGCCGTTCTCGCTTCGTCACCTGGCGGAAGCCGCTGCGTGGCTCGAGCACGCGCACGTGGCGAGCGCGCTGGAGCGCCACTTGGCGGAGTGGAGCGGGACGCTCCTGTGGGCCTTCGGATTCCGGCTGCCGATGTGCGCCGCGGACCGCGGGCTGGCCCAGGCGCTCGCAGCGCAGGGCCGCTGGCGCGAGGCGAGCGCAGCCTTCGAGCGCGCCCTCGCGCTCGAAGAAGGCTTCGGCGCGCGCGCGCTGGCTGCGCGCACGCGCTTCTGGTGGGCGCGCGCACTGCGAGCAGAGGGACGCGCCGAGAATCGGCCCCACGCGCAGCGGCTCGCGCGCGAGTGCGCCGCGTTCGCGCGCGGCGCCGGCATGCGAGCGCTCGCAGAGCACGCGGAAGCGCTCTCGCCCGAGGGCGGCGCGTAGCGCCGAACGTGCGCGAGAGCGCTCGCGCCGGGCTCGCCCGCGCGAGTTGCATCTCGTCCCGCCTCGCGCGCAAGCTCCCGCAATCGCGGAGGCACGAATGGCGAACGACTACGACCTGATCGTGATCGGAGGCGGCGGCGCGGGCATGAGCGCCGCCATCGAGGCCCACGACGCCGGCGCGCGCGTGCTGCTGATCGAGGCCGCGGGGCAGCTCGGCGGCTCGACCGCGCTCTCGGGCGGCGTCTACTACGCCGCCGGCACCTCGGTGCAGCGCGCCGCGGGCGTGCACGGCGACACGGCCGACGCGATGTACGAGTACTACATGACGCTGAACCAGTGGCGCGTCGATCCCGCCGTCGTGCGGCGCCTGTGCGGCGACGCGGCGCCGGGCGTCGAGTGGCTGCTCTCGCTCGGCGTCGAGTTCAGGCCGCAGGCGCTCTACAAGAGCGGCGTCGAGAGCGTGCCGCGCGGCCATCAGGCCCATGGCAACGGCGCCGCGATCGCGGCGGGGCTCGAGCGGGCGCTGCGCGCGCGGCCCGGCATCGAGCTCGCGCTCGGCAATCGCGTAGAAGCGCTGCTCTTCCGCGACGGCGCCGTGCGCGGCGTGCGCGCGCGCGGCGAAGAGGCGACCGCGACGAGCGTCGTGCTCGCGAGCGGCGGCTTCGGCCACAGCGCCGACCTGCTCGCGCGCCACTACCCCGAGGCGACCGCCGCCGGCGACTGGGCCTGGTGCATCTCGGCGCCCACGTGCGTGGGCGACGGCTTCAAGATGGCGGAGCAGGTCGGAGCCTCGATCGGCGGCGAGAACCGCGGCCTGCTGCTCACGACGCCGGGCTTCCACAAACAACTCGAAGTCTACGTTCCCGGCTGGATCGCCTACGTGAACTCCCAGGGCCGCCGCTTCGTGGACGAGACCGCCGCCTACGCCGTGATGGCCGGCGTCATCAAGGAGCAGGGCGGCAAGTGCTTCGCCGTGTTCGACGAAGCCTCGCGCGCCCAGGCCAAGCCCGCCCCGGAGTTCGCCGACGCCTTCGCCAGCGGCGTGCTCCCGCTCAACTGGGTCGCCGACGTGCTCGCGCAACAGATCGCGCAGGGCAAGATCCTGCGGGGCGACACGATCGAAGAGCTCGCCAAGAAGGCCGGCATCGCGCCCGGTGCCCTCGCGAGCACCGTCGCTCGCATCAACGCCGACTGCGCCACCGCCCGCGACTCCGCCTTCTTCAAGAACCCGAAGCAACTCCGCCCGATCGCGACCCCGCCTTATTACGCCGCCGAGATCCGCCCCGCGATCATCTGCCTGACCAGCTGCGGTCCCCGCATCACGCCCGACGCCCGAGTGCTCGACCAGAACGAGCGCCCGATCCCCGGCCTGTTCGCCGCGGGGGAGGTGACGGGGAACGTGTTAGGGGATCGCTACGTCGGCGGCGGGAACTCGATCGCGAACGCGATCGTGTTTGGGAGGGTGGCGGGGAGGAGTGCGGCGGAGCGGTGAGGGCGCGCGTCGTCTTCTCGGCGACGGCATGGGAAGGCTCTGGGACAAAGACGCACGGAGCAGTTTCGGATCTGGTACTCCCGCCAGACGCAGCAACAGGTCGAACGCCGCCCGGACGGAGCCGATGATCGACGCTCTCCGGCGAGCCAATCCCGCCGCAGCACTGGTGCAGCGAGCATCTCGCCGGATTCGTCTCGCGCGCAGATCGGCCCGAGGGGGCAGCCGCAGAAGGTGCGAACGAACGTCCAAGATCACGTCCGGGACGCCTTTCTCGGTGTGCGAATTCGCCAGAGCCAAATCGCGGCGGGAGTACTGATCGAGGCGTCGCGGAGGGAGTTCTACGTCCGCAGCACTGGAGACTTGGCAATCGATCCCCGGACTTCTCAGGCCAGGCATCGACTAGTAGTGGTAGCCTCGAGAGCCGGTGCGCAGTGGAGTCCCCGTCCACAGGTGAGCGCCTATCGACAAGGGCCTCCATGGAGGGCACATGCTCATGGGATTTGTCGAATCGGTCGTACTGTCCTTGATCAGTGGCGTCCTAGGGGGATTCGCCAGTTTCCGGGTTCAGGAGCGGAAGCTGAGAAAGGAGTACCAGCTTCAAGACGCCGCCGAACGCGTCGCGCATGCCCTGATGTCGGATCCAAACTGGCGCCTGCGCTCCTTCAAAGTGATTAAGCATCACCTAGGTGGATTTCAGTCTGATGAACTCCGAACGATTCTAGTCCGCGCCGGAGCAATCCGATTCAAGTCAAAGAGTGGCGAAGAGCTCTGGGGCCTCATTGAGAGGAACAAGGATCGGCTGGGAGTTATTCAAGTGAATGAAGATCCGGCCAATCCTTCGAGCGGCGAGTTGTTCGACTGAGAGCAGCGACCGCAGGTCGGGATTGGCTCGTCACAATGCCAGCTCACTTCAGCGGCCGTAGGGTCCAGTTCGTCGGTCATGCGCGCTCCGGCCCCAAGCGATCAGCCGCCGCCGCCATCTTCCGCAGCTCCGTCTTCAGCACCTTCCCCGAAGCGTTCTGCGGCAGGGCCGTAACAACGCGAACGCTCCCCGGCACCTTGTAGTTCGCCATGTTCTTCCGGCACCAGGCGATCAGCGCGTCGGGCTCGAGCGTCGCGCCGGGGGCGGGCACGACGAACGCCATGCCGACTTCGCCCTGGCGCTCGTGCGGGACGCCGATCACGGCCACCTGCGCGATGCCGGGGTGCTTGTAGAGCAGGTTCTCGATCTCGGCGGGATAACAATTGAAGCCGCCGGTGATGTACATGTCCTTGATGCGGTCGGTGATGCGCAGGTAGCCGCGCGCGTCCATCACGGCGACGTCGCCGGTGTGGAGCCAGCCGTCGCGGTCGATCGCCTTCGCGGTCTCGGCGGAGTCCTCGAAGTAGCCGCGCATCACGTTGTACCCGCGCACCCACACCTCGCCGGGCTCGCCGCGCGGGGCTTCGCTGCCGTCCTCGCGCACGCACTTCACCTCGGTGTCGGGGATCGCCTTGCCCGAGGTGGTGGCGATGGTCTCGGCGTCGTCGTCGGGCGTGCACATCGACACCGTGCCGCAGCTCTCGGTGAGGCCGTAGGCGGTGATCACGGTCTGGAAGCCGAGCTCGCTCTTCATGCGCTTCACGAGCTCGACCGGGACGGCGGCGGCGCCGGTGACGGCGAGGCGCAGGCCCGACAAGTCGTACTTCGCGCGGTCGGGGTGGGCGAGGATCGAGAGGTAGAGCGTCGGCGGGCCGGGCAGCACGTTCACGCGCTCGTTGCCGCAGCGCGCGAGCACGGCGGGCACGTCGAACACGGCGTGGGGCAGCGCGGTGGCGCCGCGGATCAGGCAGGCGAGCCAGCCGGCCTTGTAGCCGAAGCTGTGGAAGTACGGGTTGATGATCAGGTAGCGGTCGCCTGCGCGGATGCCGACGCCCGCGCTCCAGGTATCGAACACCTTGAGGTTCTGCCCGTGCGCGCTCATCACGCCCTTCGGGAAGCCGGTCGTTCCGCTCGTGAAGAGGATGTCGCTGAGGTCGCTGGGTGTTACGGCCGCGGCGCGCCGGCGCGCTTCCTCCGCGCTCGTGCGCTCGCCGCCCGCGACGAACTCGCTCCACGGCTGCGCGTTCTTCGCCGTGCCCGCCAGCGTGACGACGCGCGCGAGCTGCGGCAGGTCCTGCTGCGCGATCGACTCGGCATAATTGGTGCCGAGGAAGTCGCCCACCGTGAACAGCGCGCGCGCGCCGCTCTTGGCGAGCACGTACGCGGCCTCGTGGGCCTTGAAGCGCGTGTTCAGCGTGACGAGCACCGCCCCGACGCACTGCGCCCCGAGCGCCGCCACCTCCCACTGCCAGCCGTTCGGCGCCCAGACACCGATGCGGTCGCCGTGGGCGATGCCGGCCGCGACGAACGCGCGCGCCGCGCGCTCCACCTCGGCGGCGAGCTGCGCGAACGTGAAGCGCACATCGCCGTCCTCCACCGCGCTCGCGTTCGGCCACAGCTCCGCCGCGCGCGCGAGGGCGCGCGGGATGGTCATCTCGTCCCAGCGCGGATTCGACTCGGCCATGCGTCCCCTCGCCTCGCGGAAGCCCCGGACTCTGCTCGGGTTTTCTAGCTACGAGACGGAACGTATCGTAATGTGCCGCGGCCCTTCGAGGCCGCGAATCCCGAATTGGGGTCTGACCCCAATTCGGGAAGTCGCCGGAGCAGGGCGAGCGAGGCGGCATGGACATCCACTTCTCCCCCGAAGACGAGGCCTTCCGCCGCGAGGTCGCGGGTTGGCTGGACGACGCGCTGGCGGGCGAGTTCGCGGCGGTGCGTCACCGCGGCGGCCCGGGCGACGAGAGCGCGCTGATCGACGAGCGCCGCGCCTGGGAGAAGAAGCTCGCGAGCGGCGGCTGGACGTGCGTCGGCTGGCCGCGCGAGCACGGCGGCCGCGGCCTCTCGCTCTCGCAGCAGGTGATCTTCTACGAGGAGTACGCCCGCGCGGGCGGCCCCGGGCGCATCAACCACATGGGCGAGACGCTGTTCGGGCCCACCTGCATCGCGTTCGGGACGCCCGAGCAGAAGGCGCGCTTCCTGCCTGGCATCGCGCGGGGCGACACCATCTGGTGTCAGGGCTACTCCGAGCCGAACGCCGGCAGCGACCTCGCGAACGTGCAGACGCGCGCGCGCCTCGACGGCGACGAGTGGGTGATCGACGGGCAAAAAGTCTGGACGAGCTGGGCCGAGTGGGCGGACTGGTGCTTCGTCGTCACCCGCACCGATCCCGACTCGAAGCGTCACGCCGGCCTCACCTACCTGCTCGTGCCGATGAAGCAGCCCGGCGTGACGATTCGCCCGATCCGCCAGATCACCGGCGACGCTGAGTTCTCCGAGGTGTTCTACGACGGCGCGCGCACCGCGCGCGAGAACCTGCTCGGCGCGCCCGGCGACGGCTGGAAGGTGGCGATGGCCACGCTCGCCTTCGAGCGCGGCGTCTCGACGCTCGGGCAGCAGATGCTCTTCCGCAACGAGCTCGAGGCGATCATCCGCATCGCGAAGCAGAACGGGAGAGCGAGCGACCCGCTGATCCGCCAGCGCATCGCCGACGCGTGGATCGGCCTCGAGATCCAGCGCTGGAACGCGCTGCGCACGCTCAGCGACGACACCGCGCTCTCCGGCGCGGGCATGATCCACAAGATCTTCTGGGCCACCTGGCACCGCAGCCTCGGCGAGCTGGCGATGGACGTGCTCGGCCCCGAGAGCGACGTCGCCGCCGGCTTCCCCTACGAGCTGACCCCGCTGCAGCGCCTCTACCTCTTCACGCGCAGCGACACGATCTACGGCGGCTCGAACCAGATTCAGCGCAACCAGATCGCCGAGCGCGCGCTCGGCCTGCCGCGCGAGCCGCGCCCGTCCTAGCCAGCCACAACCCGCAACCAAAACCGAGAGAGCCCCGTGAGCCGCACGCTTCCTCCCTATCCGCAGGGCAAGAACCTGCTCGCGGGCAAGACGGCCGTCATCACGGCCGCCGCCGGCACCGGCATCGGCTTCTGGGCCGCGCGCCGCTTCGCCGAGGAGGGCGCGACGCTGCTGGTGAGCGACCTGCATGCGCGCCGCCTCGACGAGACGGCGGACAAGCTCGCGGAGCTCACCGGCAAACGTCCGGCGACGGCGCTCTGCGACGTGACGAAGCAGGAGCAGGTGGACGCGCTGCGCGATGCCGCGCTCGCGGCGCTCGGCCACGTGGACGTGCTCGTGAACAACGCCGGCCTCGGCGGCACGACGAACCTCGTGGACATGACCGACGCCCAGTGGAGCAAGGTCCTCGACGTGACGCTGAACGGCACCATGCGCGTCACGCGCGCGTTCCTGCCGCACATGCTCGCGCGCGGGCAGGGGGCGATCGTGAACAACGCCTCCGTGCTCGGCTGGCGCGCACAGCCCGGCCAGAGTCATTACGCCGCGGCGAAGGCCGGCGTGATGGCCTTCACGCGCTGCGTCGCGATGGAGGCCGCGCAGGGCGGGGTGCGCGTCAACGCGGTCGCGCCGTCGATCGCGATGCACGAGTTCCTCTCGAAGGTGACGCCCGACGGCCTGCTCGAAGAGCTCGAGAAGCGCGAGGCGTTCGGCCGCGCGGCCGCGCCCTTCGAGGTCGCGAACGTGATGGTGTTCCTCGCGAGCGACCTCGCCTCGTACATGACCGGCGAGATCGTCGCAGTGAGCAGCCAGCATCCCTGAGGGCGGGTCTCAGTCGCCCTTCGGAAGTGGGGCGACGTCTCGCTCGGCGCGCACGCCGGTCTGCGCCATCACGCTGGGGCTTTGCTCCTGCGTCGTCACCCACGCTTCCACGCGCGCGCGCAGCATCGGCAGCGTGGCGGTGCCGCGGCCGATCACTACCTCATGGAACGCGCGCAGGTCGAAGCGCTCGCCGAGCCGCTGCTGCGCGCCCGTGCGCAGCGCGAGGATCTCCTGGTACCCGAGGAAGTAGGAGGGCGCCTGGCCCGGCCATGCGACGTAGCGGTCGATCTCCTGCTCGACCTGCAGCCGCGACATCGCCGTGTGCTCGAGCATGAACGTGACGGCGCGCTCGCGCTCCCAGCCGAGCGCGTGCATGCCCGTGTCCACCACCATGCGCACCGCGCGGAAGGCGCGGCTGCTGAGCATGCCCATCCGGTCGACGTCGCTCGTGTAGAGGCCGAGCTCGTCGGCGAGCTGCTCGGCGTAGAGCGCCCAGCCCTCGGAAAATCCGCTCCAGAACAGGAAGCGCGCGATCTCCGGCACCGCGTCGTTCTCGTTCGCCAGCGCGACCTGCAGGTGATGGCCCGGCACGACCTCGTGGAACGCGACGCTCTCGCCGTTCGCCCAGCTCTGGCCCGCGGGCTCGATCGTGCGCACGCGGTAGGTGCCGAGCCGGCTCCCGTCGAGCGCCGCGCCGAGGTAGTGCGCGGCCGCGGTGCGCGCCTGATAAGCGGGGATCGGCTCGAGGCCCGCGCGCGACCGCGGCAGCGCGGAGAACGCGCGCGGCAGCGCCCCCCAGGCGCGCTCCATCGCGCCGCGCGCGTGGGCGAGCACGTGGGCTTCGTCGCGGTAGCGGTACTCCGGCGCGCTGCGCAGCTTCTCGAGCACGTCGCGCACCGGCGCGCCGCCGAAGCTCCGTGCGGAGATCGCGGCCATCTCGCGCTCGATCTGGGCGACGCCCGCGAGGCCGCGCGCGTGGATCTCCTCGGGCGCGAGGTCGAGCGTCGTGATGCTCGCGAGCGCGGCACGATAACAGGCGACACCGCCCGGTGCCGCCGAGACCGCGATCGTCGCGCGGGCCCGCGGTGCGTACTCGCTCGCGAGGAAGTCGCGGTAGCGGCGCAGAGCGGGGTTCACGGCGTCGCGCACGAGCGCGAGGAAGCGCTCGCGGAACGCGGCGTCGTCGTCGCGCAGCGCCGGGCTCGCGAAGGGCGACGCTTCGGGTGCCGCGTCGAGCAGCGTGTCGAGCTGGCGCACCACGTGGTCCACCACGAGCCGCGGTGCGCTCCAGCCCTCGGCGAGGCCGTCGCGCAGCGCCGCGATCTGCGCGTCCACGTAGGCGGGTACGCGCGCGTAGCGCGCGAGCGCCTGCGCGCGTAGCTCGGCCGTTCCGACCGGCTGCGCCGCCGCCATGTCGGCGAAGTTGACCTGCCATCCGCCCATCTGCGACACGCGCCAGAGCTCGGGGCGGCAGGCGCCGAGCGCGGCCTGGCCCTCCGCGAAGGCGAGCGCCAGCTCGTGCGCCGTGCGCGCGGCGTCGGAGGTGAGCCGCGTGGGGTCGATCGCGCGCAGCTCGACCGCGCGCGCGGCGTTGCCGCCGCGCCGCGCCGCGGCCGCCGCGCGCGAGTCGTCGGGGAGCCCGTCGTAACGCGCGCCGGGCGGGCGCAGCGTGGCGACCTGATTCGGGCGCGTCTCGAAGAACTCCGCGACCACGGCGCTCGCGATCGAGAGCACGCGCGCGTCCGGGCTCTCGGCGACGCTCGTCGCCGCGAGCGGAGCCGGCGCCGCGGGCGGGGTCGGCGCTTGGCACCCGAGCAGGGCGGCGATCGATCCCCAAGCCGCGCAGCAGCGAAGTCGGCGCATGGAAGCCTCCGGAGGTCCCCATCTTATGACCGCGAAGCCAGGCAGGCGCGCGGAAAGCGCGCCGCGGGCGCCTGCGAATTTCCGCTGCGCTCGCGCCCGAAACTCGCTTGAATGCATCTTCCAGCGCGGAGGCCCCATGCCCACGATCTTCCAGACGCCGAAGGAGCTGCTCGGCGCCGTCGGCCGCAAGCTCGGAGCGAGCGCGTGGCTCGCGATCGACCAGGCGCGCGTGAACCAGTTCGCCGATGCGACCGGCGACCACCAGTGGATCCACGTCGACCCGGAGCGCGCGAAGAGCGGCCCGTTCGGCGGCACGATCGCCCACGGCTACCTCACGCTCTCGCTCGTGAACTCGTTCCTGCCGGAGCTGCTCGAAGTGCGCGGCGTCTCGATGGGCGTGAACTACGGCTGCGACAAGGTGCGCTTCCCGTCGCCCGTGAAGGTGGGCGCGCGCGTGCGCGGCACGGGCGAGGTCGTCGCCGCCGAGGAAGTGAAGGGCGGCGCCGTCCAAGTCACCGTCCGCGTGACCGTCGAGATCGAAGGCAGCGACCGCCCGGCCTGCGTCGTCGACACGATCAGCCGCTTCGTCCCCGCCTGACCGTTCGCGATCGGCCGGGGACGTTGGTTCACGAACCGATTCGGCCTGGCTCCCCGGCGGGACGTGAACCAACGTCCCCGGTCACGCGGAGGCGAAGATGAAGTTCTGGCAAGCGGTCTCGTTCCTGGAGCCCGAGGAGATGATCGGCGTCGCGCAGGCGGCGGAGGAGGCGGGCTTCCACGGCCTGTTGCTCGCCGACCACCTGTTCTTCCCCGGGACGCTCGGCTCGAAGTACCCGTACTCGGAGGACGGCGCGCCGATGTTCGACGGGCGCACGCCGTTCCCCGATCCGTGGACGACGATCGCCGCGATGGCCGCCGTCACGACGCGACTCCACTTCGCGACGTTCGTGTTCATCCTCCCGCTGCGCGAGCCCATCCAGCTCGCCAAGACGCTCGGCACGCTCTCGCTGCTCACGAACGGCCGCGTCGCGCTCGGCGCGGGCGCGGGCTGGATCCGCGAGGAGTTCGACGCGCTCGGCATCGACTTCCACACGCGCGGCAAGCGCATGGACGAGATGGTCGTCGCGATGCGCAAGCTCTGGACCGGCGAGGCGGTCGAGCACCACGGCCGCTTCTTCGATTTCGCCGCCGCGCAGATGAGCCCCGCGCCGCGCGGCGACGTCCCGATCTGGTTCGGCGGCCTCTCCGACGTCGCGATGAAGCGCGCCACCGCGCTCGGCGACGGTTGGCTCGGCGTCGGCAACACGCCGGAAGAGGCGGAGCAGATCCTCGGCAAGCTGAAGGCCCTGCGCGCCGCGGGTCCCCGCGCCGACCGGCCCTTCGAGACGATCGTGCCACTCACCACGCCGCTCGAGGCACCCACCCTCCGGCGCCTGGCAGCGCAGGGCATGACGGGCGCGAACTGCTTCCCGTTCAGCTTCACGCTCGGGCCGAGCTCGACGCTCGCGCAGAAGCGCGAGCAGATGCTGCGCTTCGGCGAGACGGTGATCGCGCAGACGAATCGTTAGGGGGCGGCCATGCCAATGCGCACTCGATCGTTCGCGGCGACCGTGGTGCTGGTGGCCGCCGGCTGCGCGTCGCCGCCCGACGGCAAGGCGCGGGTCGATGCCGCCCTCGCGGAGCGCGTGGCTGCGCCCGCGGCGACATCCGCAGGCGCGGCCGCCGAAGATGCGCGGAGCGAGGACGCGCTCGTCGTGCTCGCCCTCCGCAACAGCCCCCAGTTCCGCGCGGCGCTCGCGGACCTCGGCATCGCGGAAGCGGAGTGGCTGCGCGCAGGCGCGCTCCCGCCGCTCACCTTCAGCATGCTCTTCCCGCTCGGCCCGAAGCAGCTCGAGTACGCCGCGAAGTTTCCCGTCGACGCGCTCTGGTTGCGGCCGAAGCGCGTGGCGGCCGCGCGGCGCGACTGGGAGGCGACCGCGGAGACGGTCGTGCAGCACGGGCTCGACCTCGCGCGCGACGTGCGCGTGGCTTGCGCCGACGCGCGCGCGGCCTTCCAGATCCGCGACGTCGAGCTCGACGTGCACGAAGACCCCTACCGCGCCTCCGCGGAGTACGCCGAGCGCCGCTTCCGTGCCGGCGGGCTCTCGGCCGAGCAGGTCGCGCGCGCGCAGCTGCGCTCGGCCGTTGCGAGCGATCGCCGCGAGGCCGACGCGGCGGCCCTCGAGATCGCCGCGGCGCGCATCGCCGAGCTCACGCTCGAAGACGCTCGCGCCACGCACTGCTTCTCCTCGGCGCACGTGGCGCCGCCGGAGGCGCTCCCCGCCGTCGACGCGCTGCTGGCCGACGCGCTCGCCGCGCGGCCCGAGCTGCGTGCCGCGGAGCTCGCGCTGGAGGCCGCTGGCGAGCGCGCGGGCCTGGCGCGGCGCGAGATCTTCCAGCTCGGCGCCGTGTTCGACGCGAACGGTTCGGGCCGCAGCGCGGAGCACGGGCCCGGCGTCGAGCTGCCGATTCCCCTCGACGGAGGTCGCGCGTCGCGCGCGCTCTCCGACGCGCTCGTCGCGCGCGCCGCCGCGAGCTACGAGACGACGGTGCAGCGCGTCCTGCGCGAAGTGCGCGAGGCGCACGCTCGCGCCGAGGCGGCGCGGAGCGCGGCGCAGAAGTGGCGGCGCGAGCGACTGCCCGCACTCGAGGCGTGGGCGGAGCGCGCGGGCGCCGCACGTCGCAACGGCGCGACCGACGCCGGCGGCGTCGCGGAGGCCGCGATCGCTGCGTACGAGGGCCGCCGCGAGGCCGCGCTCGCTGAGGCTGCCTGGCTGCACGCGCGCGCGGAGCTCGAGCGCGCCGTCGGGCATCGGCTCGCGCTCGATGCGGCAGCCGCGATGACGACCCCAACAACCTCCAGCACGGTGACGCCATGAACCACGCGCACACCTTCTCCGCGCTCGCAGCCTTCGCCGCGCTGGCGCTCGCGGCCGCGACGAACGCCGGCGACTCGGGCGGCAGCGCAGCGCCCGCCACCGTCGCGAACGCGATCAGCGAGGGCGCACTCACGACGATCGCGCTCTCGCCCGACGCCGAGCGCCGGCTCGCGATCGCGGTGGCGACCGCGGAGAAGCGAGCCCTCTCGCGAGTCCGCCTCTTCGCGGGCGAGGTCGTCGCGCCGCTCGGAAAGACGAGCGGCGTAGCGCCCGTCGGCGGCGCGGGCGGCACCGCCGGCGTGCAGCTCGCCGAGGCACAGGTGGCCGCGGAGGGAGCGCTCGACGTCGCGCGCGCGCAGCTCGACGGCGCACGGCGCAACCTCGCGCGGGCGCAGAACATGCTGCGCGACGACGCGGGCAGTCAGCAGGAAGTGGACGACGCGCGCACGCAGGTGGCTCTCGCCGAGGCCGCGCTCGCCGCAGCGCAGCGGCAGCGCGCGCTCGTGGGCTCGGCATCCGGCGCCGGCGCACGGCTCTGGGTGCGCGTTCCGGTCCACGCGAGCGAGTCGGCGGAGGTCGATGCCACGCGCGAGGCGCTCGTCGTCGGCGTCTCGGGGCGCGAGGGCGAGGCGTCGCTTCGCGCGCTGCCGGTGCGCGACGCGCCCCTCGCGCGCTCCACGTCGCCTGCGATCGACGTGTTCTACGAGGTTCGCGACGCGGCGCGGACGCTGCGCGTCGGCCAGCAGGTGGGCGTTCGCGTTCCGCTTCGCGGCGCGGCGGACGCGGTGGTCGTTCCGACGAGCGCGCTGCTCTACGACGCAGAGGGCGGAAGCTGGGTGTACGAGCGCATCGCCCCCAACACCTACGCCCGGCGCCGCGTGCAGGTCGCGGGCGTGGTGGGCGCCGAAGCGGGCCTCGTCGGCGACGCGCTGGCGGGCCGCGAGGTCGTCACCGCCGGCGCCGCCGAGCTGTTCGGCACCGAATTCGGCGCGGGAAAGTAGGGGCACGCGATGCTGCGCTGGCTCGTCGAGCACTCGCTGCGTTCGCGCGTCGTGGTGCTCGCGCTCGCGACGCTCCTGCTCGGGCTCGGTGTGCGCGCCGCGCGCAACGCGCCGCTCGACGTATTCCCCGAGTTTGCGCCGCCGCGCGTCGAGATCCAGACCGAAGCGCCCGGCCTCTCGACCGAAGAGGTCGAGGCGCTCGTCACGCTGCCGCTCGAGCAGTCGCTGAACGGCGTCTCGTGGCTCACGACGATCCGCTCGAAGTCGGTGCTCGGGCTCTCTTCGATCGACCTGCGCTTTGCGCCGGGAACCGACTTGCTGCGCGCGCGGCAGCTCGTGCAGGAGCGACTGCTCTCGGTGCATCTGCCCGCCGTCGCGCGGCCGCCCCACGTGCTGCCCCCGCTTTCGTCGCTCTCACGCGCGCTCAAGATCGGCGTCACGTCGCAGTCGCTCTCGCAGATGGAGCTGTCCGAGCTCGCCAAGTGGACGATTCGCCCGCGCCTGATGGCCGTCCCGGGCGTCGCGAACGTCGCGATCTGGGGGCAGCGCGACCGCCAGCTCCAGGTGCTCGTGGATCCCGATCGCCTCGCCGCGAACGGCGTGACCCTCGATCAAGTGGTGCGCGCCGCGGGCGAAGCGGCCGCCGTGGGGGCGGGCGGGTTCGTCGACACGCCGAACCAGCGCCTCCCCGTGCGCCACCTCGCGCCGGTGACGAGCGTGGACGAGCTCGCGCGCAGCCTCGTCGCAGTGCGCGACGGCTACGCGCTGAGGCTCGGCGACGTCGCGGAGGTCGGGCTCGGTGCGCCGCCCGCCATCGGCGACGCCGTCATCAACGACGGCCCGGGGCTCTTGCTGATCGTCGAGAAGCAGCCGTGGGGCAACACGCTCGAGGTCACGCGCGGCGTCGAGGCGGCGCTCGCCGCGCTGCGGCCCGGTCTCGGCGACGTCGCGCTGGACTCGACGATCTTCCGGCCCGCGACGTTCGTCGAGCTCTCTATCGACAATCTCGCCACCGCGATGGCGCTCGGCGCCGTGATGGTCGTGCTCGTCCTCGCCGCCTTCCTGCGCGACGCGCGCGCCGCTGCGATCAGCCTCGTGGCGCTGCCGCTCTCGATGGCCGCCGCGGCGCTCGTGCTCGCATGGCAGGGCAGCACGATCAACGTGATGGTGCTCGCGGGCCTCGTGATCGCGGTCGGCGAGGTGGTGGACGACGCGATCATCGACGTCGAGAACGTGCGCCGGCGCCTCGCGTTGAATCGCGCCGCCGCAGCGCCGCAAAGCGACTTCGCCGTGGTATTCGCGGCGTCGCTCGAGGTGCGCAGCGCGGTGGTCTACGCGACCGCCATCGTCGTGCTCGTGTTCCTGCCCGTGTTCTTCCTGCCGGGCCTCGCGGGCGCATTCTTCCGCCCGCTCGCGCTGGCCTACGTCTCCGCGATCGCCGCTTCGCTGCTCGTCGCGCTCACCGTGACGCCGGCGCTCTGTCTCACGCTGTTGCCCGGCGATCGCGCGTCGGAGAGGGAGGCCCCTCTCGCTGCGTGGTTCGAAGCGCAGTACCTGCGCGCCTTGCCGCGCGTGATCGCTCAGCCACGCCGCGCAGCGGCGGTCGTCGGCGTGATGCTGCTCGCGACGGCGGTCGCGTGGCCGTTCCTCGGGCAGGAGTTCCTGCCGAGCTTCCGCGAGCGCGACTTCTTGATGCACTGGGTCGAGAAACCGGGCACGTCGCTCGAGGCGATGCGCCGCGTGACGATCCTCGCGAGCCGCGAGCTGCGCGCCATCCCGGGCGTGCGGAATCTCGGCTCGCACATCGGCCGCGCCGAGGTTGCCGACGAGGTCGTCGGCCCGAACTTCACCGAGCTCTGGATCAGCGTCTCCGAGGACGTGGATTACGAGGAAACGCTCGCGAGCGTGCAGCGCGTCGTGGACGGCTACCCGGGGCTCTACCGCGACGTGCAGACGTATCTGAAGGAGCGCGTGCGCGAGGTGCTGACGGGGACGAGCGGCGCGGTCGTGGTGCGCATCTTCGGCACGGACCTCGGCGCGCTGCGCACCGAGGCACAGCGGGTGAACGACGCGATGCGAGACGTGCCGGGCGTCGCCGCGCTGAAGGTCGAGGCCCAACAACTCGTGCCCCACGTGCAGATCCGTTTGCGCGCGGAGGCGGCGGCGAATCTCGGCCTCACGCCGGCCGCGGTGCGCAACGCGGCGAACACGCTGATCGCCGGCCGCACGGTCGGCGAGGTGTACGAGGCGCATCGCGTGACCGCCGTCGCGGTGTGGGGTGCCTCGGAGCTGCGCGGCAGCGTCGACGCTCTCCGTCGCCTGCCAATCGAGACCCCGAGCGGCGCGCGGGTGCCCCTCGGCGACGTCGCCGACGTGTTCGTCACGTCCACGCCGAACGAGATCAAGCGCGAGGGCGGCTCGCGCCGCATCGACGTCACCTGCAACGTCGCGCCCGGCGCGGACCTCGCGAGCGTCGCGCGCGAGGTCGAGGCGCGCGTCGCGAAGCTCGCGCTGCCCGTCGGCATGCACGCCGAGGTGCTCGGCGAGTGGCGCGCGCAGCAGGAGGCCTCGCGCACGCTGCTCGGTCTCGCGTTGATCGCGCTCGCGGGCGTGGTGGTCGTGCTGCACGCCGACTTCCAGTCGTGGCGGGTCACGGCGCTCGTCGCCGCGACGTTGCCCTTCGCGCTGATCGGCGGCGTGGCCGCGGCCTTCCTCTCCGGCGGCGTGCTGTCTCTCGGCTCGCTCGTCGGCTTCGTGACCGTGCTCGGCATCGCGGCGCGCAATGGCATCCTGCTCGTCAGCCACTTCCGCCACCTCGAGCGCGAGGAGGGCGTCGCGTTCGGCCCAGCGCTCGTGCTGCGCGGGGCGTCCGAGCGACTCGCGCCGATCCTGATGACCGCGTCTGCGGCCGGGCTCGCGCTGTTGCCGCTGATCGTCGCGGGCGAGATTCCGGGCCACGAGATCGAGCACCCGATGGCGTGGGTGATCGTCGGCGGCCTCGTCACCTCGACGGCGCTGAATCTCTTCCTGATGCCTGCGCTCTATCTACGCTGGGCGAAGCCGCCCGCGCGCTGAGTCGCGTGGTCACGCCGCCTCCGCCCGCGCGATCGCCTCGAGCCCGTCGCTCGCCTCGATGCCGAGCGCGAGGTTCATCCCGTTGTAGAAGTTCTCGATCGCGTTCAGCAGCACCAGCTCCGCGATCTCGCGCTCGCTGAACCAATGCTGGGCCTCGCTGAACGTGGCGTCGCTGACCTTCTTGGCGAGCGTCGCCTCCTCGACGAAGGCGAGCGCTGCGCGCTCCTGGGGAGAGAACACGCCGCTCGCGCGCCACTCGTGCAGCGCGTCGAACTTCGCGGTGCCGAGCTTTGCACGGATGGCCATGGCGCGCTTGATGTCCTGGCAGAAGGCGCAGCCGTTCAGCTGCGCGACGCGCGTGGTCGCGAGCAAGCGCAGCTCGGCGGGCAGCTCGGCGCCGAAGCGCTCGAAGAGGTTGAACGCGAGCGAGATGCGCCAGGCGGCGGGCACGCGGTTGTACACGACCTGCGAGGGCGTGATGGGTCGTCCCAGCGTGCTGCGGATGGCGGCGTCGAGCAGCTTGCCGAGGAGGGAGGGAGGTTTCTCGATCGGGGCGAGTCGCATGGCTTCTCCAAGTTGGGCGCGAGGGACGGAATTCACGAACGCGCCGGGGTCTCGCGGGAACGCGCGTCAGGCGCGGGCGGCGGGGCGGTGCAGCGCATACGCCGCGACGGCGACGAGCGCGAGCGTGGGGACGTACACGCCCGGCAGGTCCTCGAGCAGGTGGCGCGCGGGCTGGAGACCTGCGGCCACGTCGAACACGTGCACCGCGCCGTGCAGCGCGTGGAAGAGCGCCGCCGTCGCTGCGAGGGGCGCGCGCCACTGCGGCGCGCGCGCGGCCCAGAGCGCGGCGATGCCGGTGGCCGCGTAGGCGCCGCCGATGTCGCGCACGAAGTGCGCGTTGTACGGGCCGGTGTCGGCGGCGACGCGCAGGTACCACGGCTCGGGCGCGAACAGCATGGCGAGCCCGTTGGCGAGCGCACCCGCGCCGAGGGCGAGGAGCAACCAGTAGGCAGGGCCGCGGGCTTCCATGCTTCAATGCCTCCGATGTCGGAAGAGGACGCTCGGCTCGAAAGGGGCGCGGGGGCTGCCGAAAGTTCCATGGAACTTTCTGGCGCCGCGGCGCCCCTTTCTGGCGTGGAGGAGCGCGACCTCGTGATCTCGGCGCAGCGCGGCGACGTGCTCGCGATGTCGCGCCTGATGGACCGGCTCGCGCCGTGGCTGGCGCGGATCTGCGGCGGCATCGCGCTCGAGAACGGCGACGACGCGGCACAGGAGGCGCTCGTGCAAGTGTTTCGCGACCTGAAGACGCTGCGCGAGCCGGAGGCCCTACGCGGCTGGGCGCGCCGCATCGCGGTGCGCGAGTCCGTGCGCCACGCGCAGCGCGCGCGCGACGACGCGGCGCGCGCGAGCGGCACCGACGCCGTCGGGTACGATTGCTCGAACAGCTTCACGCCGTC
>CAZCTH010000040.1:0-39261 GCA_964501435.1 uncultured Spirochaetales bacterium | reverse complement strand
ACGCGTCGCCGCGCAGCTTCCCCGCCGCCGGCGAGCGCCGCGGCGCGTTCGAGCGCAGCGGACGCGCCGGGCGCGTCGCCGAGGCGCTCGCGCAGGTCGGCGCAGCGGTCCCAGGCTTCGCGCAGCGACGGCGCCGCACGCGCGGCGCGCTCGGCGCGAGCCAGCGCGGCGTCGTAGCGCTCGAGCTTCTCGAGCTCGGCCGCGAGGCGCAGCTCGTCGTGCGCCTCGCCGGTCGTGTCCGGCGCGTCGAGCCACGCCGCGAGGGCGTCGACGAAGCGCTCGCGCTCCCCGCTGCGATCGAGCAGCTCGGCGAGGCGGCGCAGGCGCGGCGTCTCGAGCGGCGCGATGCGCGCGGCGGCGTCCAGCGCCCGCAGCGCGCGCGCCACGTCGGCGCAGTGCACGTCCGCGATCTCGGCGGCGCGCAGCCAGCATTCCCGGGTGCGCGCGGGGGCGCCACTGCCGAGGGCTTCGACTTCGCTCTCGTAGAGATCGATCGCCCCGCGCCAGTCTTCCATCGCCTCGAACAACTGCTGGAGGGCGCGCAGCGATACGAGGTCGCGCGGATCGGCCTCGAGGGCGCTCGCGTAGGCGCGGCTCGCGCGGGTCGTCTCGTCGAGGCGATGCCAGCTGACTTCGCCGAGCCGGCGCAGCAGCGCCGCGCGCTCGGGCGCCGGCGCGTCCGCGCGCAGGGCGAGCTCGCTCTCGAGCGAGGCCGCCACCTCGCGCCAGCGGCCGAGCAGCTCGCAGGCCGCGCGGCATCCGCGCAGTGCGGGGAGCGAGCTCGGATCGCGCTGCAGCGCGGTCTCGAAGGCAAGGGCCGCGCTGCCCGGCTGATGGAGCACGTCGAGGCGGAGGCGGCCGAGCTCGAGCCACGGCTCTGCGTCGTCGCTGCCTTGCTCGGCGAGGCGGTCGCCGAGGCGCCGCGCGAGCTGGACGGCGTCGCCGGTGCGGCGCAGCTCCGTCACGAGCGCCGCGCTCGCGGCGTCGCGCTCTCGCGCCACGGTTTCGTCGTCGCGCGGCAGCTCGCCGTCGAGCAGGGCGGTCCAGTGCGCGATCGCGGGCTGCGGCTGGGCGAGCTTGCCCGCGTAGTGGGACGCAAGCTCGCCTCGCAAGCTGCGGCGGCGCTCGGCGAACACGACCGCCGACGGATCGAGGGCGGCGAGCTCGGCTTCGGCCGCGCGCACCCAGAGATCCGGGTGGTCGCGCACGTCCTCGGCGAGCGACCGCAACAAGTGGGCGCGCTCGTGCGCGATCGGCCCGCACTCGCCGAGCGCGGCCCAGAGCTGCTCCGCGCTCTCGCTGCGGTCGCCGAGCTCGCGCGCGAGGGCCGAGGCGGTCTTGCGCAGTCCGACGCGCGCGGCGGGGCCGGCGGCCTGAATGCGGGCGCGCACGATCTCGAGGCGATCGCGCGCGCGGCCGAGCGTCGCGTAGAGCGCGTCGAGCCGCGCGAGCAGCTCGGGGTGGTCCGGGCTCGCCTCGCGGGCGGCCTCCAGCACGCGCGCCGCGCGCGCGGGCGCGCCGGCGTGCGCGCACAGCAGCGCGGCGGCTTCGAGCGAGAGCTCGACGCGGCGCGCCGGCGGCGGCAGCAGGGCGAGCTCCGCTTCGAGCGCGCGGAGCAGCGCATCGTTGCGCCCCGCCGCGCGGTGCACCTGCGCGATGCGCGCGATCGGCTCGGGATCGCGCGGCGAGCTGGCGCGTAGGCGCTCGAGCCACGGCAGCGCCGCCTCCGCGCCCAGCATCTCGCTCGCGAAGCGCGCCGCCTCGGCGGCGACCGTGCGCTGCGCCCGCTCGTCGTCGCGCGGCTGCGCCGCGAGCTCGCGCTCGAAGCAGGCGAGCACGCCCGGCCAGTCGGCGCGGTCCTCGAGGACGCCGCGCAGCGCAGCGAGGGTGGAGGCTGCATCGGGCACCAGCGCGAGCGAGGCCTCGTAACAAGCGATCGCCTCGGCCGGATCGCGCAGCGGGCCCGCGAACAGCGCTCCGCGCCGGGCGAGCAGGCGCGCCCGCCGGCTCGGGTCGGTCGAGCGCTTCGCGGCCTCGGCCAGCAGCTCTGCCGTCGCCTCGTGGGCCGCAGCCTGCTCTGCGACGCTGATCGCGCGGTCGACCGTCTCGGTGTTGCCGGGCTCCAGCTCGAGCGCGCGGCGGAAGTGGACGAGTGCCGCGGCCGGATCGCGCAGCGGGCCGGCGAGGAGGTTGCCGAGCTCGAGTCGAAGGGGCACTTCGCGCGGCCCGCCGGTGCGGGCGAGCTCCGCGGCCAACAGGCGCGAGAGCGGCTCGGCGCGGCCGAGGGTGCGGTAGAGGTCGCGCAGCAGGGCCTGGAGGTCGGGATCGGTGGGCCGGTCGGAGAGCGCTCGTCGGTAGGCATCCGCAGCGGCCTCGAGATCGCCGCTCGCCCGCTCGGCATCGCCGAGCCGGACCAGCCACGTGGCTCGCTCGGCGGCCGACGCAGCGCCCGCGATGCAGCGCTTCGCGAGCGCGATCAGCTCGTCGCCGCGCTGGGTGCGCAAGAGCAGGGCTGCGAGCGGCGCCGCCACGACGGCGAGCAGGTCGTCGCGCCGTGCGGCGGGCTGCAGCGTCTCGATGGCGGCGCCCTCGTCGGCGAGCGACTCGGACTGGAGCTTCGCGAGCTGAAGGCGCAGCGCGACGCTCGCCGGTGCGTCGGCCGCGAGGGTGTCGAGGTGCGCCAGCAGGAGCTCGGCGAGCTCGCGGTTGCGGCCGTCGCGCTCGTAGCGGTCGCCGAGGAACTGCACCGAGCGCGCGGCCCCCGGGTCCGCCGCGACCACCGCGCGGTGGTGCGCCTCGGCGCGGGCGGCGTCTCCGCCGCGCTCGCACAGCTCGGCGCAGCGCGCGTGAAGGGTTCGCGCGCGGTCGCCGGAGGCGCCCGCTGCGAGCTCGCGCTCGAAGGCGGCGCACAGCTCCGCCTCGCGTCCGTCGCGCTCGAGCAGCGCTTCGATCGCATGCAGCACCGCGGCGTCCGCGGGCGCGATCGCGAGGGCCTTCTCGTAGTGGCCGAGCGCGCCCTCGACGCTGTCGAGTCGGTCGCGGTGGAGCGCCGCGAGCCGGCAATGGAGCTCGAGGTCTTGCTGCGCGTCGCCGCGTCCGAGCGCGCGCTCGTAGCGCTCCGCGAGCGCATGCCAGTCGCCTTCGCTCTCGAGCAACGTCCGGAGCTTGCGCTCCGCTTCTTGCGCGATCGCGCTGTCGCCGTCCGCGATGCCGGACAGCACGCTGCGCGCCTCGGGGACGCTGCGCAGCCGCTCCTCGAACAATACCGCGCGTTCCATCTCGACGAGCGCGCGGCGCTCGCGATCCAGCTCCAGCTTGGCGCGCTCGTCGAGCAGCGCGACGAGCTTGGCGTCGTCGCCGCTGGCGCGCACGGCGCGTTCGAGCACGTCGCGTGCGCGCGGGTGGCGCGGGTTCGCCTCGCGCGCGGCCTCGCACAGCGCGATGGCGTCGGCCGCCCGCCCGAGGCGATCGACCAGGATCTCCGCGCGGTCGAGGTCGAGGTCGAGCGCGCGCGGGTCGAGCGGATCGAGCAGGCGCCGGCGCAGGTCGAGGCGCGCGCACACGACGTCCCAGTGTCCGAGTCGCGCGAGCACGTCGACGTAGCGCTGCTCGGCGTCCGCGGGCGCGCCGGGCGCATCCACGATCGACTCGAAGCACGCTCCGGCGCCCTGCAGGTCGCCGACTTCGTCGAGGAGCAGGCAGCCGAGCTCGAACGAGCGGACGACGCGCTCTTCGCCCGTCGCGATCGCCGTGAGGTGGCGCAGCGCGGTGGCGCGCTCGTCGCAGGGCGCGGAGGTGCCGAGCAGCGCGACCACGGCGCGCGCGCTGGCGAGGTCGTTCGCGTCGCTCGCGAGCACCGCGCGATGCGCGCGCAGCGCCGCGTCGCGATCGGCGCGCTCGCCGTGCAGGGCGGCGAGGCGCCGGCGCGTCTCGAGCTGCTCCGCGCCCGACTGCAGCGGCGCGAGTCGCTCGAGGGTCGCGGCCTCGGCGGCGGAGTCCGCGAGTGCGCGCTGCAGGCGCGCGATCTCGCCGAGCGCCGCGGCATCCTCGGGCCGCGCGTCGGAGAGTCGCAGGCGCCACTTCAAGGCTGCCGCGAGGTCGCCCTGCGCCTCGTGGATCCCGGCGAGCTGCTCGACGAGGAAGGCGAGCCGCTCGCGATCCGGCGTCTCCTCGGCCTCGCGCGCGAAGCTCGCGAGGATCGTCGCGTGGTCGCCCGTCGCGAGCGCGATGCGCTCGAGGCCCTGGCGCGCGAGCTTGCTCGCGGGATCCGCGCCGAGCGCCGCTTCGAACGCTCCGCGCGCGGCGTCGAGCTCGTCGCGCTCGAGGCGCAGCTGGCCGAGGCGCACGAGCGCGGCCGCGCGGGCCTCGCCCGACGCAGCGGCGGCGGCGGCACCGAGCCGCTCGACGAGGGGCTGCCAGCGCTCGAGCTTGCGCGCGGTGCGCTCGAACGCGGCGAGCGCGGCGTCGTGTGCGGGCAGCGCGTCGAGCGCCTGGGCGTACGCGTCGAAGGCGGTGGCGGCCTCGCCGCGTCGCTCTTCGTGAAGGGCGCCGAGGCGCAGCCACAGCGCCGCCTCGGTCTCCGCATCGGGTCGGGCGGCGAGCTGGGCTTCGATCCAGTCGACGAGCTCTTCGTCGCGCCCTTCGCGTACGAGGGCGTCGGCGAACTGCGTGGCCAGCTCGCGATTCCGCGGCTCGCGCTCGAGGGCGCGGCGGAGCTGCGCGACCGCGCGCTTGCCGTCGCCGCGCGCCGCTTCGATCTCGGCGCTCTCGCGCAGCGCCTCGATCGGCGCAGCGTTGTCGGCGAGCTCCGTCGCGCGGCGCAGATGCAGCGCGAGCGCTTCGGTGTCGCCGACCGTCCGCGCGACGTCGGCGAGGTAGAGGTGCACGACGGGGTCGCTCGGGAACATCTCGAGCGCCCGCTTGAACCAGCGCTTCGCGCCGGACGCGTCGTTCGCCTTCTCGAGCTGCACACGGCCGGCCTCGTGCGCGATCGCGAGCCGCGCGAGGCGGTCCTTCGCGAGCGCGAAGCGGCGGTCCTGGAGCTCGTCGTATTGCGCCCACTGCTGCGCTGCGAGCGCGCGCTCCGCCAGCGCTTCGAGCGCGTCGACCTGCTCCGGATCGTCGGAGAGCGCGCGGCGGAAGTTCTCCGACGCGCGCGTCGCGTCGCCGAGGCGCTCGCGCTGCAACTTCGCGAGGCGCGTGAGCGCGGCGGCGCGCTCGGCGCCGCGCAAGAGCTCGGCGGCGCGCTGGATCGCGCTGGCTGCGCGCGCCCAGTCGGCGGCCGCCTCGGCCGCCGCCGCGAGCCCGAGCCAGGCCGGCGCATACGAGGCTTCGGCCTCGAGCGCGCGGTCGAAGTGCGCGCGCGCGAGCGAGGCGTCGCCGCGCCGTTCGAGACACAGCCCGCCGGCTTCGGTCGCGAGCTGCGCGCGTTCCGACGGACGCATCGGCAGCTTCATCTCGGCGTCGATGACCGCGAGCACGGCGTCCCAGTCGGCGCGCGCGGTGAGCAAGCGGCGCTGCAGCGCGAGGGCGGGGCGGAGGGTCGGGTCGAGCGCGCTCGTTTCGCGGAGCGTCGCGAGCGCGCCGCTCGCGTCCTCGAGGCGATCGGCCTGCACGTGCGCGCGGCGCAGGAGCACGCGGGCGCGCTGCTTCGGCGCCCGCTCGGCGGCGAGGTCGGCCGCGCCGAGTCGGTGGTCGTAGATCGCGAGCAGGTCGCGCCATTCGCCGGCGACGAACAGCGCCTCTTCGAGTGCCGCGAACGCCATCGCGTCGTCGGGCTTGGCTTCGAAGCGGGCGCGCAATGCTTGATTCGCGGTCACGAATGTCCTCGCCGAGACCCGCGGAGGGGCTTCCGCACGTCGATCTGCACTTTCGGCGCATCCGGCCCGCACCTTGAAGGGCTTTGCTTTTCCCCAGCCGCTCGGTTTGAATAGGTCGGACGCGGGGTTACGCGAATACCATGCCCACCGATCCCGACCCGCTGCGCGATCCGGGCGCCGCTACGCCAGCGGAGCTCGAGCGCAGGCGCCGCCGGCGCGACCTCGCGCTCGTGCTCGGCGCGGTCGCCGCGTTGGCTGCGGTGATCGCCGTCGAGAACCGCATCCGCAGCCTGCCGGACTCGGCGCCGTTCGCGGGCAGCCTGCCGTTTCTCGCCCTGAACGCCGTCTCGGTCGTGCTGATCGTGCTGCTCGTCTACCTCTCGGGCCGTCAGCTCGTGAAGCTCTGGTTCGAGCGTCGCGCCGGGATCTTCGGCGCCCACCTCAACGCGAAGTTCGTCCTCGCCCTGTTCCTCGTGGCGACGGTGCCGGCCGGCATCCAGGTCGCCGTCTCGTCTTCGCTCATCACGGCGTCGATCAACGCGTGGTTCGGGGCCCAGTGGGACCGCGCGATCGACGACAGCGCCGAGGTCGCGTCGGCGTACTACGACGCCTGGCGCAACATCTCGCTGCACCACGCGCGCCAGCTGGCGGATGAGATCACCGAGCGCCGCCTGCTCCGCGAGGGAGCGGGCGAGGAGCTCGCGCAGTTCGTCCAGACGAAGCAGGGCGCGTACGGCCTCGGCACGGTCCAGATCTTCCCGTTCGCGGAGGCGCAGCCGCTCGCGACCCTGCCCGACCCCACGGGCGCGGCGGACGAGCTGGCCGATCGGGCCAGCGCGCTCGTGGCGAGCGCGTTCGCGGGCGAGGAGAGCGCGCTCGTGGACGAGGCGGGCGGCGACGCCGGCGACGTGATTCGCGTCGCCGTGCCGGTGCGCTCCTCCGACCCCACGCGCGCCGGCGAGGTGGTCGGCGTGGTCGTGGTCAATCACCTCGTCCCGCAGGCGCTGGCCTACAAGGTCGACTCGATCCGCGCGGCGGTGGCGGAGTACCGCGACGTGAAGCCGCTCGCGGCGCGCATCGGCGGCGTCTTCACCCTCGTGCTCGCGATCGTCTCGCTGGTCACCGTGCTGTTCGCGCTGTGGTGGGGCCTGCGCATGGCGAAGGGCGTCACGGGGCCGATCCGCGCGCTGGCGGAGGGCACCGCGAAGGTCGCGCGCGGCGAGCTCGACGTGGTGGTCGCCGAGACCTCGGACGACGAGATCGGCTTCCTCGTGCGCTCGTTCAACCGCATGACGAGCGATCTGCGCGAGGCGCTCGCGCGGCTCGAGCACGGGCGCGCGGAGCTCGACCAGCGTCGGCGGACGATGGAGATCGTGCTGCGCAACGTCGACGCCGGCGTCGTCTCCATCGACGCCGAGGGCCGCGTCAGCACGATCAACCGCGCGGCGCAGCGGCTGTTCGGTGTGGCCGAGGCGCCGCCGCCGATCGGGCGCAAGCTCGCGGACGCGGTGTCGCGCCAGGAGCTGCTCGCGACGGTGCAGGAATTGCTAACGCAGGCGCGGCCCGGCACGCGCGAGAGTGCGCGGCGCCACACGCTCACCGCCGCGGGCGACGAGCCGCAGACGCTGCTCGTGACCGTCTCGCGCATGCAGGACGAGGAGGGCCGCGCGCTCGGCAGCGTCGTGGTCGTGGACGACTACACGCAGGAGGTTCGCGCGCAGCGCACCGCCGCGTGGCGCGAGGTGGCGCGGCGCATCGCGCACGAGATCAAGAATCCGCTCACGCCGATCCAGCTCTCGGCGGAGCGCATCCGGCGGCGCTTCGGCGGCAAGCTGGCAGCGGATTCCGAGGACGCACGGGTGTTCGACGAGTGCGTGGATACGATCACGAGTCACGTCGAGGGGATGAAGGTGCTCGTGAACGAGTTCTCGCAGTTTGCGCGGCTGCCGTCGGCGAAGCCTCAGCCCGGCGACCTCGACTCGCTCGTGCACGAGGCGGTGGCGAGCTACGCGGGCGCGCCGGGCGTGCGCTTCGCCACGGACTGCGCGGGCGACCTGCCGAAGGTGGATTTCGACCGCGAGCAGTTGCGCCGCGTGCTCACCAACCTGATCGACAACGCCTGCGGCGCCGTGCAGGCGAGCGGCGGCGAGGGCGAGGTGCGCGTCGCGACGCGCTACGACGCCGCGCGCGAGGCCGTGCGCATCGAGGTCGCGGACGACGGCGTCGGCATCCCCGATCGCGACCGCGCGCGGGTGTTCGAGCCCTACTACTCGACCAAGCCGCACGGCACGGGCCTCGGGCTCGCGATCGTCGCGCGCATCGTGGCGGACCATCACGGCTACGTGCGCGTGCAGCGCAACGCGCCGCGCGGCTCGCGCTTCGTCGTCGAGCTCCCGGTGCGGCATGCCTGAGAACTTCGGCCGCGTTCTGGTGGTGGACGACGAGGCCGCGATCCGGCGCTCGCTGTCGGGCATCCTCGCCGACGAGGGCTACGACACCGCGCTCGCGGAGGACGGCGAGCGCGCGCTGGCGGCGGTGCGCGAACGCGCGCCCGAGCTCGTGCTGCTCGACATCGCGATGCCCGGCCGCGACGGCATCTCGGTGCTCGAGGAGCTGCGCCGCACGCACCCCGGGGTGCCGGTGGTGATGATGAGCGGCCACGGCACGATCGAGACGGCGGTGAAGGCGACTCAGCTCGGAGCCTTCGACTTCATCGAGAAGCCGCTCTCGCTCGACAAGCTGCTGCTCACCGTGCGCAACGCGCTCGAGAAGAGCGCGCTCGAGCGCGAGAACCGCGAGCTGCGCGCGAAGAGCCTGCGCGCCCAGGACATCCTCGGCGAGTCGGCGCCGATCCTCCGGCTCAAGGAGCAGATCGCGGTCGCCGCGCCGACGAACGGCTGGGTGCTGATCTCCGGCGAGAACGGCACGGGCAAGGAGATGGTCGCGAAGCAGCTCCACCTGCTCAGCCGGCGCGCGAGCGGCCCGTTCGCCCCGGTGAACTGTGCGGCGATCCCCGAGGAGCTGATCGAGTCCGAGCTGTTCGGGCACGAGAAGGGCGCCTTCACCGGCGCGATCGCGCAGAAGCGCGGGAAGTTCGAGCAGGCCAACGGGGGCACGATCTTCCTCGACGAGATCGCCGACATGTCGCTGCGCACGCAGGCGAAGATCCTGCGCATCCTGCAGGAGCAGAAGTTCGAGCGCGTCGGCGGCAGCGAGACGCTGTCGGTCGACGTGCGCGTCGTCGCGGCGACGAACAAGAGCCTCGAAAAGGAGATCCAGGACGGGAAGTTCCGCGAGGACCTCTACTACCGGCTGAACGTGATCCCGTTCCACGTGCCGTCGCTGCGCGATCGGCGCGAGGACATCCCGCTGCTCGCCCTCGCGTTCGTGAAGGAGTTCTGCGCCGCCTCGGGCGTTCCCGAGAAGACCTTGGCGCCGAAGACGCTGGCGCTGCTCACCGCCTACGCCTGGCCGGGCAACGTGCGCGAGCTGCGCAATCTCGTGGAGCGGCTGGTGCTGATGACGCCCGCGGCGCGCATCCGGCCCGAGGATCTGCCCGACGAGCTGCGCGGCGGCGGCGCGCGCGCCGCGGACGCGAGCGCCGGGACGCTCGAGGACGCGCGGCGCGAATTCGAGCGGCGCTTCCTGGCGGCCCGCCTGCAGGAGCACGGGGGGAACATCTCGCGCACCGCCGAGGCGATCGGCATGGCGCGCGAGAGCCTCTCCCGGAAGCTGGCGGCGTTGAAGGTTCGGGCGCCGCGCGGTGAGTAGTCCGTTTCGGGACGCGGCCGGCGCCCTCGAGATCCGGCCGGCTCGGCTCGCCGAGTGCGGCGCGATCGCCGCGCTCGCCGCCGAGTCGTTGCCGGAGGCCTGGAGCGAGCCCCAGCTGAGCAGCGAGGTGGCCCTGCCGGAGGGACGGGTGTGGGTCGCACGGGAAGCCGCCGCGTTGGTCGGGTTCCTGGTCGCCCGCCGCGAGCTCGACGAGCTGCACGTGCTGCTCGCGGGAGTCGCCCCGGCGGCCCGGCGCCGCGGCATCGCGGCCCGCCTGTTCGCGGCCGCCCTCGCCCGCGAGCGCGGGCTCGCCCGCGTGCACCTCGAGGTGCGCGAGGGCAACGCCGGGGCCCAGGCGTTCTACCGCTCCCAAGGGCTCGAAGCGGTCGGCAAACGCCCGCGTCACTACCCCGGCGGAGAGGCCGCGATCCTAATGAGTCGGAGCCTCGAACCCCGCGGGTAGGCCCCCCTCGCGCCGGGCTTTCTGCTTGTGGAAATCCAGCAATCTGGATAGGTTACGCCCGCTTTGAGCGCGCTGACGAAGTGGGCGGTGGTCCACTTTTTTCGTTTTTGGAGCCTGGTTCCGACCGGACCCCATCGCGGACTGCGCGCCCTGGGCAGGGTGAACGCGATGTACGGGGACATACCGGCGGCGATGCGGGAATTGATCGAACCGATCGTGACGTCCCACGGGCTCGAGCTCGTGGACGTCGAGCAGCACCAGGGACGCGCTCCCTGGCGCGTGCGCGTGGTCGTCGACACGCCGGACGGCGACGGCCGCGTCACGATCGAGCGCTGCGCCCAGGTGTCGCGTGAGATCGGCGTAAACCTCGACGCCACCGACGCAATTCCGGTCGCCTACATGCTGGAAGTGTCGTCGCCGGGGTTCGACCGGGTGCTCGCGCGCGAGAAGGACTTCGAGCGCGCCCTCGGCAGCCTCGTGAAGATCGAGACGCGCGGGCCGATCTCCGGCCGGCGCCGCTTCAAGGGCACGCTGACGGCCTTCGCGAGCGGCGCCGCCAGCGTCGCGGTCGACGGGCAGGACTACCGCATCCCGTTCGCCGAAGTCGCGCGCGCCCACAAGGTCCACAACTTCACGCCGGCAGACTTCTCAGGCGCGGCCTGAGCGCCATTCGGGACGGACGACCAAGCCATGAACATCGCACCGCTGAAGCGTGAGATCGACCAGATCGCCAAGGACAAGGGCATCGACAAGCGCACCATCATCTCCGCCCTCGAGGAGGCGATGAAGCAGGCTGCGCGCCGCAAGTTCGGTCAGGAAAAAGAGATCGAAGCGCGCTTCAACCCCGAGACCAGCGAGATCGAGCTGTTCGAGTTCCGCGAGGTGGTCGACGTGATCACCGACCGCGACGCGCACATCACGCTCGAGGACGCGAAGACGCTCGACCCCGAGGCCGAGGTCGGCGACGAGATCGGCGTGAAGCTCGATACCGCGGACTTCGGGCGCATCCTCGCCCAGACCGCGAAGCAGGTGATCATCCAGCGCGTTCGCGATGCCGAGCGCGACATCGTGTACGACGAGTACAAGGACCGGAAGGGCGAGATCGTCAACGGCATCGTGCGCCGCTTCGAGAAGGGCGCGCTGCTGGTCGATCTCGGCCGAACCGAGGCCGTGCTGCCCGCCAAGGAGCAGGTGCCGCGCGAGACGTATCGCCCCGGCGACCGCATCCGCGCCTACGTGCTCGACGTGACGACGATGGGGAAGGGCGCGCAGGTGATCCTGTCGCGCGCCTCGATCCACTTCATGACGAAGCTGTTCGCCCAGGAAGTGCCGGAGATCTACGAGGGCATCGTCAAGATCGAGTCCGCCGCGCGCGAGCCGGGCGGACGCTCGAAGATCGCCGTGTCGTCGCGCGACAAGGACGTCGATCCCGTGGGCGCCTGCGTCGGCATGAAGGGCAGCCGCGTCCAGGCGGTGGTGCAGGAGCTGCGCGGCGAGCGCATCGACATCGTGCCGTTCAGCGCCGATGCCCCGCGCTACGTCTGCAGCGCGCTTTCGCCCGCCCAGGTCTCGAAGGTGATCATCGACGAGACCACCAAGTCGATGGACGTGATCGTCCCCGACGACCAGCTCTCGCTCGCGATCGGGCGCAAGGGCCAGAACGTGCGCCTCGCGGTGCAGCTCACCGGCTGGAAGATCGACATCAAGAGCGAATCGAAGATCCGCGAGCTCGCGGACTGGTTCGTGCGCGCCGTGTCCGTCGTGCCGGGGCTCGGAGAGGACGAAGCCGAGGTGCTGCTGCAGAGCGGCATCACCAGCCTCGAAGATCTCGCCAAGTGCCAGGACTCGCTGCTGCTCGGCTTCACCGGCGTGGACAACGCCGGCGTGCGCACGATCAAGGCGAACGCCGCGACGCTCGCGCAGGAAAAGGCCGCCGCCGACGCGCGCGCGGCCGCCGAGGCCGAGGCCGCGCTGCAGGGCGGCGAGCGCCCGTAGCAGAGCTCTCAGGGAAGCGCGGCTCTCGCCGCCGAGGAACAGCGGAACCGAATGTCGACACGCGCATACAAACTTGCGGAAGAGCTCGGAATCGACCGCAACGAGTTCGTCGCCAAGGCCAAAGAGGCCGGCGTCGATCTTCGCAATGCGATGGCGACGCTCGACGATGCGCAGGCCGCCTTCCTGCGCGAGAAGCTGTCGGCGAAGAAGTCCGATCGCACCATCGAGGCGCGCGTGGCCGTGACCGGCGGCGCGTCGGTGATCCGCCGCCGCAAGCGCACCGAGCCGGAAGCCCCGCCGGAGCCCGCCCTCTCGCCCGCGCCCGAGCCCGCCGTCGTCGCGGCGGCACCGGAGCCGGCGCCCGAGCCGGGCCCCGAAGCCGAAGCTGGCGCGCCCGCACCGGAGATCGCGGCGACCGAAGGCGAGGCGGAAGCGCCCGCCGCGGGCGCCCCCGCAGCCGGCGAGGACGACGAAGAGGATTCGCCCGCGAAGATCGCCGCGCGCAGCCGCACCGGCCCGCGCGAGGAGGCCGGCCCGCCGGCGCCGGATCGCGCCGCGTCGAGCCGCAAGCAGTTTCGAGAGGTCGTCAACCTGCGCGAGCAAGAGATGCTTGCGAAGCAGGTCGTCGGCCGGACCGCTCCGCCCCGTGCGGCGGTGGTGGACCCGCGCACGCTCACGTCGCCGCGGCGCAAGAGGCGGGACGCTCCGGTGAAGAAGTCAGTGGCGGCCGCCGCGGCTGCGAAGCCCGGCAAGCGCGTCGTGCGCATCGAGGGCGAGATCTCCGTCTCGGACCTCGCGCACCAGCTCGGCGTCAAGGCGCCGCAGGTGCAAGGCAAGCTGATGGGCCTCGGCATGATGGTCAGCATCCAGCAGGCCATCACCGCGGAGACGGCGGCGCTCGTCGCCGCAGAGTTCGGTGCGGAGGTCCAGGACACCGGCTTCCAGGAATCCGAGTATCTCGACGCGCCCGCCGGCGCCGAGGGCGAAGAGAAGCCCGGCACGCCGCGGCCCGCCGTGATCACCGTGATGGGCCACGTCGACCACGGCAAGACCTCGCTGCTCGACGCGCTGCGCAAGACCAACGTGGTCGCGGGCGAGGCGGGCGGCATCACGCAGCACATCGGCGCCTATCAGGTCGAGACGGGCGGCCACGTGCTCACGTTCATCGACACGCCCGGCCACGCGGCGTTCACCCAGATGCGCGCGCGCGGCGCGCAGGTGACCGACATCGTGATCCTCGTGGTGGCGGCGAGCGAAGGCATCATGCCGCAGACGATCGAGGCGATCTCGCACGCGAAGGCGGCGGGCGTCCCGATCATCGTGGCCGTCAACAAGTGCGACCTGCCGGACTCGAATCCGCAGCTCACGCGCCAGCGCCTGATGGAGCACGGCATCGTCGTCGAGGATTTCGGCGGCGACACGCTCGCCGTCAACATCTCGGCGACCAAGCGCACCGGCCTCGACAAGCTGCTCGAGGCGATCGTGCTGCAGGCCGAGCTGCTCGAGCCGCGCGCCGACGAGACGATCCGCGCGAAGGGCATCGTGCTCGAGGCGCAGCTCGACAAGGGGCTCGGCCCGGTGGCGACGGTCCTGATGCAGGAAGGCACGCTGCGCCGCGGCGACATCGTCGTCGTGGGCACGCACCACGGCCGCGTGCGGATCATGAACGACGACAAGGGCCAGCAGATCAAGGAGGCCGGGCCCTCGAAGCCGGTCCAGATCGTCGGCTTGTCGGGCGTTCCGGGCGCCGGCGACGTGATGCACGGCGTCGAATCCGAGCGCGTGGCGAAGGAGATCGTCGACCATCGGCTCGACGAGCAGCGCAAGGAGAAGGCGCCGACGGCGAAGCCGCGCATCTCCCTCGAGGACTTGTTCGCCGGCGCGGACGGCGGGCCGAAGGAGCTCGCGCTGATCGTGAAGGCCGACGTGCAGGGCTCGGCGGAGGCGATCAGCACCGCGCTCGCGAAGCTCTCGACGGATCGCGTCAAGGTCGACGTGCTGCACGTCGCGGTCGGCGGCATCACCGAGAGCGACGTCCAGCTCGCACAGGCGAGCCGCGCGATCATCGTCGGCTTCCACGTGCGGCCGGACGCGAAGGCGCGCAAGGCCGCCGAGAGCGTCGGCGTCGAGATCCGCACCTACCAGATCATCTACGAGATGCTCGACGAGGTGAAGGCCGCGATGGCGGGCCTGCTGCCGCCGACCACGCGCGAAGTGGTGCTGGGCCAGGCCGAGGTGCGCGCGCTGTTCAGCATTCCGAAGGTCGGCGTGATCGCCGGCTCGTACGTGACCGACGGCCTGATTCGCCGCGGCGCGCAGGGCCGGCTGGTGCGCGACGGCGTGCAGATCTGGACGGGCAAGTTCTCGTCGCTGAAGCGCTTCAAGGACGACGCGCGCGAGGTGCAGTCGAACTTCGAGTGCGGCATCGGGCTCGACGGCTTCAACGACGTCAAGGTGGGCGACATCGTCGAGGCGTACGAGATCGAGTCGAAACCGGCAGAGTTGTAGGCAGGGGCGTTCGAGGCTCGCCTTTCTCCTTGTTGACTTCGCTCGGCTCCGAAGACTTCGCCTCGCAGCGCGCTTCGCTTGCTTCCCGGCGCCGTGAATCGAGGAGAGTGCGTCAGCGAGGTCGTTCCCGCCGTCGCTGCGGCGCGGCAAGGCATCGAGCTCGAGCCGAGCTCGATGCGGGCGGAGCGTAAATGTTCGTAGCGGCGGCGACGGTGGAGTTGCACATCGAGGGGGCGCAGTCGCTGAAGGCGAAGCGCGGGGTGGTGCAGTCGATCAAGAAGCGCGTGCGGAACGAGTTCAACCTCTCGATCGCCGAGGTCGGCGGGCAGGACACCTGGCAGGTGGCCGTGCTCGGGATGGCCGCGGTCTCGGGGGACGCCCAGGATGCGCGCACCCGGCTCGAGAAGGCGATCGACTTCATCGAAGACCTGCGGCTCGCGAAGGTGATGGACCAGGAAGTGGAGATCTTGTGACTCGGCGTACGGAAAGGCTCGGCGAGCAGATTCGCGGCGAGCTCGCGCGCCTGCTGCGCGAGGAGGTGACCGACCCGCGCGTCGGGCTCGTCACCCTGACGCGCATCGACGTCGCGCCGGACATGTCCCACGCGAAGGTGTTCTGGAGCTCCCTCGACTCCGTCCCCCACGGCGCCGCCGGCATCACCCACGCCGACGCCGAGACGGCGAAGGGGCTCGCGAGCGCCGCGGGCTTCCTGCGCTCGCAGCTCGCCCGCGCGCTCGCCACCAAGCGCGTGCCGGAGCTGCGCTTCGAGCACGATGACGCCCTCGCCGCCGGCGCCGAGACGCTGCGGCTGCTCAAGGAGATCGATCGTGGCCGGCCCTGACAAGCGCGAACGCCCGGGGCCGATCGGCTTCCTCGCGATCGACAAGCCCGTCGGCTGGTCGTCCCACGACGTCGTGGACGCCGCGCGCCGCTGGCTCGGCACGCGCCGCGTCGGCCATCTCGGCACCCTCGACCCGCTGGCGACGGGCGTGCTGCCGCTGGCGATCCGCGACGCGACGAAGCTGATTCCGTTCGTGGACCAGCACGAGAAGGTGTACGCGGGCACGATTCGGCTGGGTGCGACCACCGACACGTTCGACGGCGAGGGGCGCGTCACGCGCACCCACGACGGCGCGCTGCCGGACGAGGCGGCCGTGCGTGCGGCGCTCGCGACCTTCGCCGGCGAGATCGAGCAGATCCCGCCGATGTTCAGCTCGGTGAAGAAGGACGGCGTCCCGCTCTACCGCCTCGCGCGCAAGGGCGAGGAGGTCGAGCGCGAGCCGCGCAAGATCACGATCCACCGCATCGAGATGACGCGCTTCGAGCCGCCGGACGTCGGCGTCGAGGTCGCGTGCTCGCCCGGCACGTACGTGCGCGTGCTGGCGGCGGACCTCGGCGAGAAGCTCGGCTGCGGCGCGCACCTCGCCGGCCTGCGCCGCACGCTGAACGGCCCCTTCGCGATCGCGGACTGCCTCACGCCCGAGCAGTGCGACGCGCTCGCCGCACAGGGCGGGCTCGAGGCGCGCATCCTGCCGCCCGCGAAGGTCCTGCCGCTCCCGCAGATCGCGCTCACGGGAATTCAGGCCCGCCGCATCGCCAACGGCGGGGCGCTCCCGGCGTCCGAGGCGCGCGGCCCCTACGAACGGGGACCGCAGCCGGTCCCGGGAGCGAAGTTCGCGGCACTCGGCCCCGGCGGCGAGCTGCTGGCGGTAATGGAGCTCCGTCCGGACCGAAAGTTCCACCCGCTCCGCGTGTTTCCGCCGAGCTGAGGGCACCCGCTGCGGCGGGGCTCCGGCCGGCGCGCGGCCCGTGGCCCGCCAAAGTCCGATTGCCCCCACCCAACCCCTCTGGTAAACAGCTTCGCCTTGGGGACGACCCCAAGTCTCGAGGAGATCGTTTTGGCGACCGCACAGGTGATCGAGCAGTTCCGCACCCACGAGTCGGACACGGGCTCGCCCGAAGTTCAGGTGGCGCTCCTTTCGGCGCGCATCGACCAGCTGACGCAGCACTTCGCCACGCACGAGAAGGATCACCACTCTCGCCGCGGACTTCTGAAGCTCGTGAGCCAGCGCCGCCGCCTCCTCGACTACCTCGAGCGAACGGATGTCGATCGATACCAGGCCCTCGTCAGCAAGCTGGGCCTGCGCCGCTAGAGAGAAAGGGCGGCACGCGGCTCGAGGTTCGAGCCGCAATCACAACAGCGAGGCGGCTCGGCCGCGGACACACGAAATGTGGGAGTCATAGATCTGCGAAGCCGGGCTTCGCCGATCCCTGATCCCGCATTTCGTTCCCCTGGATCCACGTCCCCGTCGCCTCAACTAGGCGCCGACGGTCGCGCAGGTGCGCGACGCTCGGTGGAGATGTGTATTTCCATGGCAAACGAATGGTTCAAAGCAGAAACGGTGACCGTCCAAGTCGGCGGGCACGCGATCACGATCGAAACGGGGCGGCTCGCGAAGCAGAGCGCGGGCGCCGCGGTCGTGACGATCGGCAACACGGTGGTGCTCACCACGGTGAACACCGCCAAGCCGCGCGAGGGCATCGACTTCTTCCCGCTCTCCGTGGACTTCGTCGAGAAGACCTCGGCGGCCGGCAAGATCCCCGGCGGCTTCTTCAAGCGTGAGGCGCGGCTCTCGGATCGCGAGATCCTGGTCTCGCGCTTCATCGACCGCTCCTGCCGCCCGCTCTTCCCGGACGGCTACCGCGACGAGGTGCAGGTCACCGCGACGGTGCTCGCGGCGGACGGCATCAATCCGCCGGACATGTGCGCCTTCATCGGCGCCTCGGCGGCGCTCGCGCTCTCGCAGATCCCGTTCCTCGGCCCGATCGGCGCGGCGCGGCTCGCGAAGGTCGACGGCAAGCTGGTGCTCTACCCGACCTTCGAGCAGCAGAAGAACAGCACCCTCGACCTCGTGGCGGCCGGCTCGAAGGCCGCGCTGGTGATGGTCGAGGGCGGCGCGAAGGAGGTGAGCGAGCAGGAGGTGCTCGAGGCGCTCCAGTTCATCCACCGCGAGATCCTCCCGATCATCGCGGCGCAAGAGGAGCTCGCGAAGCGCGTCGGCAAGGCCAAGATCCAGGTTCCCGGCGTCGCGCCGGAGAAGGCCGCCGTCGAGGCGCAGGTGAAGGCGCTCGCGGAGGCGCGGCTGCGCGAGGCCTGCGCGATCAAGGTGAAGCACGAGCGCTACGACGCGATCTCCGCGATCGAGAAGGACGTGCTCGCGAAGCTGACCACGCCGTATCGCCAGGAGAAGGTCGAGCTCGCGACGCTCGAGCAGATCGAGGCGCGCCAGGCGGGCCTGCGCAAGCTCTCGACCTTCGCGAAGGACGCGCTCCACGACCTGCGCTCGACGCTGATGCGCGACCGCATCCTCGATCAGGGCGAGCGCATCGACGGCCGCAAGACCACGGACATCCGTCCGATCGCGTGCGTCGTGCGCGCGCTGCCGCGCGCCCACGGCGTCGCGCTGTTCACGCGCGGCGAGACGCAGGCGCTCTGCTACGCGACGCTCGGCAGCGACGGCGACGCGCAGACCATCGACGCGCTGCACGAGCGCACCGAGAAGCACTTCCTGCTGCACTACAACTTCCCGCCGTTCTCCGTCGGTGAAGTGAAGCCGCTGCGCGGTCCTTCGCGCCGCGACGTCGGCCACGGCAACCTCGCCGAGCGCGCGCTCGCCGCGGTGATGCCGGGCGTGGACGCGTTCCCGTACACGGTGCGCGTCGTCTCCGAAGTGCTCGAGTCGAACGGCTCGTCGTCGATGGCGACGATCTGCGGCGGCACGCTGGCGCTGATGGACGCGGGCGTCCCGCTGCGCGCGCCCGTCGCGGGCATCGCGATGGGCTTGATCGAGAGCGGCACGCGTCGCGCGATCCTGTCCGACATCCTCGGCGACGAGGACCACCTCGGCGACATGGACTTCAAGGTCGCGGGCACGCAGGCCGGCATCACGGCGCTCCAGATGGACATCAAGATCGAGGCCGTGGACTGGAAGGTGATGGAGGCGGCGCTCGCGCAGGCGCGCGACGGCCGCCTGCACATCCTCGCGGCCATGGAGCGCGACTCCGAGGCGCTGCTGCCCGGCTTCGTCCCGCGCTCGACTCCGTCGGAGTGGGCGCCGCGGATGGAGGTCATCAAGATCAAGCCGGACCGGATCCGCGACGTCATCGGGCCCGGCGGCCGCGTGATCCGCGGCATCCAGGAGATGAGCGGCGCGAAGATCGAGGTCGACGACTCGGGCCGCGTCAGCATCTTCGCGCCCGACGGCAACGCCCTGCGCCGCGCCCAGGCGATGGTGCAGGAGCTCACGCAGGAAGCCGAGCTCGGGAAGCTCTACACCGGCAAGGTGAAGCGCATCACGGACTTCGGCGCGTTCGTCGAGATCTTTCCGGGCACCGACGGCCTCGTGCACATCAGCCACCTCGCCGAGGCGCGGGTCAACCGCGTCGAGGACGTCGTGGCGGAAGGCGACGAGATCCTCGTGAAGTGCATCGACATCGACCCGACGGGCCGCATCCGCCTGTCGCGACGTGAAGCGCTCGCCGAGGCGCTCACGTCGCCGCAGCAATAGGAGTGGCGGACGGCGCGGAGCCGGTCGTCGCGCTCGTGAGTCGCATCGCGGGCAACGACGACCTGCCCCTGCCGTCCTACGCCACCGCCGGCTCGGCCGGCCTCGACCTCCGCGCCGCCGTGCGCGAGCCGATCGCGCTCGCGCCCGGCGAGCGCGCGCTCGTGCCCACCGGCCTGCGGATCGCGCTGCCCGCCGGCTTCGAGGGCCAGGTGCGCGCGCGCAGCGGCCTCGCGCTGAAGTTCGGCATCGTGCTTCCCAACGCGCCGGGTACGATTGACGCCGACTACCGCGGAGAGCTGTCGGTGATCTTGTGGAACACGGGTCGTGAGCCGTTTCCGGTACGCCGGGGCGACCGCATCGCGCAGCTCGTGGTCGCGCGGGTGGCGCGGGTCGCCTTCGAGGAGCGGGCGTCGCTCGAGGACAGCGCGCGCGGCGAAGGCGGCTTCGGCTCCACGGGGGCGCGATGAGCGAGAGCGCAGCGCAGTCGCCGGCGCCGGAGGCCGGTGCGCCGGCCGTCCCGGCCGAGCCCAAGCGCACGAACCTGCAGGAGCGCCTGATCACGGCGGGCTTCCTGATCCCGCTCGTGTGCGGCGTGGTCGCGCTCGGCGGCTGGTGGCTCGTGCTCGCGATCCTCGTGATCACGGCGATCGCGATCAACGAGTTCTACCACCTGATCGAGGCGAAGGGCGCCGTACCGGTGCGCGGCGTCGGGACGGCGGCGTCGCTCGCGCTGCCGCTGGTCGCATTCATCGGCAGCGAGTATCTCGCGACGCTGCTGCTCTCCGCCGTGCTGCTCGGGCTGATGATCGCCCAGCTGCGCAAGAAGCAGATTTCCGAGTCGCTCGCGAGCATCAGCGAGACCTTCTTCGGCGTGTTCTACGTGGGCTGGCTGCTCTCCCACGCGATCGTGCTGCGCGAGTTCCAGGACAGCGTCGCGGGCCGCTGGGGCGGCGCCGTCGCGCGCAGCCTGCACCCCGACGCCGGCGGCTTCTATCTGTTCTTCGTGATCGCGGTCGTGATCGCCGGCGACGCGGGCGCGTACTTCGCGGGGCGCAAGTACGGCCACCGGCCCCTCGCGCCCGAGGTTTCGCCCAAGAAGACCATCGAGGGCGCCTACGGCGCGATCGCCGGCGGCGTCGTCGCGGGCATGTTCGTGAAGGGGGCCTTCGACCTCGTCGCGCCGCAGCTCTCCGCGGGGCTCAGCTGGGGCTTCGCGCTGTTCCTGTGCCCGGTGCTCGCGATCGTCGGCATCGTCGGCGACCTGGTCGAGTCGCTGCTCAAGCGCGACGCCCAGGTGAAGGACACGGGCACGCTCCTGCCGGGGACGGGCGGCGTGCTCGACCGAATCGACTCGAACCTGCTCGGCATCCCCGTCATGTACTACTTCCTGCTCGCCTACACCTACTGGACGAGCGTTTCCTCGCGGATCTCGACCCCGTAGCTCCCCACCACGCACCCACGCTGGAGACCGCATGTTCGCTGCGAAGGACCTTTCCGAGCTGGCCGCGCTCAAGGAAGGCGAACGCTTCAAGGACGAGTGCGGGATCGTGGGCGTCCACGGTCACTCCGAGGCCGCGAACATCGCGTACCTCTCGCTCTACGCGTTGCAGCACCGCGGGCAGGAGAGCGGCGGCATCGTCTCGAGTCAGGGCGGCGAGCAGTTCGTGCATCGCGGCATGGGCTACGTCGCAGACGTGTTCACCGAGAAGGTGCTCGCGCGGCTGCCCGGTCGTCACGCGATCGGCCACGTGCGCTACTCGACGACGGGCGAGAGCTCGCTGAAGAACGCGCAGCCGTTCTGCGCGAACACCGACGGCGGCCCGGTCTCGATCGCGCACAACGGCAACCTGGTGAACGCGACCGCCGTGCGGCGCGAGCTCGAGGGCCGCGGCGCGATCTTCAGCACGACCTCGGACAGCGAGGTGATCGTCCACCTGCTCGCGCGCTCGCGCGAGACGTCGCTCGAGGACCGCCTGATCGACGCGCTCACGCGCGTGAAGGGCGCCTTCTCGCTCGTGATGCTCACCCACGACGCGCTCGTCGCCGTGCGCGACCCGAACGGCTTCCGGCCGCTGGTGCTCGGGCAGCTCGACGGCGCCTGGGTCGCAGCCAGCGAGACCTGCGCGCTCGACCTGATCGGCGCGACGGTCGTGCGCCACCTCGATCCGGGCGAGATGGTGGTGGTGCGCCGCGGGCGTCTGCGCTCGCTCCGCCCGTTCCCGAAGGCCTCGTGCGAGTCGTTCTGCATCTTCGAGTACATGTACTTCGCGCGGCCGGACTCGAACTTCCCCGGCTCGAACGTCTACCTGTTCCGCAAGTCGCTCGGGCGCCTGCTCGCCCAGGAGCATCCGGCCGAGGCGGACTTCGTGGTGCCGCTGCTCGACTCCGGCAGCGCGGCCGCGCTCGGCTACGCCGAGGTCTCGGGCATCCCGTACGAGACGGCGATCATCCGCAACCACTTCGTGGGTCGCACCTTCATCGAGCCGGCGCAGTCGATCCGCAACTTCGGCGTGAAGGTGAAGCACAACGCGATCCGCGGCGTGCTCGAAGGCAAGAGCGTCGTGCTGGTGGACGACTCGATCGTGCGCGGCACCAGCATGCTGAAGATCTCGAACATGATGCGCGCCGCGGGCGCTTCGAAGGTGCACGTGCGGATCGCCGCGCCGCCGACGATCCGCCCGTGCCACTACGGCATCGACATGCCGACGCGCTCGGAGCTGATCGCCTCGAACAAGACCGTCGACGAGATCCGCGACGCCATCGGCGCCGACTCGCTCGGCTACTTGTCGCTGAGCGGGCTGCGCGGGCTCGGCAAGAAGCTCGAGCACGACAACTGCGACGCCTGCTTCTCCGACGAGTATCCGGTGCCGATCGCGGGTGCCGAAGAAGTTCCGCAGCTCTCGCTGTTCCGCGCGGTCGAGGAAGAGCCCGAGAGCGGCGACGGCGACGACTGATCGGAGACGCGCGTGTCCCGGCGCTGGATCGGCGTCACCACCTATCGCCGCGAGCGGGAAGGCCGCGAGCGCTTCACGATTCCCGCGGCCTACGTGGATGCCGTGCGCGCGGCCGGCGGCGTCGCGGTGCTGCTCTCGCCCGGCGAGGCGGCGCCCGACGCGCTGCTCGCGCGCCTCGACGGCCTCGTGCTCTCCGGCGGCGGCGACCTCGACCCGCGCTTCTCGGGCGCCGCCCAACACGGAACGGTGTATGGCACGTGCAGCGAGCGCGACGAGTTCGAGATCGCCCTCGCGAACGCGGCGGTCGCGCAAGGCGCGCCGACGCTCGCGATCTGCCGCGGGCTTCAGGTGCTGAACGTCGCGCGCGGCGGAACGCTCCACGGGCATCTGCCCGACGTCGTGGGCGAGGCGGTGCCCCACCGCGCGAGCCAGCTCGAGGCGACCGGGCACCCGGTGCGGATCGCCGCCGATTCCGCGCTCGCGGCCACGCTCGAAGGGGACCAGCTCGGGCGGGTCCCGTCCTGGCACCACCAGGCGATCGATGCGCTCGGCGCGGGCCTCACGCCCGTCGCCTGGGCCGAGGACGGCGTGATCGAGGCCGTCGAGCTGCGCGGGGCGCCCCTCCTCACCGCGGTGCAGTGGCACCCCGAGCTCGATCTCGCCCCCGGCGCCGCCGGCCTGCGGCTGTTCGAGCGTCTGATCCGCAGTTAGCCCGATACAGGGGGCGCGCCGGACGGCCGATGCGACTCGGATCGAAGCCTCTTGGGCGGTGCCCCGGGGGCGGGAGCCTTCGATGCGCCGCTTGAAAATCAGCTTCGCCGAGCCCACTCAGCTCGCGGCCGAGTTCGAGCGGAACATTTCCAAGGGCGGCGCGCAGATCCAGAGCGGCGAGACCCCGGAGCTGCGCGAGTTCGTCGAGGTCGAGTTCGAGCTGCGCTGGCGCAGTGAGACGCTCGTGTTCGAGGCCGAAGTGGTCTACTGCGGTGCCGGGCGCGTCGGCGTCCAGTTTCGCAAGCCTGCCGCGGATCTCCGCAACGACCTCGCGCCGTACATGGGGGCCGCGACGCCCGCGCGCACGGCACCGAGCGCGCGCCCGCGCGCGACCCGCGCGCCGGACCCGCCGGCGAGCGACGACGCGCTGTTCGGCGACCTCGACCTCGAGAGCGACATCGCTCCCACGCGGCGCGAATCGCTGACCCAGACGCCGGACCCGCGCGCCAAGACCGTCCTCCGGACGGCGCGCGCGCCCGCGCCCGCGCCGCCCGCCGGCGACCCGCTCGCGGCGGTCCAGGATCGGCGCAGCGGCCAGCGCGCCGTCGCCCGCGTGCCGGCGCGGCTCCAGTCGACCCACGTCAGCCTCGAGGGCCGCACGCGCGATCTGTCCGAAACGGGCGCACTGATCTCCGCGGACGCGAGCGACCTGCCGCTCGGCAAGACGATCGAGCTCGAGCTGCAACATCCCGAGAGCGGCGAGCGGCTCGCGGTGCGCGGCAAGGTCTCGCGCCACGTCGAGGTCGAAGGCACCGTCGCGGCGGTGGGCGTGCGCTTCGACCCGCCGCCGGAGCGCGCCAGCGAGCTGCGCAACTTCGTCAGCGACATCAAGCGGGCCGAGTCCGAGCGCGCGCGCACGGGCATCTCGGGGCGCATCGAAGAGCTCGGCATCGCGAACCTGATCCAGATGCTCGGCCAGTCGTCGCCGCTCGGCACGCTCACCGCGACCCACGGCGCCGAAGAGGCCACGATCGCGTTCGAGAACGGCGCGCTGCGCTACGCGCTGCTCGGGCCGCTGCGCGGCGTGAAGGCGCTCGCGCGCGTGCTGAAGTGGAACGAGGGCACCTTCGCCTTCACGCGCAGCGTCGACGCGATCACCGACGAGGGCAAGCCGGTGCCGCTGCAGAGCGCGCTGCTCGAGGCGGCGCGGCAGGTGGACGAAGCCGCGCGCGTGGCGCCGATCGACATGCGGCGCCGCTTCGAGGTGGATCGCGCCGCGCTCGCGGAGGCCGGCGAGCTCGCGAAGCTCGAGGAGGCCATCGTCGACCTCGCGGCCGCCGGCCTCACGGTGCGGCGCATGGTCGACGTGATTCCCGACAGCGACGGCGCCGTGCAGGAAGCGATCCGCGCGCTGCTCGAGAGCGGCGTGCTGCTGCCGAAGGCCTGAGCCTCAGCTCGGCAGCCGGCGGATCAGCGTGTCGCGCCCGTGCCGCGCGTCGTCCCGGTTCGGGTGGTCGAGCGTGTAGTGGAGCCCGCGGCTCTCCTTGCGCCGCACCGCGCACTCGATCACCAGCTCCGCGACCACCGCGAGGTTGCGCAGCTCGACCAGCGGGGGCGTCAGCTTCGCGTTCCAGTAGTACTCGTTGATCTCTTCCCGCAACAACCCGATGCGCCGCTGCGCCCGCTCGAGGCGCTTGTCGCTGCGCACGATGCCGACGTAGTTCCACATGAAGCGGCGGATCTCGTCCCAGTTCTGCGTGATCACCACCGCCTCGGCGCTCTCGGTGGCGTCGCCCTCGCTCCACGGTTCGATTTGCGCGGGCAACGGCGGCGCCACGTTCTCGAGCCGTGCGACCGCGGCGTTCGCGGCGGCCTCGGCGAACACGACGCCCTCGAGCAGCGAGTTCGAGGCGAGCCGGTTCGCGCCGTGCAGCCCCGTGCAGGTCACCTCGCCGGCCGCGAACAGGTTCTCGATGTCGCTCTCGCCGGCGAGGTTGGTGACGACGCCGCCGCAGCAATAATGAGCGGCCGGCACGACCGGAATCGGCTGGCGCGTGATGTCCACGCCGAACTGCAGGCAGCGCTCGTAGATGTTGGGGAAGCGCTCGCGCACGAAGGCCGGGTCCTTGTGCGTCACGTCGAGCACGACGAAGTCGTCGCCGGAGCGCTTCAGCTCCGAGTCGATCGCGCGCGCCACGATGTCGCGCGGCGCGAGGTCCTTCATCTCGTGGTAGCGGGGCATGAACGCCTCGCCCCGCATGGTGCGCAGGATGCCGCCTTCGCCGCGCACGGCCTCGGTGATCAGGAAGGACTTCGCCTGCGGATGGAACAGGCAGGTCGGGTGGAACTGGAAGAACTCCATGTTCGCGAGCGTCGCGCCCGCGCGGTACGCCATCGCCATGCCGTCGCCCGACGCGATGTCGGGGTTGCTCGTGTACAGGTAGACCTTGCCCGCGCCGCCGGTCGCGAGGAACGTGACGCGCGCGAGGAAGCGCTCGACGACGTGGCGCTCGGCGTCGAGGACGTAGGCGCCGAGCGCCCGATTCGGCGCGGCGAGGCCGGAGCGCTGCGTGGTGAGCAGGTCGACCGCGCAGTGGTTCTCGTAGAGGGCGATGTTCGGGTGGGCGCGGGCGCGGGCGAGCAGGGCGCGCTCGATCTCGCGGCCGGTGGCGTCGCGGTGATGGAGCACGCGGCGCTTCGTGTGGCCCCCCTCGCGCCCCACGGCGAACTCGCCGGCGCCCCCGCGGTCGAACTCGACCCCGAGCCCGAGCAGGGCGTCGATCGTCGCCGCCCCCCGCTCCACCACGAACCGCACCACGTCCTCGCGGCACAGCCCGGCCCCGGCCTCCAGGGTGTCCCGGACGTGGGCGTCCGTGGTGTCGTCCGGGGCCACCACGGCCGCGATGCCGCCCTGGGCGTAGTTGGTGGCCGACTCCGCGGCCTGTTTTTTTGTGACAATCGCCACACTTCCGTGCTCGGCGGCCTTCAGGGCGAAGAACAGCCCCGCGATCCCGCTGCCGAGAACGAGGAAATCGCTTTGCTTCAGGTCGTCGCCGCTCGCCAAGTTGCCGCCTGCTGATGCGGCCCCCAAAAGGGGCCGGTGGCTGCTTGCCCCGCTCAGGCCGGTGCGGAGTCGCGCCGATAACCCCTGACGAGATGCGCGCAGGATATACGGCAAGCGGTCGACGGGTCAGCGGTGGTCGCCACCAGGCGCTGCGCCTCGCGCTCGCCCTCGCGCTGCTCTTCGTACCCCTCGCGGCCGCCGCAGGCGGCGGGCTCTACAAGTACGTCGACCAGCGCGGCGTCGTGCACTTCACGAACGTCCAGTGGGACAAGCGCTTCACGAAGCTGCGGGAGCTCCCCAAGCTGAGCTTCGATCGCGGCCAGATGATCTCCGTGAAGCCGAACCGCCGCGCGCGCGCCTACGACCCGCTCGTCGCGCGTGTGGGCCGCGAGGTGGGCGTGCCGCCCGCGCTCGTGATGGCCGTGATCCACGCCGAGAGCGCGTTCAACCCGCGGGCGGTCTCGCACAAGGGTGCGATGGGGCTGATGCAGCTGATGCCGGCGACGGCGCGCTCGCTGGGCGTGGCGGAGCCGTTCGTGGCCGAGCAGAACGTCGAAGGCGGGACGCGCTACCTCCGCGAGCTCCGCGAGCGCTTCGGCAACTGGACGATGGCCCTCGCCGCGTACAACGCCGGGCCCCAGGCCGTCACACGATTCAATGGCATTCCGCCGTATCGCGAGACCCAGACCTACGTCCGCCGCGTGCTGACTTACTATCGGCAGTACCACCCGCAATTTGCCGCCCGCTGATGCGCGCCTCCGGGCTCGCGTCGGCCGCGAGTCGAGGAGCCGCGTGACTGCCGCCAGCGAACGGGACCAGCTCTGGAACCTGCCGAACACGATCACCATCGCGCGCCTCGTGGTGCTGCCGGTGCTCGCGGCCTTTCCCTGGTTCCCCGAGCACTCGGTGCTCGTCGGCTGGCTGTTCATCTGCTCGGCCGTCGGCGACCTCGCCGACGGCTACCTCGCGCGGCGGCAGGGCCTGATCACGAGCATCGGGAAGCACCTCGACCCCCTGGCCGACAAGCTCACCCTGGCCACCGCCCTGATCGTGCTCCTGGCGATGGACCGCATCCCGGAACGCTGGGGCGCGGTGGCGGTGGCGGTGATCGTCGGCCGGGAGCTCGCCGTCACGGGCCTGCGGGGCTTCGCCTCGGAGTTCGGGACCGTGATGGCCGCGGAGCTGCCCGGCAAGTTGAAGACGGTCTGCCAGAATTTGGCTGCCGGTTTCCTGCTTTTTCCCGAGGGCACCCTCGGGCTCCCGAATCACAAGATTGGCGAGTTACTTCTGGGCCTCGCGGTGGTCCTCACCCTGTGGTCGGGCTGGGGCTACTTCGCGGCGGTCTTTGGTCGAGGCGGCGCCGCGCCGAAGTAGCGGCCTCCACGAAGGGGAAACGGGATGACGCGGCTGGAAGACCTGAAAGGCAAGATCGAGGCGCGCGAGGCGTGCATCGGCGTGATCGGGCTCGGGTACGTGGGCTTGCCGCTCGCGCTCGAGTTCGCCAAGGCCGGCTTCCGCGTGACGGGCTTCGACCTGGACGCGGAGAAGATCCGCGTGCTTGGCCAAGGCGGCTCCTACATCGAGGACGTGGCGGCCTCGGAGCTGGCCGAGGTCGTGAAGGCCGGCCGCTTCACGGCGACCACGGAGTTCCGCGCGCTGGCCACGATGGACGTGATCAACGTCTGCGTGCCGACCCCGCTCACGAAGACCAAGGACCCCGACGTCTCGTTCATGCTGCGCGCGGTCGAGGAGATCGGCCGCCGCCTGCGCAGCGGGCAGCTCGTGATCCTCGGCAGCACGACCTATCCCGGCACGACCAAGGAGCTCTACGTCCCGCACCTCGAAGCCTCGGGCCTGAAGTGCGGCGTCGACTTCGGCGTCGCGTTCGCGCCGGAGCGCATCGACCCGGCCAACAAGAAGTTCCGCGTGCGCGAGGTGCCGAAGGTCGTCGGCGGCGAGACGCCGCTCGCGGGCGAGCTCGCCTGCCAGGTGTTCTCGACGGTGTTCGACCGCATCGTGCCGGTGTCTTCGACGCAGGCGGCCGAGATGGTCAAGCTGCTCGAGAACACCTTCCGCGCGATCAACATCGGCCTCGCGAACGAAGTGGCGCTGATGTGCGACCGCCTCGGGCTCGACGTGTGGGAGGTGATCGACGCCGCGGCGACGAAGCCCTACGGCTTCATGAAGTTCACGCCCGGACCGGGCCTCGGCGGCCACTGCATCCCGGTCGACCCGACCTACCTGAGCTGGAAGATGAAGGCGCTCAACTTCACCGCGCGCTTCATCGAGCTCGCCACCGACGTGAACGGGCACATGCCGGAGTTCGTGGCGGACAAGATCACCGGGCTGCTCAACGAGGAGCGGCTCGCCGTGAACGGCGCGAAGCTTCTGCTGCTCGGCGTCGCCTACAAGGCGGACGTCTCCGACGTGCGCGAGTCGCCGGCGCTGGACATCACCGAGCTCCTGCTGCGCCGCGGCGGCGACGTCCGGTACCACGATCCCCACGTGCCGGAGATGCGCCTCGACGGCCACGGCCTGAAGAGCGTGGACCTCACGGACGAGGAGATCTCGGGCGCCGACCTCGTCGTGATCCTCACGGACCACACGAGCATCGACTACGACCGCGTGGTGCGCCTCGCGCACCGCGTCTACGACACGCGGAACGCGACCCGAAACGTCAAGGAAGGCCGCGAGCGGGTGCGCAAGCTCTAGGGCGAGCGGCGATCGCGCACGCGCCGCCGGGCGCGCCCGAGCCGATTTCACGCCTAGACAGCCTAGACGACCGCACGGGCGTCGCCTAGATTGCTTCGCCTTCGCGCGAGTAGCTCAGTTGGTAGAGCACCACGTTGCCAACGTGGATGTCGCCGGTTCGAACCCGGTCTCGCGCTCCAGTTCGACGCCCGAGAAGCCGCTGGCTTCTCGGGCGTTCGCCGTTCAGGCGTCCGCGGTTCGGGCGTGCGCGCTTCCGGCGCACGCTTCGTGCCGGTCGGATCCGATCTAGGCTCACGCGAGAGGCAAGCATGGCAGGCGATCGCGAGCCCGGCGCAGCGTCCGCAGCGGCATCCCGCGTCACCCCCCTCATGCGCCGTTTGCTCTCCGTGGTCGTGCTCGGCTTCGCGGCGATCGTCGTCGTGCTCGCTGGCGTGTGGATCTCCCTCGATCGCCGCCATCGCGCCGTCGAGGCGAACGTGGTGGACGTGATCGCGTCGGAAGGGGCGGTCAGCGGCACGGCCTACGCGATGGAGAACGCGACCACCGCCGTGGGGCTCGCGATCGACGCGTACGTCGTGACGGGCGCGACCGAGCAACGGGACGCAGCGCGCCGGCACGCGCGCGCGTTCGACGACGCGCGGGCGCGCTACGTCGCGCTGAGTCGCACGACGGCGGAGCGGGCGCTCGGCGACCAGGTCGCGGCGCTGCACCAGCGCCAGCTCGAGGTCGGCGGCGATGCAATGGATCTGCGCGATCGGCGCGAGGCCGTTCTCGCGCGCATGGCCGCGGACTTCGCGCGCTTCGACGCGGTGCGGAGCGAGCTCGGCCGGAAGTGGCGTGCGGCGCTGCCGGACGCACTGAGTCGCGAGTTGGATGCGCTCGCCCCGGCGCTCGCGGGCTTCCTCGCGACGCCGGACGCGGCCCATCGCGACGCCGCGCAGGCGGCTCTCGGACGCGTTCGCGCGCAGCTCGAGCGGCCCGACGGACGCCCGCTCGCAGCGGTAGACGGCGCCCTCTCGCGCGTCCGCGACGCCCTCACCCCGCTCGGAGCGGACGTGCGCGACCTCGCCGAGGTCGAGCTCCGCGCGCGAGAAGCCGAGGCGCAGCTCGCGAAGTTGCGCGGAGAGCTCGAGGCGCTGCACCACACGATCCAGGGCATGGCGCACGTCGAGCTCGCGGCGGCGAGCCAGCGCGCGACCCACGTGATTCGCCGCCAGGCGAGCCTGTGGCTCGCTGGCGCGAGCGTGCTCGTCGCGAGCCTTGCAGGCGCGATCATTCTGTGGCGATCGCTTCAGTTGCGGAACGCGGTCTCGGAGCTCGAGGTCGAGACGCGCAGGCGCGTGGCCGCCGAGCGCGATCGCGAGGAACTGCTCGCGCGGACGGTTTCCGCGCAGGAAGAGGAGCGCGCGCGCATCTCACGCGAGCTTCACGATCAGATCGGGCAGAAACTCTCGGCGCTGGTCTTCGGCCTGGACGGCCTCGGCGCGCGCGCCGCGAGCGGCACGCCCGTGGCGAGCGAGCGCGACGTCCACAAGCTCCGCGATCTGGCCAGCGAGCTGCTCGACGACGCGCAGTCCGTGGCCCACCAGCTGCGCCCGCCGGAGCTCGCGGATCTCGGGCTGCAGCGCGCGCTCGCGCACATGATCGAGGACTGGCAGGCCCGCTACGCGATCCCGGTGGACTTCTACAGCGAGATCGCGGAGACGCCGCTCGGGTCGCTCGTCGAGGTGACGCTCTATCGCGTCGTGCAGGAGGCGCTCGCCAACGTGCGCAAGCACGCCGGCGCGCACGCGGTGAGCGTCGTGCTGAAGCGCTCGCCCGGCGCCGTCCGACTGGTCATCGAGGACGACGGCCGCGGCTTCGAGCCGGAGCGCGCCCCGGAGGCGCCGCGGGCGCACGGGCCGCTCGGCCTGCGCGGGATTCGCGAGCGCGTCGAGCTCGCCGGCGGGAAGCTCACGATCGAGTCGGGTGCGGGCCGCGGCACGACGCTGCTCGTCGTGATCCCGCTCCCGTGACGGGAATCGGGGAGATCGGCGTGAAGCGGATCCGGATCCTGCTCGCCGACGATCACGAGATGATCCGCAGTGGCCTGCGCGCCTTGATCGAGGCCCAGCCGGATCTGGAGGTGGTCGGCGAGGCCGAGGACGGCCGCGACGCGCTCGAGCGAATCGCCGCCACGGCGCCGGACGTGCTCGTGCTGGACGTCTCGATGCCCGAGCTGAACGGATTGCGCGTGATGGAGCGCATCGCGGCGGCGGGCGGCGGGCCGCGGGTGCTGGTGCTCACCGCGTTCGCCGAGGGCGCGTACTTGCGTCAGATGATGGCGGCGGGCGCTGCGGGCTACGTGCTCAAGCGCTCCGCCGCGCGGGCGTTGATTGCGGCGATCCGCTCCGTGGCGAGCGGAGGCAGCTACCTCGACCCCGCCCTCGCGAGCCTGGTCGTGACCGGCCACGCGGGGCCCGCGCCGGAGCGCGGCGTCGCCGAGGGCGGCGAGCTCACGCCGCGCGAGCGCGAGGTGATGCGCGCGATGACGCGCGGCTACACCAACAAGGAGATCGCCGAGCGGCTCTCGCTCAGCGTGAAGACCGTGGAAGCGCACCGGGCGCGCTTGATGGCGAAGCTCGGGCTGCGCAGCCGCGCCGAAGTGGTGCAGTACGCCCTACGCGTGGGCGCCTTCTCCGACGAGGAGCCGTAGCGCGCCGCCCCATTTGCGCGAGGACGAGCGACCGCGGGTTTTCCCCGAGGCGCGTCCGTGACTCGACTCACTCCCGGCCTTCGGCGCGTGCCCGATTGATCTCCAGCGCGGCCCAATCCGCGCGGAGTGGGAGGCGTCGTGCGCATCGGATCCGCTTTGCTGCTGGCCGCGATGGTCCTGGTGGCTTCGCCCGCCCTCGCGTTCGCGAGCTACGGCACGAGCGTGGATCGGACCTGCACCGCGCGCGGCTGGGTGCCGGCGCGTCCGTTCAACCCCAACAACGTCAACTCGACCAGCCCGAGCAAGGTCAACTGCGGCCTCTGCCACGCGCGCGCATCCAACCCCAACAAGCAGCTCACACCGGACGGTCAGGTCTACAAGGCCTCGAACCGCACCGACGTGTCGCCGTTCTGCTCCCCCCCGGTGGCGACCAACCGGCCGCCCGTCTTCACGGCGGTCGGCTCGCAGCAAGCCTCGGTCGGCCTGCTCTTCCAACTCGCGGTCGCGGCGACCGACCCGGACGGCGACGCGATCGCGCTCTCGGTCTCGAACGCGCCGGCGGGCGCGACGTTCGCCGACGCGGGGAACGGAACGGGCACGTTCCGCTGGACGCCCGGGCAGGGCCAGACGGGCAACCGTGTGGTCACGTTCCACGCCACCGATGCCGGCGCGCCGATGGCGAGCAGCACGCTCGACGTGGCGATCTCCGTCGGCGCGGCCGTCAATCGCGCGCCCACGCTCGCGCCCGTGGGCGACCAGCAGGTCGATCCGGGCGTACAGCTCGCGATCGCGTTCTCGGCGACCGATCCGGACGGCGACTCCGTGTCGTACGCCGTGCAGCCGTTGCCGAGCGGCGCCGCGCTTGCGGGCAACGCGTTCACGTGGACGCCCACCCTGGCGCAGGTCGGGAGCTACCCGGTGACGGTGACGGCGACGGACTCGGGCTCGCCGGCCGCGAGCGACTCGGAGGCGATCGTGATCACGGTCGGCCGCGTGAATCACCCGCCGGTACTCGCGCCGATCGGCAATCGCACCGTCGATCTCGGCCAGTCGGCGCGCATCGCGATCAGCGCGAGCGACGCCGACGGCGACGCGCTCACGCTCGCCTGCAGCGGACTGCCGTCGGAGGCGACGTTCACCGATCTCCAGGACGGCACGGGCGAGATCCTGTGGGCGCCGACCGTCGCCGGCATGAGCGCGGCGACGTGCAGTGCGACCGACGCCGCTGCGCCGCCGGGCAGCGACCAGGAGTCGTTCACGCTCACCGCGCGGGATCCCGCGCCGCCGGCCGGCGCACCGACGCTGACCGCGGCCTCCTGGCGCGCTGCCGGGGGGATGCTCGAGCTGAGCGGGCAAGTGCCCGCCGCCGCGATGCCGAGCTCCGGCAAGCGGCCCTCCGTCGCGTTCTTCGCCGTGCTGGCCGACGACACCCGCATCGCGCTCGGCACGCGCAGCGTCGCCAAGAACGGCGCGTTCAACGCGTCGCTCCCCACGTTCATCGCGCCGTGCCGCGTCGCCGCGGCCGTTGCAGGCGTCGAGAGTGCGCCGCGCGCGGTCGCCGGGGCACCGGGCTCGTGCGACGTCGCGCTTCAGCTCGCGCTGAGGGCGCGCAGCACCTGCAGCGGGTTCGGGCTGCGCGTGAAGGGCCGGTTCGCGCCGCCGGGCGGCCTCGTGCTCGGCAACGACGCCGAAACGGGCGAGCGCCTGTTCGCGGCGACCGCTTCGTCGAACGGGGGAGTCGCGGCGAAGGTTCGCGTGGGCGCGTTCGTGCACGCGCTCTCGATCGAGGTTCAGTCGGCCGGACACTCGTGGACGCTCGCCACGCCGGTGCCCGTCACCAACAAGTGCGGCCGATGACGACGAACGCGAGTCGCGTCGCCCGCGTGGGCGGGCCGTCGCGCGCGGGCGTCGCGTTGGCGTTCGCGCTGGCAGCGAGCGGGGCCGCTGCGAGCCCGGCGGCCGAGAGCCCGGCGGCTGCGAACGAATGGGTGTCCGGTGCAGAAGACTCCGGAGAGGCGCGCGTCGAGGCCCGGATCGTGATCGACCCGGCCACACCGCGCGGCGAGCAAATTCGCGCAGGCGTCGCGTTCCGCGTCGACCCCGGCTGGCACATCTACTGGAAGAACCCCGGCGACGCCGGCCTCGCCACGCGCGTGGACTGGCGGGACGCCGAGGCGAGCGAGCTCGCCTGGCCGGCGCCCCGCGCGTTCTCGGAATTGGACGGCGAGATCGTCACGTACGGCTACGCGGGCGACGTCCTGCTCGCGAGCTGGCTCACGCCCGCGCCCGGCGCCCAGCAGCTCGCCGCGGACGTCGAGCTGCTCGCCTGCCGCACGTCCTGCATTCCGGCCTCGCTCGCGCTCTCCGCACCGCTCGCGCCGAGCGGCGACGAGCGCGCGGCGGCGGCCGCATGGTTCGCGGCCCACGACGCGGCACTGCCGCTCGACTCCGCCGCGTTCGGCGCCGCGCTGCGCGCCGAGCGCGCGGCGGACGGCGTGCGCCTCGTCGCGTCGCCGTGCCGCGGCGAGCGCGCGTGCGCGCAGCTCTCCGCGCCCGACGCCGACATCGCGTTCTTTCCCGAGGCGAGCGACGACGCCGGGCTCTCGCGCGCCTTCGCCGAGGCGTCGGGCGGCGACGTCGCGCTCCAGCTCTCGCCCAGCGGCGCGACGCTGCCCGAGCGCGTGCGCGGCGTGTTGCGCGTGCGCGGCGCGGACGGTGCGCTCCGCGCCCTCGCGGTCGACACGGCGATCGAAGCCGCGCCGCCCGCACCGCAAGCACCGCCCGCCGCACCATCGGGGCTGCTGGCGATGCTCGGGCTCGCGCTGCTCGGCGGCCTCGTGCTGAACCTCATGCCGTGCGTCCTGCCCGTGCTCGCGATGAAGGTGTTCGCGGTCGGCGAGCTCGCCGGGCACAGCCGACGCAAGGCGCTGCAGCACGGCGTCGCGTACGCCGGCGGCATCGCTCTCTCGATGCTCGCCCTGGCGAGTGCGGCGCTCGCGCTGCGCAGCGCGGGGCACGCGGTCGGCTGGGGGTTTCAGTTCCAGGAGCCCGCGTACGTGGCCGCGATCTCCGCCGTGCTGGTCGGCTTCGCGCTCAACCTGTTCGGCGTGTTCGAGATCGGCTTCCAGCCGAGCGCGCTCGCCGAGCTCGGCGCGGACGCCCCAGGCGCTCGCCGCTCGTTCTTCGAGGGCTTGCTCGCGGTGGCGCTCGCCACGCCGTGCTCCGCGCCATTCCTCGGCACCGCGATCGGCTTCGCGTTCGCGAGCTCGGCCGCGGTGATCGTCTCGGTGTTCCTCGCCATCGGCGCTGGCCTCGCGCTGCCGTTCGTCGCGATCAGCGCCTTCCCGCGGCTCGGGCGCTTCATGCCCCGCTCGGGCGCGTGGATGGGCACCCTGAGAAGCGGCCTCGGCTTCGCGCTGCTCGCCACCGTCGTGTGGCTGCTGTGGATCGTCGGGCGCAGCGTGGGCATCGACTCCGTCGCGGCGCTGCTCGGCGTACTGCTCGCGGGCGCCTTCGTCGGCTGGATCTACGGCCGGCTGCAGCACGCGGGCACGCGCTTCGCCGGCGCTGGTGCAGCCGTCGTGGTGGCGGCGCTCGTGTTCGGCGGGGCGAATCTCGTCCGCATCGCGGCAGCGCCGCGCGCGGAGGCGCCGCGCGCGATCGCGCGGGGCGACGTGGGCGCACCGTGGTCGCCCAGCGCGGTGCGCAGCGCGCTCGGCTCGGGTCGCCCCGCGCTCGTGGTCTTCTCCGCCGACTGGTGCCTCACCTGCAAGCTGAACGAACGCATCGCGCTCGACACCGACGAGACGCAGCGGCTGCTCGCGTCCGGCGGGTTCGCGGTGTTGCGCGGCGACTGGACGCAGCGCGACGAAGCGATCCGCGCGGAGCTCGCGCGCTGGGGGAAGGCGGGAGTCCCGCTCTACCTCGTGTACTCGCCGGACGCGCCCGAGCGTCCGCTCGTGTTGCCCGAAGTCATTACACAGGCGCGGCTCACGTCGGCGCTGCGCACCGCGTCGCGTTGAGCCCACCGCGCGAGGCGATCGCGCGACCACCCCGGAGGATCGAGATGAACACCACCCGAGCTCGCATCGTTCTCGCGGCCGCATGGCTCGCGCTCGCGGCCGCGGCGTCCGCCCTGGAAGCGGGCGATCCAGCGCCCGACTTCCAGGCGCGCAGCGTCGTCGGCGACGGCCAGGTCGCCCTGCACGCCCTGCGCGGAAAGGTCGTGCTCGTGGACTTCTGGGCCTCGTGGTGCGCGCCGTGCAACGCGGCCATGCCGCAGCTCGAGGCGCTGTCGAAGGAGTTCCCCGCGGATCAGTTCGCGATCGTCGGCGTGAACGTCGACACCAAGCTCGCGGACGCGCGACGCGCGCTCGAGCGGCGGGGCGTGTCGTATCCGAACGCGAGCGACCCGGAGGGCAAGCTGCCAAAGCGCTTCGGCCTCGAGACGATGCCGAGCTCGTATCTGATCGACCGGGAGGGCGTCGTCCGCTTCGTGCACCGGGGCTTCCGCGGCGGCGACATCGAGAAGCTGCGCGCGCAGGTGCGCAAGCTCGTCTCCATGAAGAGCGGGGCCCGGTCGTGAAGGCCGCGCGCGCACTCGTGTGGTTTGGGTTCTGCGCGCTCGCGAGCGCGTGTCAGCACGTCGAGCCGTGGGAGCGCAGCCTGCTCGCGAAGCCCGACATGGCTTGGGACGTCGACCCGATCGCGGCGACTCAGGAGAACCACACCTATTTCGCCAAGGAAGCGGCCATGCCGGGCGGCGGCGCCGGTGGCGGCGGCTGCGGCTGCAACTGAGAGCGGAGGCACTCCATGCAAAAGCGACGACGAGCGCGCAGCGAGAAGCGCGCGACGCTTCGGGCGACCGCGCGCCAGGCGCGCAGCGGGCGAGGCACGCTCGCCATGCTCACCACCAGTGCGCTCGCGCTGATTCCGGGCGCCGAGCGCGCCGCCGCGGAGTCCGCGCTCGCCGACTGGACCTTCGAGTACGGCTACTCGATGTATTCCGAGGGCAACCTCCCCGCGAGCAAGCTGAGCAGCGGCAGCCGCAAGCGCTACGACATCGACACGCACCAGTTCCAGCTGCACGCGCCGATCGGCAGCAGCATGGGGTTCGACCTCGACGTCGCCTACGAGAAGATGTCCGGCGCGACGCCGTGGCTGATCGAGCCGGATCTGGTCGGCGACCCGATCGTCGTGATGACCGGCGCCAGCATCCGCGACGCGCGCACCGACGTGCTCGGCACGTTCTCCCTCGAGGGCGATCGCTCGCGCAGCACGTTCTCGGGGGGCGTCTCCACGGAGGACGACTATCTGTCGATCAACGCGGGCGCCGGTCAGGAATGGGACTTCAACCAGAAGGCGACCACCCTCAGCTGGGGCGCAGGCGTCGCCATCGACACGAGCGATCCGAACCCGACCTCGTTCAATCCGGCTCCGCGCGATCACCACAAGCGATCCGGGACGTTCTCGCTCGGCGTGGCGCAGGTGATCGACCGCGCTTCGGTGGTGCAGACCTCGCTCACGCTTCAATACGCGAGCGGCTTCCTCGCCGACCCATACAAGCTCGTTTCCTCCGGCGGCAGCGCATTCGCGGATCGGCGGCCGGACTCGCGCACGCAGCTCGCGTGGCTGACCCGCTACCGCCGCCACTTCGAGAAGGTGCACGGGTCGCTGCACGCCGACTACCAGTTCTACTGGGACACGTGGGCGGTCACGGCGCACACCCTCGAGCTCGGCTGGCATCAGGAGCTCTTCGACCTGCTCACGATCACGCCTTCCGTCCGGTACTACACGCAGGATGCCGCCGACTTCTACGCGCCGTACTACGCGCCCGGTCTGCCGGCGGGCCAGAGCGCGTCGAGCGACTACCGCCTGTCGGCGTACGGCGCCGTCTCGTTCAAGCTCCGTGCGGATCTGCGCCTCGCCAGCCTGATCAAGAACATGGACGCGCGCGTCGGCATCCAGTGGGAGACGTACATGAGCGGGAAGGAGTTCTCGCTGGCCGGCGGCCGTGAGAACCCGGCGCTCGTCGACTTCGACGTGCTCATGATCACGCTGCAAACGGACTTCTGAGCCGGGGCGAATCGCCTCCTCGACGTCCGCGGGCTGCGGCGGAATGCTCGCGCGCCGACGCGGATCGACGCCGTGCACGCTCGCGTCCTGCGCGGATCGCGCGGCGTAGCCGGTGCCGCGCTGCGAACCCTAATCAGTCCGAGCGAGCCGCCGGATGCGCGCGGAACCAACTGCGCCGCCGGCGGTTCCCTGGGTGGTACCGCGCGCGCAGCGCCCTTCGTCACGCTGCGCTGCGCAGCTGCCGGGAGGGCGAGCGATGGAGCACGCGAGCGCGACGACCGAGCGCTGCGACGAGGCGGTGAGGGCGCTCGTGCTCGAGCACTTGCCGCGCGTCCGCGGGATCGTGCGGGGGGTGGCTCGGCGCTACGGGCTGTCGGTCGATCACGACGAGCTCGTCCAAGGAGGCGTGCTCGGGCTGATCGACGCCGCGCGCCGCTTTCGGGAGAGCCGCGGGTGCGGCTTCGCGGCGTACGCGGAGATCCGCATCCGCGGTGCGGTGGTCGACCAACTGCGCGCGCTCGACTGGCTTCCGCGCTCGATCCGGCGCGAAGAGCGCGCGCTCGGCCGCGCCGTCCACGAGTCGGAGCAGCGCGCCGGGTGCGCGGCGAGCGCGCTCGACGCCGCGGAGTCGCTCGGGCTCGATGCGAGCGCGGCGCTGCGGCGCAGCGTCGAAGCCCTCGACGAGAGCCGCGTGGCCGCGTCGGGCGCGATCGATCCGCTCGCGGCGCTGTGCGACGCGCGAGCGCGCAGCCGGGTCGAAGCCGCGCTGGCGTCGCTGCCGGAGGCGGAGCGCGGCGTCGTGGCGTTGATCTACTGGACGGAGCTCGGCCCCGAGGATGCTGCCCGCGCGCTCGGGCTCGAGCCGTGCAGCGTGCGCAAGCTCCACGCGCGCGCGCTCGGGCGCCTGCGCGTCCGCTTGCGCGAGCTCTGCGAGTGACGGCGGGAGCGGGCGGATCCGCGCTCCTGCGCTGGCGCGCAATCGAGGCGCGCTACGCGAGGGCGTCCGGGCGGCGTTCCGTCCTCACGGCCCCGTGAGAGGGCTCTGCCGCGTTGGGCGGCCTGCGCATCACGGCGACGCGACTCGCGAGGCCGGAGCGCGCTTCACTCGCCGAGCAGGCGAATCGCGTCGGCCGCCGCCTTGCGCACGCGCGCGTCGGGATGCGCGAGCAGCGGCTGGAGCTGCGGGACGACGCTCGCGTCGCCGGCGAACTCGAGCGAGTCGATGGCTTCGGTGATCACCTCGGGGTGCGGGTCGTCGAGCGCGCCGAGCAGCGCCTGGACGGCGCCGACCTCCTCGCTGTCCTCGAGGCCCACCGTCGCCGCGGCGCGCACGCGCGGGTCAGGGTCGCGCTCGATCGCGCTCGTGAGCGCGGCGAGGCCGGCGCCTTCGCCCTCGAGCGCCAGCACCGCGCGCACGCGCTCTTCGGGATCCTCGCTCGCCATTCGCGCGAGGGCGTCCTCTTCGCTGAGCGCCTGCGAAGCGTCCTCGTCCGCGTACGCCTTCAGCGCGCGCTGAAGGCTGTCCGTGACCTCGCCGGGACGCAGCGCGGTGCCGTCCGCGAGCGCCGAGGCGTCGCGCGGCCCGCCGACCACGAGCTTCGCGAGGCGGTGCGTGCCGTCGGCGCTGGTCCAGTCGGCGCGGTATTCGAGCTCGCCCACCAGCAGCGGCAGGGCGACCTCGAGCGGCTGCGCCTCGATGCGCAGCGTGAGCGGCGGCCAAGCGCCGGGCGCCGCCTCGAGCGCGAAGCCCGCGCGCGCGGCGAGGGCTTCGAGCAGCGGCCGGCGCGGCGCGTCGAAGGCGTCGACGCTCACGACGCCGCTGGCGACGGCGAGGTGCCACTCGCCGGGCGCGGGCAACGGCGCGGCGTCACCGTCCGCGGGCGGCTCGGAGGGACGCGCGGTCGGGGGCGGCGCTGCCGCCGCCGC
>CAZCTH010000039.1:0-39781 GCA_964501435.1 uncultured Spirochaetales bacterium | reverse complement strand
GGCCTCGCGCTCTTCGCGGCGCTCCTGCTCGCGCCCGCGCTCGCCCGCGCCGACGCGTGGGATCCGGGCGAGGTCGCCGAGGCGGAGAAGCTGCGCGCCGACGAGGCCGCGCGTGCCGCGGCGTATCGCGAGCGCGTCGCGAACGGCGAGGTGCGCGCCGCGGCGGCGCCGATGCCGCGCGAAGCCCCTTCGGCGCGCGGCGAGGGCTCGGCGGGCGCGCCGCTGCGCGACGCCGCGGATCTCATCGACCGGATCGAGCGCTGGCTCGGCGGGGGACGGGAGCGCGCCGCGCCGCCTCCCGAAACGCCCCCTGCGTCGCGGCGCGAGGAGCTGCGCCGGCGCGAGCGCGAGCGCCGAGGCGGCGACGCCGACGCGTGGTGGGACGAGGAAGAACGGCGCACGCAGGGTTCGCGGTGAGCGCGCTTCGCCCCGCGCACGCCTTCGCGCTCGCGCTGTGCGCGCTCTCGCTCGCGTTCGCCTGCTCGCTCGACTCGGGCGCGCGGCTCTCGGAGCAGGTGTTGCCGCAGCCGACGCGCGTGTACGGGCGCGGCTTGCCGCTCGCGGTCGGCTCGCGCGTGCCCCTCTCGCGCATCGAGAGGCACCTGCGCGCGGCCGGTTATCAGGCCGACACCAACGGCGAGCTCACGCCCGGGCAGTACCGCGTGGCGAAGGCGGCGTTCTCGCTGCGCGCGCGGCGCCTCGCGTACCCCGGCGCGCCGCCCCCCGAGGCGCTGATCGCCGGCACGCTCGCCGCCAACGGCACGCTCGCCGCGCTCACGCTGAACGGCGATCCGGTCGAGCGCGTCGTGCTCGAGACGCCCGTGCTCGCGTCGCTCACCGACAGCGGCGAGGACCGCGAGCTCGTGCGGCTCGAGACGATCCCCGTGCACGTCGTCGACGCCGTGCTGATGACGGAGGACCGCCGCTTCTACTCGCACGTCGGCATCGACCCGATCCGCATGTTCGGCGCGGCGGTCGCGAACGCCAAGGAACGCCGCGTCGCCGAGGGCGGCAGCACGATCACGCAACAGCTCGTGAAGAACGTGTACCTCTCGCCCGAGCGCACCTATACGCGCAAGCTGAAGGAGATCTTCCGCTCGCTGTGGCTCGAGCTCCGCTACTCGAAGAACGACATCCTCGAGGCGTATCTCAACGAGATCTACCTCGGACAGGACGGCGCGCGCGCGATCCACGGCATCGCCCGCGCCGCGCGCTTCTACTTCGGCAAGGACGTGAAGGAGCTGACCGTCGCCGACGGCGCGCTGCTCGCGGCGCTGATCCAGGGCCCGAACGCGCTCTCGCCGTTCAAGCACGCGGACAAGGCGAAGGAGCGCCGCGACCTGATCCTCGACGTGATGCGGGACGAGAAGGCGATCGACGCGAAGACCCACGCCGCCGCGAAGGCGCAGCGCCTCGGCGTGAAGCGCGAGCAGGCGAAGCCGAGCTTCGCGGCGCACTTCGTCGGCAAGGTGCGCGCCGACCTCGCCGCGCGGGTCGACGAGGACGCCATGAGCCGCGCGGGCTTCGCGGTGTTCACGAGCCTCGACGCCGGCCATCAGGCCGTCGCGGAGGCCGCGGTGGACGACCAGCTCGCGCAGCTCGAGCGCGCCTACCCGCGCCTGCGCCGCACGAAGAAGCCGCTGCAGGCCGCGCTGATCGCGCTCGACCCCCGCAGCGGCGAAATCCTCGCGTGGGTCGGCGGGCGCAAGGCCGCGCGCGGCACCCTCGACCGCGTCACGAATGCGCACCGCCAGCCCGGCAGCGTGTTCAAGCCGCTGGTCGCCCTCGCCGCCTTGACGCGCGACCGCAAGCACGGCGACGAGACCTTCACGCTCGCGACGATCCTCGAGGACGCGCCCCTCGACGTGATCGTGGACGGCAAGCCGTGGCGCCCGGAGAACAACGACGCGACCTACCGCGGGCCCGTCACGCTGCGGCGCGCGCTCGAGGACTCGCTGAACGTGCCGATGGCGCGCCTCGCGCTGGAGACCGGCCTCGTGCGCGTCGCCGAGACGGCGCGCCGCGCCGGCGTCGAGAGCCCCCTGCGCCCGATTCCCTCGCTCGCGCTCGGCGCGTTCGAGATGACGCCCATCGAGGTCGCGCGCACGTATGGCGTGCTCGCGAGCGGGGGCATGCTGCGCCAGCCGCGCGCGACGCTTGCCGTACGCGAGCCGGGCGGCGACGACATCGGCGGGGACGTCGCCGACGAGGCGCGCGTGTTCGATCCCGAGGAGATCTACCTCGTGAGCTCGGCGCTGCGCGGCGCGGTGGATCGCGGCACGGGCCGCAGCCTGCGGGCGCTCGGCGTGCGCGGCCCGTTCGCGGGCAAGACGGGCACCACGAACGATCGCCGCGACGCGTGGTTCGCGGGCTACACGCCGGAGCTCGTGGTCGTCGTGTGGGTGGGCTTCGACGACGGCGAGCGGGTGGGGCTGAGCGGCGCGCAGGGCGCGATCCCGATCGTGGCGCGCTTCGTAAAGAACGCGGTCGGCGCGAGCGGCTGGAGCGATTTCGCCGTGCCGCCGCGCATCCTCACGGCGGAGATCGACCCCGCTACCGGGCTGCGCTCCGCGTCGTGGTGCGAGAGCGTCGAAGAGGTCTTCCTGCGCGGCACGAAGCCCGACGAGCGCTGCCCGCGGCCGCAGCGCTGGTGGAGGTGGTGGTAGCGAGCGCGCCGAGCCCGCCCCGGTGCGGCGGTGGCAGCTCGCCCGCAACCCACCTGGGGTCTGACCCCTTTCGGGTTCGACGCGGCGTTTGCGTTCGGAGGTGTCGCGCTGGCGTCCGGGCGCGTTGCGCGCGCGGCCGCGGCGAGTGCGCGGCGAATTTCGCAGACGCTGCGCTCGCTTGCGGCGCGCGGCGAGGTCCGCGAACTTGCCCCCGCTGCGCCGCTTCCTCCCCCGGACGGCGCGCGCGCGCGGCTCCCGCGCGGCCCGCGTCACCCGGAACCCGCCATGGCCCAGCCCCAAACCGACTGGCTCGAGCGCATTCGCGAGATCGAAGCGCGCGTGGGCGCCCTCGAGCGGCGCCTCGGCGACCCCGCGACGGCCCAGAAGCAGGGCGAGCTCGCGAAGGTGGGCAAGGAGCTGTCGGACCTGCGCCCCGTCGTCGAGGCCGGCATCGAGTACCGGAAGACGCTCCAGGCGATCGCGGACAACCAGGAGATGGCCAAGGACGCGGACGCCGAGCTGTCCGCCCTCGCGCAGGCCGAGCTGCCCGAGCTCGAGGCCCGCCGCGACCAGCTGATCCAGGACATCCGGCGCCTCCTGATCCCCAAGGACCCGACCGACGAGCGCGACGCGATCCTCGAGATCCGCGCCGGCACCGGCGGCGAGGAGGCCGCGCTGTTCGCGTCGGACCTCTTCCGCATGTATTCGCGCTACGCGGAGTCGCTGCGCTGGAAGATCGAGCCGCTCTCGATCTCCGAGACCGGCAGCGGCGGCTTCAAGGAAATCATCGTCGGCATCTCCGGCAAGGACGTGTTCGGCCGCCTCAAGCACGAGCGCGGCGTCCACCGCGTGCAGCGCGTGCCCGCCACCGAGGGCGCGGGGCGCATCCACACCTCGACCGTCACGGTCGCGGTGCTGCCCGAGGCGGAAGAGGTGGACATCACGATCAATCCCGCGGATCTGCGCATCGACGTCTTCCGCGCGGGCGGCCCGGGCGGCCAGTCGGTGAACACCACCGACTCCGCCGTGCGCGTGACGCACATCCCGACCGGTGTCGTCGTGCAGTGCCAGGACGAGAAGAGCCAGCACAAGAACAAGGCGAAGGCGCTGAAGGTGCTGCGCTCGCGCCTGCTCGAGGCCGAGCTCGAGCGGCAAGCGAACGAGCGCGCCACCGAGCGCCGCTCGCAGGTGGGCACCGGCGACCGCAGCGAGAAGATCCGCACCTACAACTACCCGCAGAACCGCGTCACCGACCACCGCGCCGGGCTCACGCTGCATCAGCTCGACCGCATGATGGAAGGCGAGATCGCGAACCTGCTCGAGGGCGTCGCGAGCTACATGATCGGCGAGCGCGAGAAGCAGCTCGCCGCCGAGGGGCGCGCCGCGTGAGTGAAAAGCGCTGGACGGTGCTCGAGCTGCTGAAGTGGACGACGGACTACTTCAAGGCGAAGGGCATCGACACGGCCCGCCTCGACGCCGAGATCCTGCTCGGCTTCGCGCTCGGCATCGATCGCCTGCGCCTCTACCTCGACTTCGACAAGCCCATCACGACCGAGGAGCGCACGCGCTTCCGCGAGCTGGTGAAGCGTCGCGCCGACGAGCGCGTGCCGGTGGCCTACCTGACGGGCGTGCGCGAGTTCTGGTCGCTGCCCCTCGCCGTCACGCCCGACGTGCTCGTGCCGCGGCCCGAGACCGAGACGCTCGTCGAGGCCGTGCTCGCGGAGCTGCCCGACGTCGAGGCCGAGCTGACCGCCTTCGATCTCGGCACCGGATCGGGGGCGATCGCCCTCGCGCTCGCCAAAGAGCGCCCGAAGCTGCGTGTCGTGGCGGGCGACCTCTCGGCCGCCGCGCTCGCCGTGGCGCAGCGCAACGCGGAGGCGCTCGGCCTCGCCGACCGCGTGCGCTTCGTACAGGGCGACGGCTTCGCGCCGGTGCTCGGCCAGCGCTTCGACGTGATCGTCTCGAACCCGCCCTACCTCGCCGAGGCGGAGGCCGGCCAGCTCGAGCCCGAGCTCGCCCACGAGCCGCGCGGCGCCCTGTTCGCGGGGGCGGACGGCGCGGCCCTGCTGCGCCGGATCGTGCACGAGGCGCAGCTTTGCTTGCGCCCGGGCGGGCTGATCGCGCTGGAGCTGGCTCCCGCGCAGGCGGACGAATTGACACAATGCCTTGCGGAGCGTGGCTTCGACGGGCCACGGTCGCATCGCGACCTCGGGGGCCGACCGCGCGTGGTGACCGCGCGCAGTCGAGGAAGGGAGAGTTGAAGATGGCGAAGGCAGCGGCGCCGAAAGGCGCCATCGCGTTCTTGCAGGCTGGCGAGGCCGGCTTCGAGCGCGCGTTCGGCAAGCTGTGCGCGCGCCGCGCGGCGCAGGAAGAATCCGTCGAGAAGATCGTGCAGAAGATCCTCGCCGACGTGCGCGAGAACGGCGACGCGGAGCTCTTCGCGCTGACGAAGAAGCTCGACGGTGCCGACCTCGACAAGCTCGAGGTCACGAAGAAGGAATGGGACGCCGCGTGCGACCGCGTTCCGCCGGCGGACCGCGCTGCGCTCGGCAAGAGCGCGATGCGCGTGCGCGAGTTCCACCGCAAGCGCATTCCGTCGAGCTGGGAGATGCGCGAGGAAGGCGGCGCGCTGATGGGCCACAAGGTGCGCGCGCTCGAGCGCGTCGGCATCTACGTGCCCGGCGGCAAGGCGAGCTACCCTAGCACCGTGATCATGAACGCGGTGCCGGCCTCCGTCGTGGAAGTGCCCGAGATCATCATGGTCACGCCGCCCGGCAAGGACGGGCAGATTCGCGACGAGGTGCTGATGGCGGCGCGCGTCGCCGGCGTGCACCGCGTGTTCAAGCTCGGCGGCGCGCAGGCCGTCGCCGCGCTGGCCTACGGCACGGCGAGCGTGCCGCGCGTCGACAAGATCACGGGGCCGGGCAACGCGTTCGTGCAGCACGCGAAGAAGCTCGTGTTCGGCGACGTCGCGATCGACAGCGAGGCCGGCGCCACCGAGGTCGTCGTGATCGCAGACAAGAGCGCGACGCCGGCGTGGGTCGCGGCGGACCTGCTCTCGCAGGCGGAGCACGAGGAGGGCGCGAGCGCCATCCTGATTACTCCCGTGAAGGCGATCGCGCTGAAGGTCAAGGAGCAGCTCGACAAGCAGCTGAAGGAGCTCGCGCGCGAGAAGATCGCGCGCGCCGCCCTCGCGAACGGCGCGATCGTCGTGGCGAAGGACATGGAGCACGCCTTCGAGCTCGCGAACCGCTACGCGCCCGAGCACCTCGTGATCGCGACCGACGACGCCGAGGCACAGCTCAAGAAGGTGAAGAACGCCGGCACCGTGTTCCTCGGCCACTACACGCCGGTCGCGGTCGGCGACTACCTGGCCGGCCCGAACCACGTGCTCCCGACCGGCGGCACGGCGCGCTTCTTCTCGCCGCTCGGCGTGGACGACTTCCTGAAGCGCACTGCGTTCGTGCGCTTCGAGCCGCCGAAGCTGCGCGAGCTCGGCGCCGACGTCATCCGCCTCGCGAACCTCGAGGGCTTCGGCGGCCACGGCAACTCCGTCGAGCTGCGCCTCGCGAAGATCCGGAAGGCCCGCCGCGAGCGCGAAGCCGCCCGCGACGCCGAGGCCGAAGCCGAGATGGACTGGTAGGAACTTCCCGAATCGGGGTCAGACCCCGATTCGGGAAAATGCGCGGTGCGCCGATACGAGAGCGAGATGACGACCGATTCCGCCATTCGAAGAGCCCGCATCGAGCGCAAGACGCGCGAGACCGAGATCCGCGCCGACTTCACGATCGACGGCACGGGCGCCTACGACGTCGCCACGGGCATCCCGTTCTTCGACCACATGCTCGAGTCCTTCGCGAAGCACGCGCTCTTCGACCTCACGCTGCACGCGCAGGGCGACCTCCACGTGGACCTCCACCACACCGTCGAGGACGTCGGCATCGTGCTCGGCCAGGCGCTGCGCCAGGCACTGGGCGACGCGCGCGGCATCCGCCGCTACGGCCAGCAGACGCTGCCCATGGCCGAGTCGCGCGCCGACGTCGCGGTGGACGTCTCGAATCGCCCGTTCCTCGTCTACCGCGTCGCCCTCGCCAACGACCGCGTGGGCAACTTCGACGTCTCGCTGGTCGAGGACTTCCTCTACGCCTTCGCGCAGAACGCCGGCCTCGATCTGCACGTCGAGCTCCGGTACGGCATGAGCCCGCACCACGGCGTCGAGGCGATCTTCAAGGGCCTCGCCCGCGCGCTGCGCGTGGCGTGCGAGATCGATCCCCGCGCCGCCGGGGCCGTGCCGAGCGTGAAGGGCGCGCTGTAGGCGACGCGCGGCGCCCGGTTCACTCTGCGACGAGCGTGTAGTAGACGATGAGCGTCGTCGGCGACCAGTCGTCGCCGAGCAAGGTCGGGCGGGCGCGCACCCGGATCTCGCCTACGCCGTCGCCGAACAGGGTCTCGAGCGACACGGAGATCTCGCGGAGCCGGCGGTCGCCCTCTCGGAAACCCACTTCGAACCCGCGGAGCAGCGCGCGCGCCCGGACCGGCGTGAAGCCCAGCTGAACGGTTTCCTCCAGGATGCCCGTCGGCGGATACTGCAACCCGTAGCCGCCGAGGCGCCCTTCACGCAGGACGAGCATCGAGGGTCTCCAGCAGGGGGTCGCCAACTCGTCCATGGGAATCCAGCGAGGGAACGAGCTCGTAGATCAGAAGAGCCTCGACTTCACCCTCGAACGGATCGTCGAAGTAGCCGGCGGCGTCCCGAACCCCGAGCGTCGCGACGACGCGCACCTCGGGCTGGATCGTCGTCGACGAGTTGAGGATGGTGTGCTCGAGCCGAACGATTAGGTCCTTCAGCTCGCGGGCGCCCTTCAGTCGCAGCGAGTATCCGGTCAGGACCACGGCGGCGGATGCAACGGGCCGTCGAAATGCCTGCCGGATGGCGACCTGCCGGAGCTGGATTCCGGAGGCGGGCGGGAACGGGATTCGAAGCGTCTGGAACTCCATGGGTCTCCTCAACGTCGCGCACGTGGCTAGCCCCCGAGAATCTGACACGGCCTGCTTGGGCTCGAGTGACGAATTCCGAGGGGGGCCGGTACGTTCCGCCCCCTCATGCCCACCTCCTCCCCCCGCATCGCCGTCGTCGACTACGGCGCCGGCAACCTGCGCAGCGTCGCGAAGGCGCTGGAGCGCTCGGCGCTCGCGGTCGAGGTGACGGCGGACGCGGCGGCGCTCGCGCACTACGACGCGATCGTGCTGCCCGGCGTCGGCGCCTTCGCGGACGCGATGGCCAGCCTGCGCGCGAAGGGCATCGGCGACGCGCTCGTGCGTGCGATCGCCGCCGGCAAGCCGTACCTCGGGCTGTGCCTCGGGCTGCAGCTGCTGTTCGAGTCGAGCGACGAGCACGGCCTGACGCCCGGCCTCGGCGTGCTGCGCGGGCGGGTCGAGCGCTTTCCCGCGAATCATCCGCTGCACGTGCCGCACATCGGCTGGAACCAGGTGCGCTGGCGTGGCGATCACCCGATCGCGCGGCAGCTGCCGCGCGAGGACGCCTACTACTACGTGCACTCGTATCGCGTCGTGGACGCAGTGCCCGCGGAGGTCGCCGGCGTGACCGACTACGGCGGCGAGTTCACGAGCGCGGTCGCGCGCGGCAACGTGTTCGCGGTGCAGTTCCACCCCGAGAAGAGCCAAGCCGCGGGCAAGCGCCTGCTCGACGCCTTCGCGGCTTGGGTGCGCGGATGCTGACGCCGCCCCGATCCCGCAGAATTCCGAATCGGGGTCTGACCCCGATTCGGATGACCCCGATTCGGAATTCGCTCGCGCTCGTCGCGCGGGTTGCGCTCTCGCTGCTTGCGGCGGGCTGCACCGAGACGGTCGCGACGCAGGCGCGGCCCGCGCTCGCGGAGCTCGAGGCGCCGCTGCGGCGCATCGCGGTGATGCCGTTCGCGGCGTCGCCGCTGCTGCGCCAGGAAGCCGGCGGCGCTGCGCCGCGAGACGCGGCGCAGCTGGTGTCGCGCTACGTGACCGAGGCGCTCGGTGCGCGCGGCGTCGAGGTGGTCGCGCCCGACGACGTCGTCGCGACGCTCGCCGAGGCGGACGCGTCGCGGCCTGCGACCGCCGTGCTCGCCGAGAAGCGCGGCGCCGACGCGGTGGTGACCGGCGAGGTGACGCGCTGGGACGAGCGCGAGGGGGAGGCCTACGGGACCTTCCATGCCGCGGCCGTCGGCTTCCGCGTGACGCTGAAATCCGCGCCGGGCGGGCGCGTCCTGTGGAGCGCCGAGTTCGACGAGCGCCAGCAGCCCCTCGGCGAGAACGTGCTGCGCGCGGGCCAGTACCCCGGCGCGGGCACGCGCTGGCTCTCGGCCGAAGAGCTCGCGCAGTGGGGCGCGCAGGAGACGGTCGGCGCGCTGCCGCTCGGCCCGAAGGCCCGCGTGCGATGAGCGCCTTCGAGCTGATCCCCGCGATCGACCTGCTCGGCGGCAAGTGCGTGCGGCTCACCCAGGGCGACTACGCCGCGGCCACCGAGTACGACGCGGATCCCGCCGGCGTCGCCGCGCGCTTCGCCGCCCACGGCATCCAGCGCCTGCACGTGGTCGACCTCGACGGCGCGAAGCGCGGCGAGCCCGTCAACACGCGCGCGGTGGAGGGGATCCTCGCCGCGACGAAGGGCCTCCCGGTCGAGCTCGGCGGCGGCATCCGCACGCTCGCGGGCGTCGAGACCTGGCTCGGCCTCGGCGTCGAGCGCGCGATCCTCGGCACCGTCGCGTTGCGCGACCCGGCGCTGGTGCGCGAGGCCGCGAAGCGCTTCCCGGGCCGCATCGGCGTCGGCATCGACGCGCGCGGCGGGAAGGTCGCCGTGCAGGGTTGGCTCGAAACCAGCGAGACCGACGCGCTCACCCTCGCACGGCGCTTCGAGGACGCCGGCGTCGCCGCCATCGTCTACACGGACATCGCGCGCGACGGCACCGGCGCGGGCGTCAACCTCGCCGAGACGGTCGCGCTCGCGCGCGCGATCTCGATCCCGGTGATCGCGTCGGGCGGCGTCGGCTCGCTCGACGACGTGCGCGCCGCGCGGGCGAGCGGCGTCGCGGGCGTGATCGTCGGCCGCGCGCTCTACACCGGCGCGGTCGATCTGCGCGCGGCGCTGGAGATCGCGTGCTCCTGAAGCGCATCATCCCCTGCCTCGACGTCGACCGCGGCCGCGTGGTGAAGGGCGTCCAGTACGTCGACCACGTGGACGCCGGCGACCCGGTCGAGGTCGCGCGCATGTACGACGCGCAGGAAGCGGACGAGATCACGTTCCTCGACATCAGCGCCAGCCACGAGGGGCGCCGCACGCTGTTCGACGTGGTCGCGCGCACCGCGGAAACGGTGTTCATGCCGCTCTGCGTGGGCGGCGGCGTGCGCTCGGTCCAGGACATCCGCGACCTGCTGAACGCCGGCGCGGACAAGACCTCGATCATGACCGCCGCCGTGCAGAACCCCGACCTCGTCGCCGAGGCGGCGCTGAAGATCGGCAGCGCGAACCTCGTCGTGGCGATCGACGCGAAGCGGATCACCGACCCGGAGGCGTTCCGCACCCGCGCCGCCGAGCGCGCCGCCAGCCACGGGGACCGGCTCAGCGAGACCCCGCGCTTCGAGGTCTACACCCACGGCGGCCGGCGCCCGACGGGGATCGACGCAGTGGCCTGGGCGCAGCGCATGGCTCTCGCGGGCGGCGGCGAGATCCTGCTCACGAGCATGGACCGCGACGGCACCAAGGCCGGCTACGACCTCGAGCTGGTGCGCGCGGTGGCGGACGCCGTCTCGATCCCGGTGATCGCGTCGGGCGGCGGCGGCACCCCGGAGTCGCTCGCGGCCGCCCTCGACGACGGCCCGGCCGGCGGCCACGCCCAGGCCGCGCTCGCGGCCTCGATCTTCCACTTCAAGGAACAGACCGTCGGCTCCGTGAAGCGGCGCCTGCTCGAGCTCGGCATCGCGGTCCGCCCGCCGAGCCGCTGAGCGCGCACGGCCCCCGGCGGCGGCGGGCGCGGAGTCAAGCTTTTTCTTCGCGGACGCGTTGACGCTCGGAAAACCGGTGCGCTAGTTTGCCTCGCCCGCGATCTCAACCCCGAACCCCTCGAATTTCCTCGATATTTCGACACGCCTGACGTCGCTGCTCGGGGTCCTCGCCAACAGTTTTCGTGCCACTCCCTCCAGCTGCGAGCCACTACAAGCCGCAGACCCCGGGGTGAGGCGCGTCACCGGATCGAACGCGAACTCAACGGTTTTCAGCGCGCTGCGCTGCTCACGATTCAGGAGGGCGAATGCCCATCGTCAAGGTGCGAGACAACGAGCCCTTCGAAGTCGCCATGAAGCGCTTCAAGAAGTCGGTGGAGAAGGCGGGCGTGCTCACCGAGCTGCGCCGCCGCGAGTCGTTCGACAAGCCGAGCGTGCGCCGCAAGAAGAAGGAAGCCGCGGCACGCAAGCGGGCGCTGAAGAAGCTGAAGCGGATGGCGCGCTAGGAGCGAGTGCTCCTGGCAAGCACCACCCGGGGGCTAGCGCGATGAGCCGAATCCCCGCGGACACGCTGAATGCCGTGCGCGATCGGGTCGACATCGTCGACCTGATCGGCCGCCACGTCGGCCTCAAGAAGGCCGGCCGCACCTGGAAGGGCCTCTGCCCGTTCCATCACGAGAAGACTCCGTCCTTCATCGTGAGTCCCGATCGAGGCACTTATCACTGCTTCGGCTGCGGCGAAGGCGGGAACGTGTTCGGCTTCCTGATGAAGCACGACGGCATGAGCTTCCCCGAAGCCGTGCGCGAGCTCGCGCGCGACGCGGGCATCGAGATCCCCGAGTACGACGGCGGCCCCGAGCGCAGCGTGCTCGACGACGTCTACCGCGCGAACAAAGTGGCGCGCTCGTTCTATCAGGCGGAGCTGAGCGGCCCGCGCGGCGCGGCGGCGCGCGCCTACCTCGCGCAGCGCGGGCTCGGCGGCGACGACATCGCGCGCTACGGCATCGGCTACGCACCCGACGCGTGGGACGGCCTCGTGAACGCGCTGCGCCGCGAGAAGATCGGCGCCGAGACGGGCGAGCGCGCCGGCTTGTTACGGGCGCGCGAGCGCGGCAACGGCCACTACGACCTGCTGCGCAATCGCGTGATCTTCCCGATCGAGGACGCCCGCGGCCGCACCATCGGCTTCGGCGGCCGCGCGCTCGCGAAGGACCAGGAGCCGAAGTACCTGAACACGCCCGAGAGCCCGGTCTACCGCAAGCGCGAGGCGTTCTACGGCTTCCCGTCCGCGCTCGAGGCGCTGCGCGCGAAGGAGCGCGCGGTGATCGTCGAGGGCTACTTCGATCGCATCGCGATGGATCGCGCCGGCATCGGCGAGGCGCTCGCCACCTGCGGCACCGCCCTCAGCGAGGACCACGCGCGGGCGCTGCGCCGCCGGGTGCGCGACGTGGTGATGTTCTTCGACGGCGACGAAGCCGGACAGCGCGCGATGCTGCGCTCGCTCGAGGTGCTGCTGCCCCACGGCCTGCGCATCGCGGCGGCCACGATCCCCGGCGGCCTCGATCCCGACGAGTTCCTGCTCGCGCACGGGGCCGAGGCGCTGATGAAGCTCGTGGACGGCGCGCCGCCCGCGCTCGACCTCGCGATCCGCCGCGCCTGCGCCGCCGGCGTCGCCACGCCGTACCAGCGCGCCGACGCCGTGGCCGCCGTGGCGCCGTTGCTCGCGCGCGTGCCCGATCCGGTGGAGCGCGGCGAGTTCTCGCGCCGCCTCGCGCTCGCCGCGAACGCCGAGGCGCGCGACGTCGAGGCCGCGGTGCGCAAGGAGCGCATGAGCGGCGAGTCGCGCGGCGACGGCGAGACGGAGCCCGCGTTCGCGCCGCCGCGCACGCTCACGCCCGCGCAGCGCCACTTCGCCGACGCGCTGCGCATCCTCGTCGACCACGCGGCCTGCGCGAAGCTCGTCGCCACCGCCGACCTCGCTGCGCTCGCGCCCGACGACGAGTTCCGCGCCCTCGCCCGCGCCGTCCACGAGCTCGCGCTCGCCGGCGGCGATCCCGCCTCGCTCACCGACGCGCTCGAAGGCGAGCGCCGCCGCCGCTTCCTCGCGCTCGCGAGCGAGTCGCGCCCCGATCTCGAGAACCCCGAGCACGCCGCGCGCATCCTGCGCGACGAGCTCGCGTGGCTCGCGCGCGACCAACAGCGCTCCCGCTCCCGCGCACTGACCCAGAGCGTGATCTTGGGCAGTGCTCCCACCGAAGACCTGATCACGCTGAAGCAGCGCGAGCTCGACCTGCGCCGCGCCGCCCGAGGATCGCCCGCTCGTTGACCTGAACCTCCCACGAACCGTTGCCGCAGCAATCGAAGGAGCGCCCCCCAATGACTTCGACTGTTCCCGGACCCCGCCGCATCGCCCCGCACGCCGCGAACCCGAAGGCCCACTCGCCCGCGCGAGTGAGCTTGTTGTCCCCGGACACCGCCGACGCGCGCACGCGTTCGCGCGCGGCCGCGCCCCGCGTCGGCGGCGCCCCCGCTGCCGATCGCTCGCAGCAGATCGAACGGTTGTTACGCATCGGGCGCTCACGCGGCTACGTGACGGTCCAGGACCTGAGCGGCGCCTTCCCCGGCGAGGCGCTCAGCCCGGCGAAGCTCGACGAGGTGATGACGATCCTCGGCGAGAGCGACATCGCCGTCGTGCGCTCGCCGAACGACGTGCAGCGCGCCCGCGAGGCGCGCGCGGCGTCGCCGGAAGCCGCGGACGTGGGCGGCAGCAACGACCCGGTGCGCGTGTATCTGCGCGAGATGGGGCAGGTCTCGCTGCTCACGCGCGAGGGCGAAGTGGCGCTCGCGCAGCGCATCGAGGCCGGCGAGCACCGCATGCTCTACGCGACGCTCGGCACGCCGCTCGGCATGCGCGCGTTCCTCGCCATGGCCGACGAGCTGCGCCGCGGCCAGCGCACGCCGCACGACATGCTCGCGGGCCTCGAGGTCGACGAGGATCAGCCCGGCGACGATCCCGAGCAGCGCAAGGCCGCGTTCCTCGAGGCCGTCGCGAAGACGAAGCGCCTGGTCGGCGACGCCCACAAGCGCGAGGCCGCGCTCGCCAACCCGCGCACCGGCGCCGAGGCGCGCGCGCGCATCGACGCCGAGCTGCGCGCGATCTACAAGCAGGCCGTCGACTTGCTGATCGAGCAGCGCGTCGCGAAGCCTCGCTTCGTCGACGTCAGCGACAAGGTGCGCGAATCCGCGGACCAGGCGCTCCAGCACGAGCACGCCGCCAACAAGGCGGCGCGCACGCTCGGCGTGAACGCCGCGGACCTGCGCACGCTCGCGCCGCTCTCGCGCAAGAAGAGCCGCATCGCGCGCGAAGCGCTGCTGAAGCTGGGCGGCAACGCGGAGCGCATCGCCGAGGTCGAGGCGAACGTCGCGGCGATCGACGCCGCGCTCGCGGCGCTCGAGGCCGACGCGAAGATGACGCGCGACGCGCTGCGCCGCGCGGTGCGCGAATACGCCGACGCGAAGGAAGAGGCGCACCGCGCGAAGTGCGAGCTGACGGAGGCGAACCTGCGCCTCGTCGTCTCGATCGCGAAGAAGTACACGAACCGCGGCCTGCTCTTCCTCGACCTGATCCAGGAGGGCAACATCGGCCTGATGCGCGCCGTCGAGAAGTTCGAGTGGCGCCGCGGCTACAAGTTCTCGACCTACGCCACGTGGTGGATCCGTCAGGCCATCACCCGCGCGATCGCCGATCAGGCGCGCACGATCCGCATTCCGGTGCACATGATCGAGACGATCAACAAGATCGGCCGCGCGACGAAAGGCCTCGTGCAGGTGCTCGGCCGCGAGCCCACGCCCGAAGAGCTCGCCGAGAACCTGCTCATGCCGCTCGAGAAGGTGCGCATGGTGCTGAAGATCGCGAAGGAGCCGATCAGCCTCGAGACGCCGGTGGGCGAAGAGGACGACTCGAATCTCGGCGACTTCGTCGAGGACAAGAACGCCGTGAATCCCGCCGACGCGGTGCTCGAGCAGAGCCTCACGTCCACGACCTGGCACGTGCTGAGCACGCTCACCGAGCGCGAGAAGCGTGTGCTGCAGATGCGCTTCGGCATCGGCGACAACTCGAACCACACCCTCGAAGAGGTGGGCCAGGACTTCGAGGTGACGCGCGAGCGGATTCGGCAGATCGAGGCGAAGGCGCTGCGGAAGCTGCGGCATCCGAGTCGGAGCAAGTTGCTCAAGGGGTTCATCGAGAACTGAGCCCCGCTGGGTTCGCCTGAGCCGGAGCCGCGCGGGCGAGGCGGGGGCGGGCGGGGCGGTGGGGTCGCGCTTCGGGCCCTTGGCCTTTGGGTTTGCGGCGTTGGGTGGTGGCGGCGCGCGGCGGCTGGGCGCGCTTGCGCGCTCGCGGCCGAGGCCGCGGTGCGTTGCGGCGTGCGGTCTCGTGGGTGGGATCCGGGCCCTCCGGCTGCGATCCCCACCGCCCCGCCCGCCCCCGCCTCGCCCGCGCGGGGAGCCGTGCAGCGATGCCGCACGTGGTCGTCGAGTCTCTCTTCTTGGGAGGGGCGGGTTTCGCGGGGGGTTGACCCCCGCGAAATCCATTCGTCGGTGGGCCGGCGCGTGGAGGCGGGTCAGCCGGTTTTCTTGTCGCGGCGGACGCGTAACAAGTTCTTGGCGACGCCTTCGCAAACGGTGTCGATGTACTTCGCGGGGTCGAGGGGCGGGTCGATGGGGACGCTCGTGGCGAAGTCGAAGGTGGCGTTGGCGAAGTAGGCGAAGTCGCGGTTGGTCGCGCGCAGGCGCTCGGCGAGGCCGCGGGCGGCGCGGGCCTTGTTGGGCTCACGGGCGAGGGTCGCGAGCGCGACGTCACGCAGCGCGGGCAGCTCGTGGTGGAGCGCGTGGGCAAGGCGGAAGGCGAGGCCGGGCGGGCCCACGTAGCGGATGCCCACGCCCGGACCGCGCACGGGGTTCTGCTCGAAGTAGGCGGTGATGCGCTCGCGGCAGAGCTGGATCGGCAGCGCGCCCGACAGGCCGGCGACGGCGTGCCGGATGCGCAGCTCGCCGCGCGGCGGCGGCGAGAACGCCGCCTCGACGATGCGGTGGGCCACCGCGTCGCACGGTACGACGTCGAGGTGCGCGCCCAGGTTGCCCGCGACGACGCGCAGTCGCCCGCTGCCGAGCAGCGCGACGAAGCCGGCGAAGGCGGCGGCGCTGTCCACCCAGCCGGCGCTCGGCGTGCGCTCGCTGACCGACACGATGCTCGGCCGCACGAGCGTCACCGGCAGCGCCTCGCCGCGCCGCGCGACGAGGTGCTCCGCGATGCACTTGGTGAGCGTGTACGTGTTCGGGTGCCCCGTCTCGCGCAGCAGCCGGTCCTCGCGCACGCGGCCGGCGAGGATGTCGGCGTAGGTCGAGGCCGCGTCGCGCGGCAGGGGCGCGAGCTTCTCCTCGACGCGCAGCACCTCGCCGCCGAGCGCGTTCGGGTGGGCGGTGACGTAGGCGGTCGAGACGTCCACGAACGACGCGAGGCGCCGGCACTCGCGCGCGACGGCGAGCGCCTCGAGCGCGCCGCCGGTGTTCACGGCGCTGGCTTCCGCGAGCGGCAGGTTGAACTCGACCGACGCCGCGCAGTGGATCACGTGGGTGACTTCGCTCGCGACGCGCTCGCGCGCCGCCGCGGACAGCCCGAGCCCCGGCCGCGTCAGGTCGCCGGCGAGCGCCTCGACGCGCTTCTCCCAGCCCGGCGGCTGCGCCGCGAAGCAACGCGACGCCACGACGTCGGCGCGCAGGCGTGCGTCCGCGTGCTCGGGATCGCTCGCGCGCACGAGCGCCAGCACCCGCGCAACGCCGAGCTCCTCGCGCCGCCGCATCAACTCCTCGAGCACCACCTTCCCGACGAAGCCGGTAACGCCCGTGAGCAGCACGACGTGAGATCCCAAATCAGAAGTCACCAACGAACGCCCCAAGCCAGCAACGCCCGCCTGCCAACGGAACGCGGGCTCGATGAGAGCCGCAAGCCGCGAGCGCCCCACTGGGTCCGAAGCTCGCTGCATGCCGCGGCGCGCAGCGAGCCGGAGTCTTCGGAGGCGAGCGAAGCCCAACAAGAACCGCGGACCTGAGGCGCACGGGACCGCCCCGACGAACGCGAACCCCGCCGCACCGCGCTCACCCGTTCCCGCAGCCGAGCACGTTGTCCGGATCGAGCGCCTGCTTCATGCGCTCGCGCCACGCGAGGGCGGCGGGCGTGAAGACGCGCGGCAGGAACGCGCTGCGCAGCTTGCCGATGCCGTGGTGGTGCGAGAGCGAGCCGCCGTTCTTCAGGATCTCGTCGCGCGCCGCGCGCTCGAGCTCCGCGAAGGTTTCGCTCGGGTGCTCGAGACCCTTGTAGTAGAACGCGAAGTAGAAGTAGAGGCACGCGCCCGTCTCGTAGAGCTGCGTCACGCGCACCGAGATGAACGGCTTGCCCGGCAGCCCGCGCGCCGCGTGCTCTTCGTGGATGCGCCGCTTCACGCCGTTCACGACGCCGAGCACCTGATTCCACGGCACGGTCGTCTCGAAGGACTCCGCGACGACCCAGTGCTCCATGATGAAGTCGCGGATGTACGCGATCGCGAAGGTGAGCTCGTAGCCGCGCCGCCCGTTCTCCTCGCCGGCCTTCATGCCGCGGTGCTGCTTCGCGAGCGCGTAGACGCCGCGCTCCTGGGTCTCGACCTCCTCTTCGCTGCCCTCGAAGAGCAGCGTGCACGCGACCATCTGGTTCGCGTCGAAGCCCTTCACGCCGAGCACGAAGGCCTTCTCCACCTTGCTCATCAGCGCGGCGGCGCCCGTCTTCGGCGGCTTCACCGCCTGGCCGAACTGGAACTGGAGGTTGTCCATCAGGCGCACGCTGGCCGGCTTGCAGCCCGCGCGCTCGACGTCGCGCATGAAACCGAAGCCCTGCTCGAAGGTCTTGAACAAGACCGAGCCGAAGCGGCGCACCGCCGGCTTCGGGAAGATCTTCACGACGGCGCTCGTCACGATGCCGAGCCGGCCCTCGCTGCCGATCAGCCAGCGCGCCGGGTCGCCGCCCACGCTCTCGCGCGCCGAGGGGGCGCGCTCGAGCAGGCCGCCGTCGGGCGTGATCGCCGAGATCGAGAGCAGCAGCTCCTCGATGTTCCCGTAGCGGTTCTTCTTCATGCCGCTGGCGTTCGTCGCGACCCAGCCGCCGAGGGTCGAGAGCTCCATCGAGTCGGGCTCGTGGCCGCAGGTGAAGCCGTGGCGCCCGAGCACGTCCTCGATCTCGCTGCCCGTCGCGCCCGCCTGGATGCAGGCGCTGCGGTTCTCGGGGTCGATCCACAAGACGCGGTTCATGCGCCGCATGTCGAGCGAGACGATCGTGCGCTTCTCTTCCTCGAGGCAGCGCAGCGCGTCCGTCACGTTCGTGCCGCCGCCGAACGGGATCACGCACGCGCGGTGCGCCCGCGCGAGCTCGAGCACGACGCGCACCTCGTCCTCGCTCGTAGGCCACACCACGAGGTCGGGCACGCGCGCGAAGCTGCCCCACTTCGCGCCCCACATGTCTTCCTGCGTGTGGCCGTGGCCGTGGCGGATGCGGTGGGCCGGCTCGGTCGAGATGCGCGAGGCGTCGAGCTTCTCGGCCAGCGCGCGCTCGAAGGCCTCGTTCGGGACGCGCTCGGGGACGCGCTTCGCCTGGCGCGGCGCGTTGCGATCCCGGGCGTCGAGGGGGCTGTCGAAGATGCCCATGCCCCACGGCAAGAGCGTCGGGATCTTCTTGCCTCCGATCGCGTAGCGCGAGCCGGCGAACTCGACCTCGCCGTCCGCTCCCACGCGGAACCCGCTGTCCGCAAAACCCCAGCCGTCGAGCCGCTCCTCGCCGCGCGGCTGGGGCGGCTCGGGGACGATGCGCGGATTCGCGTTGGGGTCGGCCATCGGGGACCTCGTGGGCTGCGAACGAGACACGGTAGAGGCATTCCGCTGCGCTCGCGCGCCGCAGAGCCCGGAGTCCGACACCGCTCGCTCCCGGCCCGCCGCACGCCCGCGCGGCGCGGGCCCGCGGAGCTTCGCGCGGGAGGCCGCTCGGCGTAAAGGGGAAAGCGGGGCGGAAGTCGCCTGCGGCGCTCTTCCGCAGCGGGGGCCGTGATAGCGTGCCGCCCGAACGGAGGGACGGAGCATGCGGATCGGCATCATGACGGGCGCGGGCGGCCCGGGCGACACCATCGACGCCCTCGTGGCCCGCGGCAAGGAAGTGGAGCGGCGCGGCTTCCCGACCCTCTGGATGGCGAACATCTTCTCCCTGGACGCGATCCTCACCCTCGCGATCGTCGGGCGGGAGACGAAGCGCATCGAGCTCGGCACCGCGGTCGTGCCGACCTACCCGCGCCACCCCTACGCGATGGCGCAGCAGGCCCTCACCGCGAACCAGGCCGCGGGCGGCCGGCTCGCGCTCGGCATCGGCCTCTCCCACCGCATCGTGATCGAGAACATGTTCGGCCTGTCCTACGACAAGCCGGCGCGGCACATGCGCGAGTACCTCCAGGTGTTACGGCCGCTGCTGCGCGGCGAAGAGGTCAAGTTCTCCGGCGAGACGTACCGGGTGAACGCGCCGCTCGGCATCGGTGCGCCGCCGCCCACCGTGCTCGTGGCCGCGATGGGCGACGCGATGCTGAAGCTCACCGGCGAGCTCGCCGACGGCACCGTGCTCTGGATGACCGGCGCGAAGACGGTCGAGAGCCACGCGGCGCCGAAGCTGAACGCGGCGGCCGCGGCCGCCGGGCGCCCGAAGCCGCGCGTCGCCGCGGGCATCCCGATCGCGCTCACGAACGACCCGGACGGCGCGCGCGCGTGGGCCGCGAAGAACCTCGTCGTGTACGGCCAGATGCCGTCCTACCGCGCGATGCTCGACAAGGAGGGCCTCGCGGGCCCCGCCGACCTCGCGCTCGTCGGCGACGAGAAGGCGCTCGACGCCGGCCTCGCGCGCATGCGCAGCGCGGGCGTCACCGACTTCATCGCGTCGATCCTGCCGTCGGACGCGGGCGCCGACGCGCGCACCCTCGACTACCTCCAAAGCAAGCTGTGATCGGAGCCCCGATGACTCGCCGGCTTTCCGCCCTCGCGCTCACGCTCACGCTCGGCCTCGGCGCCTTCGCCGCGGATGCAGCGCGCGCGGCCGAGCCGAGCGGCCCGTTCCAGAAGATGCACTGCCTCAAGTACGCGGGGCTCACCGCGCCACTCAGCGGGCTCGTCGTCGGCATAAAGCCCGACCCGACCCTCGAGCATCCCATGGTGATCTGCGTGGCGCAGCGCGCCGGGCAGACCGTCGTGCTCGACGCCGGCTTCGTGGACGAGGCCTACGGCAAGACCCAGGGGGTCACGGACTTCACGCGCATCGCGGACCGCCTGGCCGACGTCGGCGTGAAGCCCGAGGACGTCGACCTCGTGACCCTCGGCCACCTGCACTGGGACCACGCGGGCGGAACCAGCGCGTTCCCGAACGCGCGCTTCGTGCTGCAGCGCCGCGAGCTCGAGTTCGCCGCGGTGGACCTGCCCGGCAACAAGTTCGTGCAGAACGGCTTCCGCATGGACGACGTCGTCGATGCGCTGAAGCTCAAGTGGAACGGCCGGCTCGACGTCGTGGACGGCGACGCCGAGGGCTGGCAGGACGGGATCGACCTCTACCTGACGCCCGGCCACACCGCCGGCACGATGACCACGTGCCTCGCCACCCGGCAGGGCCGCGTTTGTTATACGAGCGACGCCGTCTACTCCTACGAGAACCTCGAGCAGAACCTGCCGCTCGGGATCGCCGTGCTGCCGCAGGAGATGTTCGAGTCCTTCGCGAAGATCCGCCGCGTGCTGCGCGGCGGTCGGCTCGTGCCCGGCCACGCCGCAGCCGCCTTCAACGAGGCCAAGGCGCGCGGCTTCCGCAAGGTGAACGAGCGCGTGCTCGCGATCGTCGAGTGAGCGCGCGGCGTTCCGTCGCCGCGGCCGCGCTACTTGCCGGCGCCCTGGGCTGCGGCCCGGTGCCCGGGGGCGCGCTGAGTGGCGAGCCCGCCACACCGCCGGCCACGTGGCGCGACGCGCTCGGCGGCGACCGCGCGATGTGCGAGATCGAGGCGCGGCCCGCGAGGCCGCACTCGATCCAGCTCGAGTGCTTCACGCGCGACGGCGCGCTCTACGTGCAGTCGCACCGCTGGGCGATGGCGGAGTGGTGGCCCGAGAGCTGGGCTGAGGTGTGGCTCGCCGAGCCCGACGTGCGCGTGCGCATCGACGGCAAGCTCTACGGCCTGCGCGCCGAGCGCGTCACCGATGCCGCACTGCGCGAGGCGATGCTCAAGGAGCGCGGTTACGAGCCGGTGCCGGAGGGCATCGTGGTGTTTCGCTTCGATCCGCGTGCGGATTCCGCGACTCCGTAGCAGCTGTCTTCGGACGCGCGCGGGAGATCGCTTCGGACGGAAGCTGCGCGCATGAAGGCCGGAGGTTGCATGCGCCGCAGGAGTTCCCCGCACATTTCGTAACTCTGCTCGCGCTGACGCTACACGTGCAGCACTTACAATAGACTCCAGGATGAGTTCACCGACACGCTTGACGGCAGTTCGGCGTGCAGTTTGAGGTGCCGCCGGGTACGCCGTACGCGATCACGTGGTTCCCAAAAAAAGAAGGGAAGACATCGGGAAGGGGGCACGTGCGATGAACTCCCACGACCGATTGCCTGTCAGGCCCGACTTTCTCCCGCGTTCGATCCTCGTCGGCTTCTCGACACTCCTTGCGTTGGAGTTCTATTTCCACGCAACGACAGCTTCGATCTCGGAAGCGACAGCCCCCGGTCTCATGTGGGCGCGGGTTGCGCTCAATCCAATCTGGCTCCTCGTCTTTTCCGTTGGCGTCCCACTAATTCTGGCGTCACTCCGGAATGGCCCGCCTCGACTGTGGCTTGCGAAGCGATGCACGGACCTGAGCGGAGCGGCCTTGGTTGTCAGCCTCGTCGCGCTTGCGGCAACGGTCCTGGTCTGGTGGTTTGGGTGGGACCCCGAGTGTCGAGTGACTGAAGCGTTTCATGGACAGACCCCGTCGGTCGTCCGGCTTGCACTGGAGTGCCCGCGCCTCTCGGGCCGGTCAGCCGGGTCCGCGTTCTACGCGAGCATCCTCAGCGCGGCACTCTTGTTGGCAGCTCGACGGGTTCGGACGCATGTCTAAACCCGGGAGCGTGCTGCGCGCCCCAGCAAGTTCGCGGCTCTTCGTCGGCTCAAATAAGTTCGAGAGGAGTGGGAGTTGCACGGTGTCAATAGACTGTGAAACACAGGAGTACTCGTACGCCTGCAGTACCGCATTCTCGATCCAAGATGGGTTTGAGGATCCATTTGACATCGGAGAGGTTTTCAAAGCCATCACGCGCGCCGAAATTGGTGTGGAGATACCCGGGGGAACGCCATGCGCAATCACATACTCATTTCAGCGGAAGACCAGCGGTAGGGGCCAAATCAAGTGAGCGTCGCGTCTCAAGTCGCCAGATGGACGTTCGCCGCGTCGATTGGGATTTTCGCGTGGTTCCATGCAACTACCGGCTTCATGATCGACGATCTTTGGGAGGATATGGGGATCGTGCGAGTGATAACGAGCCCGATCAACTGGGTGTTGCTTGCGGCTGGCATTCCGCAAGTCGTGGCATTACTGCGGAGTGGGGCCGCTCGAACTCGCCTCGCGTCGGGATGCAGGGCAATTGCAATTGCGTCTGCTTCGATCTGCCTGCTCGTGCTAGCGCTCGTGGTCATCTGGTCCCATCCGTCGGATTGCACCTCGAGAGTCGCGGAGAAGCGGGGTCCGGCCGCTGCGCTTGAGAGTGCATTTCGCTGCCCGGTGATAACCGGTCGCTCTGGCGCAGTACCGCTGTACACCGCGGTTCTGAGTGTGGCGCTCGCGGTGTCCGCGCAGAGGATTGCCGAGCGCGGTGGCAACGGGAGCGATGCTGCAGGCGCTTGACGCTTCAGCCCCGTAGGGTCCACCTGGGCGACGGATCCGCGCGACTCTCTCGACGAATCCGAGGATGGTCCACGCGTTCGCGTGACTTGCCTAAGATCCTCGGCCCTGGACTCCGCCGGCTCGAGGTGAATCGCCCCGGTTTCGTCTAGGGCTCCAATGCTCGAGAGGAAGGAGCGATAGGGGTCGCGGGTGACTCGGTTGATTCGCCATGAATCGGTGGCGTGCGGGTCGCTTCATGATCGCGCCTCGCCATCGAATCTCGGAAACGCCGCCCCAGAGCGCCGCTCTCCCACGCGCGAGTCGGTGTTAGGCGCTCGGAAGCGCCCCGTCCCACCGATCGAGGAACGCGCACTCCGCGAGCGGCCGCCGACTCAACCGCCTCGGAAACGCCTGCGCCGGCCAGCCGAGCGCGATCGTCGCCGCAGTCGCGATGTCCTCAGGGATCCCGAGCAACTCCTTCACCGCGGGCTCTTCCGCGCAGAGCAGCGTGGTGAGCGCCGTGCCGAGGCCCTCGGCGCGCGCGGCGAGGAGCAGGTTCTGCACGGCGGGGTATACGCTCGCGCCGCCGACGATCGAGAGCCGCCCGAGCCCGGCGTCGGTCGGGTGCACGTCGGCGAGCTTCGCGCAGGCCACGATGAGCACCGGCACCTCGTGGAGGTGGCGCGCGAAGTGGTCGGCGCTCGCGATGATCTTCGGCAGCGCGTCGGCGCGCAGCTCGCCGCGCGTCACCTGCGCGAAGTAGCGCGCCCAATGCGGCTGGTAGAGCTCGTGCAGGCGGCGGCGCAGGGCGGCGTCGCGCACGGCGACGAAGCGCACGGGCTGGCGGTTGCCGCCGGTGGGCGCGAAGCGCGCGGCGTCGAGCACGCGCGCGAGCACGGCGTCGGGCACTGGGTCGGGGCGGTAGAAGCGGCAGGTGCCGGTGGTGCGGATCGCTTCGTGCAGGTCCATCGCGGGCTCTCCTCGCCGCGAGGGTGCGCCAACCCGCGCTGCTCAGCGAATCGTCGGGCGGTCGCGCAGCTCGTTCGGGTTCGCGCGGCCGTCCGACACCGGAAAGTGTCGTGCGAGGAGCGCGTTCGCGGCGCGCACACCCGCGACCGCGCCGTCGGCGAAGCGGCCCTCGCGGAAGTGCGCCTCCATCTCGCGGCAAACGCGCTCCCAGTCCTCGGGCGGGATCGCCGCGGCGGCGCCGCGGTCGGCCACGATCTCGACGTCGCGCTCCGCCAGCAGCAGGTAGATCAGCACGCCGTTGTTCGCGTGCGTGTCCCACACGCCCTGTTCGGCGAACACCACCAGCGCGCGTTCGCGCGCGGTCGTGCCGCGCCACAGGTCGGCGGGCTCGAGCGCGGCCTCGACCAGGAAGCACACCTCGCCCGAGTGGACGCGCTCGCCCTCGCGGATCGCGGCCTCGATCGCGTCGAGCGTCGCCTCGGGGAAGCGCCGACGCGCCGCCCACGCGAACGTGGTCAGGTTCCGTAGCGCGCGCCCGAAGCCCATCTCGCTACCACCGCCCCGAGGCGCCGCCGCCTCCGAAGCCGCCGCCACCCCCACCGAAGCCACCGCCGCCGAATCCGCCACCGCCGCCGAGGCCTCCGCCCCACCCGCCGGGCATGCCGCCGAAGCCACCGTGGCGTCCGCGCCGCCCGCGCCCGCGTGGTCGGCGCCCGGCCGCGGCCGCGAACACCGCGGCGAACAGCGCGATGAAGGCCGCGAGCAAGAGCGAACCGGTCGCGAGCCACGCGACGAAGAACGCGATGCCGCCGGCGAGTAGCGGCCCGAGGACCCCGCCAAAGATCGCGCGCAGGATCGACCCTACGACGGGAACCGCGAACAGCAACATCGGCGCGAGCCGCTCGAGCACTCCGGGGCTGCGCGTCGCAAAGCGCTGCGGCTCGGGCAGCGGCTCGCCGTCGATCACGGCGAGCATGCGGTCGACGCCCGCGTTCACGCCGCCCGCGAAGTCGCCGTCGCGGAAGCGCGGCACGATCGATTCGTCGATGATGCGATTCGCCGTGGCGTCGGTGAGCGCGCCTTCGAGGCCGTAGCCGACCTCGATGCGCAGCGTGCGGTCGTCCTTCGCGACGATCAGGATCGCGCCGTCGTCGCTCGCGGCGCGGCCGATCTTCCACGCGCTCGCGACGCGGATGCCGTACTGCTCGATCTCCTCGGGCTGCGTCGTCGGCACGATCAGCACCGCCACCTGCGCGCCCTTGCGCGCCTCGAAGGCGGCGAGCTTCTGCTCGAGCGCCGCGCGGTCGGCGAGCGCGAGCGTGCCCGTGAGATCGGTGACTCGCGCCTCGAGCGCGGGGATTGGCTGCAGGCCAGCCTGCGCGAAGGCGGCGCTCGCCGCGAGGAGCAGCGCGAGCCCGACGAGGCCCCGTCGCACGGTGCGCATCGCGGCGCCCGTCAGAACTCCACCGTCGGCGGCTTCGCGATCTCGGCCTCGTTCTCCACGGTGAAGTTGGGCTTCACCTGCATCCCGAACACCTTCGCGGTGAGGTTCGACGGGAACTGGCGCACCGTCCCGTTGTACGTCTTCACCGCCTCGATGTAGCGATTGCGCGCGACGGTGATGCGGTTCTCGGTGCCCTCGAGCTGCGCCTGCAGGTCGCGGAAGTTCTGGTCGCTCTTCAGCTCGGGGTAGTTCTCGGTGACGGCGAGCAGGCTCTTCAGCGCGCTGCTCAAGTCGCCCTGCACCTGCTGAAACTTCTTCAGCGCCTCGGGATCGTTCAGCATCTCGGGCGTGAGCTGGATCGAGGTCGCCCGCGAGCGCGCCTCGGTCACGCCGACGAGCACCTTCTCCTCCTGCGCCGCGAAGCCCTTCACGGTGTTCACGAGGTTGGGAATCAGGTCCGCGCGGCGCTGGTACTGGTTCACCACCTCGGACCACGCGGCCTTCACGTCCTCGTCCTGGGTCTGCAGCGCGTTGTAGCCGCAGCCCGAGGCGAGCAGCGCGAGGGCGAGCACGAGCAACACCGAAATGCGACGCATGGGATCCTCCTGACGCGCGTTCTACGTGGGAGCGCGCGTGGGGTTCATGGTCGCGCCCGGGGGCGCGGGCGCCAAGTCGCCTTCGCCAGTTCTCAGGCCCCCGCGCGCCAGCGGAACGCCAGCCAGGCGATTCCGCTCGGCACGCCGATCCAAGCGAGTTCGCTCGCGAGCACCGCGACGCCGCGCTCGCCGAAGAAGGCCGCGAGGCCGAGCGGCGAGACGGCGATCGGGCGGAACGGCAGGAAGTAGCGCGTCGTGTCGAACGGCGAGAAGAAGGCGACGCCGAGGCCGCCGTCCGTCATCGCGTCGAGCAGGCCGTGGGACGCGGTCGCGAGCGCGAGCAGCGCGAAGGTGCGCGCGAAGGGCGGGCGGGCGGCGCCGCGGAGCCCTGTGCGGAGGGCGAGCGTCGCGAGGAGTCCGAGGCCCGCGGCGAAGGCGAGCGAGTGCGAGAAGCCGCGGTGCCCGAGCACGGCCTCGTAGGGAACGCCGAAGCGGAACGCGAGCACGTCGAGGTCGGGCGCGACGGCGCAGAAGGCCGCCGCGGCGATCACCGCACCGCGCGCGCGGAAGCCCGCGCCGAGCGCGGAGGCGGCGAGAGCGTGGCCGAAGACCGAGGGCATGGGAGCTCCGAGGGGGCCGAGAGTGCGACTTGGATCGCGCCGGCGCGCGGCCGGTTCTCGGAATCGTGGCGAAACGCGGCAGCGGAGGCGCGGCGCGCACGGGCGCGCTGGCGCATGCTTTCTAACGAGCGTTCGGAAGCGAAGGAGCGGCCATGCGCGTCGGCGCCACGATCTTCAATCAGAACTACCCGGACTGGGATCGCTACGAAGCCGAGGAGCGCGGCGAAGCGGTGCCGCCCCGCGCGGCACGCTCGGACCGCGAGATCTTCACCGAAGAGATCGACATCGCGCGCATCGCCGACGACGTCGGCTTCGATTCGCTCTGGACGATCGAGCACCACTTCACGCCGTACACGATGGTGACGAACCCGCTGCAGTACCTGACCTACGTCGCGGGCATCACGAAGCGCGTCGACCTCGGCACGATGGTGACGGTGCTGCCGTGGCACAACCCGGTGCGCGTCGCCGAAGACGTGAACATGCTCGACACGTTCCTCGGCCCGAAGCGCGAGATCCTCTGCGGCGTCGGCCGCGGCCTCGGGCGGCGCGAGTACGCGGGCCTCGGCATCGACCAGAACGAGGCGCGCGAGCGCTTCGACGAGGCGCTGCAGGTGTTACGGCAGCTGCTCGCGACGGGCACCTGCGACTTCGACGGCCAGTACTTCAAGCTGCACGGGCTGCGCCTGCGCCCGCAGCCCGACCGCGACCTCAGCGACAACCTGTGGTGCGCGGGCGGCACCGACCAGACGGTGCAGGTGATCGCGAAGCACGGCGTGAAGCCGCTCACGATCCCGACCACGAGCCTCGACGCCGCGCTCGCCAACATGAAGCGCTACGCACAGCTGCGCCGCGACGCCGGCTTCGAGCCGGCGCCGACGAAGCTCGCGCTGTGGACGTACGTCGCCGACAGCGAGAGCGCCGCCCGCGCGGGCGCCGAGCGCAACATGGTCGAGTACGCCGACTCGGCGCTGCGTCACTACGAGCTGCTCGGGACTCACTTCGCGAACGTGAAGGGCTACGAGGCCTACGCCGCGCAGCAGGACGCCGTGCGCGCCAACGCGACGCCGTTCAAGCGCGGCTTCTTCGACTCGCATCCCTGGGGCACGCCCGATCAGGTGATCGCGCGCGCTACCGAGCTGGCCCACGCCTTCGGCACGAACGAGCTCATGTTCATCTTCAAGTACGGCAGCATGCCGATGAAGGAAGCCGAGAAGAGCATGCGCCTCTTCGCGCAGGAAGTGATGCCCGCGCTGAAGGCGCTGAAACCCGAGCCGATCCAGCCGTAGTCCGGCGGTTCTTCGCTTCCCGGGACCCTGGCGGGCGGATTCGGCCGGCTGGCAAGGCGCGCGAGGAAGCCGTACTGAAAATACGGCGAGCGAAGCGCAACGCAGCCAGGCGGGCGAAGACGCCGCGAGGTCAGATCTCGCGCCGTTGTTTGGGGAGGTTCTGGAACTTCGGCTTGCGCCCCGACTGCTTCGCCGCGAACGCCTCGGCCATGTCGCCGCCGAAGAACATGCCGGCCTGCCAGGTGGCGATGTAGTTGAGGCCGTCGGCGATGCTGTGGTCGCGCGTGTAGTTCATCATCTCCTTGCTGCCCCACACCGCGAGCGGCGACTTCTCCGCGATTTCGGCCGCGATCTGGAGCACGCCGGCCAGCATCGCCTCCTGGTTCGGGTAGACCTCGTTGACGAGGCCGACCTGGAGGGCCTTCGCGGCCGAGAGCCGGCGCCCGGTGTACGCGAGCTCGCGCACGATGCCCTCGGGCACGAGGCGCGGCAGGCGCTGCAGCGTGCCGACGTCGGCGGTGAGGCCGAGGTTGATCTCCTGGATGCAGAAGAACGCGTCGGCCGTGCAGTACCGCGCGTCGCAGGCGCTCACCATGTCCACGCCGCCGCCGATGCAGCCGCCCTGAATCGCGGCGAGCACGGGGATGCGCGCGCGCTCGAGCGCGTTGAAGGACTCCTGGAACACGAGCGCCGCCTGGCGCATGCGGCTGCGCGAGCGGCCGGGCTCGAGCCCGCGCTCGGCGGCGCCGCTCTCGGCCTGCGCGTTCGCCACGCCGCCGTCGCCCTGGAACACCGCGAGGTCCATGCCCGCCGTGAAGTGCTTACCGGTGGACGACAGCACGATCGCGCGCGCCTCGCCCTCGTCGCTCAACTGGTCGACGATCGCCGGCAGCTCGCGCCAGAACGCGGGCGTCATCGAGTTGAACGCCTGCGGCCGACTCAGCCGCAGATGCGCCACGTGATCCTTCAGCTCGAGCTCGAAGCACTCCATCGCATCCTCCTGGGACAAGGGGACGTTGGTTCACAGTTCGGCGGCGAGATGAGCGGTTCCGCTCGCGACGCCGACCGAACTGTGAACCAACGTCCCCGGGCTCTCGCGAACGTCCCTACGCTGCGCGGCCGCCGGGCACTTCGACGCTGACGGTGTCGCGGCCCGAGCGCAGCACGGTGCCGGGGCGCGCGCCGGTGTCCTTGCCGTCCCGCACGATCTCGGCGCCGTTCACGAGCACGTGGGCGATGCCGATCGCGTCGGCGTAGAGGCGCCCCGCGCCGGCCGGCAGGTCGTACTTCATGTGGACCGGGCCGCTCGCGACGGTGTTCGGGTCGAACACCACCACGTCGGCGTTCCAGCCCTCCGCGAGCCGGCCGCGGCCGCGCAGGCCGTAGAGCCGCGCCGGCACGTCCGTCAGCCAGCGCACGCACTCCTCGACGGTCGCGAGCTTGCGCTCCCGCGCGTTGCCGAGCAGCACGGTCGAGAACGCGAACGTGTCGATCATGTCGAGGTGCGCGCCGGCGTCGCTCGCGCCGACGATCGCGCGCGAGTCGCGCCACACCTTCGCGCGCAGCTGCCAGCTCGCGTCGTCGAGGCCGATCGGGCTGGGCATGAAGGAGGTCTGCAGGTTCTCGCTGATCGCGAGGTCGAGCATCGTGTCGAACGGGGTCTTCCCGATCTCCTTCGCGATGTCGCCGATCAGCCGGCCCTTCAGGTGCGCGTGCTCCGGGCGCGCCACCTGGTCGACGATCATGCGCTCCCAGTTCGCGAGCCCGCGCAAGAGGCCCGCGGCCTCGGAGTGCGCGCCTTCGTCGAGGTGGCGGCGGAACGCCGGGTCCTTGAGGCGCTCGATGCGCTCCGGGATCGACAGCTTGAACAGCTCGGGCCAGTGCGGCAGCGCGTCGAACACGAAGCCGGCGACGAGGTTGATGCGCACCGTCGGGCTGGTCGGCGGCGTGAGCGCCACCACGGTGGCGCCGCGCTCGGCGGCATAATCACTCGCGGCGAGCTGGATGTCCGTGTAGCCGGGCTGGATCGAGTTCGGGTTGAGCAGGTTCCAGTTGAGCGGCCGGTTCGCGGCGAGCGACATGTCGGTCATGATCGACTTCTCTTTGTCGCTCCAGAGGCCCGTGCCGGGGATCGCCTCGAGCACCGTGCCCGGCAGGTCGCGGATCGCGCGCGCCAGCGCGATCACTTCCTCGCGCGACGCGTGGCGCGACGGCACCGGCTCGCCGTCGCCGTCGTTGTGGGTCGGAGCGAGCGAGGTCGAGAAGCCGAGGCCGCCCTCGCGGATCGACTGCTGCAGCAGCGCGACCATCTCGCGCAGCTCCTCGGGCGTCGCGTGATGGCCGACCGAGCGCTCCTTCATCACGACGCGGCGCACCGCGCAGTGGCCCACCAGGAAGCCGGTGTTGATCGCGAGCTTGCCGTCGAGCTTGCCGAGGTACTCGCCGAACGTGCGCCAGTCCCACGGCACGCCCGCCTTCAGCGACTCGATCGGCATGCCCTCGACCCGCGAGAGCATCGGCATCAGGTAGGCGCCGGCCTCGGGCGTGAGCGGCGCGATCGAGAAGCCGCAGTTGCCGCCGATCGCGGTCGTGACGCCGTGGTTGCTCGAGGGCGTGACGGCGGTGTCCCAGAACACCTGCGCGTCGTAATGAGTGTGGATGTCCACGAAGCCCGGCGCGACGACCTTGCCGGTCGCGTCGATCACCTGCTTCGCGGGCTCGGTCACGTCGCCGAGCGCGACGATCTTGCCGTCGCGAATGCCGAGGCTGCCGACGCGTCCGGGCGCGCCGGTGCCGTCTACGAGGGTTCCGCCGTCGATGCGTACGTCGAGCATGGAAGCTCCTTGCGTGGAGGTGCGATGAGGGGTGCGCGCACGGTAGCCCCATCGCGGCACGGGGCGCCCCAGGCGGGAGTTGCCGCCGGGCTGCCGTCCGCCCCGCTACCGCAGCGTGAGCCCTGGGTACCCCGCGCCCTCGACCTTCGCGAGGCGCTTCCGAAAGCGCGGCGCACCGCCGTTGTAGATCATGTTCCGCTTGCGATCGCGGCCGGCGACGTTCTCGTTGTAGCCCGTGAACCACGACCGAGCGTTGCGCAGCAAGAGCCCCTGGTAGAGCGCCCGCACCTCCTCGGCCCAGGCCGCCTGCGCCTCCGCGCTGGCCTCGATGCGGCGCACGCCGTTCGCCAGCACGTGCCGGAAGAGCCGCGTCGCCCAGTCCACCGCCGCCTCGATCGCGCGGGGAAAGTTCGTCGAGTTCGACGCGCCCTGCGGACCGGCGAGCATGATCAGGTTGGGGAAGCCATGCACGAAGATCCCGAGGTAGGTGTCGGGGTCGACGGCCCATGCCTCGCGCAGCGGCAGGCCGCCCGCGCCGCGGATGTCGATGCGGTCGAACGGCCCCGTGATCGCGTCGAAGCCCGTCGCGTACACGATCACGTCGTGGGCGCGCTCGCGGTCGTCGCAGCGGATGCCGTTCGGCGTGATCTCGCGGATCGGGTTCTCCGAGAGGTCGACCAGGTGCACGTTGGGGCGGTTGTAGGCCTCGTAATAATTCGTCTCCATCGGGACGCGCTGCACGCCGAAGCCGTGGTCCTTCGGGATCAGCTTCTCCGCGACGGCCGGATCCTTCACGCGCTGGCGAATCTTCTCGGCGACGAACGCGGAGAACTCGGCGTTCGCCTCCTCGTTCATCAGCACTTCGCGGAAGTTGCCCACCCACTTCTCGAAGCCGGGCGAGGCGTAGAGCTGCTCGTAGAAGGCGCGCCGCTCTTCGGGCGGCGTCTCGAAGAACGAGCGCGACGCGGGGCCGTGGATGAAGGCGCCGGGCGTTTCCGCGCAGCGCGCGAAGATGCGCTCGTAGGACGCCTTGATCTCCGCCATCTCGGCGGGCGAGATCGGGCGGTTGTTCAGCGGCCCGCACCAGTTCGGGCGGCGCTGGTAGACGACGAGCTCGCCGACCTCGCCTGCGATCGCGCCGATCACCTGCACGCCCGTCGCGCCCGTCCCGATGACGGCGACGCGCTTGCCGCGCAGGTCGATCCCGTCGTGCGGCCAATCCTCGGTGTGGAACGACGGCCCGCCGAAAGACGCCATGCCCGGGTAGTGCGGGCGCGTCGCCGCCGAGAGCACGCCGAGCGCGGTGACGAGGAAGCGGCAGCGCAGCGAGCGCCCGCTCTCGAGCGCGAGCCGCCAGGTACTCGTGGCGTCGTCGAAGTGCGCGGCGCGGACGGACTCGCCGAACGCGATGTGCTTGCGCAGGTCGAAGCGGTCGGCGACGTGGCGCAGGTAGCGGAGCGTCTCGGGCTGTGCGGAGAAATGCTCGCTCCAGTCCCAGTCCCGTAACAACTCCGGAGAGAACGAGTAGCCGTACGTGTAGCTCTCGGAGTCGAAGCGACAGCCCGGGTAGCGGTTCCGATACCAGGTGCCGCCGACGTCGGCGTTGCGCTCGAGCACGAGCACGTCGGCGCCGAGCTCGCGCAGCCGATGGAGTTGATAGAGCCCGCTCACGCCGGCACCGATCACGATGAACTCGTGGTCCACCGCCCCAGTCTCCGCCAAAGCCTCGCGCTCGCTCACGGCGTCGCCTCCGCTCACCGCCCTCGCGGCCCGATCCACAATCTAACGCGCGTTAGAAACCTGGGGCAACGCGCGGCGCCCCCGTTCCGACCCCGCCCGCCTCACGCGCGCGCGGGGATCCCGAGCAGCCGCTCCGTCTCGGCGCAGGTCGCGAGCCGGCGCCCGTGCTTCTCGCACAGCGCCTTCGCGCGGCGCACCTCGTCCACGTTGCTCTTCGCGCCCGCGAAGTCCTCGAGGCCCACGCGCAGGTGGCCGCCGCGCTTCACCGCGAGCTCCGCGATGGGCGTGTCGAAGATGCCGCCGCCGAGCACCGCGACCGCCCACGGCAGGTTCGTGCCGCGCAGCATCGCCAGGTACATATCGAAGGCCTCGGGGATCGGCGGCGTGCTGAAGCTTGGCTCGCCCCCGGCGAGGTAACCGCCCGCCGCGAAGTACAGTTTCACGAGCGCGCCCGCCGGCAGCGTGCCCGCGCGGTGCATGGCGAGCACGACGCGCAGCCAGCCCGGCTCGAAGATCGCGATGCTCGGGCCGAGGCCGTGCTTGCGGCACAGCTCGGTCATGTGCCGCACGTCGTTCGGGCTGTTCACGTACACGAAGTCCATCGGCAGGGGCGTGCCGTCGGGCCCGCTCGCGCCGAGGTTCACGCTGCCCGGGTCGAGCACGCTCTGCCGGATCGCGCCGGCGGCGGCGAGGTGCGCGGCGTGGTCGTAGCGTGCGGTGCCGTCGATGCCGAAGCCAACCGTCGGGTAAAGGATCGCGTCGGGCTTCGCGGCGAGCACCGGGCGGTAGGCGGCGAGGTAGTCCTCCGCGAAGGCCTGCGGCGTCGGCGACGGGCGCGTCGTGTGCGTGTGCACGATCGACGCGCCCTCCGCGAAGCACGCGAGCGCATCGGCGGCGATCTCCGCGTGCGTTTCGGGCGCCGCGGCGTTCTGCGACTTCTTCGTGACGCCGTTCAGCGCCACCTCGAGGACGACCGGGGTGCTCATCGCTTCTTGCCTCCACGCTTGGTACGGACCGCGGCCTTGGGTGAGCGCGCCTTCACGCGCTTCGCGGCGCGCGGCTTCGTCGCCGGCTTTGCGGGCGCGGGCTTCGCGCTCTTCTTCGCCGCCGCCTTCGCGCTCTGCTTCGCCGCGCCTTTCGCGAGCCCCTTCGGCGTGCGCACGACGCGCAGCCGCGAGATCCGCGTCTGCGCGATGCGCCACGCGCCGTCCTCGAACACGTAGCGCTCGTGGTAGTGGCCCCAGCCGTCGAGCGTGAACGCGGGCGTGTCCACCCAGTCGTTCATCGCCCAGGTGCCGCGCGCCTCGGTGTCGCTCACGAGCTCGATCTCGGGCATGTGCCCGTGGTGCACGCTGCGCACCGGCGGCGCCAGCACCTGCGAGAGCCCGGCGACGATCGCGTCGCCGCCCGTCCAGCCCGTGTTCGACTCCTCGTCGTGCAGCGTCGCGTTCTTCGCGAACACGGCGCGCATGGCGCCCCACTGCTTCGTGTCCATCAGCCGGAAGTAGCGGGCCTTCAGCTGATGGATCTGCTCGATGGCCGCGAGGGCGTCGGCGTCGCTGCGGCCCGCGAGGCGCGGCTCGAGCCACGCGGCGATGCGCTCACAGGCGCGCTGCGCCTCGGGCAGGATCTCGGCGAACGCGTGCCAGACGTGAAACATCTCCTCCCAGACTTCGAGCGTGACGTCCACGCCCGCGTCGCGCGCGCGCGAAGCGAGGCGCGTCGCGTCGTCGAGCAGGATCTCCGCATCGCCCACCTGCACGAGCAGCGGCGGCAGGCCGCGCAGGTCCGCGTAGAGCGGCGAGGCGAGCGGCATGCGCGCGTCCTTCCCGCCGAGATAGGCGGCCGCCATCTGGCGCAGCGGCCCCTCCGTCACCATCGGGTCGACGCTCGCCTTCGTGCGCAGGCTCTCGCCCGTCGCCGCGAGGTCCGTCCACGGCGAGATGCACACCGCCGCAGCCGGCAGCGGCTCGCCGGCGTCGCGCAGCGCGAGCAGCGTGGCGAGCGCGAGCCCGCCGCCCGCCGAGTCGCCGCCGATCGCGACGCGGCTCGGCGCGATGCCCTGCGCGTACACCCAGCGCACCGCCGCGACCGCATCCTCGACCGCCGCGGGGTGGGGATGCTCGGGCGCGAGCCGGTACGCGACGTTCAGCACGCGCATGCGCCCGAGCCGCGAGAGCCGCGCGCAGAGCGCGCGGTGCGTCGCGACGGAGCCCATCGTGTACCCGCCTCCGTGCACGTAGACGAGCACGCGGTCGTCGCGCGCGCCGGGCGCGGTAGTCCACTCCACGGGGACACCGTTCGCCTTTGCGGGCTCGAGCTTCACGTCGCCCGGCATGGGCGTCGCCTCGCCGCCGCGCTCCATGTTCGCGCGCATCTGCGCGAGGTCGCCTTGCAGCGGATTCGCGCGCAACATCCCGAGGATCGTCTTCAGCGTCTCGCTCGCCATCGCCGCTCCTTCACTCCGCCTGAGGTTCCCCCAATGACCGACCTGGAAGCAATCCGGCGCCTGATCGCGCTCTACCCGCAGCTCCTCGACGCAAAGCGGCTGGAAGAATGGGGCCGACTGTTCGCCGAGGATGCCGTGTTCGACGTGTTCGGCCGCAGACTCGTGGGCCGCGCCACGATCGTGCGCGAGATCGGCGCCATGCAACCCGCCGCGCCGCTGAAGCACGCCGTGTTCGCGCCGGTCATCGAGCTCGACGACGTGAACCGCGCCCGCGCCTGGACCGACTTCGCGACCTTCGTGCAGGGCGAGGCCGCCATCACGGTCGCCAACTTCGCCACCTACTACGACCGCCTCGTAAAGCAGGACGGCCACTGGCGCATCGCCCACCGCACCATCGTCAGCCCCGGCGACCCACCGCCGCCCGACGTCGGGGACGTTCCTTGACTAACTGAACTTGCGGGCTGCGCCGCGCGCGGGCTGCCTGGGCGGCGGCGACGGCGACGGGGTGCCCGCCCGATCCTCACACGAGTTCACGCCCATCCCCTGCATCCCTCTTCATGCGCCTGACAATTTCCTCCGCATGACGACGCGCGTCGGAGACGGGCGACGCGCAACTCGGAATCCGCACTCGTTGAACACCGCCTCGACGGCAACCATGGACTCCTTCGAGAGCTTGGCTCCGCGCGCGAAGGGAAAGCCCTCGATCGCGGCAGCGCCGTGCTGCCTGGCGAGGGCGACGGCGCCCTCGAGCAAGGCCACACTCACCCGCTGGCGGCGCATGTCCTGGCGCACGTAGAAGCAGGGAACCAGCCAAACGGATTCGTCCTCGTCCGGATCGCGCCCCTTGTAAGACGGGACGCGCAGGGCCCGTGCAAAGCGAGATCGCGGGCCGGTGGCACACCATCCAACCACCTCGCCCTCGTGGTACGCGAGAAGCCCGATGGGCTGGGGACTCCGCTCGGCGAGCTCGCGAAACAGCCGGCGATTCGCCGCGGCACCCCCCGAGTGAACCTGCGCCACCGGGATGATGAACCACATGCAGAAGCACCCTCGGGTCCCCGGACTCGTTCCGAACAGCTTCTCCGCGTCGGCGAGCAGCGCGGGAGCCAACGGTCGGACGTCGATCATGCTTCGCGACCCTTCCCTTGAATTGCGCGTGGCGGTTGGCGGCTCGCCTGCGGCTGCGTGCGAACCCGGATGTTACGACGGCGGCCGGGCGCGTGATGGGCAGTCTGGGGATCGGAGCCGCGCGAAGCCGCCGATGGACATGGCGCCTGACGAACTGGCGCTCAGTTGCCGGCAAAGGCCACCACCGAGGCGTCCCGAAACGTCGATGTGCGCCGCCAGACCGCAACGCGGTTGATCGGAGCGCGGCCCTTGACGGTCATCTGGATAAACTTGTTAGGCGGCGGGCGATCTGGTTTCCGGTTTGGCGGATATCGGCCAAACCGGACCACCGAAGTACTCCGACGCCTTCTTGTTGTTCACGAAGTACACACAAACAATGAGGAGCCAGGCGCCCAAGTCGACGTGGGAACTCGAGATTAGGCCCAGTGCCAGAATGGCTACCGCCCACATGGAGAACGACAGACGTGCCCATTTGGAGCCCCTCAGCATTCCGCCCCCACTGAAGAAGATCCAAGCACCCGCAACGACGGGCCACACGGGGTTCGGGGGGCCGGAAGGCGACAAGCCCTTGGCGATCGCCCAGGATCCCAACAGCACCGCACCGATCGAGACCACTGCTACCGCCCGAGGAGGCCACCCGCGGCCGTCGAGGGACCGACCATTCAGAGGGCCGGGCGGGCGCGAGGCTTCGGGTGCCGGCTGCAAGTTGTCGCTTCTTCCCTGCCGTCCAACGGTTTGGCGCTCAGCTGCCTGGCGCCGTGAACCATGATGCCACGACCGGAGGCCGGGCGCGTGGCGACCCCGGACGGGCCGGCCGACAGCCCCGCTCGATGCACACCTCTGAGCGGCGGCCGGTCAGCTTCATTGCCTGGTTGGGCGGCGCTGCCTCAGGCGCGCCAGGCGGAGGTTGGCCGACTGTGGACGAGTGCGCCGTTGCTGTAGGACCGCCCGGGTAGTCTCACCTGAGCGACCACGATCGCTCCTCTCCGTCCCATGATTCAGTGCCATACACCGCAATCTCCATCTCGACCGGCTGCCCTTCCTTTAGAAGGACAACAGCCATCATGCCGTGCGGAACTCCATTCATTTCGATGAAGCGACCGCGGAGGTCGAGGTAGCCGTCTGCGACAGACAAGCGGCTCGCAGTCTGAAGTTGCAGGTATCGGCCAGCACCCGTGTTCTCGCGCGACACGACGGCGATTTCTGTTGGGCTGGGAAACCCGCAATCTTTGTAGAGCGAGGAAAACTCAGCGAGCAACGCGGCTTCAAGTTCCGTGGGCTCCACAATCCACCTCACCGTCGCGCGCACACGCCGCCCAACGGATCGGCGCTCAGCTGCCGGCAAGGGCCGCCGTGGTGGCCCGAAGCACCGAGCGTCGCCGCCAGACCTTACCGCGGTTGATCAGAGCGCGGCCCTTGACGGTAAATTCTCGGCCGATGGACGACCCCTCGTGGTTTCGCACTGCGAGCGTGGAGAACGCACTCGGATCATCAGCGCGCGCCCGATGACGCGGCGCGAGAGGCGACAGTGTGAAGAAGGCAACGGCTAGGAAGAGAGACGGCATGCGCCGCGAGTACAACTTTTCGGAGTTGAAGGGCGGGGTCCGCGGCAAGTACTACCGCCGCTTCACCGAGAGCACGAATCTCGTGCTGCTCGACCCAGATGTGGCGGATGCGTTCCCGGACGCGAAGGCCGTGAACGAAGCGCTGCGGGTGCTGGTGAACGTGGCGAGCCAGCGCGTTCGGCCTGCTCGGAAAAGGAAGCGCGCCTAGCCTGGCTCCTGGCGCTGCCCAACGGATCGCGCATCAGCTGCCGCCCGCCGTGGAGCAACCCTACACCGCCCGGCGGCCCGACGTGAAGCCGCCCACCCCTCGCCCGAAGCGCGACCGGCCGCCGGACGCGACGCGACGGAGAGCGGAGGCCGCGGGCGGACAGCTGCATGCGCTTGTTGTGCGGCGCGCGCACCTGCAGAGACCCTGGATGAGCTCCAAACCTGCGGGCTACGCGAGACGGGACGCAAGTTCGAGCACCGAGCTGATCCGATCGCGATCAGGCACAGGTGCCCGCGAGAGCGGGTCGATCAAGAGGGCTGACATGCCGGCACCCGTGGCGCCTCGATAGTCTGCTTCGTAGTTGTCACCGACGTAGATCGCGGACGAAGCCGTAGTGCCCAGCTTCTCAAGGGTATGGTGAAAGATCTCCGGAGCGGGCTTCCGCCAGCCGTGCTCGACGGAGGTAACAACGACCGCGAAGAGGTCTGCGACCCGCATCTTCTCGAGATGGTCAGGGACGAGCCGGGGATGGTGTGTATTGGTCACGACGCCAAGGGTGAACCGCTGCGATAGACCGACCAAGAGGTCGCGCACTTGGGCGGGGTAGCGAACGCCCGTGTTCCATTCCGCGAGATACGACTCCACCAGGCGCATGGCCAGGCCCGGAGGAACCTCGCCAAGCGCTCTTCCGAGGAAGGCTTCAGCCAGCTCTACCATCGAGAACTCGCGCGAGGTGCTCTCGGCCGCTCGATCAAACTCCGAGGAAACCTCGGACCAGAGCTTGAGAAAGCCTTCGTAGCCGAGCCGGACACCTGCATCACGGAGCAGCTTGAACGAGCCCTCGTAGCCTTGCTCTGTCCGACTGGGCGAGTACTCGACGAGCGTGCCGAAGAAGTCAAACAGCACGTGAGTCGCCACTTCTGTCTCCGCTCCGGCCGCACAACGGTTTGGCGCTCAGCTGCGGCCGCGCGCGAAGCATGATGCCACGACGGCGGCCGGCTGCGTCAAGGCCAACGCCCAGCCGGACGCCGCTCGAAGCCGCCGCACGCCTCCGACCGCGGCCGTCAGGTGCAGCGCCTTATGTGCTCTCATCAGGGATTAGGGGCCGACGGGAGCAGCCACTCCCGCCGGCCGTTCCGAACCCGGAGGGCGGTAGGCCGATCAGCCGATGGCCGTCGACCCAGGCCGCTAACAAGCCAAGGCCGCCGCTCTCCACAGCGCCCCGGAAGCTCGAACAGTCGATTGGGCCTCGAGCCCGCACGTCGTAAGAACGAGTCCCCGCGGCAAGGACCAATCTACCATGGAATCACAAGGCCTCTCGATCGGAATCGACGTCTCGAAGCACCAGCTCGACTACGCCTCGCACGACCGCACCCATCAGAGCCAGGTCGCCAACACTGCGACCGGCATCGCTGCCTTGGTCGGGGTGCTTCGTGAACTTGCTCCCGAGCGGATCGTCATCGAGTCCACGGGCGGCTACGAGCGCGCCGCCGCTCGCGCTCTCGCCGATGCCGCGCTGCCCGTCGTCGTCGTGAACCCGCGGCCGGTGCGCCATTTCGCAAGGGCGTTGGGCATCCTCGCGAAGACCGACACCATCGACGCGGCAGTGCTCGCGCGGTACGGCGCCACGCTCAAACCCCGGCCGCGCGCCATGCGCTCCGACGAGGAACAGGCGATGGCGGATCTCATGGCGCGACGACGCCAACTCTTCTCGATGATCGTAATGGAGAAGAATCGACTCGCGGCGCCCGTCCGCGCCCTCGCGCGTCGCATCGAGGCCCACATCCGTTGGCTCGAACGCGAGGTGAAGGCCACCGACGCCCTGCTCGACGCATGGATCGCTGCCGACCCCGAACGCAGCGCACAGGTCCGAATCCTCGAGAGCGTGCCCGGCGTCGGCGTCGTGGTCGCCAAGACCCTGATGACCGACCTTCCCGAGCTCGGTCGCCTTGGCAAACGAACACTCTCGGCCCTGGTCGGCGTTGCACCCTTCAATCGCGACAGCGGATCACTGCGGAGCAAGCGCCAAGTACGCGGCGGGCGCGCCTCGATCCGCGGGATCCTCTACATGGCCGCGCTCACCGGCAGTCGCTTCAACCCGGTGCTGAAGGCGTTCTACGCCCGCCTGATCGCCGCCGGGAAGCCGAAGAAGCTCGCCCTCACCGCCCTCGCTCACAAGCTGCTGATCATCCTCAACGCGATGGTCAGGAACCGCACGATGTGGGGTCAATCAGATGACTTGACGACACAGTCGCTTGTTGGGCGGCATGCGCGCGTGAGGGTTCCGACTACGAGATGATGACCGTGTGGTCGCCGACGTGTCGGAAGAGCACCTTGA